>CAZUZV010000006.1:0-77739 GCA_964624385.1 uncultured Eubacteriales bacterium | reverse complement strand
ATTTAACAGATAATCGATTATAATATCCTTGTCAGCGTGGCAACACTATGGCAACGAAAAATCTAATAGTCCATACCTTATGGATAATACAGATAATGTAAATCCCACAAGTAAAAATACCCAAGCAAAATTGTTTAAGTTATCTTTTTCAGGAGCTAGTGCGAATAAGAAAATTATTAAAAGTCTTTCGTAATATTTGTTGCGAAAGGCTTTTGTTTTATGCTAATATATAGAAAAACTTGAGGTGCCAAATGCAAAATATAACTTTTGATGAATTCAGTAATTTAGAATTTAAATTATATGAGAATAACCCAATATTAAAAAATCCTCTTAATAGCTTCGTAGTTGCTGACCCAAGTGTGTTAACTCCCGAGGTTTCGCACGATGGGTTGTGGCATTTATTTTGCCATACTTTTTTCGGTGTGTATATGTATGATAGCAAAGATGGTATCAGTTTTAGTAAAAAGGGGAGAATTGTAAAAAATGCAATGCGCCCCAATATCAATTATATTGATGGGAAATATTATCTTTTTTATGAAAAGACAAAAACACCTATTGAAAATGCTATTGCGGTGTTTGGCGGTAAATGGAAATCGGAAATATATTGCACAGAATCTGTTGATTTAAAAAACTGGTCAAAGCCATATTTAGTTTTAGGTAACACAAGATATTATGAGGTTGACGAGAACGGACAAGCTATTTCAAACCCCTTTTTAATAAATATAGAAGGCAAAAATAGACTTTATTATTCTTGTGGACAGACTTTTATTAAAGACTGTGGCTTCTGCGAACCGAGATACATTTCCTTTGCTGAAAGCGATAATATAACATCAAATTACACATCACTAAACGAACCCATAATTAAACCAAGTAAAGATATAGAATATCTTAATCTTTGTTCCGGGTGTCTAAAAGTATATAAACTAAAAGATTGCTACATCGGTTTACAAAACGGATTATTTGAAAAGGAGGGCAAAAGCCATTCGTCGATTGTTCTTTTAAAATCCGATGATGGTGTGAATTTTGAGTTTATAAAGTACTTTTTAGTGCCTCAGAAATGCGGTGACAGTAATTGGATGGCGCAATATGTTTATGCTTGCTGCCTTACATATTATGATAATAAATTCAGGCTGTATTTTAATGCACGTAATGTTTCAAACAACTTACTTGGTAGGGAAAGTATAGGAATTTTAGAAAGTGAGCTTATATAGTATGCAGTATGAATTAAGAAATTGCAGAGATGGTTTAGTTACTCCACACAAGACAACAGTTGATATCAGCGAAAATAACGATATATTAACTTTTAAGTTTTTTGCAGAGCATACTGAATTTTATTGTCCACATCATAATTATAACGACATTCATTCTGAGGGCGATGCCTGTGAAGTTTTAATAGGTTCTGACCCTGAAAGAAGATTTTATTATGAAATAGAAATCAGCCCTGAAAATAAGATTATGTGTGCTCTTATGGAGAACAAAGGCGATGACGAAAATGGAGTTCCTATATTGGAAATTAATTTTATAGAAGAGCCTTTTGTGGAAAGCAATGTAGTTTGCACAGAAAATTCTTATGAAGCGATAGTAAGCTTTCCTAAAAATAAAATATTATCAGGTAACGGCGAAATCTATTTCAATGTATACAGATTGGAAACCGATGGGGGAGAAATGGACAAGCATTTAATGGCTTTGAATCCTACAATGAAGCCTAAATTCCACAGACCTTCCCATTTTCTGTGGCTTAAAGATTTTTTGAAATAAGTATATAGATTTTTAAAGGTGAAATTAAATCATAAATAAAGTTTTTATGTGGAAATTTGTATTATTTTGTATTATAATGAGTGTAATTATCTGAAGGGAAGTAGGAAGATGGAAAAGTTTTTCAAAATTAAGGAACGTGGAACATCCGTAAAAACAGAATTCATTGCAGGTATGACAACATTTTTTGCAATGGTTTATATTCTTATGGTAAATGCAAATATGTTTTCAGACCCATTTGGTGATGGTTCCAATCCTCTTGGTGTTTCCTATGGTGCAATTTATATTGCAACAGCAATTTCAGCAGTTGTAGGAACAATTTTAGCAGGTTTACTTGCTAATTTACCTTTGGCACAAGCAAGCGGTATGGGATTAAATGCGTTCTTCGTATATACGGTTTGTATCGGTTTCGGTCTTTCTTATGCAAATGCTCTTGTACTCATTTTAATTGAGGGTATAGTTTTCATTCTTTTAACTGTTACGGGTCTTCGCAAGAAAATTTTTGATTCTTTACCTGATGCAGTAAGGGTTGCGATTCCGTCGGGAATCGGTCTTTTTATTGCGCTTTTGGGTTTTCAGAATGCAGGAATTGTTGTTCCTGATGAATCAACCTGTGTTGACCTCGCATCATTTAATTTGCTTACACAAAGCTGGGGAGATATAATGCCCTTAGTTGTAACAATTTTCACTCTTCTTGCAATTGTTATAATGTCTCATAAAAAAATCAAGGGCGCGGTTCTTATCGGTATAATTGGCGGTATGGCACTCTATTATCTACTTGGACTTACAGTTGATGGCTTTTATTCACAAATCAACATTAACGTTATCAGTCCTGTTCAGGCTTTCAAAGAATTTGGTTCTCAATCTTTATTTAAAGTTTTTACAGATGGTTTTGATTTCTCTGCTTATACAGCAGATCATGGTAGTGCTAATCTCATTCTTACAATTATCACAACCGCATTGGCATTTTGTATGGTTGATATGTTTGATACTCTCGGCACTCTCTACGCTGCCTGTGAGCGTGCAGGCTTGCTTGATGAAAAGGGCGAACCCCTTAATATGAACAGAGGTATGCTTTCCGATGCTATCGCTACAACCACCGGTGCAATTTGCGGTACATCAACCGTTACTACCTTCAGCGAGGTTAATGCGGGCGTTGCAGCAGGTGGCAGAACGGGTCTTACATCTGTTTTCTGCGGTATTTTCTTCTTTATTGCAATGTTTCTAAGCCCCATTGCTCAGCTTGTTCCAAGTTGTGCAACTGCAGCCGCTCTTATTTATGTCGGTCTTCTCATGATGGGTTCTATTAAAAATATTGATTGGGACAATTTCAAGGTAGCAGTGCCTGCATTCCTTACTCTTGCAATTATGCCGTTTACATACAATATTTCCTACGGTATTGCATTCGGTCTTATTTCCTATGTAATAATCAGCGTTTTCTGCGGTGATATTAAGAAAATTAAGGGTAGCTCCTGGGTAATTGCATTGCTCTTTGTTGCGATGTTACTTTTGACGCATTAAAAGAATTTTAAAGAGTTAACTGATTGGGTTCAGTTAACTCTTTTTTATCATATAACTATATTATTTTTGTCACAAATATTTCCAACTTGTTTTTTATTAATTAAATATGGTTTATCAAAAATATTGTTTAAGATTTCCGTTTTATTTAAATATTCAAGCCATATAACATGGTTTTCACCAATTGGATTTTTGAAAGTGTTGTTTTCAATAATGAGGTTCCCGTGAACATAACCTTGGAAATTTTCATCCATAATTTTGGGTGTATAACGAATAACGGGTGCACCCGGGTAGGTGGTACCGTGGTCACAGCTTATTACTTGGTTGTTCCTGAAAATAACTTCTTTTGAATACCCTGATTCAAACCAGAAATTGCAGTCATCTTCCATAAGCAGAGCAGGACCCCATAATTTATAAAATCTGTTGTTTTCAATAATAACTTCTCCACGGGTAGTACAGAGAATACCTCTTCCGCTTGTAGCACCGAAATCGCAATTTCTTACATATAAATTTGGTGTCCAGGTTGCATTTTCAACAACATCCTTGTTAATTTCTATTTCAGGTAAAGGTCTGTCAAAATTTAATAAAATGTCAGTAACATTCAATTTATTAAATGCAACAACTTTTGTTGTATCGTAGGGTTGAAGAGTGTCCCATTTAATAAATTCAAGCTCGTCACCAACTTCAAACGCCTGAAAACCCCAGCTTTCATCATGCATAAAGCGAACAACTATTGAATTATCTTTATAATTTGCTTCAATTATTCTCAAATGAGTGCCGTGAACATTAATATAATCATCGTGAGCACCTTGTGCCTTGCAGTTTTCGACTACTAAATCACCTTTGCAACCTGAAAACTGAAAGAAATCTGCTGTACTTGTTATCGTTCTGTTTTCGTCAGGGGTTAAATCACAGTTTTTATATGTAACATTCTCGCAATACTGAGAAACCATACCTAAGCCATGCATAAACTTAATTCTTAAATTTTCAAAAGTCAGGTTTTTGCATCTTTGAAATAGACTCCCTGTCTGGTCACGTACAATATTTCTTGTCTGATAAATGCAACCTGCTTCAAAGTCCGCGTCTTTCTTTTCAAGAACAACTCTTAATTGGTTATTACCTAAATCTTCAATGCTTTCAAAATTTAAATCTGCTCTTGGAAAATCTCTGCTAATTTCAGTTTCAGGGTCAAATATTTTAATGTGTCTGCGATTTCCGATATAAGAATCTTCCCAGTAGGGAGCACCTTTTAAATCATTTTCACCTTGCCAGATTAAATTATTACCCTCAATTCTGTAAAGTATATCTTTATTAATTTCAATAATACAAGTACCGTTTTCGTTTGAAAGTACTTTAAATTCAGCCATTGTGGGACAAGCATAATCAATAGTAAGATTTTTAACTGTAATATTTTCGCAATTGTTAAATAAAAGGGGAGTCATTTTGCCGTGAATGAGTAAGGTAGCACCATTTCCGTCAATTGTGATATTACTTTTATTTTCTAAATATAAAGCTGTATATCGTGTGCCATCAGGGTTTTCGTGCTTTTTAGCTGTGTTTGAACAAAAAAATCCCTTTAATGAAAAAGAATCATCTTGACGAACATCGTATATTTTATTTTCTTCTAAAATAATTTTACAATTATCTTTTATTTCAGAAACTAATTTGCAAAATTCGTTCATATTAAAACCGCTTTCATGTGCATATAAATCAATTATACTTTTAATAATAGAAAAATACAATGGTTTTTTTATAGTAGATATTTTCATATATTTGTGTTAATATTAAAGGAACCAAAAATAAATGAGGTCTTTTTATGAAATACTTTATCGGTGTGGATTTAGGCACATCTTCATTAAAATTACTTTTAGCCGACAACAACGGAAAAATAATTAATTCTGTCACAAAGGATTATTCTGTTTCATACCCAAAATCAGGTTGGAGTGAGCAGAATGCAGAGGATTGGTGGTCTGCTTTAAAACAGGGTATACCCGAACTCTTAACTGAAGTTTCGGGGGAAGATGTTGCAGGAATCGGTGTTGCAGGTCAGATGCACGGACTTGTTATTCTCGATAAATGCGATAATGTTATTCGTCCCGTTATTCTTTGGAATGATGGCAGAACCTGGCAAGAAACGGAATATCTTAATACCGTTATCGGTAAAGAGTTTCTTTCAGAAAACACCGCAAATATCGCCTTCGCAGGTTTTACCGCACCTAAAATCCTTTGGATAAAAGAAAATGAGCCCGATAATTTTGAGAAAATAGCTAAAATTATGCTTCCCAAAGATTATATAAACTACTTACTTACAGGTGCGCACGCTTGTGATTATTCTGATGCTTCGGGAATGCTTCTTTTAGACGTAAAAAACAAATGCTGGTCACAAAAGATGCTTGATATTTGTTCTGTTAAAGAAACGCAAATGCCCAAGCTTTTTGAGAGTTATGACATAATCGGCACAGTTTTGCCTGAAATTGCCTTAGAATTAGGAATTAGCGAGAAAGCAATAGTAGTTGCCGGTGCAGGCGATAATGCTGCTGCTGCGGTAGGAACTGCAACAACCGGTGAGGGTAAATGTAATATTTCTCTCGGAACTTCGGGTACGGTTTTTGTTTCTTCAGAAAAGTTCGGTGTTGATAAATATAATGCGCTTCATTCCTTTGCTCATGCAGACGGCGGTTTTCATTTAATGGGTTGCATTCTTTCTGCCGCTTCCTGTCATAAATGGTTCTGTGATAAAATTCTGTGTGAGAAAGATTACTCTTTACTTGAAAATGAAATTGATTCCGAACTTTTAGGCAAAAACGAGCTTTTTTTCTTGCCCTATCTTATGGGTGAAAGAAGTCCTATAAACGATACTGATGCAACTGGTGTGTTTATGGGTCTTCGTCCCGATACAAGCCGTTCACAGATGCTTCTTGCGGTTTTAGAGGGTGTCAGCTTTGCTATAAGAGATAACATTGAAATAGCAAAATCACTTGGTATTGATGTCAGAGAAAGTTGTCTTTGCGGTGGTGGGGCAAAAAGTAAACTCTGGAGAAAGATTTTAGCAAATGTTCTGAACATCAAGCTTAATATTCCCGTTGCCGAAGAGGGACCCGGTTACGGAGCTTCAATTCTTGCAATGGTGGGTGCAGGGGAATATGAAACTGTTTCAGAAGGTGCTGAAAAGCTGGTAGAAATTAAGGAAACTATAGAACCTGATGAAAATCTTGTTCTTCTTTACGAAGAAAGATATCAAAGATTCCAAAGAATATATCCCACAATTAAGAAACTGTATAAAGAAATTAAATGATGGATTAAAGGTTGTAGAATATGGACAAAAGAGAAAGAAGACGAATAAGGTTGGGTTACCAAAGAATGAGGTTTTTCTATTTCTTTGGCAGATTCAATTTAACATTGCCAATTAAACTTTGTTGGAATTTTCGCGGCAAAACAGTTAAAATTATAGAACAACCCTTTTTGTTTTTTGCAAACCATGTTGAAAACTTGGACCCCGGTTATGAATTTCTCTGTATAAGAAGATATATAAAATACGTTATTAGCGACCATCTTGTAAGGAGAAGCTTAGGTAAAAAGTTCGCCGATTTCTTTTTTAAGGCAATTGTTAACCACAGAGAACAGAATACCGATGTTTTATATGATGATATTATAAAAAATATAAAAGCAGGAATTAATGTAGGTGTTCATATAGAAGGTGGCAAGAACACAAACGGCGAAACTGCATATATTTCTAAAAGAAATGCACAATTAGTCAAAGATTGCGACTGTGCTTTGATTACATATCGTTTAACCGGTGGCTATATGAAAACACCGCGTTGGGCAAAATACGCCGGAAAAGGTCGAACTAATGGCGAAGTAGCGCATTTTTACACTAAAGAAGAGATAAGAGAAATGAGTGTTGATGAGCTTTATACCCATATACTCGAAGACCTTTATGTAAATGCCTATGACGAGCAACGAAATAATCCCACTATCTATAAAAGAAAAAAACCTGCAGAATGTGCGGAAACAATGCTTTACTGTTGTCCTGAGTGCAAAGATATAGCAACACTAAAAACTGATGATAATGAAATCTTTTGCTCCTGTGGTTTTAAAGCACAGATAGATGAATATGGATTTTGGCATGGCGAAAATCTTCCTTTTGATGATTTAGTTTCTTGGGATAAATTTCAAAAAGAAATTTTAAAGGGTATTACCGACAATAAAAAGGGGACAAGCGATTTGCTTTTTTTCGATAATAACCAAACTGTTAAATACCTGGAAAATTCAATGGTTAAAACAATAAGTAAAAACGCGCAAATTGCTCTTTTTGGTGACAGACTTGAGATACAAACAGAAAACGAAACGATTAGAATATCTTTTAATGATATAAAAAAGATATTCTATATTTCACGAATGAACCTTCTAATCGTAACCGATGAGCATTATATAGAAGTATCAAGCAGTTATCCGCGTTCTGCAACAAAATATGTTGTTGCAGTAAGATATTTACAGGGTAAAGAAAATATGTGAAATATAAGCACCATCTCTTTGTAAGGTAGTGCTTATATAATGTTAATTTTTCATTAAGATTTTTTTGCATTTATTGACTACAATGTTAAAATTTTGTATATTTGTAGTAAGAAAATTAAGAATAATTAAATAGGAAAGTTAAAAGAAGGTGAATTGATGAATTTTGAGAAATTGAATAACTACACTGCATCAAAAGAAGGTGTATGCAGGAAAAACGACAGTGTTGCTCCGGAGCTTTATAAGGAGCACGCGGTCAACAAAGGTCTTCGAGATATGAATGGTAACGGTGTTGTTACAGGGCTTACCAATATTTCAAAAATTGTTTCTTCGAAAGTCGTTGAGGGTGAAAAGATCCAATGCGACGGCGAATTATGGTATCGTGGTTACAAGGTTCAGGATTTAATTAATAATCTTGGTGAAAATGAATTTGGTTTCGAGAAAATTGCATATCTTCTTTTATTAGGTGAAATGCCTGATAAAGATGAGCTCAAAGAGTTTAAAAAGTATTTAAGAGATTGCAGAACTCTTCCCAACAACTTTACCCGTGATGTTATAATGAAAGCTCCCAGCAGCGACATTATGAACTCAATGACAAGAAGTATTCTGACTCTTGCTTCCTATGACCAAAAGGCAACCGATACAACAGTACCCAATGCACTTCGTCAGTGTATCCAGTTAATCAGCGAATTTCCTCTTTTGGCAGTTTATGCGTACCACGCCTACAACTACTCCGAAAAAGGAGAAAGTATGATTATTCACAGACCCGACCCCAACCTTTCAACTGCTGAAAATATACTTATGATGCTTCGTCCCGATAAAGAATATACTCATACCGAAGCAAAGGTTCTTGATACTGCCTTAATCCTCCATATGGAGCACGGTGGCGGTAACAACTCAACTTTCACAACTCGTGTTGTCACATCTTCGGGTTCCGATACTTATTCGACCATTGCCGCAGCAATGTCTTCTCTCAAAGGTCCTAAACACGGCGGTGCTAATATTAAGGTAATGGAAATGATTGATAATATTAAAAGAAATGTCCCGAATTACGATGACAAAGAAGCTTTAAGTGCTTATCTTTCAAAAATAATTGATAAACAAGCATTCGATAATAAAGGTCTTGTTTATGGTATGGGTCACGCTGTTTATTCACTTTCAGATCCTCGTGAAAGAGTTTTCAGAAGCTATGTTGAAGAGCTTGCAGCCGAAAAGGGTAGAGAAAGAGATTTAATGCTTTATGAAAATATTGAAGAGCTTGCACCGATTTTGATTGCTAAAAAGAGAAAAATATATAAAGGTGTAAGTCCAAACGTGGATTTCTATAGCGGTTTTGTTTATGATATGCTCGGAATTCCTCAGGAGCTTTATACCGCAATGTTTGCAATAGCGCGTATTGTCGGTTGGAGCGCTCACAGAATTGAAGAGCTTATCTGCGTTGATAAGATAATTAGACCCGCGTATAAGAGCATAATGGAAGAAAAAACTGTATAATTTTTCATGTTGATTTTCGTAGATTATTAGTTTATAATGACCCTTGGTATAAAACTATAATTATTATTTCGAGGTAGAAATCATGAAAAAGGTTATTTGTAAAGTAGAGTATGATACGGCAAGTGCAGAACTTGTTAAAAAGAATATATACGGTAAATTCGGTGACCCTGCAGGTTATGAAGAAAGTCTTTACAAAACTGCAGACGGTAAATTCTTTCTTTATGTAAACGGTGGCGAAGAATCACCTTATATTGAAGAAAATATCAAGAGAATGTCTGCCGCTAAAGCTGAAGAATGGCTTGGAAAATAATAAAAAATGCAGTAGGTTTTTTAGCCTGCTGCATTATATTTTTATATTAATTTTTTACCGTATGCTGCACCTGTCGGAACATCTTGCAATAAGGTGAACCCGTTTCGCTCATAAAAGCGCCTTGCACCCGAGTTTTCAGTCCCTACGATTAACATAACTCCTTTTACATTCTCTTCTTTAAGGTAATCACAAAAGGCCGTAATCAGCTTCGAACCGATTCCCTTGGATTGATAATCGGGGAGTATATCAATATGAAGATGAGCAGGGTAGTCCTCTTTATAAATTGCGTGATCAAACATTTCCGTCAAAGCTTCTCCGAGAAATCTTCTTTCCTCAATTTCTGCTACGAGCTTTATGTACTCTTCGAAATTCTCCTGATATTTATTATAATCTTTAACACCGTAAATATAACCAATAGGTTTATCATTTTCATCAACTGCCACAAAACAGTTTTCGGGCTCTTTTTCTAAATAATAACGGCAGAACATTGTTTCAACATATTCTATTATCGTTTTATAACCTTCTACACCAATCATATCATGAATGCAAACATATTTTGTTGCTTCAAAATCTTTTTCCTGATATTTTCTTATAGTCATTTGTTTTCTCCTGAATTTATTTTATTCAATTATATCAACAAAATAGCAAAAAGTCTATTTATTTTTAAATAATTATGTGATATTATATCAAACAAGGAAGTGATACTATGAAAGAAATCAGAAACGGTGTTTACCCAACAATGATAACACCTTTTACAGATGAAAACAAAATTGACTACAACGGCGTTAAAGCGCTTTTAAAATGGTATGAGAAAAAAGGTGTGGACGGTATTTTTGCAATTTGCCAGAGCAGTGAAATATTCTTTTTGAGCTTTGAGGAAAGACTTGAGCTTTTGAAATTCATTATGGCAAATAAGCCTGAGGGAATGTCAATTGTTGCATCAGGTCATACAGCAGACGATTTGGAAACGCAGATAAAAGAAGCGAAAGCGTTTATTGACTGTGGCATTGATGCCTATGTTTTCATTTCAAACCGCTTTGCAAAAGCAGATGAAGATGACGATGTGCTTCTTAAAAATATGGAATATGTTACTTCAAAGCTCCCCGAAATTGCTTTGGGTGTTTATGAATGTCCGTATCCTTACAAACGCGAGCTTTCCCCCTATGTTATGAAGGAAATGGCTGAAAGCGGAAGATATCAGTTTATTAAAGACACTTGTTGCAGTGTGCCGAAGCTTAAAGAAAAGCTTGAGATTATAAAAGGTACGGGAGTTAAGCTCTTCAACGCAAATGCTGCAACTCTTTCCGAAAGCATCAAAATGGGTGCTCATGGTTATTCAGGTGTTATGGCAAATTTCCATCCCGAGCTTTATTCTGCACTTATTAAAGCTCACAAAGACGGGGATACTGAAAAAGCAGAATTTTTGCAGAATATGGTTGGTTATTTCTCTGTTACGGAATGTCAGTGTTACCCTGTAAACGCAAAATATTATGTAAGCCTTGATGGTGTTAATATAGGGATACATACAAGAACACGCAATGCATCCGAGCTTACTGAAAGCAGGAAAATGGAAATTGATCAAATGTATGCTTTCACTCAAGCGGTTAAAGAAAAGTTTGGGTTATAATTAAATGTATAATAGCAAAAGGAGAGGTTTTCGCCTCTCCTTTAACATTTTATATTCTGTTTCCTTGACAGTAAATTTCGATATCATCTGTATTACCGTCAAGTTTGTAATTAACCATTTTGCTGTCTTTCCATTCAATATCGACGGTTATATTGCCGATTGCTTTAAGACCTGTTACCTTTCCGTTTTTCCAACTACTCGGAAGGGCAGGGAGAAGGAATATTTTTCCTTGTCTTGACTGAAGAAGCATTTCAGCAATACCGGCTGTGCAACCGTAGTTACCGTCAATCTGGAACGGGGGATGAGCATCAAAAAGGTTGGGGTATGTTCCGCCACCGCGATATCTTACATTTTTAGCTGCAGGAACGGGTCTTAACTGCATATCAAGAAGCTTTAATGCATGGTCACCATCCCAAAGGCGAGCCCACATATTTATTTTCCAACCCAAGCTCCAACCTGTGCCGTTGTCGCCACGAAGTTCCAAAGAGCGAATACAAGCCTTTACAAGATCAGGGGTTTCATCGGGAGTAATCAAGTTACCGGGATGAAGTCCATAAAGGTGGGATTTGTGTCTGTGGTCGGGCTCATGCTCTTTAAGCTCTTTATACCACTCAAGAAGCTCACCGCGGCTGCCGATTTTAAAGGGCAAAAGCCTTGGTAACGCTTTTTTCACAGCTTCAATATCTTCATCATCTTCTCCGAGAATTTCCGCTGCTTTAAGTGTATTTGCGAAAACTTCTTTTACAAGACTCATTGTCATTGTTGTGGTTTCGCTAAGGCTCATTGCAACGCCATCAATAAGGAATTCGTTTTCAGGCGAAGTAGACGGTGACATGATAAGATAGCCGTCCTTATCCTCAACAAGCAAATCAAGAATAAACTGAACACATTTTTTCATAATGGGGTATGCAGTTTCTTTTAAATACTCTTTGTCATTTGTATATAAATAATGATTGAAAATATGCTGACAGAACCAAGCTCCAGACATATTCCAGAAGCCCCATTGAGCGTCGCCTGCGGCGGGGTCACAATATCTCCATATATCAACATTGTGGTGTGCGCAGAAACCGCGAGCTCCATAAATCTCTTTGGCAGTTCTTTCGCCTTTAACAGATAAATCCTTAACCAAATCAATAAGCGGTTGGTTAAATTCTGCAAGGTTACAAGGAAGAACAGGCCAATAGTTCATTTCTGTATTGATATTCACAGTATAGTTTGAGCTCCAGGGTGGGCAAACCTTGTCATTCCATATACCCTGAAGGTTTGTTGCCTGTGAACCCGCTCTTGAACCGGAAATAACCAAATATCTGCCAAAATTGAATATAAGGGTGTAAAGGGCGATATCTTCTTCGCCTTTGTTGTGCTTAATAAGACGTTTGTCTGTTGGGATTTCACCTTTATCATTTGTTCCGATATCAAGTGAAACCCTGTTAAAATAGCTTGAAAAGTCGTTGGTGTGAGCGATTTTCATAGTAGTAAAATCATCTGAATTAACCTTGTTTAACTTTTCTAAACAAGCATTTTTATATTCTTTGCCCTCTAAAACAGGATGCTTGTCATATCCGCTAAAGGAATTTTCTGTACAGAAAACAACAGTTGCATTTGTGGCACCGTTTACGGAAACTGTCTTTTCATTATACTCAACCTTACCGTCGGTAACCACCTTAACTGCACAACGGAAATGTATGCCTTGAAGAGCTTTATCATCGGGATATTGGGGGGCATCAAGACGAGCATAGGTATCCTGATTGCTTGGTGAATCAGAGGGTGCCATACCATCAAGAATCAAAATATTATTTTCACAGAATGATTTTCCTTTTAACTGTGTTGTGAGAGAAATATCGAAATTCAGAGCTCCTTTTTTACTTGCGGTTATATTTTCAATATAAGCATCCTCAATGGCGCTTACAAAGCTCTCTCTTAAAAAATCACAGCTACCGCGAGTATATGTAACAGTATTTATACCTGTTTCAAGGTCTAGACTGCGTTTGTAATTCTTTTGAAAACCGCAGGTTTTAAACTTATATTTAATATGACAAAGAGGCATATAAGCCTGAGAACAATGAGCAAGAACCTTATCCTCCAAAATATCCTGGGCTTTTCTGTATTCACCTTTTAAAGTCAATTCACGAGCTTTTATAAACGCTTCATTTGCACCCTCTTTAACCTGAGAAGGACGGGGAAAACCTGTCCAAAGAGAGTCTGAGTTCATGGCAATAGTTTCATTGTCGGTCTTGCCGTAAACCATAGCGCCTAAAAAACCGTTACCAAGCGGCATAGCCTGTAGCCAGTTCTTTGCAGCAGATTTGTAAAACAATACTTTTGAGTCGTTTATCATTAGGAACACCACCTTGAGTTAATAAACTCATTCTACAATATAAATATTCTAAAATCAACTTATTTTCTTTTGGTCTAAGTGTTGTAAAATGTTTTTTTATATGTTATGATTTACTAAATATTGAAAATAGTGGGTGACGGTATGAAAACTGTTTTGGAAAAACTTGATGCGGCAAAAATCAATTTAGATGCAAACACGGAATATATGGTTAAGAAAATTACCGATATCTGTGAAAAAATCGGTCCAAGAGCTCCGGGCAGTAAAGAAGAATATGCGGCTCAGCAGTCCATGGGCGAGGATTTAAAGAAATGGTCGGATGATGTATCTTTTGAGGAATTCATAGTTCACCGTCAGGCTTTTATGGGGTTCATTCCCTTTACTGTTGCAATGGCAATTCTTGCAACAATTCTCTATTTCAGTTATCCTCTTGTAGGCTTTATTCTCACAATTCTCGGTTTTATTCCTCTTGTGCTTGAATTTTTAATGTACAAACAGTTTATTGATCCGCTTTTTAAAGGTCATACCTCTCATAACCTTATTGCAACCCGAAAATCAACAAGTGAAACGAAGAAAAGAATCATATTTATTGGTCATTCAGACTCACAGTATGAATGGATTCTCAACTATAAACTCGGCGGAACGGGAATGAAGCTCTTCCTTATTCCTGCGGTAGTTGGTTTAATCATTTGTTGTATTGCAAGTATCCTTAAATTCATTGTACTTGAAGCCAAAAGTATTGAAGCTGCAGGTGTTGAAACCTTTTTCCTGATAGTTGGTATTTTTCTTTGCATTTTTGTTGTACCTTACATAGGTTTCCTTTTCTTCCAGAGTTACACAAAAAGTGTTCCCGGTGCTAACGATAACCTTTCCGGTTGTCTTGCAGTAATGTCCGTTCTTAAACTGATGGATGAAGCCGATATCCGTTTTGAAAATACAGAGGTTCGCGTAATCCTCTCAGGCTCCGAAGAAGCAGGTCTTCGCGGTGCTAAAGCATATGCTAAAGCACACGAAAAAGAGCTTAAAGAAATCGAAACAATTGTTGTTGCTTGTGACACTATGCGCGACCTTAAAGATATGGCGGTTTATGACAGAGATTTAAGCGGTACTTTAAAGCACGACAAACAAGTTAAAGAACTTGTTAAAAAAGCTGCTCTTAACTGCGGTCACGATATTCCTTATGCTTCAATTTATCTTGGTGCTTGTGATGCTGCTGCATTTACCCAAAAGGGTATTAAAGCAACAGGCTTTGCTGCTATGGATCCAACGCCACCAAGATATTATCACACAAGACTTGATACTCCCGATACACTTGTTCCCGAAGCACTTAAAGTCGGAGCAGAAGTCCTTTTGGAAACCGCATTTTTATATGATGCAGAAGGCTTAAAATAATTTATTTTGACCGTTCGTCTAGAACGGTCAAAGTTGATGTAGGAGATTTAACTGTGAATTATATCATAATGGACCTTGAGTGGAATAACACTTATTGCAAAAAGAAAAAAGGGTTTATGAATGAAATTATTGAGATTGGCGCTGTTAAGCTTAACCGCAATCTCGATATTGTTGACACATACTCTGTTTTCATTAAGGCGCAGTTAGGTAAAAAGCTCCACGCTCGAGTAAAAGAGCTTACCAATATAACCAATGACGATATCAGTAGCGGAACACCATTTTCCCAAGCAATGTCAAATTTCAGAAAATGGGTTTCCCACGAAGAAAACATTATTTTAACATGGGGAGATACCGATATCAGAGTTTTAATTGAAAACTTCAAGTATTTCAATGGCATCTCATTCATTCCTTTTTTGAGCAATTATGTTAATCTCCAGAAATATGCACAGGCTTTTATGAATATTTCCAAAGCAGATCAAATCGGTCTTTCGGCTGCAGCAGAAAAATTAGGTATAAATTTTGAGGATTATTCTCTGCACAGAGCATTGGACGACAGTATGCTTACCGCGGATTTATTTAAAAAAATTTTCAATGAGAAAATGTTAGCCTCATATACCTTGGTTTGTGATAGCTCATTTTATTCAAAAATAACTTTCAAGCCAAAGGTAATTACCGATATTAACAGTCCGCTCATTGATAAATCAAAAATGCGTTGTCTTTGCGATGTTTGCGGTTCTTCTTGTGAAAAAATAAGTGATTGGCGCGTAATGAACCAATCTTTCAGAGCTATATTCCTTTGTAAAAAATGCAAAAGAAAAATTCGATTCACAATCAGATTTAAAGAATATTATGACAGGGTTGATATCAAATCTTCATCTGTACCCTTTATTGAAAAGAAAGAAATTAAGAATGTTGTTGCGGTTGAATCAAGTTCGAACCAACAGACAAAGACGGAGGAAAAAATATGAATTACCCTATAAAATTACAACCTGTTTTTAAAGAAATTGTTTGGGGCGGTAACCGTTTAAAAAATGATTACGGCTTTAAATCCGAGCTTAATAACATTGCTGAAGCTTGGATGCTCTGTGCAAGAAACGATGGCGACAATATTGTTGTTAACGGCGAATTTGAGGGAAAATCCTTCACAGAGCTTGTTAAAGATCATAAAGAATTTCTCGGTACAAAAGGGGAGAAATACGAAGAATTTCCTCTTCTCATTAAGTTTATTGATGCTAAATCCGATTTATCTGTTCAGGTTCACCCTGATGATGACTATGCTAAAAAACATGAAAACAGCTACGGTAAAACTGAGGCATGGTACATTCTTGATTGCGATGAGGGTGCTCAGCTTATTTACGGTTTCAATAAGGAATTAACTCGCGACGAATTCAAGAAATCAATTGAAGACAATACATTCCTTCAATATGTTAATAAGGTTAATGTAAAAAAAGGTGATGTTTTCTTTATAAATGCCGGCACTCTTCACGCAATCGGCGGTGGCATTCTCCTCGCAGAAGTTCAGCAAAACTGTAACACAACCTACCGTGTTTATGATTACGGCAGACTTGTTGACGGCAAACCTCGTGAATTGCACATTGAAAAAGCTCTTGATGTTACAGACACAGTTCCTCCAATCCGTTCAGGTGAGCCCGATGGTGAAAAAATTACTCTTGACGGCGCGGTTTCGCAGGAACTTTGCTCCTGCGAATTCTTTAAAATGTCAACTCTTAATGTTGATGGTGAACATTCATTTGATGTTATTGAGGATAGCTTTATTTCTCTTCTTGTAACAAGCGGAACAGGAATAGTTAAATGTGGAAAAACAACTGTCGAAATTACATCAGGTGACAGTATATTCATACCGGCAAATTCAGGTAACACCGTTTTAAACGGCAAATTCGAGGTATTGGTTAGTACATTATAATTAAGTTGAAATCAGGTAGTTTTATGTCTATGTTAACGGCACAAAACTTAACATTCGGTTTTCTTGACGGCGTCTTGTTTAAAGGCGCCGCTTTTAAGGTTGAAGAAAACGACAGGATAGGATTGATCGGTGCAAACGGAACAGGCAAAACATCATTATTTAAGCTAATAATTGGTGACTATTCCGCTAATGAGGGCGGCATAGTCCGAGGTAAAGATGTAAGAATCGGTTATATGGAGCAGTATCTTGAATGTGACGATAATCAAACTTTGTACGATGAAGCTTTGACAGTCTTTTCAGATGTTGCACAAATGGAAGCTGATCTGGTAGAAATTACAGAGAAACTTTTAACGGACAGCAGTATTGAATTAATTGAAAAGCAGATTAAATTAACGGAAGATATTGAACACCGTGACGGTCTTGTATATAAATCGAAAACAAAATCTGCTTTATTGGGTCTTGGTTTTTCCGAAAGTGATTTAAATTTGAAAGTTAATTCTTTAAGTGGCGGACAACGTTCAAAGCTTTCTTTATGCAAACTTTTATTATCAAATACAAATCTCTTGCTCTTGGACGAACCCACAAACAACCTTGATATCGATGCGGTTACATGGCTTGAGGATTTTTTAATTAAATACAAAGGCGCAATCATCGTTGTTTCTCACGACAGATATTTTCTTGATAAGGTTACAACCTCAACAATGGAAATTGCTCACAAAAAATTAACGCTTACTACAGGTAACTATACAGTTTTCCAAAAATTAAAAGCTGAGAGAGAATTAACTATAGAGCGTGAATACGAAAAAACGATTACTGAAATAAAAAGAATTGAGGGTATAATTGAACAACAAAAGCGATTCAATCAAGCCCGAAATTACATTACCATTGCAAGCAAAGAAAAGCAGATCGAAAGACTAAAAGAAACTCTGGTTGTGCCTGATAAGGCTTTAAAAAGTGTACATTTCAGTTTCAAAACCGATATAAGAACAGGGGATGAGGTTGTATCAGTAAAAGACCTTGCAAAATGCTTCCCTGATAAACAGCTTTTTTCAAAATTTCATCTTTCTGTTTTCAGAGAAGACAGGGTGTTCTTGTTAGGTCCCAATGGTTGCGGTAAATCAACATTTTTAAAAATTCTTAACAAAGAGGTTCAGCAAGATTACGGAACATTCCGTTTCGGAAGTAACGTAAAAATCGGTTATTTTGACCAGAATATCGACAAACTTCACTCCGATAAAACTGTATTGGATGAGGTTTGGGATATGTACCGACATATGACAGAAACACAAATTCGAAGCGCTTTAGCAATGTTCCTTTTCTGCGGTGAAGATGTTTTCAAAAAAGTTTCTCTTTTAAGCGGTGGGGAACGAGCTAAAATTTCGCTTTTAAAAATAATGCTCTCTAAACCGAATTTCTTAATTCTTGACGAACCTACCAACCATCTTGATATTGCATCAAGAGAAGTACTTGAAAATGCTCTTTTGGATTTTGACGGAACCATGCTTGTTGTTTCCCACGACCGTTATTTTATAAATAAACTTGCTACTAAAACTGTCTATTTAACACATAACGGAGCAGTAAATATCGACGGTAATTATGACAGTTATCTTGAATATCGACAAAATATTGCAGAATCCGAAAAAACGGTTACTGAAAAAAAGCCCGTTTCAAATGATTATAAATTGCGCAAGGAAAAAGCAAGTAATGAAAGAAAAAGAAAAACAAGAATATCAAAGCTTGAAACCGAAATTGAAGAAACTGAAATTAAAATATCTACTGTTGAATCGGAAATTTCCTCACCGGAGGTTTCTGCAGATTATACAAAACTTCTCGAATACACAAATAATCTTAATGATTTAAAAAATTCTCTTGAAGCGATGTATGCAGAATGGGAAGAACTGCAAACATAAGAATAAATTTTTAATCACCTGCATATATTTTTGCAGGTGATTTTTTATGAAGAAAAACAAAAAGGATTATTTAACAAAAACGTTGCTTCTTCAGTTTTCTGTTTGTTTAATGTTGTTCTTGCTACTATTTCTTTTAAAGTATAATAATTCAAGCTTTTTTTATGAAATAGAAGAAATTTTTTCAAGCAAATTAGAAGAAAACCTGAAAGCTGAAGAAATTGAATCTGTATTTAAAAATATTAAAAATTATGAAACCACACAGACAACAGAAGTAGAGAAAGAAACCGAATATATTCCGTTAGAAGAACCCTCTTTAAGTGCAGAAATAATTGCAGGTGGTGGGAGTGACGTAAAAGTTACTTCCGAAGATGACATCCCCGATAACGCTTCTGTTGCAGATTACACTTTAAATCAAAAAATGGTTTTGCCGGTTGTGGGAAATGTGACTTCTGAATTCGGAACAAGAATACATCCGATAAGCGGTGATTTACGTTTTCATGCGGGTATAGATATTGCTGCTGAATTGGGAACAAACATTTATTCCGCTTTTGACGGCGAGGTAATTTACGCAGATTATGACCAATGGAACGGCAATTTTCTTAAAATACAACACGATAATGGTATAATGACTGTTTATTGTCATTGCGAAAAATTAAATGTGAAAAAAGGACAAAAAATCAGAGCAGGTGAGGTAATTGCAACTGTTGGTTCAACCGGAAGTTCCACTGGTCCTCATTTGCATTTTGAAATAAGGGTAGATAACGTTTCATACAATCCTCAAAAAGCCCTTAGTGATGCTGTAAATGCAGTTTAAAATCAAAAACACTTTGTATGAAATCAGTTTTTCCTTTTTTGCATTAATTTTATTATTTTTAACGGTCTCTGATACATTATCTTATTATTTTGTTTTTCTTTTTGCATTATTACACGAACTTATTCATCTGCTTTTCATATATAAGTTTTCTGTAGCACCGAAAAAAGTTTCATTTACTCTTTTCGGTGCTAATATTATACGAGATGTACGTGGTCACAACGGCATAAAGTCCGAAGTTTTAATCAATTTGTCTGCACCCGTATTCAACATATTATCAGGCTCGTTGTTTTTGATAATTTCTGTTAACGTCACAAATAACTTATTTGAACAAATATCAGTAATTAATTTTGCGTTGGGTTTATTTAATTTAATTCCGTTTTATAATTTTGATGGCGGAAATGCGTTGCAATGTATATTATCAATAATATTAAGCGAGAGGACAACAGATGTGATTATAACAATAATTTCAATTATTATTGCGGTGATATTTTCATTTGTTGCCGTGTATATCTTCATAAATCACAAGCACAACTTCAGCTTAGTTTTAATAAGTATATATATGATTTTCAGCATTATTTTCAAAAAGTAAATCACTCTTGATTATTAAGTAAAAATATTGTAGAATAAACGCATATTTTAATTTGGAGTTATTTGCAATGATTAAAGAAAAAATCGAAAGTATTTTACCTTTAGTTCAAAAACCGGCAAGATATACCGGCGGTGAACTGAATTCGGTAGTTAAGGACAAAAACAACGTTGATGTTCGATTTGCTTTTTGTTTCCCTGATACCTATGAAATCGGTATGTCCCATTTAGGTATGAAAATTCTCTACAGTCTCATTAATTCCCGTGATAACTTTTGGTGTGAAAGAGTTTTTGCTCCCGATACCGATATGGAAAATATTATGCGCGAAAGGGATATTCCGCTTTTTGGATTAGAGAGCAGAGACCCGCTGAATGAGTTTGATGTTGTGGGCTTTACGCTTCAATATGAATTATCTTTCACAAATGTCTTGAATATGCTTAATTTAGGAAAGATACCCCTGCGTTCAAAAGACAGGGGAGACAGTCTTGATGTTCCGATAATTATTGCCGGCGGGCCGTGTGTATGTAACCCTGAACCATTGGCAGATTTTATTGATGCTTTTGAAATCGGTGAAGGGGAAGAAATGATGCTTGAATTCCTCGAACTTCTTGAAAATTATAAAAAAGAGGGAAAATCAAGAAAAGAATTCTTAAAAGCGGCGGCACAAATTGAGGGAATCTATGTACCGTCGTTGTATGAAATTTCATACAACGATGATGGCACAATCAAAAGTGTTATTTCAAAAGATGGTGCACCCGAAAGAGTTAACAAACGAGTTGTTGCAGACTTAGATAAAGTTTTTTATCCCGAAAATTTTGTTGTACCTTTTGTCGAAGTTGTTCATGACCGAGTTGTCCATGAAATATTTCGAGGTTGTATAAGAGGATGCCGTTTTTGTCAAGCAGGATTTTGGTACAGACCTATTCGTGAAAAGTCGGTTGATACTATTAGTAAACAGAGCCAAAGACTTGCTTGTACCACAGGCTATGATGAATTATCTCTTTGCTCACTTTCAAGCAGTGATTATACTAAAATCACAGAATTGCTTGAAGAATTACTTGGTTGGGCAAGTCCTCAAAAAATCAATATTGCTTTACCGTCCCTGAGAATTGATAACTTTTCCGATGAACTCAAAGAAAAACTTGCTCTTGTCAGACGTTCAGGTCTTACTTTTGCCGCTGAAGCAGGCACCCAAAGAATGAGAAATGTTATCAATAAAAATATCACGGAAGAAGAGATCCTTTCTACCTGCAGAAAAGCATTTGTTGGCGGTTGGACAGCAGTTAAACTTTACTTTATGGTCGGTTTACCCACTGAAACTGACGATGATGTTGTCGGCATAAACGAACTTTCTCAAAAGGTTGTTAATGAATTTTACAATAATCCGGACAAGCCTAAAGGAAAAGGTGTTAGCGTAAGTGCCGGTGTTTCTTCTTTTGTTCCCAAGCCCTGTACACCCTTCCAATGGGAGCCTCAGGATACAAGAGAAGAGTTGAAACGAAAACAACAGCTTCTACTTGAAACATGCACAACAAAAAAAATCACCTTCAGGTTCCATAATACAGATTTAACCTTCTTAGAAGGTGTTTTCGCCCGCGGCGACAGAAAACTCTGTGATGTTCTTGAAGCAGCCTACAACAATGGTTGTACCTTTGATAGTTGGGATGATAAATTCAATTATAATGGTTGGATTAAAGCTTTTGAGGATTGCGGTATTTCTACCGAATTTTATGCAAACCGAAGAAGAAGCTATGATGAAATATTACCATGGGATCATATAAACAGCGGTATTAAAAAATCATTTCTTATTTCTGAAAACGAAAAAGCGAAAAATGCAGAAACAACAACTCATTGCCGTCAAAAATGTTCTTCTTGCGGTTCAAATTTATTAAACGGAGGTAAATGTGATGCGCTCAATAAGAATATGGTTCACTAAAAAAGATTCCTCCAAGTATATATCTCATTTGGATTTAACCCGTTGTTTGATACGTGCATTCAGAAGGACTGATATTCCGCTTTGGTATACGGAAGGTTTTAATCCTCATCCTTATCTTGTGTTTGGTTTACCTTTACCTTTAGGTGTAGAGGGACTCAGAGAAGTTCTTGATATCCGTTTAACTGATGATAATTATTCAAACGAACGCGTTTTATCGGAACTTAACAGAGTAACTGTACCAGGAATTGAATTTTTAGAGGTTCGTGAGCCTGTTGAAAAAAATCTTGCTATTAATAAAGCAAAATATACAGTTGAAATATTTAATATATCAGATGCTAAAGCCTTCTATAACAAAGTAAAAAGCGAAGTTGAAAAAGGTGATATAGTTATAGAAAAAAAGACAAAAAAGGGCAAAATTAAAGAAATTAATGTATGTGAGCACCTGCTTGATTTTATTTGCAAATTTGACGGTTCTTCGGTTACTTTATCATTTATACTCCCTGCCGGAAATGATTTTACAATTAATCCCATATCTTTTTGCAATGCTTTATTTGAAAGGGTAGGAGAAACAACAAATCTTCATAGAATTGTAAGACATAAACTCCTTACAAAAGATGTAAATGAGTTTAAGTGATTAACTTGTAAATAATTGTAATTTGTTGACAATAGTCGAACATTATGTTATATTGTATTGGTTAAAATCTGTTTTAACCAATACTTTTTTAGGAGAATTATTATGGAAAAACTTTTAGAAATTCTTAAATCTGTTAGAGACGATGTTGATTTTGAAAATGAGGACAAGCTCATTGATAACGAAATCCTTGATAGCTTTGATATTGTTTCTATTGTTGGTGAATTATGTGATGCTTATGATATCACAATTACTGTTGACGATATGGAACCTGAAAACTTTAACAGTGCTTCAGCAATTTTGGCTTTAGTTGAACGCCTTATTGATGAAATGTAATTTTTTCGGAAAAACAACTAAGAGGAGATAGATATGCCTTTTACGTCATTCAGATTTTTTTTCTTCCTGGCTTTTGTAATTGCGATTTATTATATTGTTCCCAAAAAAATCCAATGGGCGGTGCTTTTAGCTGCAAGCTACGCTTTCTATACTTACAGCGGCATTGAAAATGCTATCTACATTGTCGGCACAACGGTGTTTACTTATTGCGCTGCTCTGTTTATGCAAAGTTTGCGTAACAAAAATCAGAAGAAAATAGATGAACTTGGTGAAGAATTAACTGTCGATAAAAAACGAGAATTAAAGAAGAAAGTTGCCAAAAAGATCCACACAATTCAGGTAATTACTGTATTGATTAATCTTGGTACGCTCGCTTGTCTTAAATACCTAGACCTGTTCATCGGCGTCGCTAACGATATGTTTACACTTTTCAAATGGGATGCATCAATTCCGTTTGTAAATTTAATGGTACCGTTGGGTCTTTCTTACTATACCTTTAACAGCATCGGCTATCTTATTGATATCGGTCGTGGCAAATACGCTGCAGAAAAGCATTTAGGAAAATTCGCTCTATTTGTTTCTTTCTTCCCGTCTGTTGTTCAAGGTCCTTTAAACAGATACGGTGATGTTGGCGTTCAGCTTAAAGAACATCATAAATTAGATTACAATAATTTGAAAAATGGTGCTCTTCTTATCTTGTGGGGGCTGTTTAAAAAGCTCGTAATTGCGGATAGAGTTTCCGCAATAGCTTCCGCAATATTTTCAACACCTTTGGACGAATACAACGGTTCCTATGTACTATTCGGTGTTGTTGCTTATTCCTTCCAGATATACGGCGATTTTTCAGGCGGTACTGATATAACACGAGGTGCTGCTCAGATGATGGGCATCAATTTGCCTATGAACTTTGAAAGACCATTCTTCTCAGTTTCTTTGGCAGATTTCTGGCGTCGCTGGCACATGTCATTGGGGGCATGGATGAGAGAGTATGTTTTCTATCCTGTAATGCTTTGCAGACCTGTATCCAATTTAAGCAAAAAAATGCGTAAAAAATACGGTACTTATGCAGGTAAGTTAGTACCTTCCGTAGCTGCACCAATGGTTGTTTTCTTCCTTATTGGTATATGGCACGGTATTACTTCTCAATATATCGTAAACGGTTTATATAATGCTCTTCTTATCTCCGGTAGTGTTGCTTTAATTCCTGTATATAAAAAGCTCATTGAAAAACTGCACATTAATACTGAAACTTTCAGCTATCGTTTGTTCCAGATTTTCAGAACAACTATTCTTCTTTTTATATCTAGGATTATAGTAAAAGCTCCTGATCTTGAGCATGCTTTATTAATGATTAAAGCATTGTTTACAAGTGTAGATTTGGATTTCCTTTTTGGACTTAACGGTGAAATTTATACTTTCGGTGTAAACGAGAAGGAAATGACGATTATTATTATTTCTGTATTACTACTTCTTGTTGTCGGAATACTTCAGGAAAACGGAGTAAAAATCAGAGAATCACTTGCAAAACAGAACATTTTCTTCCGTTGGGGATTAATTTTGTTGTTTATAGCTTTTATTCTTATTTTTGGTGTTTACGGTCCTGATTACAATGCAAGCGACTTTATTTACGGTAATTTCTGAGAAAGGTGATATGACATTATGACAAAAAAACAATTACTACGCAGTGTCGCCTTCTTTCTTGCGGTTGCAGTAATGGTTATTACTTTATGCGACGTATTCGAATTGGAAAACACAACAAATTTAAATCGTCGTTTTTACACTTATCGTACATTAAAAGAAGATTCAGTTAATGCTGTAATTATAGGTACTAGTGGTATTGACCGTTTTTGGATACCTTCACAGGCGTATAAAGAGTATGGAATGACTGTGTATCCACTTGCTACAGATGCAATGCCGGCTTGGCTATACGTACCTGTAATTAAAGATGTACTTTCTTATCATGATTTAGATCTAATTATTATTGATATACGTTCTTTCGGACAAGACAATATTGACATTAACACTATGGATGTTCGTGCACGCCGTGTATTAGATGCTATGTCTATATTTTCCCCATATAGAATAGAAGCTGCTTTAAAAACGATGAATCTTCGTAACGAAATAGACGCAAAAGCTTCAAAATTAGATTTATCATATATTTTTTCATTTATAAAGTATCACGGAAAATGGATTGACGATGATTTCAGTATTGAAAATAATTTGGGACCCAAACCACACGAATATTTAGGTTTTTTTGTTAGTGATAATTTAACGGTTAAAACCACAGATTTAAAACTTAAAGGTTATGACCCCAACCATACTGTTCCTTTGGATCCTTTATGCGAAGATGCTTTATACGAAGTTATTGAGTTTATAAAACAAAATGAGCTCAACGTATTGTTTTTAGATACACCGCAAATTCGTGGAAAAAAAGAAATGGGTCGCGCCAACACAGTGTATAGTATTCTTGAAGAAGAGGGGATGCAGTATCTCCATTATTATACAGAAGAAACAGAAAGTGGTATTTCACTGGATTTTGATTTTGAGAGTGAATATTACAATACCGGACATGTAAATTATTATGGAGCAATAAAATTCACTGATGCTTTTTCATCTTATTTATCAGATAATTATAACTTACCTGATCGCCGTGATGATAGCGAAATAAAGGAAGAGTGGGATGGTGTTCACGAAGACCTCCTAAAAAAAATTAAATCATTAGAAGATGCAAAACAAGCGGAATAACTTTTATAGAGGGATGAAACATGAAATCTATAGCGTTAAAAATTCAAGAATTTGCTAACACAACCCCTGAGCAAATCGCGGTTATTGTTAATGACGAAAAATACACTTATAAGCAACTTGCTGAATTTAACAGAAAAACTGCATTATATTTAAAAAACAACGGTATAAAAGCTGGGGACAGAATTGTTGTTGAAGCAGATCACATTATGTCTTATGTTTATTTTTGGTACGGAATTCAATTATTAGGAGCAACATTTGTTCCTGTTGAAAAGAGTTCTCCCAGCAAACGCATTAAGG
The DNA here is from genome assembly GCA_964624385.1 of uncultured Eubacteriales bacterium. Lineage (GTDB taxonomy): Bacteria > Bacillota > Clostridia > Oscillospirales > Acutalibacteraceae > DTU089. The sequence continues at coordinate 51,617 of CAZUZV010000006.1, read as the reverse complement.
AAATTTCCGATGAACTTGATGCAAAAGTAATGGTAACCCTTGAAGCAAGGGATGACCTCACAGAAGCGTGGAACTTAGCTGATATCATTAAAGAAATTGAAACAACTGACGACAATTTTGAGGCTACCGAACCTGATCCGGAAACCCTTGCTGAAATTCTTTTCACCACAGGGACCACAGGTAAATCAAAAGGTGTCATGGTTTCCTACTCAAACCAAGTTAATATTGCTCTGGCAGGTATTGAAACAACAAATATAAAATCAGACAATGTTTGGCTCATTCCTACACCTATGAATCATGCCGCTGCATTAAGAAAAGTGCATATCGCTATGGCAGTGGGAAGCACATCCTGTCTTCTTGACGGTTTCAGAAACTTCAAACAGTATTTTAAAACCATTAAAGAGCATAATGTTACTTCCTTGTATTTACCACCCTCAGCAATACATCTTCTTCTTGCTTTTGCATCCAAAAACTTCGCTGAACTTAATGATCAACTTAGATTTGTTTATTCAAGTTCAACTGCATATCCCGAAACAGATAAAGAAAAAATGCGCAAATTAATGCCTAATGTTTATATGTACAACTGTTTTGGTTGTTCTGAAGCCGGTGTTGTTTGCACAGATGAATTCTGTGTATCAGGCGGTTCAGAATATGCTTCAAGTGTTGGTAAACCCAATTCATTTAGCCAAATCGTTATTCTAGATGAAAATGGCAACGAAATGAAAGATGCTTCTGCAGAGAATCCCGGTCTTATTGCAATTCGCAGTAAATCGGTCATGAAAGGTTATTGGAACGAGCCTGAATTGACTGCTCAAGCTATAAAAAACGGTATGCTTGTTATGAGTGACCTTGGCTATTTCGCTCCAAACGGCGAAATTATTTTAGTAGGACGCAGCAATGACACAATCAATCTCGGTGGCTTAAAAGTTGCACCTATTGAGGTTGAAGAAGTTGTTATGAGAGCTGATTGTGTTGATGAATGTCTTCTCATTCCAACTGTTAGAGGTGATAACACAGCATTAAAGCTTTTGGTGGTTTTAGAAGATGGCAAAGAGCTTGATGAAAATGAGATTCGTAATTTAATTGCAGAACATCTTGAGCCTTATAAACTTCCCAAAAAGATTGAAGTTGTTGATGAAATAATCAAAACTTTCAATGGTAAAACAGACAGAAAACAAATGATAGCTAAATATGCATAAACTTTCAATCATCTTTTATCATATTTGTGATTAAAGATGATTGTTTTTTATATTGAAAAAATTTATTCTTTAGAATATAATAGTGGGGTAAAGATTGGTATTAATTCATATAATTTAACGGTGATCAATTTGAAAAAACTGTTTTTTACAATAATACCAATTTTACTTTCTTTATTAATTTTTCTTTTTTCTTTTTTTATTAAAGAGGATTACATAAACACTGTAAAAAATTCCTCTGTAAATCCACCAACTATTATTATTGATGCAGGTCACGGAGGATTTGACGGTGGTGCAGTATCAATTGACGGTTCTCTTGAAAAAGATATTAATTTATGTATATCAAAGTATCTTCAAGAATATTTAACTATTTTTGGAGTTAAAACTATAATGGTCAGAGAAACAGATACTTCTCTAGAGGATGATGGGCTATCCACAATCCGAGAAAAGAAAACTTCCGATATATACAACCGTATGAATATAATGAAAGAAACTGACAACTCGATTTTTATCAGCATTCACCAGAATAAATTTCAAATTGAAAAATATAGCGGAACTCAGGTATTTTATTCACCTAAAACATCTGCTGAAAGTTCCGTTTTAGCTCAATATATACAGGAATGCGTTGTAAATACATTGCAAAAAAGCAATACGCGTCAAATCAAAGAATGTGGAACATCAGTTTATTTAATGTACAATGCCGTAAAACCGGCAGTATTGGTTGAATGTGGATTTCTTTCAAATGCCGAAGAAGCGCACAAATTAAAGACTACCGAATATCAAAAAAAAATTGCATTTTGTATAGCAATGGGAATACAAAATTATTTATCTGCAAGGAATGAATAAAAATGGCAAAAACTAAAACCGTTTTCATTTGTAATCAATGTGGTTATGAATCGCCCAAATGGTATGGGAAATGTCCTACCTGTGGTGAATGGGACACAATGAATGAAGAACAACTCATAACAGAAACCTCTAAAAAAATAGCAAAAAACAAGTTATCTTCATTTTCAGGAAAAGCTTTATCTCTTTCAAAAATAGATTCAAGCGCAGAGCTACGATATGACACCGGAATAGGGGAGCTTAACAGAGTATTGGGCGGTGGACTTGTTAAAGGGTCTCTCGTTTTACTTTGTGGTGATCCCGGTATAGGTAAATCAACTATTCTTTTACAAATTTGTGAATTACTTGCTAATAATTTATCTGTATTGTATGTATCCGGTGAAGAATCAGCATACCAGATTAAAATGAGAGCAAAAAGATTAGGAGTAACAAGCGAAGCTTTGGCAATTATGTGTGAAACTGATACTGAAATAATATGTGAATACATTCGCACAGAAAAGCCCGACATTGTGATGATCGACTCCGTTCAGACTATGAATATATCTGATGTTAACTCAACTGCAGGAAGCATTACCCAGGTTAGAGAATGTACCAATCTGTTTATGCGTACAGCTAAAAACAATAATGTTTCCATAATACTTGTGGGTCATGTAAATAAAGACGGTAATATTGCAGGACCAAAGGTTTTAGAGCACATTGTTGATACAGTCTTATATTTCGAGGGTGAAAGAAATCTGACATACAGAATTTTAAGAGCTGCAAAAAACCGTTTCGGTTCAACCAATGAAATAGGCGTTTTTGAAATGACAAACAAAGGTCTTATAGAAATCGAAAACCCCTCGTTAGCTATGATTTCAGGTCGTCCTTTAAACATCTCGGGTACTTGTGTAACTTGTCTTATAGAGGGTTCCAGACCAATTCTCGCAGAGGTTCAAGGTCTTGCAACAACTTCGGGTTACGGAAATCCGCGAAGAATGGCAGCCGGATTCGATTATAACCGTATGGCAATGCTTATTGCTATTTTAGAAAAGCGGGCGGGTTATTTCTTGGGTAATATGGACTGCTATGTTAATATTGTCGGCGGACTTCGTGCGGACGAGCCTGCAAGCGACCTTGCAGTTGCTTTGTCACTTATATCAAGCTTAAAGGATGAGGTTATCAACAGTTCAACTATTGTTTTCGGCGAAATAGGTCTTGCAGGTGAAATCAGAACGGTTAACAATTGCGAGCAAAGAATCAGAGAATGTCAAAGACTTGGTTTCAAGAAATGTATTGTTCCAAGACAAAATCTGAAAAATCTTTCAAAAGCTGATTTAACGGAAATTGAGATAATTGGTGTTCGCAATATACGTGAAGCATTTGAAGCTGCTGTCGATTAAAGCATATGTTTAAAATAATAACAAAGCCTAATTTACCCGAAAGCCCCGTAAAACATTGCCTAATCGGAGCAAAATATCATCAGGAAATAGATGAGTTGAAAGATTTAAATATTGAATGTTTATGTCTTGAAGCAAACAACAATCTCTATGACGAAATCAACTCACATGCCGATATATTGTCCTTTAATATCGGAAACGGAAAAATTATAATAAGCGAAGGGTCAATAGGGGAGGCAAAACTAACTAATCTTGGTTATTCAGTATTTTTCGAAAATAATATAAAATCACCTTATCCCAATGACATTCTGTTAAACGCAGCTTTGATTGATAATTTAATTATTTGTAAAACGAACTGCATATCTGACTTCATAACGGATTGTGCTAAGCAAAATAATTTAGAAATAATCAATACAAAGCAAGGCTATTCACGATGCAACATCTGTATTGTTGCAGAAAATGCTGTGATTACAGAAGATGATAGCATCGCCTATTTGTTAAAAAAATGTCAATTTGATGTTTTAAAGATTTCTTCCGGCGATATTTATCTGTCAGAACAACATTTTGGATTTCTCGGAGGAGCATCGGCAAAAATAGCGAATGATAAAATCTATTTCAGTGGTGATTTATCAAAACACAAAGATTTCGATTTGATTACAGAATTTTTAAATCTACATAAAGTAACGCCGATTTATAATAAAAACAGAAATTTACGTGATTTTGGTGGTTTAATTCAACTAACAGAGCTTATTAAACCTTAAACTACATATTTTTAAGAAAAATTCATTTAATCAGTTTTTTTGAAATGATACATTACTCGTTTTAAAAATTTCTATTCAATCCAGATCAAAACATTTTTTCAAGAAATTAGAGAGGAATATGAAAAATGAAAAATCCTGACAAGAATGCAGCTGCTAAATTAGGATATACAATTACAATGGTTGTCGTAGCATCAGCAATATTAATTTGCATGAAAAAATATAAAGAATAATAAAATATACTGTGATTTAAAATACGACAAAAACAAAGAGTGCTCCAAAATCCTAAAAGATACCTTCTTTGTTTTTTTTGTAACAAACCCCTCCCTGACTTATACAAAATTTTTATTTTGTATAAGTGAAAATGAATTTTTCAGGCAACAGAAATAGGCTCCCCGTTCACCATAAGATAGCTAAAATTTACAGAAAGAATCTTACCAATGAGCCACTCATTACGTTTTGCAATAGTATCAAATGATTTTGTTACCTTTTCTATTTTCCCTTCAGGGGTTTCAATATAAACAGTAGCTTTATACATTAAGTTCACCTGGCTTTCCTACAAAATCAGTAAAATCGAAAGCTGCATCAATATCTGCAGGTCTTAGAATCTCTTCTTCAATCCATTTGGCTAAAACACGTGCAGCTTCCTCTGTTTCGGTTTCAATCGTTAAAACAAACTTAGGCATATAAATCACTCCTCTTTATTAAACCTCAATAAATGATCGCACAATCGAAGCAGCTTAACTTCGAACTCTGCTTGATACTGTTGTCTGAGCTTAAGCTCGAGCAATTCCAAGAAGTCTTGAGAGTCAAAACGGTGAAATATTTGATATGTATTTTCTAATCCTGCAAGACGGTTGCCGATGTCGGTATCTTCGTTCTGCAGAAACTTACATATCTGAATAAAATCATGTTCCGTCATTATCTCCCCTCTTTCTTAAAGCGTTTCGAACGTAGTAAAGTATTAAAATAACCATGATGACGGTGAAGAATTCTGAACCATGTATCAGGATTTGTTTTTCTGCAGTGAGCTTCAAAATCTGCAAATTCCGTGAAACCTTTTTCATCAATACATTCAGACATCTGAAGAATGAAAATTTCTGACTGCTCATCAATATATTTGTGGGGGTTGAATCCACCTAAAAGAATAATACCTTCCGGGTCGTATTTAACCTTATCTTCAGAGTCCAAATGACAGAGATATCTGTAATATGATGCCAGGCAATTGATATTGTCCGGACGTGTAAAACCGTTATTTGTTTTGCCGTCTTTGGAAAGATTCTCAAGAAGCAATTCCCACACCTGGTCATAACTCTTTTTACCATCGAAGGACAAAATAACGTGATAATGGTCTTTTTCTCCCGGCTTGCCCTCAAGCGTCATATCATGAAGCGGTGAGATTGCTATCGGTATATGAAGCTCATCCAGAGCAACATACCAATCCAAGTCATTTGGAATATCTTCCGGGTATATTATAAAACACCAGGCGCGGTAACGCCTATCTAAACTTTTTGCCATATAAGCACCTACTCAATACCTAAGAATGGAATCTTCCGAAGAACCCACATGATAAAGGGATAACCGTGTTCCACAACCATGATCACAACTGTAACAGCTAAAAACGGGGCTAAAGTTATAGGAAGAACTAAAGCAATAAGACTGGATGCGGAGTCTATATACTCGAAAAAATTCGGAATCGCCTCAATAAATTCTTCGGGAGCCGGAGGAACGTTAAACTGTGAAATTACTAAAGATAGCAGTTTATATATAATCTTTAAAAGTCCTTCAATTGCCGAGCTTCTTTTTCATTCGGAAAGATACCAACAACTATATTAGACCTTGTAAAGCGGTGATAAGCCACCACAAAGATGGTATATGTATCAATCATTTCATCAACCTCGAAGGAAGGTTTTGCAGTTTACAATTAACACAATCAACAGAACGTTTTAAATCTGTAATTGATTCTTTAATTTCGTTTTTTCATCAAACAATATATCAATGTTAACATTACAACAATCAAAATCAGTTGATATATCTGCTATACGATTATTTGTAGTGCAGAAAAATTCTGCTGATGTTTTTGATATATTTGCTATTTGCTTTTCAAGGTCATCAACCTGGTCGTGTATTTTTTAATGCACGAATATCCACAAAATTTGAAATAAAAAATGCAATAAAAAAAGAGTCGTAACACATAAAACAGAAATATCTGTTTCAGTTAATATAGATGCCATTATTCTACCTCACACTTCTCTTTTACATAAACTTTAGTAGCTTAAAAAAAGCATAACCTACACCCGAAAGCAAATAAGAAAAAGAAAGACCGCAAGAAGTAACAACAACACATGCAACTATAGGAGTAAGAACTTTTTCAAAAATTTCAGTAAAATTTTTCCATTATTCTACCTCACTATCATCATCAACAAATGTTGCATTGTTCACCTTTTGAAAGTTAGCAGATTTAGATTTTGACATCTGTTGCATAACCTTTAAGGCTTTTTTCTGCTTATATCGAACCATAATAATTGTTGCAATAGAACCTACTGCAAAGCCAATAAAAAAACATAACATATCAAGACTACTCACAATTAAATCACTCCAAAAAATATAATAAAAGATTTAAAAAACTAATATAAAACAAAATGCAGTAAACCAAATAAAAAGAGGTTGATTAAGTAATTCAAAAAAAACATTCTTGAAAAGCTTCAAAAACCTGTTCACCTGCACCAGAAGTTCTTTCTTTAACACAATCAGGACAATTACATGTTGTACCGTCAAGCAAAGAAAGTAAATTAAAGTAGTTCAATTTAACCACACCCTATTTAATCAATTCCACACCTTAAAGAATTAGCATTGACAAGGACGGTGTGGCAGGTGAAAACTTGCCAATGCTATTTCACGAACTTACCCTACAGTACTTGGTATAACCTTCCCCTGTAGGATGGGAATAAACACGGATTAAAACCGCACAGTATATTTATATACCCCGTACCAGCGTGGGTTAAAAGAGAGGACTATTAGCGAAAGAAAAACTAATAGGTTATACATTTAATGCTATTAAAATCAAGCAAAATACCAAATTTTTAAAAAAATGATTTTTGTATAAGTCGAATTTTGCTTTACAAATTGGGAAAAATATGATAATATAAAACACGAGGGGAGTGTGAGTCCCCTCGCACCTAACAAGTTGTTAGGATTTGTCTGCTATTCGCTTAAGTAGTTCTATAATTTGCTCAAGCGAATAGCCTTTTTCTTTTTCGGCTTCAATTAACCGAATGATTTCAGGCAATGTCATTTCTTCCACCTCCTTTCACCGTCCTTTCTTTCGAAGTGTAAGCACTCTGTGTCTTACACTTCTTAATTTTTCTCTTACACATTTGACGGTCAAAATCAAAAAGGAAACTACTTTACAAAATGGTTACAATTTGTACGCTAAAAGTAAATAAAGTACAATGCAACTACCTACTAATTGTAACTGTTTTGTAGAGTAGGAAAACTTTTGATTTTTAACGGCAAATATGATACGCGCTTGCGCCCTTAAACCTTGCACGGAAATTGTCGCGTATTCGAGAGAATGACTATAATAGCAACCGTACATCAGGCAGATGTTTGCGAAGCTGATGAGTAAAAGTATTGATATAATAAAGTTAGTGTAATTTGTTGCGGTTTGCGAAGCTCTCCGCCACACTTTCTTTAGTGATATATTTGCAGATATGAGAAGCAGTAGAGAAAGGGAAGAAGAGAGAAAATAAAACTGACTGCACTCGGTAAAGTTACTGAGTGCGGTCAGTTTTATTTGTATTTAATATTGTTTCAATGTACCTTCAACTTTTTCTTTTAAATTGAAAGTTCCTTTTACTCTTAATAATTTATAACCTGTTTTGTTGTATATTGCTTCAACAAATCGGTCACGTTCATATTGTTGTTCGTTGTGTGAATAATCGTCTAATTCTATTAGTAACTTTATTTGTAAATTCTGTGGATTAGCTAAAGCAAAATCAACATGTTTTTTATTGATTTTATTAAAGTAAGTTTGCCATTTGCTTTTGTCCATTGGCTCAACTTCGACTAAATCAGCTAATCTGATTTTTGCCAATACTACTAAATTGTTATCTTTTGCTATTTCTTTTAATTCTTTATAAAAGTATAATTCGTTTTTTGTTAAAAAATATTTTGGTCTGTATGGTATGTATTGATTATGGTAATATTCATCAATACTTTCTTTATCGTCGGTTTTTATTGTTGGTTCTTGATTTATATTTGTTGTTTGTTGTATTGGTTGTTGTATTACATTTTGATTTACTGTTTTAATATTTTCATTTTGTTTATTTTTCTTTTTCTTTGATATTTTTCTTAAAATTAAAATTATTAATACTATTGGACCAAAGAAAATTATTGACATTGTTATTACAGTAAACAATTCTACAAAGAAATCTATCATTCTATTTTCCTCACTTTTTTGGTAATTCTTTTGGTGTGTTAGTGAATCCTAAAATATATTCAGGTGATATGTTATAGAACCTGCAAAGTGTTATTAAGTGTTCAACAGGGAGCGGTCTGTGTCCGTTTTCATACTGTGCATAGTATGATTGAGTTGTTTTTAATATTGTTGCTATATCTGATTGATTTAGGTCTTTATCTTCTCTTAAATTCCTTATTCTTTGTGCATAAATCATAATTTCACCGCCTTATTTATGTTTATTGTTACAATTTTACTATAGTTCATATATAAACTATCGACTTTAGTTCACATCTCGACTAAGATTCAAATTGTAGTTTAGATGTGAACTATCTATATTGCAGAGTAGAGAAGTGGTATCTTGTTAGGCTCATAATCTAAAGAACGTGGGTTCGAATCCCACCTCTGCACCCAACCATACGCCCGATTTTTATTTTGTATAAGTGTATTGACAAATAAAAACAAATTAGTTACAATTTTTAAAATTAACAAAATCGTTCCTCAATATTCATTATTACTATATTTTGCAAGAAGGTTATTATTTTGAAAAAACAAGATTTTGCAGATATCTTCCCCTCATTTGTTTTTGAATATTTGAATTATACAAGTGTTATTAAAAACCGTTCTGATTTAACAGTAACTGAATATGCAAACGATTTATACACTTTTTTCAGATTCTTAAAACAATTACGCGGTCTTGTTTCCAGTGACACTCCTATCGAAGAAATTGAAATTAAGGACTTAACTCTCGAAACAGTTGCCTCTGTCACATTAAGCGATGCGTATATGTTTCTCGTTTACTGCAAGGACGACAGAGAAAATAATGAACGAACACGCGCTCGTAAAGCAACAACATTACGTATGTTTTATAAATACTTAACTGTTCAAAAACGTGTTTTGAATGAAAACCCACTGCAAGAGCTCGATTCTCCAAAAATAAAAAAGACTCTCCCCAAGTATTTAACCCTTGACGAAAGTCTTGATTTATTAAATTCAGTTGACGGAAAATTCAAAGAACGTGATTACTGCATTATAACGTTATTCTTAAACTGCGGAATGCGTCTGTCCGAGCTTGTGTCCTTGAATTTAAGTGATATACGTTCTAACAATACAATTGTCGTAACAGGTAAAGGTAACAAGGAACGCACTATTTATTTAAACGACGCCTGTATTGATGCAATTAACGCTTATCTCCCCTTTCGCCCTGTTGACGGTGTTAAAGATAAAAATGCTCTTTTCATAAGTCGTCAAAAATCAAGAATTAGTCCTAAAACAGTACAATATATCGTTAAAAACACTCTTGAAAAAGCAGGTTTAAAGGACAGAGACCTTTCCACCCACAAATTAAGGCATACCGCTGCAACATTGATGTATCAACACGGCAACGTTGATGTTCTTGCAATTAAAGAAATGCTTGGTCACGAAAGCTTAAGCACAACACAAATATACACTCATATAATGGATGAGCAATTGCAAAAAGCAGCAGAAGCAAATCCTTTAAGTTCTGTCAAAGCGCCCAAACGACCTGGTCTTGCATCCGTTGATGATATATCAGGCGAAAATGAATAAACCGGCAAAAATTTTGAAACAAACCGTACTTATTAAGGCGGCAATTATTATAGGAACGCATAAAATAAGATAATTAATAGCATACTCCTTAAACAAACAGTTTGTTTTATAATTATTGCCCACTATACTTGTAAACAGCTCAACAGACATTCTGGTACTTTCACAGCAGCACTTGATAAGAGTTGCTGCTGTTATTGCATAACAAATCAAATCCACCAAAACACAATATAACAGACCTTTCAAGCCATATATATTAAACATAGATGAAACACAACAACCGCATGTTATTCCGAAAAAAATCGGTACCGACCACACCATCGGTGTTCCCACAGCACATAAACCAAACAAAAAATCAAGAAAAAGGAACAGTAAAAGAACCGCAAGTAAACCTGAAAAACACATTAAATAACCACAGGTGTTTTTAGCAGATATATAATTACTTATGCAGCTGCCGATGAAATTGTTTAATTCATCACTACCATTTTTTATAATAAGAACACCCAAAATTACACCGCACAAAAACAATGTAAATAAAATTATTGTTTCGTAATCCCATTTTAAAGGTTTAATTCTTTTGGCTTTAATAACAACACTTTTTTTTAACATTTTAATCTCCTTTATATTTTAGTATTTGCCGCAGTAATTCCGCCTAAAAAGCCTCCTAACAAGGTCAATAAAAATACAAGAAGAATATTATTTGAAATTTCAAAGCAGTTAATAAGGCAAAATATAAAAAAAACAACGATACTATATGGAACCGATGCAATTATACCCGTTAAAAAACCTCTTCCCCTCACCTTTTTATATGTATAAACCGCGCTGACAAACCCACCCAAAATAATAAACAAAAACATCAAAAAATATAGCGCTGACGTTTCGGTATTAGTTTTATACATTATGTATGTCAAACTTAAATAAAGCACAGAAAATATTATCAAACCTCTGATAGTACCAAACAAAAACGGTTTTATTTTTTTGAACAAACCGCCGATTTTCTTATTATCAGGCATAAAAAAACCTCCGCACATCTTTTTATATAAGATATGCGGAGATTGTTTTTTATATGATTATTCTTCGTTTTTTTCTTCAGCTATTTTAGCTTCTTCTTCAGCCTTCATTTCATCAGCAGAACCGATATTTTCAACCTTTTTAGTCTTTTTGGATTTGCCGTTAACAGCTTTATCTATAGCAGCTTTTTCGCTCTGAGCCTTTTTAGCATCAGCAGCAGCTTTTCTTTCGGCTTCCATTCTTTCGTTAGCTGTGTTATTCGTCTGAATAGCCCAACGCTGGAATTTCATCTTAACTCTGTCGGCGCCGGTTTCAAGAACAATGCTATCTTCTTTAACAGTAACAACTCTACCCATAATACCGCCGATTGTTGTGATTTCATCACCAATCTGAATAGAATCACGCATCTGCTGATCTTCTTTTTGTTTTTTCTTCTGAGGGCGAATCATGAGAAAATACATAACAGCAAATAAGACAACCATAAGAATAAGGGACATAGGACTGCCGGTAGTTGTACCACTTTCAGCGCTCGTAGCTGCTCCGGTGCCTGACAAAGAATTAAAAATTGATAATGTAATAAAATTCATAAATTAATCCTCCAAATATTTCATACTATGGTATTATACCTGTGAAAACAGAAATATACAAGCCTTTTTTACAAAATTTTCAAATTATTTAAATTCTTGTGTCAAGCAAATCAACATACTTATTTTTAAATTCGGTAAAAGTTCCATTATCAAGTTCATCACGGATTATTTGCATTAAGTTATTATAAAAATAAAGGTTATGTGTAACAGCCAAACGCATTGCAAGTATTTCTTTTGCTTTAAACAAATGGTGAAGGTACGCTCTTGAATGTTTCTGGCATGTGGGACAATTACACCCAGCATCAATGGGGGTATCATCTTTTGCATATTTAGCATTATTAAGGTTAATTATACCGTTCCAAGTGAAAAGATGACCGTGACGAGCGTTTCTGCTTGGCATAACGCAGTCGAAAAGGTCAACTCCCCTGCTAACACCCTCGATAATATTTCCCGGGGTACCGACACCCATAAGATATCTGATTTTGTCTTTTGGTGCAAAGGGTTCAACTGCCGAAATAATGCGGTACATATCTTCTTTTGGCTCACCAACCGCAAGACCGCCAATGGCATAACCATCAAGGTCTAATTCGGCAATCTCTTTCATATGCTCTATTCTTAAATCATCAAAGGTTGCTCCTTGATTTATACCAAAAAGCATTTGATTTTTGTTCAATGTATCAGGAAGAGAATTAAGTCTTTCCATTTCATTTTTGCAACGAATCAACCAACGAGTTGTTCTTGCGATGGATTCTTTGGCATATCTATACTCTGCAGGATTTTTTACACATTCATCGAAAGCCATAGCTATTGTTGAACCGAGATTAGACTGAATCTGCATACTCTCTTCCGGACCCATAAAGATTTTTTTACCATCTATATGGGAATTAAAGGTAACACCCTCTTCTTTGATTTTACGAAGGCTTGCAAGGGAAAACACTTGAAATCCACCGCTATCAGTAAGAATAGGACCATCCCAACCGGTAAACTTATGAAGACCGCCAAACTCTTTAATTAATTTATCACCGGGTCTTACGTGCAAATGATAGGTATTGCAAAGCTGAACCTGACAGTTAATATCTTTTAAATCATAAGCAGATAAACCGCCTTTAATCGCGCCACAAGTGGCAACATTCTGGAACGCAGGAGTCTGAACAGTACCATGAACGGTTGTAAATTCACCGCGCCTTGCGGTACCTTCAGTTTTAATTAGTTTAAACATAATAATACCTCTTATAGAATCAACATACAATCGCCGAAAGAGAAAAATCTGTATCTTTCATCAACTGCAGTTTTATATGCAGAAAATGTTTTATCATAGCCATAAAATGCAGAAACAAGCATAATCAAAGTACTTTCAGGCAAATGGAAATTCGTTAATAACCCATCAATACACTTAAAATTATAACCGGGATAAATGAATATGTCTGTATTCCTGTCATCTTCTCGAATCTCACCACAGAAAGTACCAACACTTTCAAGGGTACGGCAACTTGTCGTACCAACCGCAATTACCCTACCGCCCTTTGCTTTAGTCTTATTGATTAAATCAGCAGTTTCTTTGGGTAAATGGTAATGTTCAGAATGCATCTGATGGTCTTCGATTTTTTCAGCTTTCACAGGACGGAAGGTTCCTAAACCAACATGAAGTGTAACATAACCGATATCAACACCCTTATTCTTAAGTTTATCAAGTATTTCTTCAGTAAAATGAAGCCCCGCTGTTGGTGCTGCGGCAGAACCAAGCTCTTTTGAATAAACAGTCTGATATCTTTCCTTATCTTCAAGCTCTTCTGTAATATAATGAGGAAGGGGCATCTGACCGATTTTGTCAAGAATATTATAAATATTATCACCTTTATCGTAAAAGAAACGAACAATTCTGTTGCCGTTTTCGAGAACGCTTTCAACTTTAGCGTTTAAAATGCCGTTACCGAAAGTAAATTCAGTACCCTCTTTTGCTCTTTTACCCGGACCCGCAAGAGTTTCCCACAAGTCATTTTCCATTTGTTTTAACAGTAAAAATTCAACAACGGCACCTGTTTCTGCTTTAGTACCATAAATACGAGCAGGAAGAACACGAGTATTATTAAGAATCAGGCAATCACCTGAATTAAAGTAATCGCAAATATCATAAAAATGTTTATGCTCAATTTTATTATTTCCCTTTGAAAGAACCATCATTCGTGAACTGTCACGAGGCTCAAGTGGATGCTGAGCAATAAGCTCTTCCGGTAAATCGTAGTAAAAATCAGATTTATTCATAGTAATTCCTTTGTCATTTCCTTAATATACATAAAATAAATGCTTTAAAAACATTGACTAAATTTTTAGTTAATGGTATTATATTAAATTGTTAAAAAGCGGATTCCATTATAATTCATTTATAACACATTTACAAGTATTTTTTTACAATACGGAGGTTACTTATGAAAAAGTATAAGGTTGGTATTATCGGCGCAACAGGTATGGTTGGCCAAAGATTTGCGCTTTTACTCGCAGATCACCCTTGGTACGATGTAACAGTTCTTGCTGCATCTTCCCGTTCAGCAGGTCAGAGCTATAAAGATGCTCTTGGTGACCGTTGGTGTATGGCTGAGCCCACACCCGAAAAATATCTTGATATGACAGTTCTTGATGCGGAGAAAGATATTGAAAAAATCGCTTCTGAGGTTGATTTTGTTTTCTGTGCAGTTAACCTTTCTAAAGCTGAAACAAAAGAGCTTGAAGAAAAATATGCAAAAGCAGAATGCCCCGTTGTTTCCAACAACAGCGCTCACAGAATGACTCCTGACGTTCCTATGGTTGTTCCGGAGCTCAACCCCGAGCACATCGAGGTTATACACTCTCAGAGAAAACGCCTTGGTACAAAGCGTGGCTTTATTGCAGTAAAATCCAACTGCTCTTTACAGAGTTATGTTCCTGCTCTCTTCCCGCTTCACGAGAAATACACAGTTAAAGATGTTGTTGTTTGCACATATCAGGCAATTTCAGGCGCAGGTAAAACCTTTGAAAGATGGCCCGAAATGGTTGACAACGTAATTCCCTTTATTGGTGGCGAAGAAGAAAAGAGCGAAAAAGAGCCTCTTAAACTCTGGGGTAAAATTGTCGGCGATGAAATTGTTTCTGCAACTGAACCGCATTTCACAGCTCAGTGTATTCGTGTTCCGGTTTCAGACGGTCATATGGGCGCAGTTTTCGTAAGATTTGAGAACAAGCCTGAAAAAGAAGATATGATTGATATGTGGAAGAATTTCAAAGGCAGAGCTCAGGAATTAGAGCTTCCCTCCGCTCCCAAGCAGTTCCTTCACTATTTCGAAGAGGACAATATGCCTCAGACAAAGCTTCACAGAAACCTTGAAAACGGCATGGCTGTTTCCATCGGTCGTCTTCGTGAAGATTCTCAGTATGATTATAAATTCGTATGCCTTGCGCATAACACTCTCCGCGGTGCTGCAGGCGGTGCAGTTCTTCTTGCAGAGCTTCTCTGTGCTGAAGGTTATATGGATTAATAATAACTAAAATAATATTTTGGAGGTTTTCGCTGTGAAAAAACCGATTTTCACGGGTGCCGGTGTTGCCATTGTAACACCCTTTAAAGGCGAGGATTTAAAAATCAATTTCCCACTTTTTGAGGAGATAATCGAAAACCAGATTCAAAACGGAACAGATGCAATTGTTGTTTGCGGTACAACGGGTGAAAAATCAACTCTTGTTTACGATGAACATATTGAAGCTATCCGCACCGCGGTTCGAGTAACAAACGGCAGAATCCCCGTTATTGCAGGAACAGGCAGTAACGATACTGTTCACGCCGTTAAACTTTCAAATGATGCGGAACAATGCGGTGTCGACGGTCTTTTAATGGTAACACCCTATTACAACAAAGCATCTCAGGACGGACTCATTGAGTCTTATACATTTATTGAAAAACGAGTTTCAACACCTATTATTCTTTACAACGTGCCCTCAAGAACAGGAGTTAATATAAAGCCTGAAACTTATCTTGAACTTTCCAAGCTCCCGCTTATAAACGGTGCAAAAGAAGCGAGTGGTGATCTTTCAAGCTTTGCTAAAACAGTTGCTCTTTGTGGTGATAACCTTAATTTCTATTCTGGTAACGATGACCAAATTACTGTTTTCACCGCTTTGGGAGCCAGAGGTGTTATCTCGGTTCTTTCAAATATTGCCCCAAAACTCACTCACGATATTGCAATGCTCGGCATTGAAGGTAAAACAGCTGAAAGTGCAAAATTGCAGTTAGAATACATAGATTTATGCAACGCTCTTTTCTGCGATGTAAACCCCATTCCCGTTAAAGCGGCAATGTGTATGATGGGTATTGATGTGGGCAGATGCAGAATGCCTCTTTCCCCTCTCAACAAAACAAACGAAGAGCATTTAAGAAATGTTTTGAAAAAGCACAATCTTATATGATAATTATTGGCGGGACGGTCAAGACCGTCCCCTACTACTAAATTAAAGGAAGTTTAACAAATGACAAGAATACTTTTAAGCGGTTGTTGCGGTAAAATGGGCAGAAACGTTGTTTCCGTGGTAAATGCCAGAAAAGACTGCGAAATTGTTGCAGGTATTGATATTATTGATGACAATTCTATCGGTTTCCCTGTTTTTCAGAATTACAATGAAGTTAATGTAAAGGCAGATGTAATTATTGACTTTTCAAATCCTGCGTTGCTTTCCGATATGCTGGCGTTTGCTAAAGCAACCCAAACCGCCGTTGTCCTTGCAACGACGGGGCTTTCCGATGAACAGATTTCAGAGGTTGAAGAAGCTTCAAAGGAAATTGCTGTTTTCTTCTCCTATAATATGTCATTGGGTGTAAGCCTACTCTGTGAGCTTTCAAAAACAGCCGCAAAAATTCTTGGCACTGATTTCGATGTTGAAATAGTTGAAGCTCATCATAATCAGAAAATTGACGCACCAAGCGGTACTGCAATTATGCTTGGAAACGCTGTTAAAGAAATGATGCCCGATGCTTACTTTGAATACGACAGATACTCAAAAAGAGAAAAACGTCACACAAACGAAATTGGTATTCATTCCGTTCGCGGCGGTACAATTGTCGGTGAGCACGAAGTAATTTTTGCAGGTAATGATGAAATTGTTAAGCTTTCTCACAGTGCTCGTTCAAAAGCAATTTTCGCCCAAGGTGCAGTTAATGCCGCTACTTTTATTAACGGCAAAGAAAACGGCATATATAATATGAGCGACCTTGTTAATGCTTAATTTAATTAATTATAAAAGAGTGTTTGAATTAATTTTACTTAATTCAAATGCTCTTTTGTTTATTTTTGCTAATAATCCCCATGAATCTTTGTAACAATGCCTAATGTAATATTCACCGATTTTCGACATATATAAGTGAGGGTAAAAAAACTCAAAAAAATAATAGAAAAAAGGTGATAAAATGAAACGGACAAGAAAAACAATTGCGGTATTGCTTACTGTTTTAACACTTCTGAGCGTTATTTCGGCGGCAACTCCCGTCCTTGCGGCAGAGGTTACGGAAATAACCGAAGCCGAAAGCACAGAAGCTGCAACTAAAACCGTTGAAACAACTGCGGAAATTACTGAAACTGCAGAAACCGAAGAAAGTGAAAATTCGGTCACCGAAGCAGAATCGTCAACTGTAACCGACGAGCCTGTTGTTATCAACGAAATGATTGAATGGAGAACGGAAAGCACAAAGTATTTTCGCAATTCTGACGGTTCGTATACTGCGGCGCAGTATGCTTACCCTATTCACTACAAAGAGAATGGTGAATGGAAAGAAATAGATAACACTTTGACAGAAGAAATTGTTAAAGAAAATCTGTTTTCAACCGAAAAGGAATTTGTTGCAAAGAATACAAATACTCCTGCGAAATTCCCCGATGAATTTAATAAAGATGGTAGTAAACAAATTACCGTTACAGCTGAGGGTTATGATATCAGCTTTTCTCCCAAAGGCAATCAAAACGGATTTAAAAATTCTGATGGTAATGTTAAAGACCGAGAAGACCTGGAATCCGTAAAACTTATCGATAAAGTAAATAAAAAACAAACCGAGCAAGCCTCAACCTTTAATTTAACAAATGAAGCAGAAAAGGTTGAAATTAAGGAAAACAGTAAAAATGAAAAATTTAAAGTTGAAAGCAAAAGCGGAGCAATTGTTTACGAAGATGTTTTCAATAATGTTGACCTTGAATATGAGCTGAACAATTCCCAAATCAAAGAAAGCATTATTCTTAATGAAAAGCAAGATATTTATGTTTTTGAGTTCACAATGGATTTGGGCGGACTTTACCCTGTTTTATGCGAAAACGGGTCAATCAATCTTTGCTCCGATAAAGAGGGTGAAAATCCTGTAGCAAAAATCGAAGCACCATATATGGTTGACTTCCTTGGAGAATATTCCGATGCAGTAGCAATGACAATAAAAGCGGATGGAGAAAACCATATTTTAACCGTAACCGCAGACGAAGATTGGCTCAATGATAAATCTCGAGTGTACCCGGTTGTTATTGACCCTACGATAGACCTTAACATCGACAGAAAAAATGTAATTGACAATTATGTTGATAATTCCGAAGCGAGTGAATCCCATCCTTATGCATATAATCTTTATGCAGGTTATAGTTCATTGGGAAAAACCCGAACATATATCAAATTCAATTTGCCTGATTTACCAGACGATAACTGTATCATTACAAATGCATTTATAGCATTCCACCAAGAAAGTGTCGATAAAGGCAGTGAAGATGGCTATTTAACCATTCATGAGGTTACTGAAAATTGGAATAACACAGATTCAAGTTTATTGCCAACTTGGAACGATAAACCGACCTACAATAGCACTGTTCTTGACTATGCAAAAATTGAATTAAACAAAGGCACAACAGCACATTGTTATCAATTTGATATAACAAAGACAGTAAAACAATGGTATGAAGGCGGAACAAATTATGGTTTAATGTTGAAATCCAAAGATGAGTCATCTCTTAACAGAGTGGAACTTTTTTCAGCAGAAGATAATAATCTTGAAGGCTACCCGGAAATTTACGTTACATTCCGCAACAACAAAGGCATTGAAAGCTATTGGGATTATTCAAGCTTTAGTGTTGGTTCGGTTGGAACGGCGCACGTTAACGACTACACAGGAAACCTTGTATACGAATTACCGATAGCTTCAAGTATAAGTGAAATTATGCCTATCAGCATTGTGGCTTATTACAATAACTATTGTGCAAACGAGCTTGTTAGCGAAACCGAAGCTGAAAATGTAAGAACATCTATCGGTCGCGGTTTCAGGCTTATTTATCAGCAAACGGTTTTACCGTCTACTAAATATGGTTTAAGCGGCGACAATGCTAAGCTTTACCCCTATGTTTACACAGACGGTGACGGAACAGAGCATTACATAAAAAAAGTAACAGAGGACGGAAAAACAGTTTACAAGGACGAAGACGGTCTCGGTCTTACTTTTACAACAGATTGTGATATAACCGCAACCTATCAGATAACTGATAAAGCACACAATAATTATTATTTCAACTCTAAGGGTAACCTTTTCAAAATCGTTGATAATAACGAAAATGCAATTAACATTAAATATAAAGCTGCTGACACAGTAAGCAGTTTGCCCGAAAAATCAAGAATAGATAAAATCATTGACGGTGCAGGACATACATATACATTCGAATATGCCAAAAAGAGTTCAGGCGTTGAGATGGATTATGTGAGAACAATTACGGATGATGCAGGCCGTGTGATTAACTTTGATATTTCAAGCGGTTTATTGACAAAAGTCACTTATTATGACGGCAATGTTGCAACCTTTGATTACGAAATCAGCAGCGATGATTCTTCCGAGGGCAGAATCAACGCGGTTTATTCCAATGGAATTTATGAGCTTAATTTTGACTATACCTCCCGAAAAACAGGCAGAAGAGTCAAAACAGTCAAAGAATACGGCATAACAGAAACCTCAACAACAAAAGGTCAGGTAATAACCTTTGACCGTTCGAAATACAACACAACCGTAATCAGAGCTCCCGGATTGGACGGAGAGCATTATACCAGTGATTCGACTTGCGGTGATGACGATATTCTTACAACTCTACAGTTTGATAACTACGGTAAAACTGTTTCACAACAAATTTGCTTAGGTGACGGAACACAGTCTGTTGCAGGCGCATACAACTATACAGAAAAAGCAACAACTCTCGCTTCTCAAAATAAAATCACCTCATTAGCCGGTCTTGGTAAAAATGTAGTAAACTATGTTACGGATTTAAGCGGTGAAAAATCTAATGGTTGGACATATAGCTCTGCATCATCCGCAACCGGAAGCAGAGCATATTCCGACGAAGAGAGTTATATAGGAGCAAAATCTGTTAAACTTACTTGCACAGAACTTAACGGAGCGGGAACGGGTATTTGGGCATACCAGGACATTACCGGTTTAGTCGGAGGCAGAACGTATATTTTTTCAGCTTATGTAAAGGTTGGTGAAATCACATCATCAATAGCAAATAATACATATTTAGGTGCTTCACTTGCAATTGCTTCAAAGGGTGCCGAAAGCAATATTATATTATTTTCAGAAAATGTTTCTGAAACAAACGCAAATACTGACGATGGTTGGCGCAGAGTTTCCGTAACAATGACATTACCCGATGATGCAACAGGTGCAAGAGTTTATCTTGAATTACGTTCAGTAGTGGGTTGTGCATATTTTGATTGTATGAGTTTTGAGGTTGGTAATACTGCTAACCCGTGTAATTTGCTTGAAAACTCGAGTTTCGAAAAGCGCAATAGTGAAACACTTTTCCCTGAAAACTGGAATGAAATTGGTTTAATCGATGATATAGATTATGTTACAGCCACCAAACATACAAATGGCGATTACAGCCTTAAAATCGCAGGTGACCCGAGTGCTTCAAAAAGAGTTTACCAAATGGTTCCGGTTTATGGAGATATAAATGATACGTATATTGTCAGCGGTTGGGCAATGGCAAATGCTGTAAACACAACATTTCATTGTACTGTAGACGATAAGGACACAACAGACACTAAAGATGATGTAGTTACGTATCAATCATTTTTTGAAATACACATAAAAGTATTTTATGATGACGGCAACGGTGGAACCTATGAGGAATCAAAACCTGCCGCAAAATTTAACACATCGATAGACGGTTGGCAATATACTGCACAGGCATTTTCTCTCAAATCAACGGAACACCCGAAATATAAACCGATAAAAATACGAATAATGCCGCGATACAATAATCAGGCAAACACAGCGTATTTTGACCATATTCAGCTTATAAAAGATGTTGCACAAAGCTATACCTATGATGATGAAGGTAATGCAATTTCAGTTTCTGCAAATGCAGAACAAGAAATCAATACAAAATATGAAAACAACAATCTTGTGTCACATAAAGATGTTTTAGGCAACGAAACAACTTTAGATTACGATACTAAAAATAATTTAACTGTTACAAAATCACCCAAAGGTGTTTACGCAGAGAATTTCTATAACAGTACAGGCAATATAACCGCGCAAGAAACACGAAATAATTCGACCTCGGCAAATTCAGCTCGTATTATTCGTACAGATAAAACCTATTACGGCTCAAACAGTACTTATGGTATTAACGCAAATGCGTATCTGAAAACAACTAGTGATGAGCATGGTTACGAAACAACCTATACTTATGATTGGCAAACCGGAGCACTAAAAACTGTAACAAATGCCTTGGAAACCAAGACAACTTATTCCTATTCAGGTACTTATGAAACTCTTGAAAAAGTTGCAGCCGGTTCGAGTTATGTGAAATATACCTACGATAAAGACCGTATTACAAACATTCTTTTCAGTAGCTCCGGCAACGGTATTCAGGAAAACTATTCTTTTGGGTATGATAAATTTGGTAATGTTACAACAACTAAAGTTGGTGATAACACACTTTCTACAAATGCTTACGGTTCTCGTAACGGTCCCCTTACAAGCACAACCTACGGCACAGGTGATAAATTAGCAAACACCTATGATAATTATGGTAATTTGAAGAAAGTAATTGCTTCAGATTCAGATGGTAATTCCGACACGCTCTACACATGGGCTTACAATAGTGCCGGTGTTACAACGATTCACCGCGATTATGAAAACGCAAAAAGGTACTTATATTACTATGATTCAATCGGAAGGTTAATACATACTGAAATAAGAACCAATGCAAATAGTAATCATACCCATGTAGGCGCAATAAAATATGAATATGACTTGCGCGATAACCTAAAAAGTGTTACAATGGATTTAGGTGGTAAAACTGTTCCTGTTCAGAAATACGGTTATGCACAGACCAAAGACCAAGACGGAAATGTAATAACGGGTTCTGCGGAGGATGCAAGCGACAACTTACCTACCCGTTACAAATTAACTTCTACGAGGTATGTTGACTACGAGCACGACACTTTAAACAGATTAAACAAGAAAACGCTGACAACGGAAACGCCGTTTGTTACAAGCTACACTTATAAAAGCTCTGCTCGAAATACCGACGGTGGAACAACCTACCGAACAACCCAGCTTTCAACAGAAACAATCGGCGGTACAAAATATGCCTATACCTACGATAAGGTTGGTAATATAACCGCATTAAAGAAAGCTGGTAGCGCTTACCGTTCTTATGAATACGATTCAATGAGCCAGTTGGTTCGTGAGAATAATGTTACGAATAACACTACAAAACAGTGGAATTACAACGGTCTCGGAAATATTGAATCAGTAAAAATATTCAGCTATACAACCGATGAAACTCCTGCATATACATCGCAAACAGCAGGAATAGACTATCAATATTCAACGGATTCCTCTACAGGCTGGAGCAAGCTTTTAACAAAGATTGTTTACAAAACCCATACCCATGATTCCGACGGTGTAAGAACAACTACAACCCAAACCAAGACAATTGACTATGATGAAATAGGAAATCCTGTTTCGTATCTCGGTGATACATTAACATGGTTCGGAAGGCAGCTACAGACCTATAAAACCGGAGATACAACCTTAAGCTTCACATACGGTGCAGACGGCTTGCGAGGAACAAAAACCGTCACAACCGGTGGGAATACAGTAAAAAGTGAATACGTTTATGCAAACGGACTTCTTGCATACGAAAAGCGCGGAAACAGCGAACTGTTTTTCTTCTACGACAGCTACGGGCATTTAACCGCAATCCGCTATTATGCCGATGCAACGAAAACAACCTACAGTCAGTTCTATGCTATAACAAACTCAATGGGTGATGTTATCGGGTTCATTAATCCTGACGGAGTAACTGTTGCAACCTATGAGTATGATGCATGGGGGAATTGCACGATTACGCTAGATAGTTCAGGTGTTGACATCGCAAACCTTAACCCAATTCGTTACAGAGGTTACTATTACGATACTGAGACAGGTCTGTATTATTTGCAATCCAGGTATTATGACCCTGAAATCGGTCGATTCCTTAACATTGATGACCCGGTTGTTCTCAAAGAATCACCAATGGTGTTAACAGATAAAAATCTGTTTGCCTACTGTGACAACAACCCTGTAACCCGAACAGATGATGATGGCGAATTCTGGGAAACAGCTTTTGACATTGTTTCACTGGGTATTAGTATTGTTGATGTTGCAAAAAATCCCAGTGACCCTTGGGCTTGGGCAGGTCTTGTTGGTGATGCAGTTGACCTGATACCTTTTGTTACAGGTGCAGGTGAGATTGTCAAGTCTATTAAAGTTGCTAAGAAAGCGGCAGAAGCGATTGATACCGCAAATGATGCAAAAAAGAGTTTGAAAGTTTTAAACGAAACTACTCAAAAAGTTTCAAACTCCGTTAGGTCAAGTGCTGTAAGAAAAGCTTGGAAAAATGAATTACTTGATGTTCAAAGTGGAGGCAAAGGAGTTTCAAGAGCGTGGACACAAGCTGAAAAACTAGAATTGCTTTCCACTGGTAAAGTTAAGGGTTATCAAGGTCACCATATGAAGAGTGTAAAAGGTTACCCCGAGTTAGCTGGAGATCCGTTGAATATACAATTTTTGACCAGATCTGAGCACCTTGCAGCACATGGAGGAAATTTTAGAAATATAACACACGGAAGATACCGGTTTTAGGAGATTATAATATGAAATTTATAGAGGCGTTATCAAACTTAAAGGAGCAATATTCAGATAATTTTATTATTAGAAAAAATGGCACAACATTGCTTTCACCAAATAAAATTCCAAGATGCAAACATATGCTTTTTAAACCATTAGAGGATAGGTGTATTTATGAATATCTTGTTCCATATTTTGAGAATTTGTGTTTTCCTGAAGAATACATTGATTTATTAAGATATTCTAATGGTGCTGATTTGTTTGGAATTAAAATAAATGCCGGAAGATTTTCTTTTGCAAATCAAATGCTTATAGTTTTGGGATTGCCTCTAACACCAACCTCTAATAGACCTCTTGATATGGAAGAACCAGCGGATATAAGAGTTGAAAATTTGGCAAGACACAAAAAAATTCCAGATTATTGGCTAAAGTGTGCTATTTGGACGGAAAATAAAAATATCGGTATTGGAGAACCTACTGATGTTTTTATAGATACAATTTCACATGAAGTTTTTGCATGTGAAAAAAACAAGTCAGAAATTCTTTATAAGTGGAATGATTTAGATGAATGTTTGTGTAGTATTCTCGACTCGTTTAAAGATTTGCAGGACGAATATCAAATAAACTTTTAGGTGTTTAAGGAGCATTTTAATGAGTGTATTTGAAAGTTTTTTAGGCGATAATGCGCAAAAATCATGGGATTTTCATTTGAAATTTTTTGAACCCATTATGGAAAATGTTTTTATATTTGACATATTAACTAAAATTCATTTTATAGATGCTTTAAATAAGCTAAGTCAAAAATCTGCTACTGAAAGTTTAAGTATATTAAAAAATTATGTTTTTCAAAATTGCAAATCAAACGAAGAAAAAGCTGCGTATTATTTCTTTGTTAGTATTGCCAATGAATTTTTAGGTCACAAAGATGAATGCATTAAAACTCTTCTTGAGTCAAGTAAATATGAACCCAATTTTTATTTGGTATATTTGAAGTTGGCTAAATTCGCTCATGCTGATGCTGTTTTGGATTTTGCAGAAGAAAATTATATAAAGGCAATTAATTGTTTAAACGATAGATTTTTCCCAATTGAGGATTATAATAAAACATTTTCATCTGTTTATTCAAATTTTGCTTCTTGTCTTACTATGATGCATAGATACACGGAGGCGCTGGAAATGTTTGAGTTTTCTGAAAAAATGTGGGAAGATTTACCGGAGAGAAACTGTGCTAAAGCGATCTTATTTGCGGCAACGGAACAAACAGCAAATATGAAAGAATGTTTATATTTGTTAGAGAAAAAATGCCCTAAAAAACTTTATGAAATCACAAAAAAACAAATCAATGCCATAATAAATCGTGTTCACCCTCACTTTTTTAAAGTTGAATACGATGAACAAAAGATAGTTGAGTTTTGGCAATGGTTTTGTGAAAATGAGGAGAATTTGAGAAAAGCTTATTCGTATGATTTTTCGATTGTGCAAAGATACAAGTTAGAGATTGAAGCAAAATTGAAAGATATCTTTACATTTGTTGAACACAATTTGGAAGTTGCTATAACTTTTTCAGAGAAGTTTGTGCTTGTATTTGTAGATTTCTATTCAATGGGATTGCACTATGGATATGATGAAGTAATAGACTATTGCCCTGCAGAACTAAAAGAGGTTTGGGATTTTGCTATTACAAGATAGGCTAACCGTCCCCTGTCCTACCCCCTGTCCTACCACCTTTGAGGAGTATACAAATGAGTGATATAAATGTATTTAAAAAGTATTGTAAAAGAAAAATCTTTATTGGTTTTATGAGTTTAATTATTCTTATTATATTTATTATTTTTGGTGATTTTATATTTGAATATTATAAAAGCGAGACTCCACAGGGTTCGTATTCACATACGCAAGATATGAAATTTCTTTTTTGTTGTGTTATTTCTGTTTTTATATTTTTTATTCCATACGCTATCTCTTTTTTTAAAGTTGTGTTAGACTTAATTTTTAAAAAGAAAAAAACAATAATAGTTACAGGCCAAAAAAAACCGAAAGCACCTTGGGATATGAGAGAAGATTACGTGCTTTTTTATGCCAAAGGATCTTCAAAGCTACCACATAAATTTGTAGTTTTTAAAGATGTTTATTCCCTAAAAGGAAAAAAAGTGAACAACACCTATGAAGTTACATATTATATTTTTTCAAAAGTGGTTACTGATATGAAAAAATGTAAAAAAGACAGTAGGAATCTAGATTAGCTCCATTTTCAACTGAAACAGGGCGGTTTTAAACGCAAAATCGCCCTTTATTCTCCTAGTATTACTACTACTCGGAGCATGAAAAAGCACCCAACTCTGCAAAATACGCAAAGGACAATTTACCGACATATTATCAGTTGTATGCTAATACACGTTATGCAGTATGCGATTACGACGGACTGAATCGCCTTAACCAGCGAATGTTCTCCTTGAATACTCCCCTTTACTACAACTATGTCTACAAAAGCTCTGACAGAAACGGAACGGACGAAACTCTTTACCGCACAACTCAGATTAGTAAAGAGTTTATAGGTAATGATGTATATATTTATGATTATGATGTTTTAGGTAATATTACATCAATCAAAAAAGCAACCCGTTCAGGCGATACCGCTAACTCAACGTCATATACGGGTGCAACTGCTTATATTTCATATACCTATGACGATTTAGGTCAGTTGACAAGAGAAAACAACAAAGTAAATAACACAACTACCCTTTGGACCTATGACGAGTTAGGGAATATAACGGCAAAAACTGAATATGCCTATACAACAGGAACACCGACAACAGCAACAAAAACAGTTGCATACGGTTACGGAAAAGACGGTAAAACAGGTTGGAATAATCTTTTAACCTCTGTTGATATTGATGGTGATGGCGTCGGAGAAAATGATACTATTACCTATGACAAGATTGGCAATCCAACCACCTATCTCGGTGCAACTTTAACCTGGAACGGAAGGCAGTTGACGAGTTACACAATCGATGACAAAGCCATAACTTATACTTATGATGCTAATGGCATAAGGGCAAGTAAGACAGTTAATGGTTCAAAAACTCAATATTTCTACGTTAACGGTCAGCTTCATTATGAAGAGCGAAGCGACGGAACAAAGCTTTATTACTTCTATGACAGCAATGGTTATCTTTCGGGAATTAACCACAACGGAACGAACTACTACCCTGCAACAAATCTTAAAGGTGATGTTGTTGCGATTTATCGTCACACAGGAGCTCTTTGGGCAACATATGAATATGACGCTTGGGGTAATGTGATTGCGGTTAAGGATGCAAGCGGTAATGCTATTACAGATGAAACCCATATTGCACTTGTTAATCCGATTCGATATCGTGGGTATTACTATGATAGCGAGACAGGGTTGTATTATTTAGGTTCAAGGTATTATGATCCTAGTATTGGTAGATTCTTGAATGCTGATACAATTGATGTTCTGTCTGTATCACCCGCTGAATTAACAGACAAAAACCTGTTTTCGTATTGTGATAATAATCCTGTTACTCGTGCTGATAGCGGTGGAGAAGTTTGGCATATTGTTGCTGGTGCTGCGATTGGTGGTGTAGTTGGTGGTGTTGTGTCTGCTATATCCCAATATGCAACAACAGGTGAAGTTAATTGGGGTGTAGTTGGAGTAAATACGGTTTCTGGTGCTATATCAGGAGCTTTAGCATCAACCGGAATTGGTCTTGTTGCTTCAATTGGAGCAAATGCTGCATTAGGTGGTACTACATATGTAGCAGAACAAGTTGTCAAAGGCGAAGCGGTTATAGTTGGTGGTGTTGTTGCAAGTACATTTGCTGGAGGACTAGGTGGAGCTATAGGCGGAAAAGGAGCGAATGTTAAATCACTTTCGGTTGCTTGGAAAACTGCTTCAAAAGGAATTTCAAGGGAAATTCGAAGAGAAAATGTTAAGTATGCTACTAAACAAATTGCAAAATATACTGCTGAAAAAGCAGTAGCGAAAACTTCGGCGAAAGTTGCGGTAGGACGTTTCATTTTAGGTGCAATTGGAAATACAATTTCTCGATGGAAATCCGGATATTGATGGGGTGATGAATTATGGAATTAATGATTCGCGTACTTATTCCAATAATAGTATCAGTATTTATAAGTGTCTTTTTAAAAAACACAACCAAAAGAGAAAATAACACACTAATCAACAATATAAACAACGAACACATTATAATTAAACGTTCTAAAGCTTATTTTGTCATTGGGTGTGTCGAAATTGTCTTTTGCGTTAGTTGTATTCTTTTAATGACCTTTTCTGAAAATTCAACAACATACACTTGGGTGTATATTGTTTTCTGTCTGTTTCTAATTTTGGGTTTTGTATTAATATCTTCAACATTCTTATGGAAAATTGAAATATTTAGAAATGAAAATTATTTCGTAATAAAAACATTTTTAAAAAAACGTACTGTGTATTATTCTGATTGTAAATACTATAAACACACATTAAACTCACTAATTATTTTTACTGATAAAAAAAAGATCTCCGTTGATGTTAATTGTGTGAACTTTGAATTTATGTTAGCTATGTTAGAACAATATAAAGTTCAGAATAAGACACAGAATACAGAATAAGACAGAATAAGACAGGGGACGGTTCTATGTCCAGCTCTCGAAAGTCTTGAAAAGCCTTTAAAATCAAAGGTTTAGATGTGAAATTTTGATAGGATTTGGGGATTGTTTTGTGAAAAAAACAATAAGACACAGAACCATCCCCTGTCCTACCCACCCTTAAATAAACGAGGTTGGTGATTTAATGAATCTGTTTATAAATTCTCCGTCGTATTACACACAAGAATGTGGTGTAATAGATGAAATTTACCAAATGTGCAAAACCATATCAAACAATATTGATATAACAAAATATACAACATTATTAGACACTATTGGAATTACACCTATAATTGCGCCTAAACATCTTTTGGATTGTGGTAAATGGAGTGAGATAAAAAAAATTAGTTTGCCATACCGATTTGCAAGTGTTTCACTAATTTGTGATTATGATCTGTATGTTAACTCTGATTTAATAGATAAAAAAAAATTATAGTTAATAATATTTTGCAATCATTACTTTTTATAAAAAAACGTTTAAAAAACGAATTTAATTATAAGCAGATAGAAGAAGATATAAAAAATTTAATGTTCGATCAGATATAAGACAGGACAGGGGACGGAGTTGTGTCCTGTTTTGAAAAACCCGATTAACTCTTGTTTTCAATTAACTAAAGGGCGGTTTTAATCGCAAAATCGCCCTATTTTTTTAAAAATCGACTTGCGGTTTCTATCAAGATAGACTATAATTGATATAGTGATTCGGGCGTAGGTTTAAGCCACACCGACCACGTTAACGGCTTGAAATATATCGGTGATTACGATTCTTTGGGAAGACTCAGCAAAGAAGAGGTTCAGAACAGCTCCGATTCACGGAACGGACGAAACAATTTCTTACGATAAAATCGGTAATCCCCTCACCTACCTTGGCGCAACTTTAACCTGGAACGGCAGGCAGTTGACGAGCTATACAATCGATGACAAAGCCATAACTTATACTTATGATGCAAACGGTTTAAGAGCGAGTAAGACGGTTAATGGTTCAAAAACTCAATATTTCTATGTTAACGGTCAGCTTCATTATGAAGAGCGAAGCGACGGAACAAAGCTTTATTACTTCTATGACAGCAATGGTTATCTTTCGGGAATTAACCACAACGGAACGAACTACTACCCTGCAACAAATCTTAAAGGTGATGTTGTTGCGATTTATCGTCACACAGGAGCTCTTTGGGCAACATATGAATATGACGCTTGGGGTAATGTGATTGCGGTTAAGGATGCAAGTGGTAATGCTATTACAGATGAAACCCATATTGCACTTGTTAACCCGATTCGATACAGGGGTTACTATTTCGATTCGGAAACAGAACTTTATTATTTGCAGTCAAGATACTACAACGCTGAAGTTGGTAGGTTTTTGAATAGTGATAGCATTAGTGATAGTGGTGCCGGTGTTTTAGGATTTAACACTTTCATTTATTGTGCTAATAATCCAGTTAATGCATCAGATCCAAGCGGTCATTGGATCATAAAAAATGCTATAAAGTGGGTAGCTCAAAAAATATCAAATGGTGTGAAAAAAATCAGAGAAAAAACATCCAATATTAGAGGAACGTACCAAAAAGGGATAACAGGAAGTGCTTGTTTTATCGTTGAGGGAACTGTATCAGTTGGTATCGCAGCTGATTTACAAGGGAATATTGGAGTTAGTGCTTCTTATGGAGGCGGCGGTGGTTCACCCAATGCCTCTGTAGGTGTTTATAGAACAATAACCAACGCCCCCAATATTGATAACCTTCAAGGGCCTTCTTTCCAAATTGGTGGCTCCGTAAATGTTGTACCTGTTTCGGTAGGTGCCGAATATACTGGTATGCAAAATTCAACAAATGGTGATTTTTACCATGGAGTTACCACAAGTGCAGGAATTGGGTTATCCATTCCTGCGCCAGGTGAAATACATACAGATATAACAAATACACATATTGCTAGCATAAATATTTATGAGGAAATAGATAGAATATGTGTTAAGATAATGGAGTGGTAAACATGAAATTCCCTAAATTTTTTGCTATTTATTTGTCTTTTCTTTTGGTTGTTGCGTATACATTTGCTATTGTTGGGTTGTTAAGCAATAAATATAACATTTCATACCAAGGCTTTGCAGTTGATAGTGAAGAAAATATTTATATCGGTTTTTACTCTGGTCAAATTAAAAAATTCAATGATGGGAAATTAGTTAAAACAATTTCGGCACAAACAAACAGAGGTTATGATTTTACAATAACTGAAAACAATACATTGTATATAACTTGTGGAAATATCGCATATTTCACAGATTTAGATGGAAATGTATTAGAAAAAATTACAGATAGTATTCAACCTTTTTACAAATATCGTTATGATAAATCAGTTTTTGTCACTAATGATGGAACCAAATACGAAAAAAAATTCAATTTTGGAAAAACAAAATTCATAAAATATCAAGATCAGCAAGAAATAACGATGTATGAAATGCCATTAAAAGACTATTTAATTAAACTTATTCTTATTGTGGGTTCAGTGATTATATATGGAACTATAATTGTTCTTATAATAAGAAGGAATCGGTTATCTCAAAACAATTAGGGGACGGTTCGAAACCACTGAAAAAGTAAGGTTTTGAGCGGTTAGAACAGTGGAAAAACTGCCTTGATAATGTTCATAATTTTTGATTCAAGAAATTTTCTTAAGAAAGAATAAAATTAACGAGTTTAGCGGTGTTTTCTATGCCGAAAGTGCCGCTATTCTCTTTAAATTAACCGCTATAGCAGTTAATTTAGCTTGAAAGGTCACGCTTCGCAGTCCCTAGCCACGAGCTCGGGACATTCCGTGAAACCTTTTCATTTCGCCGTTCTTCAAAATTAATAAAGGGCGGTTTTTGACTCTAGATACGCTCCCCCATCAAATATTCATAAATAAATAATCCATTGGTATTTTGAAACACCAATGGATTTTTATAATGTAAAAATTTAAATTAATACGCTTTACCCCAATATACCATCTGCTTTGCAGGTTTACCGCAGCAAACGCAGGTATCGGAGAGATTTTCCTGATTGAAAGGAATGCAACGTGAGCCAACGCCTGTAAGCTCTTTAACCTTGTCTTCACATTCTTCTTCACCGCACCACATAGCTTTAACAAAGCCATCACCGTTTTCGCTGAGCTTTGCATTGATTTCATCAATTGTTGTGCAAGCGAAAGTGCGTTTATTAAGGTTTTCAAGAGCTTTATTATAAATAGCTTCTGCATAATCCTTAAGAGTTGCACTAAGGCATTCTTCAAGGTTATCAAGAGAAACAAATATTTTTTCTCTGTTGTCACGTCTTACAAGAACGCACTGATTATTCTCAATATCCTTTGGACCGATTTCAAGACGAACGGGAACACCCTTCATTTCGTATTCTGCAAACTTCCAACCTGCAGAGTTATCGGAAGAATCAACTTTTACTCTGAAATTCTTTGAAAGACGATCACGAAGCTCATAAGCTTTGTCAAGTACCCCCTCTTTATGCTGAGCAATTGGCACAATAACAACCTGAATTGGTGCCACATCGGGCGGAAGAACAAGACCGTTATTATCGCCGTGGGACATAATAAGCGCACCGATAAGTCTTGTTGTGCATCCCCAAGAGGTCTGATGAACATAGGAAAGCTTATTTTCTTTGTCCTGATATGTCATATTAAATGCTCTTGCAAAACCGTCTCCGAAATAGTGGGATGTTGCAGCTTGAAGAGCTTTACCGTCGTGCATAAGAGCTTCAATAGCATATGTAGCCTCAGCACCTGCAAACTTATCACTTTCAGTCTTTTTGCCTTTAACAACGGGCATACAAAGTGAGTTTTCACAGAAATCCGCATAAACATTGAGCATCTGTTCTGTTTCCTGAATTGCTTCCTCTGCAGTTGCGTGAACTGTATGGCCCTCCTGCCACAAGAACTCGCGGGTTCTAAGGAAAGGACGGGTTGTTTTTTCCCAACGAACAACGCTGCACCACTGGTTATAAAGCTTGGGCAAATCTCTGTGAGATTGAATAATCTTAGCATAATGCTCACAGAAAAGTGTTTCAGAGGTAGGTCTTACGCAAAGCTTTTCTTCAAGTTTTTCGCTACCGCCATGAGTAACCCAGGCAACCTCTGGAGCAAAGCCTTCAACATGGTCTTTTTCCTTCTGCAAAAGGCTCTCGGGAATAAACATAGGCATATATACATTTTCGTGACCTAATTCTTTAAATCTTGTGTCAAGAATTCTCTGAATATTTTCCCAGATAGCATAGCCATAAGGACGAATAATCATACAGCCTTTTACACTTGAATAATCAACAAGGTCTGCTTTTTTTACAACGTCGGTGTACCACTGAGCGAAATCAACTTCCATAGAAGTGATTGCTTCAACCATTTTTTTCTGTTCTGCCATTTTTACTTCCTCTTTATTTAATATTTTCTTCAATATATTTAACTAAATCGTCAACCGTAACGATTTTTTCAAGAGTCTCGTCTGAAAGCTCAATTTCAAAATTGTCCTCAACATCCATTGACAAATCTGCTAAATCCAATTCATCTAAGCCGAAGTCAGAAACCAGCGATGCCTCCGGAATAAATTCATCCTCATCAATCTCAAAATAATCACAGATAATGTTTTTAAGTTTTTCGAAAACCATACAAAAACCTCCGCAGATAATATCTAAGAATTAACTAATAAATTGTATTAATTTTAAGACCTTTTGTCAATAGTTTTCGGCTAAAAACTAAACCTATCAGTTAATTGTTTGTATGATTATATGAGTATGTATAAAATTTATTCATTGATTCTAAAGAGTTTCTTGTATTCCTTTAAAATAACAGGTGCAATTATGTTATAAACCAAAATATTTCCACCCGCTTTAATCAAGTTGAATGCAACGCAAACACCTAAAAAGCCCTTAACAAATGATGTAAAATCAAGGTTCATAAAAACGGATGTGAGCCAGATATTCATTGGTATCATAACAATAACAACAACAATAACACCGCAGATACCTGAAAGGATTGCACCCTTGATATCGCTTATTTTCTTTTTGATAAAGTACAAAGTCAGAATCATAAGTCCTGATGACAAAAAATGCATCAAAAAGCCGATTATACCGCTTGAAGCACTAACCGTAAGGGTTTGAACCAGGCAAACAACAAAAAGGCTTACAAGGGCGTATACAGGCCCTAAAACAGCGGAACAGACAAGTATGGGAACATCTGCAAATTCCATTTCATAAAAGGGTGCAGATGGAAATACCGGAAAGCGAATCGTAACCATAAGGACAAGGGAAAGTGCCGCTAAAACCGCTGCGGTTGTGAGTCTTTGAAGCTTTTGTTTGTTTGTGTAATTTGATTTAGTTTTCATTCAAATCTTCCTTTCAATAAAAAATCGCCCCGAAAGACTCAGGGCGAAAATAAAAGGTTTCAAAACAAGAAAAATGTTAAATCTTTTGAAATCTTCTTTCATCCGGACTATACCGTCGGTTTGGGAATTTCACCCAATCAATCGCATTTGCGACTCGCAGACTCTACTGCCGGTGGGGACTTTCACCCCGCCCTGAAGTTTCGTAAATATATGATAAACTTTAAAATCTCATTTGTCAATGAAAATACTACACAAATATATAAGTCTTTTGATGTTCAATGTGTTGACTTTCTTTTTCAATTATAATATAATTTAACTTGGTATGAAATAAATTTACATAGGAGTTTTTACAATGGGTATTTACGAAGAGTTAGTTGCTCGCGGACTTATCGCGCAGGTTACAAACGAAAGCGAAATTCGTGAAATGATTAACGCGGGCAAAGCTAAATTCTATATTGGTTTTGATTGTACTGCAGATAGTCTTACTGCGGGTCACTTTATGGCGCTCACCCTTATGAAACGTCTTCAGATGGCAGGTAATAAGCCAATTGCTCTTATCGGTGGCGGTACAACTATGATTGGTGACCCCTCCGGTAGAAGCGATATGAGAAAAATGCTTACAAAAGAGGATATCGACCACAACGCAGATTGCTTCAAAAAGCAGATGGAACGTTTCATCGAATTCGGTGAAGGTAAGGCACAGATGGTTAACAATGCAGATTGGCTTCTTAACCTTAACTATGTTGAGCTTCTCCGTGAGGTTGGTGCTTGCTTCTCTGTTAACAATATGCTTCGTGCTGAATGCTACAAGCAAAGAATGGAAAACGGTCTTTCCTTCCTTGAATTCAACTATATGATTATGCAGAGCTATGACTTCTACTACCTCTTCAAGCATTATGGTTGCAATATGCAGTTCGGTGGTAACGACCAATGGAGCAATATGCTTGGCGGTACTGAGCTTATTCGCCGTAAATTAGGTGAGGATGCTCATGCTATGACAATTACCCTTCTTACTGACTCACAGGGCAAGAAAATGGGTAAAACTGCAGGTAACGCTGTATGGCTTGACCCCAACAAAACTTCTCCCTACGAATTCTATCAGTATTGGAGAAACGTGTCTGATGATGATGTTCTCAAATGCATCAGGATGCTTACCTTCCTCCCCCTCGAACAGATTGACGAAATGGACAAATGGGAGGGCAGTCAGCTTAACAAAGCAAAAGAAATACTTGCATACGAGCTTACAAACCTTGTTCATGGCGAAGAAGAAGCAACAAAGGCTCAGGAAGCTGCAAAAGCGGTATTTGGCGGTGCAGGTAATGCAGAAAATATGCCTTCAACAGAGCTTTCAGCAGAAGATTTCTCTGCCGATGGTCTTGGTATAATTGACGC
Organism: uncultured Eubacteriales bacterium; assembly: GCA_964624385.1. Taxonomy (GTDB): domain Bacteria; phylum Bacillota; class Clostridia; order Oscillospirales; family Acutalibacteraceae; genus DTU089. The sequence continues at coordinate 16,248 of CAZUZV010000006.1, read as the reverse complement.
CTTGTGTAAAGCAAGCCTTTGTCCCTCAAGAGGTGAAGCAAGACGTCTTATTCAGCAAGGTGGCGTAAGCGTAGACGATGTTAAGATTACCGACCCAATGTATATTATTCCCCTTTCAGATTTTGAAAAGGGTTATGTAATCATTAAAAAAGGCAAAAAAGTATTCCATAAGATTGTTAAATAAGTATGAGTAAGTTATATAAGGCATACATATCTTCTTACCGAATGGATACACCCGATTGGGAAAATTATTTAAAATATGCAGGTGATATTTACCGTTCACCCCAACTTCAGAAGCTCAACGGATTTGAACAGCATTTTAAAATCAACCGTCTTCAGCACATAAGAAGTGTTGCGTATTTAAGCTTCCTTGTATCCCGTAAATTAGGGCTGGATTATAAAAGTACTGCCCGTGCAGCAACTATGCACGATTTGTTTTATTACGATTGGCGAGAAGATGATTTAAGCCACAAACTCCACGGTTACAGACATCCCGGTACTGCATTAAAGAATGCATATTACCTCTGCGGAACGCTTAACAAAAAAGAAGTTGACATAATAAAAAAACATATGTGGCCACTTACGATTGTACCTCCAAAGTACCTTGAAAGCTTAGTTGTTACTTCAATGGACAAATACTGCGCCACTATCGAAATGATTTATTCATCCTCAGAGAAATACCGAAAAAAATTTCACAATCTGACAGGTATAGGTGAAGAATAATATGTTAGAATATTCAGTTTTAGATTATATCTTCTATTTCTTCTTTTATAGCTTTATCGGTTGGTTTTTTGAATCCTGCTATTGTTCAATCCGTCCTAAAAAATGGGTTAACAGAGGTTTTTTAAGAGGTCCCATATGCCCTATTTACGGCACAGGCGGACTTGTTATGATGATTGCTTTGCTACCATTAAGGCACATAACAGAAAACCTTTATTTAAACGAGTTGCTTATCTTTGTTGCAGGTGCAATCCTTTGTGATATAGTAGAGTTTATGACAAGCTATATTATGGAAAAGCTCTTCAACGCTCGCTGGTGGGATTACTCCAACAAAAAGTTTAATATACAAGGCAGAATTTGTTTAACCCACACATTCTATTGGGGTACCTGTTCCTGCCTTTTCGTGTTCATATTAGAGCCGATTATGAACCTTTACATTGTAGGTCAGGTAAGCGAAAGTTCAAGAAATATTTTAACATATATCTTCTTGACTGTATTTGCTTTTGATTTGCTTGATACTGTTATTCACGCTTTAGGTATTCGTAACTTTTCAAGCACTTTTATGAAAATATCAGAAGAAATAAGCGAATTCGCTGTTTTGGTTTATACAACAATTGGTGGTAAATCCGAAAATGAATCAGAAGCACTAAAAAAAGAGCTTACTGATAAATTCAACGAATTGAACACTAAATATGAAAACTTTAAAGAAGATTTTAAAAATTTAAAGGATAAATCCAAAAAAAGACTATTTAAAGCATTCCCCTTCCTAAAAGATGGACTGGCAAGACAAGATAAGCTTATTGAAGATTTACTTTTGGATTTAAAAGAGAAAATCACTAATTATATAAAATAACGGAGGGTTTATTATGAGTTTAAAACACGCTTATTACAGAGGTTACCAAAAAACAATGAAATTCGCGGTTAACTTCCTTGATTGGACACCACCCAAGCTTATTAAGGGTGCAGGTTCAGTTAAAGAATTACCTAAAATTGTTAAAAGCGAAGGCGTTAACAATGTTCTTGTTGTAACCGATAAAGGTCTTATGGGATTAGGTCTTCTCAATCCGTTATTTGAAGCCCTTGAAGCAGAAGGTATCAAATATTCTGTATTTGACAGCGTTCAGCCCAACCCTACTATTTATAATGTTGAAGATGCTCTTAAAATGTATAAAGAAAATGGTTGCGAAGGCTTCATTGCTTTTGGTGGTGGCTCACCAATGGACTGCGCAAAGGTTACTGCAGCAAGAGTTGTTAAGCCTAAACAGACTCCCTCTGATATGAGAGGCGTTCTTAAAATTCTTAAGAAGCTTCCACCCTTCTTTGCAGTTCCCACAACTGCAGGCACAGGTTCAGAGTGCACAATTGCAGCGGTTATTTCTAATCCCGATACCCACGAAAAAAATTCAATTATGGACCCGGTTCTTCGTCCAAAATATGCTGTTCTTGACCCTGAGCTTACAGTAGGTCTTCCTCCTCACATTACCTCAACAACAGGTATGGATGCTCTTACTCATGCAGTTGAGGCATACATAGGAAAGAGCAACACAAAGCAAACAGAAAAGGATGCTATTATTGCTACAAAGCTTGTATTTGAAAATATCGAAACAGCTTATAAAGACGGCAAAAATGTTGAAGCAAGAGAAAATATGCTTGTTGCATCCTTCCACGCAGGCCTTGCATTCACAAGGGCTTATGTTGGTTACGTTCACGCTATTGCTCATAACCTTGGCGGTATGTATAACATTCCTCACGGTCTTGCAAATGCTGTTATTCTCCCTTATGTACTTGATTATTTCGGCGAAAGTGCTTACACCCGACTTGCCGAACTTGCAGACATTGCTGGTGTTTCCGGAGCAGCTCAAGGCGAACGCGACAAAGCTAAAAACTTCATCGCTGCTATCAGAAAGCTCAATGAAAATATGGGTATTCCTGATAAATTTGAGCAGATCAAGGATGAAGATATTCAACTTATTGCAGAACGAGCTCTTATGGAAGGTAACCCCCTGTACCCTGTTCCTAAGATTATGGATATCGAAGATTGTAAAGCGCTTATTAAAAAACTACAGAAATAAGATTTTCATCCTCTACCGAATAATCGGTAGAGGATTTTTTATAGAAATCTTCTAATATCAACAGTAAGTTTTTCTTCAAGGTTTATAAGTCTTTTGGTAATATCTTTAGTTTTTTCATCTGCGGCGCAATATTTGTTAAGATATTTATTGAGTGATTTTACTCCCATATTACAACCGTCCGTCATTAAGTCTGCAATTGTTTCATCCGATTCTTTCATCGCAAGCTTCATATTTGTTTTCATCCAAGACATACTTTTTGCCACGGGATTCGGGTCCTTTCCTTCATCCTGATATTTATCAAGAAGCTCCTGGAGCTCTTTATCAAGTTTATTATGCTCGTTTTTGCAATCTACAAGAAGTTTTTTTAATTCTTCAGACTTTACATCGTCCAACACATCATCAATTGAAGAAACGCCCATTTTAACTCCTGCGTCACATTCACGAAGTAATCGTATTGTATCTTGTTCTATCATATAAAATCATCCTTTCTATGATAGAATTCCCCAATTTTAAAGAAATATAAAAAAGACCTGCATAAGCAGATCTTTTTCAAATAAATTAAAGTTTTTCGATATCATCGTTTGTTATCATACGAATTTCTTGAGCAACAAGAGCATTCTGAGCAACAGAAATATCTTCAACTCTGAAAATCATATATGCATGTTTTGTTTCTCTGTTACCCATAAAGGCATACATATAATCTATATTTATACCGTTGTTTTCGAGAATAGTTAAAACCTTGTTGATACCACCGGGAACATCAGGTATTTTTACACCCAGAACATCTGTAAGTGAATGTATATATCCTGCATCCTTTAACACGGTTGTTGCTTTATAAAGGTCTTTGACGATAATGCGAACAATACCGAAATCACCTGTTTCAGCAAGAGAAAGAGCTCTCATATCAATGTTATTCTCAGCAAGAACATTTGTCATCGCGCTCATTGCGCCGGGTTTATTTTCAACAAATACCGAAATCTGCTTAATACTCATAACTATACCCCCTATTAGATTTTTCTCTTATCAATAACTCGAACTGCTTTGCCTTCGCTACGAACAATAGACTTTGGAGCTACAAGAGTAACCTTGGCAGAAATACCAAGCATCGAACGAAGTCCGTCAACCAATTCTTTCTGTCTACGGTCGATTTCACCCAAGTTATCTGTAAACATCTCGGGAGTCATTTCAACCTGAACATCAAGAGTGTCAGTATTTTTAACTCTATCAACAATAATCTGATAGTTTGCCGGATACCCCTTGTTAAGAAGAACGGTTTCAATCTGTGATGGGAACACATTAACACCGCGAATAATAAGCATATCGTCACTTCTGCCCATAGGCTTGCACATTTTTACAAATGTACGACCGCAAGAGCATTTATCACGGTTAAGCATACAAATATCTTTAGTACGATAACGAAGGAGCGGAAAAGCTTCTTTTGTTATTGATGTAAATACAAGCTCACCTTTTGAACCTTCGGGAAGAACCTCACCTGTATCAGGGTCAATAATTTCTGCAATAAAGTGGTCTTCATTAATATGCATACCACTCTGAGCAGAGCATTCAAAAGAAACACCGGGACCTGAAAGTTCTGTAAGACCGTAAATATCATAAGCCTTGATGCCGAGAGTTTTCTCAATATCTCTTCTCATTTCTTCACTCCAGGCTTCTGCGCCGAAAATACCTGCTTTTAACGGAATCTGATCAGGTGTAAGTCCCATTTCTTTCATTGACTCGCCAAGATATGCAGCATAAGACGGTGTGCAACAAAGAATTGTAGCAGATAAATCCTTAATAAACATAATCTGACGTTCTGTGTTACCTGAAGATGTGGGAACCGTAAGACAACCAACCTTGTGGCTACCACCGTTAAGACCGGGACCGCCTGTAAAAAGACCGTAACCATAAGAAACCTGGCAAACATCCTCATTGGTACCGCCAACTGCCATAATTGCACGAGCGCAACAATCTTCCCATAAATCAATATCATGTTGAGTGTAGAAAGCTACAACACGTTTACCGGTTGTACCGGATGTTGACTGAATTCTAACACATTCAGACAAAGGCTTTGCCAAAAGGCCATAAGGATAACATTCGCGCAAATCATCCTTTGTTACAAAAGGTAATTTATGTAAATCCTCTGTTCCTTTAATATCATCAGGTGTAACCCCAGCTTTTTCCATTTTTGCACGATAGTAAGGAACATTGTCCCATACATGCTTTACCTGTTTTACAAGACGTTCATCCTGCCAAGCCTTAATTTGCTCACGACTCGCGGTTTCGATCTCAGGTTGGTAATACTTTTCCATAAACGACCTCCGTTATTAAGTGCAATCCCAAAAGAAAATTGCATATTTATACAATTATTATAATATTTATATACAATAATGTCAACCCAAATAGTATTCAGACCTTTTTCTTTTTAATTCTCGCAAAAACTGCCGAAAAGGTCACCCTCAAAAGAGATGCAGCAATAATACCGCCACCAATACCAATACCAACAGTTAAGGTTACAAGAAAATATTCAAGGGCGAGTTCACGATTCTCTGAAAGCAAATTGCTCATAGCATAATACAATGTTCCTCCGGGCACAAGTGCGATACATCCCGGAAGCACAAAAACAGTTGCAGGTGTTTTGCAAAGTCTTGCAAAAATTTCTGCAAAAATTGCCGCAACAAAAGCCGCGAGAAGATTAGGTAAAAAATCGCCCCCAAAAAGCTCAGTGAACCCAAAATAACAAATACAAGCAAATAACCCGTCGATCATTGCAAAAAACCAATGAGACGGCTTTAAACGGAAAAGAATAGCAAAACCAAGGGTACTTATAACTCCGGCAATGATTTTAATAAAAATTTCTTCCATTTAAAATACCCTCCCAAAAAACATAATTGCAACAATATAGCCAAACGCCACCATAACCGCAGTCAAAATTGCCTGAACAAGCTGAATTATGCCTGAAACCGTATCACCAAACAGCAGATCCCTAACAGCATTACCGAAAGCCAATCCGGGAATAAGAAGCATAATTGTTCCTATCATAACCATATCAATATTCTGCCCGATTCCGAAATGGACAAGAAGCAATCCGCAAATAGCACCCACAAAGGATTCTGCAACTGTATAAAGCATTTTATTTTTTAAATTTATTTTCTGTCTGTTCATAACAGAAACAAAAAAGCCTGCAATAGCAGCCGCAAGAGCATCCCAAAGATTACCGCCAAAAAAGACAGCAAAACCACCTGCCGCAATAACACCGCCCAAAACAGAAAGATATTTAGGAAAAGGATTTTTATGGAGAGCGTTATAAATTTTCTCTTCAACATCATCAAGAGAAACAAGACCGTTACAAACATCACGGGACAAACGATTCATTTCATCCAGTTTATGCATATTATTAGATGTTTTATAGATACGTCTGACTTGAGAAGCGGTATTTCCGTCTTCCATTCTTACACTTGCAACTACAAGGGATGGTAATGCAAATACATCAGTATGTACAGCACCATAAGCAGTACATATTCTTGTAACGGTATCTTCAATTCTGTGGGATTCTCCACCGCATCGAAGAATATTTTCTCCTATATCAAGAGCTTTACCTAAAATATAGTCAGCGGTGTAAAGTGATACATCAGTTATCTCGACAGATTTAGTAATATTTTTTTGTTTTTTTCGCAATTTTTTCACTCTAATCAATTTTTATTTTTTCTGAAATCCAAGTAATCCTGCAAAATAATTTCTGCCGCAACAGCGTCCACGACATTTTTTCTCTTTTGGCCTCTTACATTATTTTCAGTGAGAATTCTATGTGCAGAAACGGTTGTGAGTCTTTCATCCCAAAAAGTAACAGGAATTTCAGTTAAACCTTTTATTACTTCAGCTAATTCTTCACAAGCGTCTGCTCGAAAACCTTTTGAGCCATCCATATTTTTAGGAAGTCCGATTACAATTTCTTCCGCTTTTCTTTCATCAGCAATATCAACAACTTTTTGTGCTAATACATTCCGATTCCATTCAGTAATAACGCAAACAGGTGAAGCTAACATTTCAAACTTATCGCAAACTGCAATCCCTGTTCTTTTATCACCGTAATCAACAGATAAAATTATCATAAATTTACTCCAAAAATGGCTGATAGAATTTCTATCAGCCGATTATTATTTATTCTGAAGCAACAGTCACACTCTCTGACGTTTCAGGAGTTGTTGCAACTGCCTCAGTTTCTGTGGGAACTTCCGTTGTAGTTGTCGGAAGCGTAGTTGTAGGAGCCGTTGTTGTTTTAACGGTTGTTGCAGCAGTTGTTGTCTTATTATTCTTCTTTTTGCTCTTCTTTGTTGTTTCCTCAGTAGCAGAAGGCGCCGTTACTTCATCAGGAATTTCAGAACCGATTGCGTGAATCATAGCACAGTTCTTACATTTTGAAGGTATATAAGATGATTTGTAGTAACCCGTAGCGGTTTCAGCGCAACCATCCGTAGCAATATCGCCCGAAATTTTACAATAAGTCCTTGCCACAACACCGCTGGCACTTGGATATGACATATACTCTAAATCCTCATGAACATCGTTCATAATTGCTTTAAAAATCTTACCGGCAGGGTTACCTGATGTATTTGTTATTGCTTTCGGTTCATCATATCCATACCAGACAGCAGCAACATAATACGGTGTACCACCAACAAACCAACGATCTTTATCATCAGATGTTGTACCTGTCTTTGCAAAAGTTTCAAAGCCATCAACACCATAACCGCCTGCCGTACCGCCTGTAACAACACTTCTTAAAAGCTGTCGCATAACCCCTGCTGTGCTTTCGGAAACGACCTGCTCACCTTCGCTGTTGCCTGATTTAAGGAGTGTTTCAGTTCCGTCATTATTTGTAACCTTGTAATAGCAATAGGGCTCAAAATAATAGCCATTATTACCGTAGATAGCAAAAGCTGCGGTCATATCGAGGGTAGTAACCCCTTCGCTTGTACCACCAACACAAAGGGATGAGAAGTTACCATCATAGTTCGGATCATCTTCATCAGTAACAAAGGTGGAAATTTTAAGGTCATCAACAAGAAAATCAAAGCTTGTTTCGATACCGATTTTACGCATCAACTGTGCAGGAACGGTATTCAACGACTGCGCTAAAGCTGACTGAACGGTTACAAAACTCGTTGCTGAACCGTAAGAACCGCCATAGTTTACAGGCCATCTGGAAGAACCGAGCTTAATACCATAGTTCTGAACCTTAGTTGACCAAGTACAAACATTGTTTTCAATAGCAGGAGTGTAAACTGATATCGGCTTAATTGCTGAACCCGGCTGACGCGGTGAATCAGTTGCACGGTTAAGTCCGCGGAAGGTTGTCTTTTCACCCGCACCGCCAACCATAGCCACTACCCTACCGCTATAATCCATAATTGTAATAGCGGATTGAACCGCAGGATTGTCCTCAGTGTCCTCTTCTTCGGGGAAAGTTATTCTGTTAACATAAACATTTTCTGCCGCTTCCTGAACATCAAGGTCAATAGCTGTGTAAATACGAAGACCTCCAAAGAAAACCTTTCTCCAAGCTTCGTTATAAGTCCACTCATACTCTTCTTGTAAATCCGCTATAACAGAATCGATAACATATTCTACATAATACGAGGACATTTCCGAATCAGTTTTATCGGTATACTTGATGTCATCCTCAGTATAATCCTCGTCATCCTCGTCGTCTGTTTCTGTAACCTGACTGCCTTTATAATTTTCACTATTAGTGAAAATCAATTCAAAATCCAACGCCTCTTCATATTCTTCTTCAGTAATGCTTCCCTCAGTGAGCATACATTGAAGGCAATATCTCTGCCTACCCATATTGCCGTCTTCATCCTTATCAATCAAGGCTGCAAGACCATCTTCGGTCAAAGGATCAAATGTTGCCGGTGCTTTTGTAATTGCTGCAATAATCGCACATTCTGCTGCATTTAAATCTTCAACATCTTTGCCAAAATATTTTTCAGCTGCAGTTTTAATTCCGTAGCAACCGTTACCTAGGTAAACAGTGTTAAGGTAAAACTCCATAATAGTTTTTTTGGAATAATGACGTTCAACGTTCAAAGCATTAAGAATTTCATAAAACTTACGAGAAACAGTTCTTCCATCCTCTTTAGTTAGATTCTTAATTAACTGTTGAGTAATTGTTGAAGCCCCGCGCTCAAAGCCTGAAGAAACTACACCAAAAATAGTTCCGTACCAATCGACACCACTATGTTCATTAAAACGCTTATCTTCAAGGTCGCGGAAAGCATCAATCATATCCTGAGGAATGTCTTTATAGTCAATCCAAACACGATTTTGTGCCCCATGAAGTCTTAAAAGTTCAACAAGCTGTTTATTGGAATCATAGCCATAAATAATACTTGTCTGTTCCTGATTGGCCTTATATTCTTCCAGGTCAATTTTCTTTTCGCCTGTTACATATTCATTTGCGAATTTGTAAACATAGGTGCAAGCAACCGTACCGCAAATCAAACAAATTGCGGCAATAACCACAACAACGGACAAAACTTTTTTGAGTTTTGGGTGTTGTTTTCTTACTTTTTTGGATTTACTTGACCGTTGCGGTCGTTTCAAAGCCATAAAGGAAACCTCCTTTGGAATCACTATTGAATAAAAATTATATCATATATTTTCAAAAATGTTTATAGTTTAATAGAAATTTAATAATAAACGTATAACCATCTTTAAATTACCTAATATATAAAAAAGAGGGTGAAAATGTGAAATTACACATAACTATTATTACAGTTATTATTTTTCTTTCGATTGCGATTATTATAACAAACACCATTTCAAATGAAACTCAAAACACAATATTGAATAAAGAAAGCGAAGAAACATTATATACTCTTAAAGATTATAACGGACAAATAGCGTTATTTATCAATGATAATAAAACCCCAACAGAAATGTATAACATTTTCACAAAAAGCCTGCCCGAAGCCGATGCGACTGCATTGAAAGAAGGCATAACTGCAGAAAATGAAAAAGAATTAAACAAATTATTGGAAGAATATTTAGGGTAAATTAGAAATTATAGTTTCAGCTACTGCCATATCAAAAGGTGTTGTTATTTTAATATTGCTATCAAGTCCTTCAACTAACTTAACTCTGAAACCTCTGTCAACAAAAATAGAGGCGACATCGGTGTAGATTTCCAATTCCTCTTCGGAAAGAGAATTAATTACATTTTCGAGCTCTTTTAATCTGAAACTCTGAGGAGTCTGGACTCTATAAAGTTCTTTTCTTGGTAAATGCTCGGAAAGAAAATCTCCCGTTGATGTTCTGATTATAGAATCATAAACCGGCATAACAGTATTTGCCGCTCCGAAATTTTCTACTGCAAAAATATTATCTTTAATAACTCGACCATTGATAAAAGGTCTGACAGCATCATGCGTTAAGATAACATCATCGTTATTAACATAAAAGCTTTCACTTAAAAATCTGCAACCATTTTGAACAGAAGAATTTCTGTTTTTTCCACCGGGAACAATATAAACCATATCGGTCGAAATTCCGTATTCAAGAAGTAGCGCTTTAGTGTATTCAATCCAATCAACAGGGCAACAAATCACACCTGCTCTAAATGAACCAAAATCAACAAAATTCCTGACAGTTTTAATTATAATTGGTTCATTATCTATTTTCATAAACTGCTTGGGCAATTCCGGCGACTGCATTCTTGAACCGATACCACCTGCAAGAATCATAAAATATAAATTCACTTATTCACTTTCTTCCTTCCATTATCAAAACCCTCCGTGCTTTCCTTTTTGAACAATATTTTAACAGTCATCAAAATCAGTTTAAAATCCATAGCAAGAGAATAGTTTTGAATATATATTAAATCCATTTTTAATTTATTATAGGCGGAGGTATTGTATTTACCGTAAACCTGTGCATAACCCGTCAAACCGCCTTTTACCTTATACCTGTTTACAAACTCCGGAATCTCTTCAGAATATTTTTCAACATGCTCAATTCTTTCGGGACGGGGTCCTACAATGGACATATCGCCTTTAAGAATATTAATAATCTGAGGCAATTCATCAACACGCAATGCACGAATAATTTTACCTACCGGTGTAATACGAGAATCATTGTTGATAGCAGGCTGAGGCCCATCCTTTTCAGCATCAACTATCATACTTCTGAATTTTAAAATATCAAAGGTTTTCAAATCCCTTGTGCATCTCTTTTGTTTATAGAAAACGGGACCGCCATCATACATTTTAATAGCCAATGAAATAATAACAAAAAGTGGCGAAAGGACAATTAAAGCAAGCAAAGAGCAAACAACATCAACCAATCTTTTAATAGCTCTTTGTTCAACCGTTAAACCAACTGAACTGCATTTTATTATCGGTGAATCAAAATAAGTAATATCTTTTGCGCTTCTTATAACAATATCAGAAATTTTCGGAATTACATATATACTTTTATTTTGTTGATAACAATACTTTAGCAAGTCATTACGCATTCTTGCAGGAACATCACAAATAATTATGCTCTCAAACTTGTCAATACGTTGAGATAAAGCGTCAAAACCTTCATCGACATTGGCAGACTCTGTAATAACGTAACGTTCTTCAAGCTTGCTCATTTTGTAGACAATTTCAGTAGCAAGATGGCTACCGTATATTATCAATAATTTTTCAGGCGGATTTAAACGATGAACAATATAGCAAGATAAATTTGTCCACAATATAAGAATCAAAATTTGGGCTAAGAACATATACAGCATAGGCACTATATTTGCAATTTTGGCAACTATTAAACAAACCTGCGTATATGCAATTGCATTAGCGAAAACTATAGCGATTACTTCATAAAACAGTATTTCACTTTTTCGTAACTCATCAATTCTTGACGCTCCAAGAATTAAACTTGTAACAAGCAACACTGCAAAGTATACAAAAGCCAGGAAAAGCTTACCCTTACCAATATATGGATGGTCGAAATCAGGGTTATATGCAACACTCCATACAAGATAATAAATTGCCGTGAGCATAAAAACCAAAACTGTAATTGCACTAAATCTAACAGTTGTGCGATATTGTTCAATCTTTTTCATAAAACCTCTTCTTTATAATTAGGACTTGCAAATTACCAAAAACAGAGAATATATTTTAATGAGGTGTTTTTATGGATATATTTTCATTAATCGGCAATATGCTATGCCTTATTTTACACGTAACAGACACAGACTCTTTTCCGAAACCTCTATCAAAAAAAGAAGAAAATGAGCTTTTGGAAAAAATGTCACATGGTGATGAATTCGCAAGAAAAAAATTAATAGAACACAACCTGCGATTAGTGGCACACATTGTGAAAAAGTACTATGCCAATTATAGTGATCAGGATGATTTGATATCAATAGGAACAATCGGGCTTATAAAAGGCATCAATAGCTTCAATAGCAACAAGGGAACTAAACTCGCAACATACTGTGCGCGTTGTATTGAAAATGAAATTTTGATGTATTTCAGAAACAATAAAAAACTGTCACAGGAAATTTCATTCAGCGAACCAATAGACACAGATAGCGAAGGCAATCCCCTTACTCTTATGGATATAATTGCTGTTGACGATACAATTGTTGACGATATTGATACAAAAGGAAAACTAATAAAGCTTGTAAAAATTATCAATAAAATTGACAACGAGCGTGATAAAACTATAATCGTAAAACGTTACGGTTTAGACGGAAATAAACCTTTAACTCAGAAAGAAATAGCCCAAAAACTAAACATTTCACGTTCGTATGTTTCGAGAATTGAAAAAAGAATGTTGGAAGAAATCAAAGACTTATTCTAAAAAACGGTGAATAAAACACTGATACCTGACAGGTCCGCCGCTTTCATCAACAACGCACAGGAAATTGACACTAAACTTTTTATAGGAACGTTTATCCGGAAGCGATGACATACGAACTACAGTGTTTGTAACAGCAAGATTTATACGCGAATCTATCAAAGCGTTAAGAACTTGATGTTCATCATCAGGATGAATGAAAGACAAAACCTCAACCTTTTCCTGATTATTGAAATAACCAATTACATCAAAGCCAAAAACATCATTAGCATTGGGAGACATATACAGTTTATTTCGCTTGATATCGTAAGTTAAAACAACACACGGGCTTTTTGCCAAATCAAAATACAGCGTATCTTTATCAACTTCCGACACAAGCAAATTTTTAACCTTGTTAGGCTTTGACAACCGCCTTTTCCTTTCATAAAAATCCGCTAAAAGTGCATCAGTTCCGAAAACGGCACGTTCTGCATAAGAAAATTCTTCTGCTCCTGCGTTTCTCAACAAATCAATTTCAAATTTTTCAATTTTGGTAGGAATAGTTATATCATTAGCACAAATCTTAAGATTGTTTAAAGTGTGAGCGGCATATTTTAAATTCTTTTCAGTTGAACCAACCGCCAACAATCTTTCGACATATTCGGAAGTCATAATGTACCTGTCAAAAATCCCCGAAAGATAACATGTGTTATGAATATATCGTGTTCCTATGAGATAAAGACCGAGAGAAAAGCCCATTTCTTTAATAAACTCAGAAAAGCTTCTTAAACGCCTTACAGAAACTTCCTCAAGAAAATCCTGAGGTAGAATAATGCAAATGTCCATTGCAGAATAATCATTCTCTTTTACAAAATCCCTCAATTCTTGCATCAAAGCAGGAATATCACCAGGCATAAGCATTGTGTAAACAGAAAGCGGAGGAACCTCTTTCCCCTCTTTTCTCATTGCCATTGCGGCAAAAACCAAAGATTTTATGGAAAGCATACTGAGGTTCTTACGAGTAGCATCACTCTTGTTTAATTCATAATAAACCTCAGAAGTTACGGAAATTGTATTACTGTCCATAGAAAAAGGGATGTAATCATAACAAACAAGTTCGCCAGTATATGCATTTATAATAGGAGCAAATTTCGGTTCATAGTCTGACTTTTTCTCTAATTGACTTGTTACATCATAATCCATAGAATATGATGCAAGCTGTTTCATACCGTTATTGTAAAAAGCATATGCATTTTTTCCGTTAACTTTTGAAGTTTTGGCTGCATATTCTGCGGCAATAACAAGCTTTTTATAATCATTACCGTCATTAGGGTACCTTGAAATACCCATTGTAGCAGTAAAAACACCGCTTTCTGTTGCTGTATGATAAGGTTTTCGCAATAATTTATGAAGTTTTTCAATAAACATAACCATTTCAGCTTGATTTGTAATATTCTTAACAAATAAGCAGAATTTATCGGAAGCAGCTTTACAGACAAGCTTATCCTTCGATTTGATATTACGAAGTTTTGAAGCAAACTCTTTAATAAGAGAATTTCCGTATTCATAACCGAAAATATTGTTACACATACTCATATCGTCAATATCGATATGTATCATAAGGTTTTTGGAATTAGGATTATCTTTTATAAAGGATTCTACATCATGTTCAAATTGCTTGGGTAAAGAAAGACCTGTTAAACCATCCGTAACACCAAAGCCACGTTTTATGTCGCTTAAAATTTCATCATCATTATAAATACTGAATGCACCATTTAAGGTAACAATGTTCTTATCATCATCCACCTTAAACACTATGAAACCGACTGCCAAATATTCAATATTATCCTTAATTGCACGAAACTCTATTCTTGTTTTAGTTCGACCAAGCTTTGCAAGTTCATTAAAAGTATCAATGTTAACCTTTGAATTGAAGCGCATTGCATCTGCAGGATGACAAAGCTTGTTACACTGGCTGACAAATTCAGCAAAATTCTTAGGGATATACGGAAAGAAATTTAACCAATCTCCCCTGACAATATTGAACATATTCCTTTCAATATCAGCTTCAAAAATAATATTATAAGACTCTAAAATATCATTTTCGCAGTCATTGATTATTGCATCAGAGGTCTTTTGATCTATACTCTCCGTTTTTGAATCAAGAACTATTGCTATTTTTTCACTGTCAGGAACAGGTACACTTTTCAATTCTGCTTCAATCTTAGCAAATTCAGGGATCACAATTTCAAAGCATTTCAAAAGCTGAGGTGAAAAAGCACCGCAAGCACCCGATAAAATCAATTCAACGGCCTCTTCATGAGGAAGAGCAGTTTTATAGGGACGGTGGCTTGTAAGAGCATCGTAACAGTCAGCTATTGAAACAATTTGTGCTGAAATCGGTATTTCATCACCTTTTAAACCGCAAGGATAACCTTTTCCATCCCAACGTTCATGGTGACAGTAGCAAATATCCTGACAATATTTAAAATAAAGATTGTTATCGCTGATATCGTCAAGCATACCTAACAACTCAGCACCGCGGGTTGTATGAGTTTTCATAATTTCAAACTCATCTGCGGTAAGTCTGCCGGGCTTCAACATAATTGCATCGGGGATAGCAATTTTACCGATATCATGAACTGATGAGGCATAATAAATCAAATCAGCCTGTTCTCTTGTTATGCCGTATTCCGGGCATTGCTCCATTACAGCCGCTGTAAGAGCCTTCGTAAAGAAACGAATCCTCTTAATATGCTGACCCGATTCAAGATCACGGCTTTCAATTGCGGCAACCAAAAGCTCAACAAGGTCAAAGTTCATAGTCTGCATTTTAACATTCTGTTCTTTGAGCTTGTTAGCTTGGTTTAAAATTCTTTTTGTATGAATCTGAGTTAAGTTAGTAATCTGTAATTTTAATTCACGTATCTGAGTTATATTCTCTAATCTGTGAAGCGATAAATCATAATCAAAGGGATTTGGTAATACATCATAAGCGAAAGCAGAAAAACCGGCTTTTTCAAAATCATACATTGCGTCAAAGCAAGTGAAAAGAATAGGTACATTGAGAAACACGCCGTCCTCAGCAAGCTTTGAAATTATCCAAACAACATCACTACCCTCAGGAAAAACATCAAGGACAAACAAAACGTTTTTACCTGAATAAAAATCAACATCAGACCAGGACTCTGAAGAATAAGTACAAACGGTAAGGTCGTGATTCATTTCAAGCAAACTGATAAGCTGAGAGAGCTTCTTCTTATTATCGGTAAAAAGAATTACAGAGTTGTTTTTCAAAAAACCACCTCAAGTACGCGTAATTAAACATATTAATATTACCATTAAACACAATAAAAGTCAACAAAACAGAAACTCTGTAATTATATTGTAATTAATTAAATAGCTTTAAAAGAAATCAAAAAACCTGAATAATAATTTCTTGACATAAAAGATATAGTTTGGTAATATATTTGAGCTAAGCAATATGCAGACGTATCGAAGTGGTCATAACGGGGCGCACTCGAAATGCGTTAGCCTTAATCGGCTCGTGGGTTCGAATCCCACCGTCTGCGCCAACAAAAAAGTCTCTTTTGTCTACCGACAAAAGAGACTTTTTTCAATGATATCC
>CAZUZV010000005.1:0-81069 GCA_964624385.1 uncultured Eubacteriales bacterium | reverse complement strand
CTCAAGATTGAGGGGTAAGGGGTGTTGAAGTGTGATATTAGTCACACTTTTTTACTTTTCGGTATACACGATACTGTGCATAGGGCACATAGTAGTAATGGGGAATGTTCGTTCCCTCGGAGCCGTCAAAGTACATAAACTCAAAGCCTGCATCGTAAAGCTTTGCAATCTTCTCTGCAATCTCGTCCTGCAAATCTGTACGTTGGTCGATATATATACTCTGTGCACCAAATTCGCTTATATCAATAATACCGCCTACGGTGCCGTGATTGTGGGGAGTTACCTTTGTATCGAAGTGTCCGCGCTTACATCCAGTGAAGCAGTAAGGAGCTTCCGTAGAATACCCCTCGTAATAAATAAGCTCGCCGTCAAACTGAAGCACATGGCAATCGGGGTGCATAACAGAGTCTTCAGGATTCTGATATACGTAAACTGTGGTATCATTCTCTGAAAGAGGTTTTGCGAGGGTGAATATTTTTGTATGGTTAAGTCTTGGGTCGGCAACGGGAGTTACATAACTGCTCTTCGTGCCTATATGGGTGTGCAGAAAATGAAAACCGGGGCTTATGCCTGCCTCACGGAGCTTTGTGAGTACTTCTTTTAAATCTTCTATTCCATTCGGATAATCGTCTGTAAATTCGTAATCACCCTTAAGCTGGCATCCGCATACATAATGCGGCAGTCTTTCCTCATTTCAGAGCCTACATCAGGATAGTGAGATGTAGCCAGGACATTTACTGCAATGTCATCGTCAAGCGATACGTTCAGCCATTCTCCGAAATTCTTGTGTTTTACAAGCGGAAGCTGAAGTAGTCTGAACTGTGAAACAGGGGGAGAGTCCATAGGAGCAAGGCTTAAAAAGTCATTTTCCGGGATTATGTAATCTATAAGGGTGAAGCTTATGTAGTTATCCGCTTCCTTAATTTCAATAACGGCTTTCAATGTAAGAAGCTCAAACCCTACGATAAGGCGGTTGCCCTCACGACTTATACTGTTTGCATGAAAAACAGTGCGCTTGTTAGGGCGTGGCAGCTTCAGCTCATTAAGGAGAAAAGGCTACCCTGTAAGGTAGCCTTTGTGGAGGAAAATAATGAAGAATGAATGAACTGAAGTAATGAAGGACAACAGTCCATGAAGTACGTTAATAATGTCTGTGCATTTTATATCGCTGAAAATTATTTGTCCTGAAGGTATTTGCGAAATACCACTTCAAGAATCTCGTCGCGCTCAACTTTAGTAATAAGGCTTCTGGCGCTTTTATGACCTGTAATATAAGTGGGGTCACCGGACATAATATAACCGACAAGCTGGCTTATGGGGTCATACCCTTTTTCTACAAGAGCCTCGTGCACGCGACATATAATAGCATCTATCTCGTTGTCATGTGATTTACATATATCAATGTGAGTAGTATTGTTTGTCGGCATAGTGTGTCACCTCGCTATATACTGAAACTTGTATTACACATATAGCATACACCACAAAAAGTCAGATTGCAATAGCAGTAACACAATTTTAACATTACCGTTATATACCGTTAAAAAAAGCTTTTTTTAAGGCAAAATTCCGAAGAAAAAATAAGAAAAAATTTCCTGCGCATAATAATAAAGAAAGAAATTTTAACAAAAAACCTCAAAAACACTGTACAATCGGGAAAAACTGTGATATAATAACTCCGATTGTAATGAATTTTAACGGAGGGAATTGTATGGCAAATTTTATACATGCCAATAAATCAGTACCAATCCCCATGGAATTTATAAATAACTATATGCCGTCGGCTAATGCGACTTATGTCAAGGTGTATCTGTACGGTCTTGTAAAGTGTTACGAGGGTGGCGATATTTCCAATGCTGACATAGCGGAAGCACTTGATATTCTGGAGACGGATGTTAACAAGGCATGGCGCTACTGGAAGCGTGTCGGTCTTGTCCGCAGTGAAGGAAAGGGTACACTAGTGTTTAACCCAATTCCCGCAGAAGAGGCAAAGCAAAAGCAGGAAACACCGGTGGAGGAGAAGAATGATGCCCGTAAGTCTGTTCCGGAGAAGAAAGAAGCTGCGGTGAAAGAAATACCCAAAACAATGGACATAACCCCCAAAATAAAAGAAACTGTCACTATGGCAGAGCAGCTTCTTAAAAAGACTCTTTCGCGGCGCGAGGTAACTTCTCTTTATAATTTTACAGAGTGGTATGGAATGAGTCAGGAAATGGTACTTGTTTTGCTTGAATACTGCGTAACGATTGACAAGACAAGCTTTGCGTACATAGAAAAGGTGGCTTCCGGATGGCACGAGCAGGGAATAACAACTCTTGACAGTGCCACAAAGGCTCTTAACAGAGCCGTTAAGGAAGTAAGAATGCAACAGAAGTGCAGGAAGATGTTCGGTCTTGACAGAGAGCTTTCCGGTACGGAGACAAATTATATTTCCAAATGGGTGTCAGAGCTTTCTATGAGTGAGTCAATGATACGAAACGCGTATGAAAGAACTGTGAATAATACGGGCAAGATTTCTATGCCATATATGAATACAATACTTAAGTCCTGGCATGACAAGGGAATAAAGACTGTATCCCAGATAGCACAGATGGATTCTCCCGCGTCAAAGGAAAAGGGAAATAAAAGTACATACCAGCTTGACGATATGGCTGCAATTGAGCGAAGATTAAGACTTGAAAAACAGAAAAAGTAAAGGGGTAATTGAAATTGGCAGAAACAATTTACGAAAAAGCCTCAAGAATAATTGCACAAAGAAAAGAAAAAAGAGAAAATGAAATTAAACGCAGGCGTATACAGGTATACGAATGCGTCCCTAAAATTAAAGAAATAGAAGATGAGCTTGACCGCTACGGAATAAGAATGCTCAATCTCATAGCAAGCGGCGAATGTGATGAGAAAAGTGCTGTCAGCGGTATTATGGCGCAGAATAAGGAGTTTATCAAAGAGCGCGAACGGCTTCTTCGTGAAAACGGATTTTCAGAAAACTATCTGGAAATTTCTCCTCAATGTACGGTTTGCGCGGATACAGGCTTTGACGGTGCGAAGCTTTGTGCCTGTATGCAGAGGGAAATATCAGCTCTTGCAGTGAAAGAGGCAAATCTTTCTCCCAAAATGGCATCTGAGACTTTTGATAATTTCAAGTTGTCATATTACAGTGATGAATACGTTTCCGAGTACGGTTGTTCTCCCCGTGAGAATATGCGTGCTATTTTAGCAGAATGTATGGCATACGCAAAGAATTTTGATTCTACTGATGAAAATCTTCTCCTTTGCGGCGGTTGCGGTCTTGGTAAGACGTTCCTTTCCTCGGCTATAGCAAACAGCCTTCTGGAGAAGGGAAGAGATGTTCTGTATGTAAGCTGCAATGCGCTTTTCCCCATACTTGAGGATATGCACTTTGGCAGAGAGGTCAGTGAGGCTTCGGAGTATATTGTTAAGAAACTTAACGATTGCGAGCTGCTTATCCTTGACGACCTGGGAAGTGAGTTTGTTACACAGTTTACAAGTGCGGAGCTTTTCAGGATAATAAATAACCGTCTCATTTCTGGCGGTAAGATGATTATATCAACAAATCTTAACCGAAGTATGCTTCAGAAAACCTATAATGAAAGAATTGCTTCAAGAATAACAGGTAGTTTTTCAATTCTGGAGTTTTTAGGGGAAGACATAAGGAGTATAAAAAAACTTGAAGGCAAGGTATAATTATGACAGATGCAAAACTTCTTCTCATATCTTTTGTAGAGCAGATTGAAAAAATATTAATAAAATTCAGCATTGATGAAGAAAATGCGCTGAAGCTTATGGGGGCTCTGAAAAGTGAGCTTTCTCAAAAGTACAGTGTGGATGATAATGATAAAGAGCTTTTTGAGGTGTGCGTGTACAATGCACTTGCGACAATCAATACCGTCCCCGGACAGAAGAAAAAGACCGGGCAGTTACTCGCAGCTCTTACAGAAGCGAAAGAGGAAATAAGGGCAATAATTGAATTTATGTAGATTTTTTGCTCTTGAAAAATAAAAAATAACACGAAAATTATCATCGTGTAAAAAAATATTGACAAATCCTTACCGTGCTATTATAATGAACGGAAAGAAATGAGGTTATTGTTATGCATATGGCTTTATTTACAGCTAACATACTTCTCATTAACGCTATTATTATACTAGCTCTCGGTGGGTTAAATAAAAATAGCGCTATTTGTCGTGTGTTTATGTAATTAAAGGGTTTATGTGTTTGTAAGAATACTTTTAGCCTGCGGCAAACGGTGCTGCAGGCTTTTTGATTGTGTAGGAAATGCGTGTAAAGCAATGCTTGCGCAATGCCTGTGTGGGGCGCGTATGCAGTGTCACGTTGCTTTTAATTTCTTTGAAAAATTTTTAATGGAGGCTATTAGCTATGAAAAAAATCGAAATTACTGACATCACACTTAAAAAATTATCTGAAGACCGTCAGGTTTCGCTTCTATTCCGCGAAAAGACGGCAATTGCTGCGTGTGCAGACAAGTTGGGAGTGGATGCTATTGAGCTAGCTTCCATTAAGAGTGTCCGCGAAGACACCATCATATATAAGACAGTTTCACAGAATGTGAAGAATGCTGTTGTTGCAATCCCCGTTGGATTTACAGAAGAGGGTGTAAACGATGCATGGGAATGTGTGAAAGAGGCACAGAAACCCCGTCTTCAGGTTGAGGTTCCCACTTCTACAGTTCAGATGGAATATACATATCATGTTAAGGCAGATAAAATGGTGGAGAAAATTGTATCCCTCACAAAAGCGGCAAAAGCACTTTGCGCAGATGTTGAATTTTCAGCACTTGATGCAACCAGAGCTGACGAGGACTTCCTTATTAAGACGGTAAAGGCTGCAGAGGAAAACGGCGCAGGCATTATTACTGTTTGTGACGATGCAGGGGTATCCCTTCCGGAAGAGATAGCTTCTCTTGTTAAAAAGGTAAAAGATGCAGTAAACATTCCCGTATACGTTCAGGTTTCAGACCATATCAGTATGGCAGTTGCGTCGGCAATCGCGGCAATCGGCGCAGGTGCAGAAGGACTTAAGTGTGCAATGGCAGGAAAGGATACTCTTATGATGGGTGCTCTTTCAGATGCAGTTGAGGCACGCGGCGATGCAATCGGTGTAAGCACAGATCTTGCTAACACAAAAATTCACGCAAGCATTGACGAAATGCTCACAAAAATAAATCACGAAACTTACGAAACAGCAGACGTAAGTGAAAAGAAGAAAATCCTTCTTGATTCTGACAGCACTCTTTCAGATGTTGCACATTCGGCAAACATTCTCGGATATGACCTTTCAGATGATGACAACGGCAAAGTGCATAAGTCACTTTTGCAGGTTTGTGAGAAAAAGGGAAGTGTGGGTGCAAAGGAGCTTGAGGCTCTTATCGCAAGCTATGCGATGCAGGCTCCCTCTACATATCATCTTGAAAGCTATTCTACAAACTGCGGCAATCTTACGAATTCAATGTCACAGGTTACTCTTAAGCGCGGTGACGAAATCCTTTCCGGTGTAAGCACAGGCGATGGTCCTATCGACTCCGTATTCCGTGCAATTGAGCAGAGCATCGGTTATCATTACGAACTTGACGATTTTCAGGTTCAGTCTGTTACGGATGGCAAAGAGGCACTTGGCAGTGCTCTTGTAAGACTTCGCAACAATGGTAAGCTTTATTCAGGTAACGGTATTTCAACAGATATTGTTGCCGCATCAATCAGAGCATATCTGAATGCTTTGAATAAGATTGTGTTTGAGGAGGCGTAAGAATGAAACTGACCTTTTCAACGCAGAACGTGAATCGTGCATCGTTTATTGATACGTGTCGCTATGCCTATGATTATGGATTTGACGGCTTTGAAATTTACGATGCAGTAAAAGAAAGAAAACATCACTATGATTCAATTCTTCGCTCGGGCAGACTGTCAGATGCAAAGCGTAAGCTTGTAAATCGTAATCTTGAAGTTACGGCGCTTGTGTATCCTTACAGTATCGATAGTCTGGACGCAGATAGCGAGACTATCTTAAAATATGTGGATATGGCGGCAAGCGCAGGGGTTGAAAGAGTAATCTTCTCAATTGAAAATAAGGTTGATTTTTCAGTTCTTGATGAAAAACTTTCTTCAGCAATCAAACGTGCAGAAAGCGCAGATGTGGAGGTTTTGTTCGAAACATCAGGCTACCTTTCCTCTACAGAAAATGTTATTGACATAATCAATCACTTTTCATCAGCAGCAGTCGGTGCTTCCTGGAATGTCCGCGAAACCTATTTCAAAGCGGGTGAAAGTGCAGAAACAACCATCAAAAATCTCGGCGCATATATAAAGTATGCACGTCTGGGCGATATGAAGGACGGCAGAAGTGTTCTTATCGGGGAGGGTGAGCTTCCTGTAAATAACTTCGTAAATGCTCTTTCATCACTTAATTTTGATGGTTACGTATGTGTGTTGTGGAATGATGACATTAACGATGCCGACATCGTTCTGACTCACTTTACAAACTACATTGCAAACCTTTCAAGAGAAAAGAAGGAGTATGACGAGTTCTACTATAACCGTTCAAAGACGGGTACCTTCGTCTGGAAAAAGTACGATGTAATTGATGCAACCTTCTCCGAAGTTCTTGATAAAATGGTTGAGAAATATCCTGACCAATATGCGTTCAAGTACACAACACTTGATTATACGAGAACCTACAAGGAATTCAAAAGAGATGTTGACGAATGTGCGGCGGCACTGATTTCCCTCGGTGTTAAGGCAGGCGATCACGTTGCTATTTGGGCGACAAACGTTCCTGCGTGGTATATTACCTTCTGGGCAACGACAAAAATCGGTGCAGTTCTTGTAACTGTAAATACCGCATATAAAATTCACGAAATTGAATATCTTCTGAAGCAGTCTGATACTCATACACTTGTTATGATTGAGGATTGCAAGGACATTAACTATAAGGAAATTATCGAGGAGCTTTGTCCGGAGCTTAAGTCACTTAATCCCGGTGATCCCCTCTATTCCAAAAATCTTCCTTTCCTGCGTAACGTTGTTACGGTAGGATTTGAAATGGACGGATGTCTTACCTGGGAGAAGATGCTTGGTCGAAGCTCGCTTATTCCCAAGGAAGAAGTAAGACGCAGAGCATCACTTGTAAAGGCTGACGATGTATGTAATATGCAGTATACATCAGGTACAACAGGCTTCCCCAAGGGTGTAATGCTTACCCACAGAAACATAGTTAACAACGGTAAGACAATCGGTGACAGAATGGATCTTTCAACGGCTGACCGTATGATGATTCAGGTACCTATGTTCCATTGCTTCGGAATGGTGCTTTCTATGACCTCTATGATGACTCACGGCGGAACACTTTGTCCCATCCCCTATTTCTCACCCAAGTCATCACTTGCTTGTGTTAACGATGAGCACATCACCTGTTTTAACGGTGTTCCCACAATGTTTATCGCAATGTTCAGTCATCCCGATTTTGCAAAAACTGACTTCTCATATATGCGAACAGGTATTATGGCAGGTGCTAACTGTCCCGCAGACCTTATGCGCCGCGCTTCCGTAGAAATGAATATGAGAGAAATCATTTCGGTTTACGGTCAGACTGAGGCTTCTCCCGGTTGTACTATGGGTGAAGTGAATGAAGACCTTGACCATCGTGTTGAAACTGTAGGTAGTGCTTTCCCCGGTGTTGAATGTAAAATCATTGACCCTGAAACAGGTTGCGAGCTCCCCGACGGTCAAAGCGGTGAATTTGTTGCCCGTGGCTTTAACATTATGACGGGCTACTATCAGATGCCCGAAGCAACTGCTCAGGCAATAGATAGTGATGGTTGGCTCCACTCCGGTGACATTTGTATGAGAACTCCCGACGGATATTACAAGGTTACAGGAAGACTTAAGGATATGATTATCCGTGGCGGTGAAAACCTCTACCCACGAGAAATTGAGGAATTCTACCTTACAAACCCCAAGGTTCGTGACGTTCAGGTTGTTGGCGTTCCCGATGAGCAATACGGCGAGGAATGTTGCGCTTGGGTTATTCTTCACAAGGGCGAAACAGCCGATGAAAAAGAAATGAAGGAATACGGATTTGCATCTATTGCAAGACATAAAGTTCCTAAATACTTCTTATTTGTAAATGAATTCCCCATGAATGCTGCAGGTAAAATTCTCAAATACAAAATGCGAGAAGAATCACTCGAAAAATACAACAGCCAGAAAGCATAAGAAAAAGTCGGGCGTTGCCCGACTTTTTTAATTCGTAATGCGTAATTATGAAAGAAGGTAGACAAAATTATGTTTAAAGATTTTAAAATAATAGACTCTCATTGTCACATATTCCCTGATAAAATTGCTCAGAAGGCAACGGACAGTATTGATATATTTTATCAGATAAGCGAAACCGGGGTTATTGATGGTTGCGGATTTGTCGGCACTGCAAAAACACTTATAAATCAATGTGATTCGGTTGGAGTTGATAAATGCCTTGTGACCTCTGTTGCTACCACTCCCCACCATGCGCAAAGCATCAACACTTTCATTGCAAGTGAGGTTGAGCTTTTCCCCGACAGATTTATTGGCTTCGGCTCACTTCACCCCGAAAGCGAAACCTTGGAAGAGGATGCTGAGCAGCTTATTGAACTCGGCTTAAAAGGTGTAAAGCTCCACCCTGATATTCAAAATTTTAAAGTTGACGACCCGAAGGTTATTAAAATTTTTGAAATCTGCAATGAAAAGAAATTGCCCATACTTTTGCATACGGGTGACTCGAGATTCGACAATTCGAATCCTAACAGAGTTGAAAAAATCTTAAAAATGTTTCCTGATTTAACCATAATCGGTGCTCATTTCGGCGGTTGGTCAATATGGGACAAAGCACCCGAAATTTTAAGCAAATATAAAAACCTTTACGTTGACACCTGCTCATCCTTTTACGCCCTTTCTAAAGAAAGAGCAAGGGAAATAATCGACCTTTACGGAACGGACAGAGTTATTTTCGGAACGGATTTTCCAATGTGGAAGCAAGATGAAGAATTGAAGTTTTTATTCAGTTTAGGATTATCGGATGAAGATTTAGAAAATATTTTACACAACAACTTAGCTAAAATTCTTAATATTGAATAAAATATTGCGGGAGGGTCAAGACCCTCCCCTACGATTATATTCGGTGCATTTTCGCGCCCCGAAACTTGCCACATACCATTTGCCACTTGCAACTAAAAAAATATTCTCAAAATTCTTGAAATGTAATCGATTATATGTTAAACTTGTTAACTGTATGTTTTCAATTACATAATATGGTAATATAGTTTTATTTTTGAGGTGCAATTAAATGATTTGCAACAATATTTTAGAGGCTATGGGAAACACCCCCGTTATTCGTCTTAACAAAATCGTTGACGAAGACAGTGCGGAGATACTCGTAAAATTCGAAGGTCTTAATGTTGGCGGTTCAATTAAAACAAGAACTGCTTACAATATGATTTTAAGAGCCGAGGAACAAGGAAAAATCAATAAAGATACAATAATCGTTGAACCTACGAGCGGTAACCAGGGTATCGGTCTTGCTCTTGTTGGTGCAGTAAAAGGTTATAAAACAATAATTATTATGCCCGACTCAGTCAGCGAAGAAAGAAGAAAGCTTGTTAAGCACTACGGTGCAGAGGTTATTCTTGTACACGATGCAGGAAATATCGGTAAATGTATTGATGAGTGCCTTGAGCTTGCATTAAAAATGCAAAGAGAGGACGAAAATGTATTTGTTCCTCAGCAGTTTGAAAATCCTGCAAACCCTGAAATCCAACGCAAAAAAACCGCTATGGAAATTTTGGAGCAGGTTGGAAAACCTATTGACGGCTTTTGCGCCGGAATCGGTACGGGCGGTACTCTTACGGGTATAGGCGAAACCCTGAAAGAGGCTAACCCCGATATTGAAATCTGGGCAGTTGAGCCTGAAGACGCGGCCATTCTTTCAGGCGGACTTATCGGCACACATATTCAGATGGGCATCGGTGACGGTCTTATTCCCCCGATACTTAACACAGAAATTTACAATGACATTTGCATAATCTCCGATGAGGAAGCTCTTAACACAGCTAAAGAACTTGCATCAAAAGAAGGTATTCTTTGCGGTATTTCAAGCGGAACAAATGTTGCGGCAGCAAAGAAACTTGCTAAAAAACTTGGTAAAGGAAAAACCGTTCTTGCAGTTCTTCCCGATACAGCAGAAAGATACTTTTCCACACCATTATTTGACGAATAAAAAATCCCCTTGATTCAAAAAATCTGAATCAAGGGGATTTTAATATTTAATTAAAGGAAAAATTTATCATAAATAATTTCTCCGATAAGAGTTTTTCTTAACATTTCAAAAAGCTCTTTAAAGAAAGCCACAATAATATTACTTGGCTCTTTTTCTTCAGGGTAATCAGCTGCATCGTCCGACATATCACCATCATCACAAACGAAGGCTTGAGAACAAACGATACCACCTTCGTTTTTAATCTGGAAACGAACGTAGCAACCGATTTCGTCGCTATGCTCTCTAAGGTCAAGAGATTCACCTGTTGCAATAATTTCGCCGTCTGCAATCCATTCAATCACATCATAGTTTGAAGCAACAACAGAAATTATATCCTTATCATCATCAACAATTATTTCGTGAATATCTGCAAAATCACCTTCACCGACGAAATCATCACCCATTTCATTACGAGCATATCTTGAACAAGCGAAGAATGTACCGTTTTCCATAGCCGTGCGAAGAGCCTCATTAGAAAGCTCGGGCATAAGCATAATATCACGGGTTACATCAATTTCATCAAGAGCGTGAGAATCGTCATTAGCGAAGGCCCATACATTTTTGCCCTGAGGAATTGTGTATTGAAGAATAGTATCCCACAAAATACGGTCTGCACAATCCACTGTATCTTTGAGGTTGAAAATTTCAATACCTACACAACTGTCATATTTCATAAGAGGATCAATGAAAACCTTAAGCTGGTTGTAATCACGTGCTCTTGATTCATCACGGCTTGCACAAATGAAGTCACCGGGATGGTTAATAAAGGATATACCACCTGCGGCGTCTGTACCTGCGATAACGGTTTCATAATTCTCTTCTTCACCCAAGATACCCTGACCATAGCCGCAGAAAAATCCGTTAACATGGTTTTTTCTCATAACAAGAGCATTCATTTCAATACCGAGTGGAACATCAAGCATAGGTCTGCCGTCACGACCTGCACCCTCAATAGTGATTTCTTTATAACGCTCCTGACTCATAGGTTCAAAATCGTTAATGTACTGATTATAACCGATAAAATCAAGAACCTCAGGAACTCTGTTCCAGCCTTTGTTAACAACACCATGGTCTGTAATTGCAAGAATATCGTAACCTAATCTGTAATACTCTTCAACAACATCTTTAACATCCATAGTACCATCACTATAAAGAGTGTGCGCATGGAGCATAGCTTGATATTGATTCCATGTATCCCAATCAACAGTTTCATAAGGGCTTGTGATGTCATAAGAAACAGTTGCGGCACTTGCCGTAAGGGGTAAAACAAAGGATGCCAACAATGAAACAACCAGTAATACTGATACGAGTTTTTTTGACTTTTTCATAACGATTCTCCTTAATTATTATTTTTTACAGCTTAATCTAAAAAGTCGCGGAGTTTCTTTGAACGCGAAGGATGGCGAAGCTTACGAAGAGCTTTAGCTTCAATCTGACGAATACGCTCACGTGTAACATTAAACTCTTTACCAACCTCTTCAAGCGTTTTGGGATTGCCGTCTTCAAGACCATAACGAAGGCTTAAAACTCTTGCCTCTCTGGGTGTAAGTGTTTTAAGAACTTCTGCAAGCTGCTCTCTCATAAGAGCCATAGAAGCTGCATCAACAGGTGCCTGAGCATCATCATCGGGAATAAAGTCACCGAGATGGCTGTCTTCCTCTTCACCGATGGGTGTTTCAAGAGAAACGGGCTCCTGCGCAACTCTGAGAATTTCTCTTACCTTTTCAACGGGCATATCGAGTTTTTCTGCGATTTCTTCTGCAGTGGGATCTCTGCCGTTTTCGTGAAGAAGCTGACTGTTAGTTTTCTTAACTTTATTAATAGTTTCAACCATATGAACGGGAATACGGATTGTTCTTGCCTGGTCAGCAATAGCACGGGTAATTGCCTGACGAATCCACCATGTAGCATAAGTTGAAAATTTGAAACCTTTTGTATAGTCGAATTTATCAACCGCTTTAATAAGACCAAGGTTACCCTCTTGAATAAGGTCAAGAAACTGCATTCCTCTACCCACATATCTTTTTGCAATACTAACAACAAGACGAAGGTTTGCTTCTGAAAGACGCTGTTTTGCTTCCTGATCATTTTCGGAAATTCTGATAGCAAGTTCAATTTCCTCTTCCGAGGTAAGAAGCGGAACGCGACCGATTTCTTTAAGATAAACTTTAACAGGGTCATCAATCGCCATTGCTTTTGCATCGGCAGGAGATTCCTCATCGGGTGTTTTGGTTGATTCGATGTCCATTGAAAGAGCATCGAGCATTTCGTCACCGATATCATCAATAATTTCAATACTGTTGCTTTCAATGAGCTCATAGAGCTTTTCGATATCGTCAACGTCAAATCCTTCAATTTCGAGAATAACATTGTCGATGTCGTGAGTTGCAAGCTTACCGCTTACCTTACCCTTTTCAATAAGGGCTTTGATTTGCGGTTTTTTCTCCCAACCTTCCATTTTTCACATCACCTTTCTTTATCACACATTTATTAACTAAAACTAATTATTTTCGTCTTTTTTAAGAGAATTGAAGAACTCGAGGAAACTGTCGTCGCTCATTTGTGAGGGAGTTGGTGTTTCTCTTTTTCTTTTCTCCTCTTCAAGAACCGAAAGACAATCTTCACATTCTTTCAATGTATTTGATACCATCGCCTGATTTGCAAGTAATCTTGCAACAACGCTTACTTCTTCCGATGTTAAATACTGAGAAAGATAGGAAATATCTGTACTTTCCTGCTCTTCAAGACGTTTAATTACTATCTCTAAAAGATGCTTGTTAACAGGGGTAACAAAAACATCCTTTGAAAGCCTGTCCTTTAAATTTCTATAGAACGATGCATTATTAAGAAGGGAAACAAGAATTGTGTCCTCTGCTTTTGCCGCTCTTATATTCTTTAATCTCTGAGGGTCTGCCGCAACATCTAAATTCTGAACCTTCTTTTGTGCGGTTGAAAGCTCTGCTTTATTTTTGCGGTAACTATCTTTTCTTCTTACCTCATTAATTTGTTGAACGATTGCATCCTTGCCCACATTAAGCTCGTCTGAAAGGCGCATTGCATAAACATCTCTTTCGATTGAATCGCAAAATGCAAGAACCTTTACAGCTTCCCTGAGGAAATTGAGCTTGCCGTCATCGGTCTGAACAATATATTTTTCTCTCAGCTTTGACAGTTTATACTCTGTATCGTTATCAGCTTTGTCGAGAAGCTTTGCAAAACGTTCTTTTCCGTGAGTTTTTATAATTTCATCGGGGTCTTTTCCACCCTCGAGACGAATAACCTTAACTTTAACTCCCGTTTTCGAGAAAAGAGTCATAGCGGCTCTTACTGCCTTTTGACCTGCTTCATCAGAGTCGTAGCAAAGTGCAACCTCATCGGCATATCTCGAAATAAGACTAACTTGCTCGGGAGTTAACGCAGTTCCCAAGCCTGCAACGGCATTTTCATAGCCTGCTTGGTGGAGTGCAATAACGTCCATATACCCTTCGCATAGAATCAACTTCCGGTCATTTCCGTTTTTAGCAAAATTGAGAGCAAAAAGCTCATTACTCTTTTTATACACGAGAGTATCGGATGTATTTATATACTTCGGCTTACTGTTATCAAGCACACGTCCGCCGAAAGCAACCACATTCCCCCTTAAATCAATTACCGGGTACATTACCTTTGCTCTGAAAGCATCGTAATAGTAACGTTTTCCGTTCTTTTCACTGCTTCTCAAGAGGTTCGCCGCAACAAGCTCATCACGATTAAAGCCTTTATTTTTAAGATGCTCTGCAAGTGCATGCCAATCATCAGGCGCCGCCCCCAGACCGAAATGCTTTATCATTTTAGGCGAAACACCTCTGCCTAAAAGATAATCCAATTGTTGTTTACCTTTATCTGTAAAGAGGGTTTCATGAAAAAACCTTGCGGCTTCCCGATTGGCTTCATAGATTCTTCTGCGAAGCTTTGCGATTGCATCATCGTAGCTATCGGTCTCGGGAAGTTTTAAACCCGCCCTGTCAGCAAGAAGCTTCACCGACTCTACAAAATCAAGATTTTCTATATTTCTTATAAAGTTGATTACCTCGCCACCTGCTCCGCAACCGAAGCAGTAATAAGAGGCGGTTTCGGGATACACGGTAAATGACGGCGTTTTTTCGTTATGAAAAGGACAAAGCCCAACAAGATTTTTCCCTCTTCTTTTCAAATCAATATAGCTTCCTATAACGGATTCAATATCATTGTTATCCCTTATTTGCTGGATAAAATCGTCTGAAAAACGAGGCATTGTGTATCACCACCTTTAAAAATTCAAAATCAAAAGTGCAAAATTATGGGGAAGCTTCGCTTCCGAACATCAAAGATCCCAAGTTTTAGGAACAAACAAATCATTATATACTTTCAAAGAATAACTGTCCGACATACCTGAAATATAGTCACAAGCGGCGCGTTGTGCACCTTCGTTTTTGGCTATTTCCTGATACATTTCGGGCATTTTATAAGGGTCGTTGGAGAAATAACGGAAAAGCTCTTTTATCATACTTTCCGCTTTACCCTCTTCACTTTTGCACTTGGGGTTTGTATAAACATATTTAAACATAAAAGAATGAAGTCTGTCAAAGGCATCCTGAACATCGTCTGCCATTTTCAATTCATCCTTAGTATTGTTAATAGCGGACATTACCATACTGTTTATTCTGTCTCCCTTTGAAAAGCCAACAACAAGACGGATTTCAAGAGGAATATCATCCTCGCTGATAATATTTCCGCGAATCGCATCGTCAATATCGTGGTTAATATAGGCAATTTTGTCGCTTAATTTTACAATTCTGCCCTCAAGGGTGTCCGCTTCCTTACCGCGAGTATGGCAGAGAATTCCATCCCTCACTTCGTATGTAAGGTTTAGCCCCTGACCGCCTCTTTCAAGCATATCAACAACGCGGAGACTTTGCTCAAAATGGGTAAATCCTTTTTCATAAACCTGATTAAGAGCACGTTCACCCGCGTGACCGAAAGGGGTATGCCCCAAGTCGTGACCGAGAGCGATAGCTTCCGTTAAATCCTCATTAAGAGCGAGAGAACGGGCTATTGTACGGGCTATCTGAGCAACTTCAAGAGTATGGGTTAAACGAGTTCTGTAATGGACGTTACCCGGTGCCAAAAAAACCTGGGTTTTGTCTTTAAGACGACGGAAAGCAGAGCAATGGATAATTCTGTCCCTATCGCGCTGATAAGCGGTTCTCACGGGACACTCTTCTTCGGGAACAAGTCGCCCTTGTGAATTATCACAAAGCATAGCATATTTTGAAAAAGAAATTCGTTCTCTTGCCAGAGTTCTTTTTCTGATTTCACCATTCACAGAAAACACCGCCTTTTAAGCACACAATATTGCCTTATATAAATAAATACACCAAAAATAAAAAAATCCCTCTTTTTTGACGGATTTTTTTGAAATTTTTTTATTTTTGGGGATTATTCTCCTGCTATTACCTCTCCAACCTGAGAAAAGCCGACCTTTCCGTTACTCAAATCCTGAAGCTTTTTGTCGAAAGCGGACTCCGTTCCCTTTTTAATTCTGAAATTAAGGGTTACATTTTCACCGAAATCACTGTTTTCAATAACTCCGCCAAAATCGCGAATAAAGGTTTCCAGCTTTCCGTAAAGAGTATATTCGCATTGAATTTCACAAACAGTCCATTTGGAAAGGGTTATAATCTCTGCCGCATCTATGCCGATTTTGGCAGAATGAGTGTAGGCACGGACAAGACCGCCGCCGCCCAAAAGAATCCCGCCAAAATAACGGGTTACTACAACAACACAGTCGGTAACATCCTCTTGTAAAATAACATTAAGAACGGGCATTCCTGCAGTTCCCTGGGGCTCGCCATCATCAGAATAGCGCTTAATACCGCCTTCTCTTATGGAATAGGCATAAACATTATGCTTGGCATCCCAATGTTTTTTTGATATTTCATTAATGTAAGCTATGGCTTCTTTTTCAGTTTTGACAGGCTTTGCGTACCCTATAAAGCGGGAATGTTTAACAATGTACTCATCACAAGCTTCCCTTGCCAGAGTTTTATACGAATCACTCATACTAACAGTCCTTAAATATATCGTTAATATAAAACGCAAAAAGCCGGTGATAACTCACCGGCTAATTCAAGCAGATATAACTTACTTAGAGAGGTTATATTTTCTATTGAATCTTTCAACACGTCCGCCTGTATCAACGAGCTTCTGCTTGCCGGTAAAGAACGGATGGCATTTTGAGCAGATATCAACACGCATACCGTCTTTTGTGGATGCTGTTTCAAGAACTGCGCCGCATGCACACTTTACCTGTGTTGCGCCGTATTTGGGATGAAGACCTTCTTTCACTTAAATTCACCTCTTTGATATATGATAACACATTAGCAGTAGAATACTACCACAAAGAAAGTGAAAAAGCAAGTGTTTTTTTCAAAAAATTAAAATTATTTTAAATCTTACCTATAAGATTTACGGCTATGCACAAAAGAACACCTAAAACAGTAGGCAGTAAGAAAGCGAGAAATGTCCATTTGGCACTTTTAACTTCTTTAAATATTGTAATAAGAGCAGTTGCACAAGGAAAATGGACTACAGAAAATATAATGTAACATATTGCGTTTAACCGAGTCCAACCGTTATTAATGAGAACATCTCCGATAAGAGCGGTATTTTCAATACTGCTTACCTCGCCTGCTCCTAAATACGACATCAAAACAAGGGGCAAAACTATTTCATTGGCAGGAACACCTAAGAAAAATGCCGAAAGCGTCTCACCGTCCATACCCATAAGTTTTCCTAAAGGTTCAAAAAAGCTGTTAACCCAGCCTAAAACATTCATTCCTCCGATAATTGTATTAGCGAGAAGCCATATAACAATACCTGCAGGAAATGCCACTGCTACTGCTCTGAATAAAACCATTACTGTTCTGTTGAGCACAGAATTCACAATTACTTTTGAGATTTGCGGTTTTCTGTAGGGTGGTAATTCAAGAATATAATGGGACGGCTCACCTTTTAAAAGAGTTTTAGAAAGAACATTTGAAACTAAAAGCGTCAATGCAAGGCTCAAAACAATTATCAGTGCAAGTATAAATGCACTGTAAAAACCTTTTACAACACCGTTTCCCGACACTAAAAAAACAGAAATGAGGGTTATTATGGCGGGAAATCTGCCATTACAAACTGTAAGAGGATTCGTTAAAATTGCAATCAGTCTTTCACGTTTCGAATCAATAATACGAGCACCGGAAATCCCAACACAATTGCAACCGTATCCCATACAAGTTGTAAGAGCTTGTTTTCCGCAGGTTTGGGCTTTTCTGAAACTGTTATCCAAAACATAGGAAACTCGCGGTAAAACGCCCAAATCCTCCAAAAGAGTAAAGCAAGGAAAGAATATTGCCATTGGCGGTAACATAACGGAAACCACCCACCCGAGCACACGAAAGCCACCCGAAATTAACATACCTTGCAAGAACTCGGGCATATTTATAAAATCAGCAATATTCAAAAGTCGGTTTTCACACCAACCGAAAAATGCTGACAACCATTGTGACGGGTAATTGGCACCTGCGATTGTAATATAGAAAATCACACTTAACATTAAAAGCATTACAAAATATGCAGAAACTTTATTTGTAAATACTTTTTCACCCTTTGTTAAATCAACAGAATTACCCTTTTTCACCATAACCGCATCATTTATTTTTGAGGCTTTTTCATACAAGGTTGAAGCAATATTCTCACTTATTTCATTCAACTCGCCTTTTTCCTCTAAATATGCTCTTCCTAAAGAAACACATTTAAAAATTTCTTCTTTCTGTTGCAGAGTTAAATCACTGTTATCTATGAATGTTTTTGCAGTTTCATCCTTTTCCAAAAGCCGTAATGAAAGCCAACGGTGATTTGTATTATTTATATTTATTTTCTTTAATACAGGAGCAATATATTCCAATGCTTTTTCAATATTTTCACTGTATTTAATCGTTCGGGTATTTTCTTTATTATTTTCGGAAAGTATGTTTAAAAATGCTTCAATACCGTCACCGTCACGGGCTGTCATCCCCACAACCCTTACGCCTAATTCCATTTCCAACAATGCAGTATTGATTATTATACCTTTTTTTCGGGCTTCATCAAGGAGATTTACACACACAACAGTATCTGCGCCCGTTTCAATAATTTGAAGAGTTAAGTACAGATTTCGTTCAAGACTTGTTGCATCGCACACTACCGCAACCTTTTGGGCATCACCGAAACATATATACTCTCCTGCAACCATCTCTTCTTTGGAATGGGGTTTTAAAGAATATGTTCCGGGAATGTCAATAAATTTATAAACTTTGCCGTCCCGTTCTGTTTTTCCATGGGCTATATCAACGGTTTTCCCCGTCCAATTTCCCGTGTGCTGTTTTAGTCCCGTAAGAGCATTAAAAACCGTGCTTTTCCCTACATTGGGATTTCCTGCGAGGGCTACGGTAATTTCATTTTTACCCATCCTCCTCAACTCGCACACAGATATTTTGAGCATCGCAATTTCGCAAAGCGATAACTGCTCCTCTCACCAAATACGCTCTTGGATTTCCCGCGGGACTTTGATGAACAACTTTTATTTTTGTACCGGGTACAAGACCGATATCATATAATCTTTGTTTTAAAGAGAGTTGCGTGTTCACCTCTATAACGGTAGCAAGCTCCCCTGTTGAAACCATATCAAGAGTAGTCATATTGCTCTACCTCCTGATATCAGTATACGAAAATAATGTTACTTTGTGAAAAATGGTATTGCTTTTTTTATAGGAAATGCTAAAATGAAATACATAAACACAAAAGGAGATTATACAAATGGAAAAGAAGATTGTTGCCGGTATTATCGGTCTTGAATTCGGAAGAGCTCACCTTGAAGGTGCTTTGGCTTATGGTGCGGAAATCGGTTTGATTTGCGACTGCGATGAAAAAGCCCTTAAATTTGCAGGTGAAAAATATAACATCCCAGAAGAAAAATGGACTCTTGATTACCACGATATTATAAATAATCCTGAAATAAATGCAGTTTCAATCGGTATTCCCGACCAGCTTCACAAACAGGTTGCTCTTGAAATGCTTGAAGCAGGTAAACATGTTTTGTGCGAAAAGCCCCTTGCACTCACTAAAGAAGATATTACAGAAATGGTAAGAGCTGCAAGAAAATCAAACTGTATTTTTATGGTAGGTCAGATTTGCCGTTTCACCCCCTCCTTTGCAAAAACAAAAGAGCTTATTGACAATGGCACTCTCGGCGAACTCTATTTCGTTGAAAGCGAATATGCTCACGACTATATGAATATCGTTTCCAACAAACAGAACTGGAGAGCAGACAACGCACGTCACGGTGTTATCGGTGGCGGTTGCCATGCAGTTGACCTTCTTCGTTGGCTTGCAGGCGACCCTGAAGAAGTTTTTGCTTACGGCACACACAAGCTTTTACCCACAGTTACATACGATGACTCCACTATCGCTATTATGAAGTTCCCCAACGATGTTGCAGGTAAGGTTTATGTTTCAACAGGCTGCAAACGTGATTACACTATGAGAACTTGCATCTATGGCACAAAGGGTACAATTATTTGTGATAACACTTCCCCCACAATGCAGTTGTTTGTTGCCGATGAAAACGGTGTTGCTCCCGAAGAACCCCAAATTATAGAGCTTGAGGTTAACAACCACAACTTTGTTAAAGAGTTTGAAGTTTTCGGTGATGCAATAGTTAATGGCACACCTGTTCCCACTCCTGTTGAAGAAGGCGCAAAAACCGTTGCAGCATGTCTTGCAATTGTTGAATCTGCTAACTCAGGAAAAATTGTTAAACCAGATTACAATTTCTGATAAAATGGTGATAAAATATATGTGAAAGGATGAAGAGTGTGAAATCAAAGAAGAAATTATTTTATATAACTTGCTCTGCATATCTTTTGACAATTATACTTGACCTTCTCTTCACCTATATCGCCACTCCTAATTTGCTTTTAGAGGGCAACCCTCTATACGATTCCTTTAATTTCGGTTGGACAGGTTTAATTGTAATTAACATTGTTACATTTATCGGCTATGTAGCAATGTCATATTACGCTTTTATAAAATATAAAGCTCCGCAAACAAACGAAACAGATTTAAAACGTTATCTTGCCCAAATCAACTACGGCGACCCTGACAAATATGTTCCGATGATGTGGAAATTGCCGAAAAACTGGGGCCCGCAAACCGCTTGTTTATGTTGGTCAGTTGTTTGTGTCCTCCCTTTTTGCAGAATGATTATTGTGCTCGAATGGTTTTTGATGATATTGAAAATCCAAAACACGGGAACAGTAATTTTCTTTACAATAGTTTCTATGTTTCCCATGGGAAGAATTGATATTTTCCTTGCGGTTATCGGGGCTTGGATTTTATCATTCGTTTGGATTAAAAGAGAATTCAAAGCAAATTTAAAAGAAATAGAACAAAGAAAGTTACAATAAAAAATGAACTCCGCTTGTATTCGGAGTTCATTTTTATTTTATTGAGCAACACTCAAATTTATTGGTAATGAAAAAGCAGACACTACATCTTCGGTTCCTGAATAAATAACCTTAACATAAGTTTTTTGACCGTCTTCAAGGTAAAGCTGATAAGAGAGTGCAACCGCTGCAACAACAATATCGCTTGTTGTACTTGCAGTCGTATCGTACATATCTTTATCCACATAAATTTTCAAATTACGAAAATCCTCATCATACTCAACACTATCGACATAATGTTCTTCATTTTCTTCGTATTCTTTGAATTTTTTTATAGCTTCGGCATATTTATCTTGAATCAGTTTTTCGTGCTCTGATTTTGAAAAAACCAACAAATAACCATCTGCACCGCTTATATCGTTAACCTCTGCACCATAATCCTTCATGCTTTGTATAAAGCTATCTGCATCAGCCAAAGTGGATTTATCAATTGCAATTCGAACTACTGCTTCCTCTTTTGCTGTTGTTTCAACTGATGTTGTATTTGAAGTTTCTGCGGTATCTGCGGTATTTTCCGTACCGCAAGCAGTAAAAAGGCTAACAATTAAAACCAACGCGATAAACAATGAAAATTTTTTCATATAATTCACCACAATTTTTCGGGATATTTTCCGCTTTCAACAAGAGCAGAAATTGATGCAACAACATCTGGCTTATCTTCTTTATATGTTACGCCGAACCATTTATCAGGAGTTTCGAGAACATCAACAGTGCATTTTTCCTCTTTAAGCATATCTCGAACAAGGAAAGGAAGGAAGAATTCGGATTTAAGGGGATTTTCGGGAACTTCGTTTTCAAGGAAATCAATGAAATATTTTTCGATTTCATTAAGAATACCTGCAGGGAAACACCAGCAATTCATTGAAGCAACGCTATCCTCGGGAAGTTCTGTCCAGCTTTCGCCGTCATCGGTATATGAAATTTTTCCGTTAACACGCATAATTTTGGTTCTTTCGATGACATCGTTAAGCTGACCATTTTCATTAACATCACAAACACCGCGAGATACGGTTCCGTTCTCGGTAAGAGTATTTTTAAGATAATAGCCAGCCATTGCAAATTTGAATTTATCACCAGAAAAATCTGTTTTCTCAATCCAATCGGAAAGAATGGAGTATGCTCCGCTACCATAAAAATCATCGGAATTTATAACAACAAACGGCTCATTTACAACACCTTTGCAGCAAAGAATAGCGTGCGCAGTACCCCAAGGCTTAACTCTTTCCTCAGGAACACTGAAGCCCTCAGGCAATTTATCAAGGCTTTGGAAAACATATTCAACCTGAACATGCTTTGAAACCTTATCGCCGATAACTTCTTTAAAAAGTTCCTCGTTTTCCTTTTTAATAATAAAAACAACTTTGTTAAAACCCGCTTTAACAGCATCATAAATTGAATAGTCAATTATAATTGAATTGTTTGGGCCAACAGGATCAATCTGCTTAAGACCGCCGTAACGGCTACCCATACCCGCTGCTAAAATGACAAGAGTTTTATCCATATTTATACCAACCTTTCGGCATTTATATTTTTTATCGCTTTTATAATAATAGCATATTTAAAAATATTTGTCCACCGTAACATTTTATTTGACTTTTCATAAAATAAATATATAATTATCTTACATATTCTTACAGGTGAATAAAATGACAAAATTGCTTATAAATATATTTTTAAAAAACAAAGACAGTGCCACACCTAAGGGCAGAGAAGCTTATGGCAGGGTTGCAGGAATAGTCGGTATTATCTGCAACCTTTTTTTAAGCATTATGAAATTTATAATCGGCTCTGTTACAAACAGCGTTTCAATTACTGCAGATGCAACAAACAATATGACCGATGCAGGCTCTTCCATTGTGACTCTTATCGGTTTCAGACTTTCAGAAAAGCCTGCCGATGAGGACCATCCTTACGGTCACGCAAGAATTGAATACATAACAGGTCTTATTATTTCATTTTTGACCCTCATTATCGGTTATGATATTTTAAGAACCTCGTTTTTCAAAATATTAAATCCCGAAGAAATCACATTTAATTGGATTTCGGTTATTATTCTTTCGGTTTCCGTTTTCGTAAAACTCTGGCTTTCACTTTTCAACAAATCTTTGGGTAAAAGAATTAACTCAAAGGCCTTGGACGCCACTGCCGCAGATAGCAGAAATGATGTAATCGCAACCTCGGCGGTACTTCTGGCAACTCTAATTTCCCATTTCACAGGCTTCAATCTTGACGGTTATATGGGCTTTGCAGTTGCCGTCTTTATCATAATTTCCGGCATAGGTCTTGTCAAAGAAACTGTCAGTCCCCTTTTAGGTCAGGCACCTTCAAAAGAAATGTATGACATGATTGAGAATAAAATACTCACATACAGCAATGTTTTAGGTGTTCACGACCTTATGGTACACTCCTATGGGCCCGGAAGCTATTTCGCATCTGCCCACATTGAAATGGATGCCAAAATTGATGTTCTCACCTGTCACGATATTATGGACACAATTGAAAGAGATTTTTTGAGAGAGAACAATATTCACATCGTTGTT
Organism: uncultured Eubacteriales bacterium; assembly: GCA_964624385.1. Classification (GTDB taxonomy): domain Bacteria; phylum Bacillota; class Clostridia; order Oscillospirales; family Acutalibacteraceae; genus DTU089. The sequence continues at coordinate 57,659 of CAZUZV010000005.1, read as the reverse complement.
CACCTTGATCCCACCGTTCTTGACTGCGAAGAAACAAACGAATTAAAGGAAGTTGTTAGAAAAATTCTTTTTGATATTGACCCAATTATCAACTTCCATGATTTCCGTGTTGTTTACGGAGAAACTGCCAAAAATGTACTTTTTGATATAGTTGTTCCTCCAAGATACAAATACACAGACGAAGAATTGCTTTCAATTATAAAAAAACGCGTAAACGAAGCCGGTAACGGCAACCTTTACGCAGTTGTGGTTATTGACAGAAGTTATGGCAACTTAAAAAGCGAAGAGGATTAATTACAAAATAATACAAATAAGACCGCTGCAACCGTCGTTGATTATACGTTCAAGAGTTTCTTGAATTTTGCCACGAGCATCAACGGGCATATGGCAGAGCTTATTACGAAGCCCCTCGTTGACAAGTTCATTAAGAGATTTTCCGAAGATATCAGACTCCCATATTTTATGGGGGTCTTCTTCAAACCCTGTAAGAAGATATTTGAGAAGTTCTTCGGACTGACTTTCCGTTCCTACAACTGGAGCAACCTCTGTTTCAATACAGGTTCTTAGCATATGAATTGACGGTGCAGAAGCAGAAAGGCGCACACCGTATCTACCGCCCTGCTTAACGATTTCAGGTTCTTTGAGGATCAACTCGTCAATATCGGGCATTACAATTCCGTAACCCGTTGCTTCAACCTCATCAAGAGCATTTTTTACTTTATCATATTTCTTTTTTATTGAAGAAAGCTCTTCCAATCGTTCAACGAGTTGTTGTTCATTTTCTATTTGTATTGATGTTTTTTCTTCAATTATCTTATAAATAAGTGCACCTGAAAGTATTGCTTCAATTTCTGCAGAACCCTTGCCCAAATCCAACTTTGAAATCTGCGCAGATATCACATTTTCATTATCGCACATACCTTTGACAACAAAACCAACATCACCAACACAAGTAATACCCGCAGAACATTCCTTAACGCAGTTACAAATGGATTTTCTCAGCCAATGGTCGCGGTTAAGCCCCATTACCCAACCCGGCAATGAAATACCGATTTCGCGCACGGGAAAACGGAAAAGAACCGCGCTGAGAATTTCGCGAATTAAATCTTCATCAATTTCAAGGCAGTTTACAGGTATAACCGGAACACCGTATTTTTCTGTTAAATCTGAGGCAAGCAAGGTAGCCTCTTGCGAATGAGGGTAAGTACAGTTAAGAAGAACTACGAAAGGCTTGTTAATGGCTTTAAGCTCCGCCACCACCCTTTCTTCCGCCTCTTCATATTCGTCTCGTGAAATGTCACTGATACTTCCGTCAGTTGTTATCAAAAGACCTATTGTTGAATGCTCTGTTATAACCTTTTGCGTACCCAATTCTGCCGCCATATTAAAAGGTATTTCGTGGTCATACCACGGTGTTTTTACCATTCTCGGTTTATCTTCTTCAATATAACCTAAAGAGCTCGGAACAATGTAGCCTACGCAGTCGATAAGACGGACATTGAGAGAAGCATTATCGGGCAAATCCACTTTAACCGCTTCTTCCGGAATAAATTTAGGCTCTGTTGTCATTATTGTTCTGCCTGCGGCAGACTGAGGTAATTCGTCCTGCGCCCGTTCTCTTTTATAGGTACTGTTCATATTGGGCAAAACGAGAGTATCCATAAATCGCTTGATAAAGGTCGATTTTCCCGTTCTTACAGGACCCACAACCCCGATATAAATATCACCACCTGTACGGGTTTCAATATCCTTATATATGCTTGTATCTGTCATAAATCTACCTCCATAGACCTTTTTAAAATCTTCACTAAATGCTATGTTACGGGAAATAGGTTTATGACAAAAAGAATTAAGTCTTGATGGCATTATTTGACACAAAAAGAAATATGTATTATAATATAGAGATATATTATTAATAAATTTAGGAGATTTGCTATGTTGCTGAATATTACGCCTTCATACGACGTAATGGAAGTTATTGAAACCTTCATTACCACCTTTAAGCTTGAAAGCTTTTTCCCATATCTTTTAGGTCTTGTTACCGCTGTTATCTGCGGTGCCTTGATAGGTATTGAAAGAACCTTCAGACAAAAAGAAGCGGGTATAAGAACTCACATTATCGTTGCTTTAGGTTCTGCTTTGACCATGATAGTAAGTAAATATGGTTTCTTTGATATTGTAGGTCTTGCGGACCACGTTAACCTTGACGGCTCCCGTCTTGCAGCACAGGTTGTTACAGGTATCTCTTTCCTCGGTGCAGGTATCATCGTTTACAAAGGCACTGTTAAAGGTCTTACCACCGCTGCAGGTGTTTGGACAACGGCAGGTATCGGTCTTGCAGCGGGTGCAGGTATGTACGGTATTGCAGTTTATACCACCCTTATTCTCCTTATTGTTCAGATTGTTATTCACAAGGTTCTTCCTGTTGAAAACACAAGCACAACTGCAGTAAGCATGAAATTAGTGGATGACCCCGAAGCAATCGAAAGCATTACAAATCTATTTAAAGAAAATGATTATGTAATCATTTCAAGCTCCGTTGAAAAGAAAAACGAAAAATATGTATGCCTTTTCACAATCAGAGCTAAATCACATATAAACCCTGAAGATATCAGCAAGATTTTCAGCGGTAATGAATATGTGCTTTCACTTTCAATCTGATAAATAGCGGAGGTAAAAAATGGAAAACGGTATTTCTTTTGACAAAGAGAAAAAAATTCTTCCGATTATTACTGCAATAATCGGTTTGGGGCTTGCAATTGCACTTCTTGTTTTGCGACTGAACATTGTTGCAGTTATAAATGTTGCATTTATGTGCATTGTATCAGCACTCATATTCATAGGTATTGTCGCAAAAAAGAAGGTTTATCTTTTTAACATTATGGGCTATGTTTCAAGTGCGATAGGCATTTTCCTCTATTTTGTAATTTGGGGTGCAGATGCAGGTTTCGGCGCATTTTCAAGCGGTAAAACAGGTTGGTCAAGTGCTGATAATCCTTTGTTCAGCGGTGAAGGTTCACTTCTCACAAGATTGGGCGGTAATATTCTTTTACTCCTCCCCTGCACTCTTGCGGTTATTGCACTTGTTCTTGTTGCAAAGAAAGCCTTTAACAAAGCTACTTTACATAAATTTCTCACATCAGTTTTAAGCATTGTACTTGCAGGTACAACTGTTTTGTATGTTCTTACAATGAACCTCCGTGCAGAACCTAATGTTGACAGACTCTGGGAAGGTCACGACGATTATCTTGACGGTGTTGACAAGGCAAAATCCAATAACCCCAATGTTCTTTTCATTCTTATGGACGATTTAGGCTATGCCGATACATCTCTCAACGGTGCAATTTATGACACACCCAATATAGACAGTATCGGTGAAGAGGGCATCAACTTCGAAAATTTCTATTCAAGCTATTCTGTGTGCTCTCCTGCAAGATTTGCACTTATGACCGGCAGATATCCTTTCCGCGGTTATGCCGACAATGTTATTTACCCCACTTATGACACATTCTCACCCTTTGCTCAGACTCGTATCTTCAACTCAATTGAAATGGGTAATAACTGCGACGGTATGCTCGGTGATGAAATCACTATTGCAGAAATCTTCCAGAATGCCGGTTACAACACGGGTGCATTCGGTAAATGGCACTTAGGTGACTACGGCGAATATCTCCCCACAAACCAAGGCTTTGACTATTTCTATGGCAGCCACCATGTTAACGATATGGCACCTTTCTACCATGTAAGTGAAGAAAACGGCGAATACGAAATAGTTCACGGTGTTGAAGAACTCAAAGACGAAACCGGTGCAAAAGATCAGAGTCAATTGTCTGAATGGATTCACGAAGAAATCACAGATTGGATTACCGAACAAGTTACCGAAAGCGACGAACCCTTCTTCGCATACTATGCATCTCCATGGCCTCATGCACCTGTATTTGTAGGTGAAGACTTTGAGGGCGAAACAGGTATGGGTACATATGCAGACTGTGTAACCGAATTTGACTACTATTTAGGCGAACTCTTTAACACACTCGAAGAGTTGGGTGTTATGGAAGACACCATCATCGTTTTCACAAGTGACAACGGTCCTGCTCTCGAAGGCTCCGTGGGTGAGCTTCGCGGCGGTAAATATCTTGCTTACGAAGGCGGTCAGAAGGTTCCCTTTATGATTCGTTGGGATAACAATGATGGTCTTTGGGAATCAGGCACAACACGTTCACAAAGTGCTACGCTTGTTGATATGTTGCCTACACTTGTTGAGCTTTGCGGTATTACAGGAAACGGCGGAGAAGACAATTATCTTCCATTTGACAGAGATATTGACGGCGTTTCCATGTTGCCCGTACTTACAAATGACGAGGTTATTCACGACGAAGACACCCCCATTCTTCATATGAAGCGTGAGAGCCTTAAAGCGATTCAGTACACAGTTTCCACAGAAGAGGTTCTTGCAAGGGACGAATACAAAGATTACGAATACGACGTTCTTACAGACAACGACTATATTACTTTCAAATATTTCCAGAGAATACAGAACGATAACTCCGCTTTCTTTGACAAATACAGAAAGAATTGGCTACACATTTTAAGCGACGATGTTGGTGAAAACCTTAACCGCTCTTCCGTTTACCCCACAATTGCAGAAGAAATGAGCAACAAGATGGATGAAATTATGGCTAATTTCAAATCTAACCGTCGCGGTATGAACGAAGAATATTATAAATAAAAAAATTAAGCCTCGGAGTTATTTCCGGGGTTTAGTTATATAAAAGGAATGATTTAATTGCCACCTTTGTCAATAATGATAAAACCGGCTTCAAGCCTTTGCAATATGCGCTGCAAATATTGTTTCTATCACGATGTTACCGACCACCGAGATGTTAAAAGTTTTGGTTTAATATCGGAAGAAACAACGGATAATTTAATAGGAAAAGCTCTCGATTTTGCCAACGGTGAAAGTGTTGCTTTTGCTTTTCAGGGCGGTGAACCAACCTTACGCGGTATTGAATACTTCAAATATTTCTGCAACAAGGTTGATGAACTGAACACAAAGAAAAGTAAAATCTATTACGGACTGCAAACCAACGGAACTTTAATTGACGAGGAATGGGCAAAGTTCTTCAAAGAAAAGGATTTTCTTATAGGTTTAAGCCTTGATGGTGATTTCGATAACAACTCATTCCGAATTGACAGTAATAATCAGAATGCTTTTTATAAAATAATAAAAGCCGCCGATATTTTTACAAAAAATGATGTGCAGTTTAATATATTAACTGTTCTTACGGGCAAATGTGCCGAGAATATTGATGGTATTCTGCAATATTTCAAAAAACGCGGTTTCAGATATTTACAGTTCATCCCCTGCCTGCGTCCCTTTGGTGACGAATCCGAAAGTGAGCTTTATATGACCGTGGAGCAATACAAACATTTTCTCATTCACGGCTTCAATGCTTATGTAAAAGACTATGTTCAGGGTAATTACACAAGTATAAGATATTTCGACAACCTTGTGCATCTATATCTTGGCAATCCTACTGAACAATGCGGAATGTGCGGTCACTGTATGCACCAGTTTGTTGTTGAGGGTAACGGTAATATTTACCCCTGCGACTTTTACTGCACGGACGAATGGCTTCTAGGCAACATTAACACTCCTACAGAAAACTTTGACACTCTCGCCCATTGTGAAAAAGCAACGGAGTTTTTAAGAGAAAGCCTTTATACTCCCGAAGAATGTAAGAAATGCAGGTTTTACCCAATCTGCCGTGCAGGCGGTTGCAAACGTTCAAAGGAAGACAGAAACTACTGCGAAAGCTACAAAGCCTTTTTCAGCGCTTGCTTGCCACTGTTCAGGGCGTTTATTGCGGAGAAGAAATAAGTGATAAGCTTTACGTTTTCGTTATCGAACTAACATTATAAAAAATAACTATAGAACAATTGTAGGGTACGGTCTTGACCGTACCGCCTAAAAATAATAAACAGAAAAACTTGCTTGCAACTATTCAGGGCGTTTATTGCGGAGAAGAAATAATAATTACAACCGATTAAGAAAATCTGAATTTTCTTAATCGGTTGATTGTTTTAAAGGTCATTTTTAATTATATCATCAAGACTTTCACCTTTAACTGCAACATAATCTTCGTCGCCGTTTACCATAATAACTGGAAGACGAGGAATTCTGTTGTAGTTGGAAGCCATTGAGAAATTGTAAGCGCCTGTTGTGAGAACTGCTACAAGGTCGCCCCTTTTAATGCTTTCGGGAAGCATTACTTTCGGCTGAATAATATCTCCGCTTTCGCAACACTTACCTACAAGGTCACAAAGGAAGTTGCAAGGCTCGTTTGCTTTGTCTGCGGCGATAACGGTATACGCAGATTCATAAAGGGCATATCTCGGGTTATCGGTCATACCGCCGTCAATGGCGACATAGTTTTTATAACCCTCAATACGTTTTACGTTACCCACTCTGTAAAGAGTGATACCTGCATCTGCAACAATGCTTCTGCCGGGCTCCATACTAACTGCAGGCTCGTTTATATCAAGCTCTTTACATTTCTTTTTAAAATATTCCGCAACCTGACGGATATTATCTTCGATATCAATTTCCGGGTCGTTTTCGGTATATCTTACGCCATAGCCACCGCCAAGGTCAAGCTCTTTTGCTTCAAATCCTAAATTATTTTTAACCTCTGCAATAAATTCAAGCATAATTTCTGCTGAACGAATGAAAACGGAAGACTCGAAAAGCTGAGAGCCAACATGACAATGGAAGCCTGCAAGGTCGATATTCTCTTTAGTGAGAGCGTATTTTGTAATCTCCATTGCGGCACCCGTTTCAATGGGGAAACCGAATTTGGAATCAACCTTACCTGTATTAACCGCTTCATAAGTATGAGTATCAATACCCGGTGTAACACGGAAAAGGATTTTTTGCTTAATGCCTCTTTCCCCTGCAAAGCGGTCAACTGAATCCAATTCTTCGATATTATCAACAACGAAGCAACCAACACCAGAGTCCATTGCAAAATTGATATCACAATCATTTTTGCTGTTGGAATGAAAGCATGTATTTTTCATATTGTAGCCCGACTTTAAAGCGGTGTAGATTTCACCAACGGAAACCACATCAACGCCCATACCCTCGGATTCTACAATATTATAAATCTTCTTAAAGCTACAAGATTTACTTGCAAAGAAGGGTTTTGCATTGTCACCGAAATATTTTTTCATTCCGTTAATATATTTACGGCAATTTTCTCTTATCTTCTGTTCATCCATTACATAAATGGGTGAACCGTATTTTTCGGCAAGGTCTTTTGTGCTGTGACCGCCGAAAAACAAGGTTTCATTAACTATATGTATATTATCTGCTATCATTATAATTCACCTTTTTGGGTTCCGTTAATTCTTTGGGTGTTCAATTATACGCGCCTTACGGCACTAGAACCCTCCACAGCACCTCCGTTTTACTCTGGTGCGGTCCCCCTCCCTTCGCCGGGGAGGCATTGTTATCGTTCTCTTATAGTTAATCAGACATTAAGTCCCTGTTCTCTCATAAGTGCGCGCATTTTTGCTTCGTTTTCGGGTTCCATTGTTGTAAGAGGAAGTCTTACATAATTTTCACCGAAGCCGATAGCTGCAACTGCTGCTTTTGCAGGAATGGGGTTAACCTCGCAGAAGAGTGAGTTAATAAGAGGAAGAAGCTCTAACTGAATATCACGGCTACCCTCTAAATCACCTGCAAAGAATTTATCACAAAGCTCAACAGTTTTCTTGGGAAGAATGTTTGAAACAACCGAGATAACACCTTTTCCGCCCAAGGACATAAGAGGAACAATCTGGTCATCGTTTCCTGAATAAATATCGAATTCGCCTTTTGTAAGAGCGGCAATCTCTGCAATCTGAGAAATGTTGCCCGAAGCTTCTTTGATACCAACGATATTGGGATGCTCCGCAAGAATCGCACAAGAAGCAGGAGTAAGGTTGCAACCTGTTCTTGAGGGAACGTTATAAAGAATACAGGGCTTTGTTGAAGCGTCTGCAATCGCTCTGAAAGATTCAATAAGACCTCTCTGTGTTGCTTTGTTATAGTAAGGTGTAACAAGAAGCATTGCATCGCAACCGATTTTACTTGCATATTTTGTAAGCTCAATAGCATAAGAAGTATCGTTTGAGCCTGTACCTGCAATAACGGGAACTCTGCCTGCAACCTTTTCAACAGAGAAACGGAGAACCTCTTTGTGCTCTGCATCGGAAAGAGTTGAACCCTCACCGCTTGTACCTGCGATTACGAGAGCGTTGATACCCTCTTCAATCTGCCATTCAATAAGTCTTCCAAATGCATCATAGTCAACGCCGTTTGCGTTCATGGGGGTTACAAGAGCTGTTGCAACACCTGTAAAAACTGTGTTTTTCATAATCTTTACCTCACAAAAAAATAATAGTTGCCGAAAAGCAACTACCCACACAAATATACTCCCATAACGAGTATTTAATTATGTAAGATAGCTCTCCACCAAAACGGTGACAACAGTAAAGATATTATTCCGTACTGCCAGACCAGCTTTTTGCCATAAGCTGACTTCGGCACCTTGCTCCTTTTACCGTAACAGTTCCGGCAAACTTTTTGGGTTACGGCTACTCTTAACAAAATGCACCTCTATCGGTTGTTAATAATATATCATAGAGTAATTATAAAGTCAATTATAAAATAATACAAAGAACAGTATTTCAAAGCTTATTTAATTATATAAAGTAGCAAAAAGCACAAGTTCAACTTTACGAACTTGTGCTTTTTAAGATTAGTTATCATCAACGAACATTATACTCTCTGCCCATTCAAAAAACATGGGACGATAGAATTCATAATCCTCTAGATTCAGTTTCTTCAAAGGTATCTGTCAATGTCATTTTTACACCTGAATCGTCAATGATATTAACAGGATCGCCGTCCATAGCATAATCACTGCTATTATAGCCAGCAAAAAAGCCACCTACCAATCCAACAAGCACACAAATAGCGATATACACAGCAAATCTTTTTGTACCTTTTTTGCGGTTAGCGAGAACTCGTGGGTCAGACATTCCGTGGAAACGGAAACCATTGCCTGAAAAAGGATTATATTTATTCTCACCCATGAGATATACATTTTCAACACCTGCGGGAATTATGCACATTTCATTGCAAATCCCCTTTGAAAGCTTGTCTTGAATAACGTAAATCTTTGTTTCCTCATTATCGATAGCAAAAGTCTTTTCCTCGCCGTTTTTCAGCTCACCAAGCTTGTTCACATATCGCCGTTAATTTTGTTATCTCCTGCAAGCTCGTCATAAACATATACTTTTACTTTCATTAAGCACCCAACAAAGCTTTTTTCTCTTTTAATTGTTAAGCCCCTCTATTACCCTCCTGAAATTTTTTCTTCTTTCATCAGGCATTATACTATATAACAAATGATAATTCAACGAAATACTACTGTGGGGAATAAACAAAAAGCACTTCCAAAATTAATTGAAAGTGCTATAATTTATTTTGCATCTACAGTTTCAATCCACTCAAAAATATGAGACTCGTATCTATTTAAATATTTTGTATTTGTAATAAAATGAAGCATCCAAAAACAATTCTCACCTTTATAGCAGAAAACCTTATATTCTTTCAATATTCCGTTATCTTCGCCACGATATACATATTCAGCATACGGAATTCCATTGTATTGTTTTATTTCTACAGTTTCATCAGATTGTGCAAGTTCTTGTACATACTCCTCAGGAGACATTTCAGAGATTTTGGAGTCATTTTCGAATTCATCCGCCAAAACAAAAACTTCAATTCCCTCGCAAACAGCGCCCACTTCAATAGCGCTATCTTCAAACACCTCAAAATCTTCGGTCAGGGTAATGCTAAATTTATCGCAAGAGAACTCTTTTTCCTTCGCACTAAGCACAAATTCCTCAGTTGTGGTTTGTAAATATTGTTCTTCTTTCTCCTTTTGTTCAACAGTATCTTTAATACCTAAAAAGGTACCGTAAACACCTATACCGATTATGATGGCAAGTAAAACCGCTAAAACAATTTTTCCTTTCGAAATCTTCAAATTGATCTTGGTCATAAAAACACCTCTCTTCTATGATTTTAACACATTTCGCATAATACTGCAACACCGATAATTAAATATCTGAAATGCTCGGTCAAAATGCCATCAATACCGATGCGGCAAATGAAATCGCTGCGGCTATGTAGTCGATTTTTGTAAGCTTTTCTTTTCTTAATGCACTGATAATGGTTGAGAAAACCATTACTCCGCCCGTAACCAAGGGGTACTGAACAGATGCAGGTAAATGAATAAGGGAAATAAGCAAAAACCAGTTACCTACACCATTGAAAACACCGTAACCGCCCGCAAACAAAAGTGATTTTCCTTTTACAAGGGGTATCTTCTTATATTTAACAAGAAGCCATATTCCGCATATTGCAACACAAACAAGGGAAGAAAGGAACATAAAGCCTGTGCTGTCAGTATGAGGTATTTCCGATGATTGATGGATTTTTGAAATCACGCCTACCCCACCGTTGAGAACAAATACCGCCATATAGTAGAAAAAGGCTTTTTTACTTTGTTTTCCGCCTTTGAGATTAAGAAGAACTGAAACAACAATTAAACCGCAGCAAATAACTTTAAATACTGTCAGTTTTTCATCGTAGAAGCCCACGCCCAAGAGGAACGGAAGAAGCATACCGCCAAGCATTGAAAAAACGGAATAAACGGAAAGATTGGCTATTGTAAATGCTTTTAAACTGAAGTAAGTCATCAATATACAAGCAAGGGCATAAACGGTTGCCAAAGCCACGCTAAATGGGGTTACAATAATTTTAAATCCGCTTATTAAAAGCATCATAACAACAATTACAACGCTTTTATAAAGAGTGAATTCGAGGGCGGATTTCAAATCACTTCCCCTACTCTCTTCGAACCTTTGATTAAACAAAAACTGCAGGGCAAACAAAATTGTTGCACCGAAAACAAGTATGTAATAAAGCATAAGTTTTAATTCTCCAAAATTTCAAGGTATCTCTTTATCTGCTCTTCGGTAGGTTTATAATCCGTTACAGAGCAACAAGGCATATTGGGTTTTCTTCCATCCGTATAGTAAAAAGGTGTAAGCCTGTCATTCTCGTATTCCTTGCGACATTCTTCCATTTTAAAATCCGGAATATCGTATGGTTTACCCCCTTCAAGCATTGAGCGGTGACCAAGAATTGCAACGGATGACATAGTTACTGCAGAATGAATATCATAAGGAGGCTCGGGTTGTTTACCCTCTCTGATACATTCAAGAAACATTCTCGCAACGATGTAATCACCGCCACCATGACCTGCCTGATTGATAAAAGCTTCATCCTTATCATTCCAGGTAGGCTCGTAAAGGTTTACTTCCTCTTTACCTTCGGGAATTGACCAATCATTATAGCGGAGCATAACCTTGCTACCCATACCGCGAAGATTTTCAATCTGTCCGTTTTTTCCGCAGATGCGGTATGCATTATGGTGAGCACCAAAAGCTCCGCACCCTGTAAATTTGAAAACAGAGCCATCATCATTCTGTGTCATCATAATAGCTGCGCTGTCACCAACATAGCGAGCTGTACCATATTCCTCCATAGGAGAGAAAACACCGTAAGCACAAACCTTTTTTGGTGTTGCGCCTGTTGACCACATAAGCGGTGCAAGAGAATGGGTTACATAATATGAACGAGGAAGGCAATTCCTCCAATGCTCAGGGAAATATACATAACCCTTATAAAAATCATAGTCGTTAGGGTTAAGAGGATGGTTATATTCGCCCTCGGCATAAAGGACTTTACCCAAAGAACCGCCGTCACAAACTTTTTTCATTTCACGGTTAAAAATCATCTGAGGGTAGTTTTCCGCTAACATAAAAATTGAATTGCTTTTCTCATACGCCCTAATAAGCTCAACACCCTCTGCCATTGTACCGTTACTGATACATTCGCAGAAAACATGAATTCCTTTTTCAAAGCATTTTATTGCGAAAGGCGTATGCTCATGGAAATAGTTTGCAATAACAACCGCATCCATTGGGGTTTCAATAAACTCATCAAAATCAGAAAAAGCCATAACATCCTTCCCAAGATTTTTAAGACCTGCGTTAAGTCTTTTTTCGTTAAAATCACAAAGAGCAACAATTTCGCAGTCAAGGAGCATAAAGTTTTCTGCAATGTCAATTCCTCTGCCTGCGCCGAATATGCCAATTTTTATGTTTTTCATACAATTAACCTCCCCAAGTGAGATAATTTAACAGTTTTAGTTTAACAAATAAAAGAGTCCTAAACAATAGAAAAATTCTATAATTTTATTAAATTAAGTTTGTTTTATCTTGATTTGAAAAGATTTATATTGTAATCTGTTTGCAACTGTAAAAATCGAGGTGTAAAAATGACAAACAAAAACATCTGCAAATTTTCAACACCCCTTATTTCAAGCTCTTTCTGGATCTCCCGTTTTATTCTTGAAGCCAATACAGAAGTTATGAAATGGCGCACCACTTTAAATGAAAACAGAGTTTATCTGATTTCTAAAGGTGAAGGCTCTTTCACTATAATTTCAAAAGAATTGCCCTTTACGCTGTTTCTCATAAGGATGTTTCAGCGTAAGGCGGTGTCTTGGTATTCAGACGGACAGTTTCGACTGTCCGTCCTTCCTTTTATCCCGCTTGTTCTACGGGTCGCTCAGTTAGGTTTCCTATATATCGGAAATAAATATCAATATGTTGTTCGGCAGATTTTGACCATTTTTCACTGCGTTCGTGAATTACTATTTTATCAATGAAGGTCTGTAGTACTTCCGGTGTTAACTCCTGCAGGTCGGTATATTTATGAGCGATATTCACGAACTTTTCTACATTAGTGGCTGAAGCTTTCAATTCTTGTATAGCTGCTTGGAGTTTCGGTATCTGCTCTTTGATATTATGCTGTTCCATGTTATATACGTCCGAGAGCATTCGGAATTGCTCGTTGGTTTCTTTGATGTATGTAAAGGTTGCCATCAGTTTTTACCTACCAATTCCAGCATTTGTTCATAAATCTTTCTTTGCATATTGATTACTTCAGTGAAGTTATATGAGCTTAACGCTCCTGAATTTATCTTCATAGCAATCTGATTTATGTTGTTGCCGATTCGTTTAAGCTCAACCAACAAGGGTTTGGTGTCTTCGGAAACATTGATTTTGCTCTTGTTAGAAACTGCAATTATGTATTCAGTGAGATTCATATTTGCACGTTTCGTTTTCTCGTTTCAAGGTTGCCTCTTTAATGAGAACATAAACGGTTGATGCAACAGGAACACTTAAAAGCATACCTACGGGACCTGCGAGTTCACCACCGATTGTTACTGCTGCTAAAATCCACATTGCCGGCAGATTTACTCTGCTACCCATTACTTTCGGATAGATAAGATCGCCCTCAAGCTGCTGTAGAATAAGCAGATATACTATAAAAATTACCGCCTTCACAGGTGACACAGTCACTATCATAAATGCACCTACTATTGCACCGATAAAACCCCCGACAACAGGGATAAGTGCTGTTACACCTACTAATGCTCCGACCATAGGTGCATAAGGTATTCTGAGTATCAGCATACCAATCATACAGAGCACACCTAATATTACTGCTTCAAGTGTCTGACCGGAAATAAAGTTGCGGAAATTAATACTTGCAACTGATAATGCGTGTATGAACCATTCTCCGAATCTTTCTGGAAGCCACGCACGAATAAGCCTGTTTGACTGCGATTTCAACTTTTCTTTACCGAACAGAATGTAGATTGAAAAAACGAAGGCAATGAAGAAATCAACAACACCACCCACAACAGAGCTTACTGTACCGACTGCTGTGTTTGCTATTGTTCCGCTTTTATTTTTCAACCAGTTTTGCAAATTATCAATCAGGCTATCCCAGTCAATTTCCAACAGCAGATCCCCCAACGGCAGCTCTTTAAACTCGGTTGCAGGCATCTCTTTTATTCTGGTTATAAAATCAACAACAGCCAGCACAATAATTTTAATTGCTTCTATTAATTCAGGAACAACAAGCCAAACAACTCCGACCACAACGCCGACAATTCCAATAACGGACAATAAAAAAGCAACAGGCCTGCGCAGTTTGTTTAAAACGGGTTTTTTAGTGTTTTTCCATAAATGAGATTCAAAAAAGCGAGTAGGTACATTTAAAATAAATGCTATTGCAAAACCGAGAATAAGCGGTGAGACAAGCTGCATACACCACTTAACTGCTTTGGAAACAACACCGATATTCTGAACACCCAAAAATATCAGAATACAAGCAGTTATAACTCCTATAATCCACAAAGTAAGTTTCTTTTTCTTATCCGAGGTAATTTCCATAAAGCTGTCTCCTTTTATTCAGTTTTTATTTAATATAACTGTAAAACGGCAACCGCCATTTTCTATGTTTTTAGCAAAAATTTCACCGCTGAGAAGGTTTACTATTCTTTTTACCAAAGCAAGCTCCAAACCATTACCTTCCTGCTTATGAGATGAATCTGCCTGATAAAATTTATCAAACAGATGTTTTTGCGCTTCCGCTGAAAGACCGGGACCGTTATCTTCAACGAAAAAACAAATGTCGTTTTGCTGTTTTATAAGTTTAATTTTAACAGTACCACCATAGGGGCTGAATTTGATTGCATTTCCGATAATGTTTGACCATATATGATAAGTAAGGGCTTCTGAACTGTAATATTCAATCTCTTCCAATTCTACATTAAGCTCAATATCTTTTTCTGTCCAGTTCTGCTCAAGAGCAACAATGGTTTCTCTTATTTGTTCGTCAAGCCTGAAATTCACCTGATTAGTCTGAATTGACTGGTTTTCAATTTTTGAAAGCAACAGAATGTTACTGACAAGTGAAGAAAGCCGTTTTGTGTTAAAAAGTATTTTTTCTATATACTTGTTTTCAATCTCGTCAATATTGTCTGTGCTCTGCAAAAGAGTGGTATAACCCTCAATGGCATTTATGGGAGTTTTAAATTCGTGAGAAACATTGGAAACAAAATCAGTTTGCAGAATTTCTGTTGAAGCAAGCTCCTGTGTCATTATGTTGAAACCGGAAAACATTTCCTGAATTTCGGCAGATGTAGATTTTGTTTCAATCCTTGTGGTGAAATCACCGTCTGCCACCTTTTGCATTGCTTCTCTCAAAGTTTTTATAGGCTCAAGAAACCGCTTCAGAATCAGTCTGGTGAAAATCATTGCAACAGCAAGGCAGAGAATATTAAGCTGCAAAAGAAGATGAAAGTTAGATGCGTCGGGATTGATAAGCCTTATGAGACTTATAATTCCGAAGGCGATCAATACACTTGCTAAAACAACACAACCGATAATAAGCGTAAGTCTGGTGTTTAAGCTTAAAGGTATAATGTGAGCCTTAAGGTTTCCTCTTTTTTCTTTATACCTCATAGTTTAACCACCTTGTACCCCACACCTCTTATGGTAACAATCTTAAAATCCTTATTATCTTTAAATCTGTCTCTTAATCTGCCTATATGCACATCAATTGTGTGGGTATCGCTATCTGAAGCATATCCCCACACATCATCCATAAGCTGTTGACGAGTAAATATTCGTCCCGGATAAGACGCCATTTTATAAAGCAACATAAACTCTTTCTGAGGTAAGGAAATACTGTTTTCAGATGAATGCACCATAAAGGTATCACATTCAAGAACAGTATCACCAATAGTCTGTCTTCTGTCATTTATCATTTGGGCACGGCGTAACTCACGGTCGTCTTCTGCTATAAGTATTTTAAACATATTTATCACTCCAAACAGAATAGCTTTATATCGGGGTTGATTAGCACTTTTAATTACTTATTATATAAATACATTATAAATTCAAATTCAATTAAAAGTCAACAAATGTTGATTTTTAGTTTAATTTGAGTTGAATTTTATTTTATACTATGGTATTGTAATATACTGTTAAGATAAATAAAAAGAGAGGCGTATTTATGAAGACCTTAATTAAAAGAGCAGTTAGCTGTTTGCTCTCGGTTTTTCTTATTAGTTCCTGCATACCTGTAATAAGCGTTTATGCAGATAGTGTTGTTGAAATTTTTGATGAGGACGGAGTGCAAATCACAGAAAAACAGTATCTGACTGAATACAGAACACAACAGTTGCAGGCTCTTGTGCCTTCTACTGCCGAAGATGGTACTGTAAGCGGTACGGCTATTGATACATCTGATGGAAGATATATTGAATGGGAAAGCAACCTCCCTTTACTTGCAGGTGTTGATGAAGAAGGCGAAGTAACGGCATACGATTATTCGAAACGTGCCATAATTCAACTTTGGATTGATGAAAATATTATGTCAATTCCTCTTGTAGGAGAATCAACAGCAGATGCTATTTGGACTGTACTTGATTCTTCCGGTATTGATTTGGATGATGCAGATACGGATACCATTGTTTCAATTGTATCTACTGTTGCCGGAGAACAACTTGGAGAAACTTTGAGAACATATCTTGATAATATGAATGTTGTTATTACTGCAACACTTTATGATGCACAAGGCAATGTTCTTGGCAGTGACAGTATCGAGGTAGTTGTTGAGAAAAGTGTTATCGCTTCTGTCGCTCCCACAGGAGTTCACATTACAAATAAAAAGACGGTTCCTACATTAGTAGCGGTCGGCTCTACTGTTCAGCTTTACGGTGCATGTACTCCTGTTCGACTTGGACAAGGAATAAAGTGGTCTGTGGGTTCAAGCTCTTTAGATATCTCCGCTTCGGATTATGCAAGCGTAACGGATGACGGTCTCGTAACATTTCTTGCGGCAGGTACTGTAACAATAAGAGTTAATCCCGAAAGCACATTATACGCTGCTTTTTCTGATACAATAACATTTACTGTTGTTGAACAGTCGGAACTTCCGGTGGAAAATTTTGAAATTTCAGGTTCTACAACAGTTGCTGAAGGTGAAACTATTCAATTATCTGTTGATAATGTTATTCCTGCAGGTGCATATAAGGGGGATTTGACCTGGCAGAGCGCAGATAATACAATTGCTGTAGTTGATGAAAACGGTGTTGTAACAGGCCTTAACGGTGGTGACGGTTTAACATATTCCCAAAAAGTAATTATTACAGCAACAATGGATGGGGTTTCAAAAAATATTGAAATGACTGTTACACGCCCGCTTGTTTCTGCACTTACAGAGATTACAATTGAAGGTGATACCGTTTTGGGTATAGGTGTAACAGCAACCTATACTTCAACAGTTGCACCCAGCCGTCTTAATACATCTTCAAGCGTAAGTCGCCAATGGGGTGTCTATGACGAGGATTCAGGTGCGGTTGTTTATGCAACTGCAGAAGCTCCGGCAACCAATGGTATTATAAGCGTTGATTCAAGCGGTAATGTTACGGGTGTTTCCGCCGGTGTTGCTAAACTTTATGCTAAAGGTACTTACGGTTCAAGTAGTGTTGAAACTTCTTTGGAAATAACCTGTGGAAATGCCATAACTGATTTTGAAATTGTCGGAACAACAAGTATTGATGAAGGTGAAACTACGACGCTTTCAATAAATGTTCTTGCTCCTGACAATTATGAAACAAGTCTG
The DNA here is from genome assembly GCA_964624385.1 of uncultured Eubacteriales bacterium. GTDB lineage: Bacteria > Bacillota > Clostridia > Oscillospirales > Acutalibacteraceae > DTU089. Next base: position 39,988 of record CAZUZV010000005.1, on the reverse strand, counting down.
CTTGATGCAATAAAGTGGAGTGTAGCAGATGATACAGTTGCATCTGTTTCCTCAAGTGGTGTTGTATTGGGGCGTGATGCCGGAGGCAGAAACAAATCCAGAACAACCACGGTGTATGCTACCATTTCAGGTGTTACAAGAAGTGTTACGATAACGGTATCAAGAGGTTGGTTAAATCTTTCAAAATATACTGATGGTCAGGTCGAAGGGGATGATTATGTAATTCGTGACTTTCCTCATAGTTTTACTATGAAAACATACCCAGAATCACTTGCACAGTCAGCAGTATATTGGGGACTTGTTACAGATGACGACAATGCTCCTTGGAGCGCTTCAAACACATATATGGGTTCTAACAGAAATACGGAAAATGAGTATGCTTCCGTTTCTGATGACGGAATAGTTACCGGAAAAAAAGCAGGAACAACAACTCTTTATGGTTTCAGCAGGTATTTGCTGCAGAGTTATGTGGAAAGAACTAAAGAAATTGAGATAATTGAGGTTCTCCCTGAAAGTATAACATTAAAAGCACCCGATAAAGTTGAATATATCGAAGGTGAAACAGAGCTCGATTTAACGGGTATGGAGGTTTATTTAAACTATAATAAAGAATCCCTTGCACCGTATTATTCGGATTGGGAAAGCTATACTGATGATATGCTCAAATGTCAAGTGACTGACTATAAGGTAAGTGACTTGAATGTGAAAGCCCTTGATATGACACAGTATATTATTGTTTCTGTTGAAAGAGCAGGTAAAACATATAACGCTGTGTTTGCTGTAACACTCAACTCCAAGCAGGTTGATACTATCACAATTACACCGCCCGATAAAACTGTTTATGCAGAAGGTGAGGCTTTTGATACAACAGGTCTTAATGTGGTTGCAAATTATCTCAATGCCGAAAGTGAAGAAGTAACCGATTATGAAATAGATGAAACATCTTTTTCAATGGAAACTTATGATGTAGAACAAAATGTAAGAGTCGTTTATGAACACGCCGACCGTAGCGCAGAGGCTACATTTCCGATAATTGTATACGGCAAACCGGTAATTTCGGTAACTACCGAGGGTGTGTTGGGTGAATGGACAACCGAAGATATTACTTTTACTTTGGACAGCACACACCAGCTTGATGGTGCAACATATTTTTGGCGGCAGAGTAACAGTGAGACATGGAATAAAATAGACGGAAATACTGTTACAATCAGCTCAGATACGGATGCAATTTATTATGTCAAAGCCGTAAATAGTATGGCTTACGAAAGCGACGAAAGCGAAGCTTTGGTTGTTAAACTTGATAAAACAACTCCAACATTTACATTAAGCCAAAGTGTAACCGATGTTACAAACGAGGATTACACGGTAAATATAGAAAATTTAGTTTATAGTGTTTCGGGTTTGAAAACTGTTGAGGTTAACGGTGTAGATATTGGTGCAGGTACTTCGAGCTTCATTGTGGAAAGAAACGGCGAATATGTGGTGAAAATAACTGCAAATAACGGTCTTTACAGTGAACAAACAATGGAAATTAATAATATTGACAAGGAAGTTCCGGGTATAACAGACATTGTTCTCACCCAAGAACCCACAGAATCTCCCGAAAGACATTTCGATGGTGAATTCAGTCATTATTACAGTGCAGACCTTGTTGCCGCCGCAACCGCTGAAGACAGTGGCGTTGCAGGGGTTGATTATATCAAATACAGACTTGTTGGCGCTGATTATACGCCTGTTACCGATTGGACAGTTATAACAGATGATGTAAGAGCTATCTGTGATAGGAATTTTAAAGGTTATTTTGAGTTTGTTGCGGTAGATAAAGCAGGTAATGAGTCCTCGTCATATTATTCAGACGGTTTTGTCAGAGATAACGCAAAACCTGTTATAACAACGCTTAATGCAATATGCGGAGAAGATGGTGATGAATATATTACAGGTACTTGGGCGGATGATATAGTTTATTTTACACCTGAAGCAGATACTTTTTCAGGAGTATATGAGTATTACTACAATATTAACGGTGGTGAATGGACAAAGCTTACCACAGAAACACTTCGTGCAAGGGAAGACGGTTCTTTTGTGTATGGATTTAAAGTTGTTTCGTATTCAGGGCTTGAAAGTGATGTTTATGAAATTCAAGTTAATATAGATAGAACGGTTCCTACCATAAGAGTAGAGTTTGAGGGCACCTTTGGTCAATGGACAAAGGATGATGTAACATTTACCTTAAGCACACTTGTTGAATGTCCGTCAGGTTGTACATATTATTACAATGATGGTACCGGTTGGTATGAGCTTGAGGGGAATGTTTTAGTTCTTGATGAAAGCACAAATGCATACTACAGTTTTAAAGCGATAAATGGTGCGGGGCTTGAAAGTGCATCGTCAGACTCATACAAAGTTATGATAGATAATGTAGAGCCGAGTGGCTATATCATTCCCGGTGTTACAGAAAAAACAGATGCACCTTATGAGGTTGCTATAGTTCCTGTGGCAGGTGAATCGGGTTATCTTAAAATTTATTTTAACGGTGAGGACGTAACAGAATCGTTGAAAGCAACAGTAAGCAAAAACGGCAGTTATGCTCTTACTATTATAGGTAATAACCTTCTTTCAAGTACTGTTATGATAGATATAACAAACTTTGATGTTATTCCTACAGCACTTTTCAGTTATGAAGAAATTGACGCAAATACATTGACAATTACGGATTATAACGGTTCCGCTGCGAACATAACTGTTCCGATGGAGATTGATGGGCTTGAAACAAAAACACTTTCAGAGAATGCCTTTCTCAATAAAGCAAGTGTTGTTTCGGTTAACATTCCTAATACAGTTGAAGCTATAGGAGATAATTGTTTTTCGGGTTGTGCAAATTTAAGTAAAGTTACAATTCCCCAATCAGTAGCGGAAATAGCAGACGGTGCTTTCAACGGATGCGATTATCTTACAATTTATTGCTATGAAGGCTCATATGCGCAAAGTTATGCCGAAGAGAATGAGATACCGTATATTCTTCTTGATCTTGTTCCTGTAGGTAAAACAGTGATAAATGAAGAAGCGGGAATTATTTTCACTCATCAGACATTTAAAACACAAGTGGAAGAAATCGTGAAAGCTGATTCAGGTTATACAGTAATGGCGATTCCCTCGTTAATGTCATCAAAAGCAAATTATTACGGAACAGGTTCAGTGCTTTATTTTTTCAGAAACGGCTCATTGGTTTATACCTATAATGTTGTTGTTTACGGCGATGTTAACGGAGATAGTGTGGTTGATGTTCTTGATGCAGCTATGGTGCAGTTGGCAGCCTCCGGTTTAAGAACACTTCAGGATAACTATCTTTTATCAACAGATTTTGCAAGTGACGGAACTGTTGATACGTCAGATTATCAGCAGGTTATAAATCTTGTATTTAGATCATAAAAAGTGCAACCTTTAAATATAAACGGCAGAGTACGCCTTTTTCATTTATATAAATACATTATTAATCAAAACCACCGGTTTACTGGTGGTTTTGATTATGACTTATTTTACCGCTTCTTTAATTTTTTCTGCGAGAGCATTGATTTCTTCCTGTGTCCAATCGGGGTCCATAAAAATATGAGCGCAACGCTTCATAATTTCAAGGCTCTTCTGACACATATCTTCGGAATAGCTCACGTGCTTATTACATTCCATTTTAAAGGGGTCCATAAGAGGATGTGCCGCACCGCGTTTTTCAAGGATGGGCTTCCAGTCATTGTAAACGTGTTTACCTGTAAATCCCGGAACAGTTGCACCCATTTTCTCTGCGAAATCAAGACATTTTTCAACAGTATCAAAACGGAAAGTAATTGCAATTGCGCTATCACCCTCGTCATCATTGCAGGGTGGGTAATCAAAGCCTTCTCCAAGCGCTTTTTTAAGAAGTGCTTTATTTTTCTTCAAATCTGTAACGATACCATCAAGCTTTTTGAACTGCTGACGAAGAATTGCAGAGGTAACCTCACCAACTCGGAATTCTGTTCCACAGAAAGCCTCGGTTGAAAAATCTCTCATCTGGTCACCGAAATATGCGACAGCACTGCTATCGTGATAAATAAGGGCTTTTTCAAAGATTTCTTTGTTATCTGTGAGAAGTGCTCCACCTTCACCGCCTGCGCTGATAATTTTGAAATAGTTAAAGCTGAGAGCGGCGGCATCACCTATTGTCCCTAAACGCTTACCTTGGAACTTTGCGCCGTTTGCCTGACAAGCATCCTCGAGGACAAAAAGATTATGTTTCTTTGCAATTTCCATAATAGCTTTCATATTGCAAGGGTAACCCATCATATGAACGGGAATAATTGCTTTAGTTCTTTCTGTAATTTTATTTTCAATATCTTCGGGGTCAATCATCAAAGTTTCGTCAACCTCGGCAATAACGGGCATTGCGCCTGCACCAACAACCGCCATTGCGGTTGCAATATATGTATAAGCAGGAATGATAACCTCATCACCGGGTCCGATACCCATACCAACCAGCGCAGAAACAAGTGCCGCATAGCCCGATGTCATAAGCACTGCGTGGTCTATACCGAAAAGCTCTCTCATTTCTTTTTCACAATTTTCAGTTGCCTTTAACGCATCATTGCATTTAAAAAGCTGTTTAGATTCTATAACTCTTGCAACTGCTTCTATTTCTTCTTTACCTATTCTGAACATAATTTCTACCTCATCTTTCCAACTTTTCGATATTCTGAAGTGTACCCTTCATTAAATGATAATCCGCATCATCTGTAGGGCATTGAACACCATTGTATTTAAACATTGTTACTTCATAACCGCCTCTGCAAAGCTGGTCTTGCGTGGGGAAATAACCCTTCGAGCCGTTTGCGTTTGAAAGAGAAAGAACGTTAAGGTCTTTCACCGCTTCATTAATTCTCATACCTATTACGGAGAAAAGCTCATAAGGGAAGCCAATAAAGGCAACATCACCAATCCTTATAATACTTTGGGGAATTTCAGTAAATTCTTCCTCGGTAAAGTCTGTTTCGTAGGACTCTTTTACCTTGGTGAAATAAACTGCCATTTGCTTATCTTTATTAATTGAGTCGTGAGTGTATTTTTCGCAACCTTCAACAGCATCCTCATAAGGAATGCGCTTATCATAGGGCAATTTAACATTTGAGCTTACAGAAGAAACTGAAAAATCTTTGTATTCAGTTATAGAGTTAAAAATTCTTATTGCATCCTTTGCTCCGATACCGCCAACTTCGTATATATATGGAAGTTCTGCAGTTGTTGCACCATTCGAGAGTCTTGGACCGACATCACCCTCGGGTCCGTTAAAAAATGCAGTTATTGCACCGGTTTCTTCCTCTAGAGCATCCGTCATAACTCCGGACCAGTCACGGCTGACTTCTTTATTAACGCCTGCACAGGTGCCGTGGCAACCATAATGGATTATGTTACCGACAATATTACCCTCTTTGTTTTTAAAAGAAATAACTGTCATTTGCGGATTATATGGTGCCCAATAACATTGACCCAAGCTAACTGAATTATCGTCATTAAGCTGACGGCGGTTAACACCCAAATCACTTTTACCCACACCAACACCCATTATAACAGGCTGAGTGTTTGCAAAAGCCTCATCAACTGCTTTTAAAATATTAGGCTTCATAATACTTTCATAGTAAGGTATATCAACCTCTCCCCAACCGGGCATATTGTTGGTTGAGGGACCTGAATGGGTATGGGTTGCACAGATGATTATATTACCGATTTTTACATTGTGCTTTTCGCTTATTAATTTTCTCAATTCATCCGTAACGCTTGTGTCAATAAGACAGACGCAAACTGTTATTAAAACAAATTTTTCTTCACCCTGAGTAAAAGCAAAAACTGATGCGGTAAGGTTATCGTTAATGCTTTCGGAATACAAATCAGGTCTGTAACCGAAAAGATTACCGCCTATTTCGGGAGTTATGTCTCCCCTTGCCACACCCAATAAAAGCTTATTATTCATTAAATCACCTTTTATTTCATTATATTTTGATTTTAACTTTTGCTTTCCCTGATAACAATACCGCAAATTCTCGCTTTATACCCAAAAATTCACTTTTAATTGACTTGCAGGGTAAAACTATGATACTATTAGCCTTAAGAGGTGTGTTTTATGCTCTATCAACCCATACTCAACCACGAAAATTCACTTGCAGTTGTATTGGAAAATCTTGGTGATTTTCCAATACACAAACACTACGAAATTGAAATCCTTTACTGCGCTAAAGGGTCTTACAAATTAATAATAAACAACGAACCCTATCTGATAGAACAAGATTCACTGGCTTTTATCCCCTGCCTTGTCCCCCATGAAACTATAGGAACAAATGAGGAGAGTTTGCATCTTTTAATTGAAGCAGGACCTTTATTTTTGGGGGATTATTTTGACAAGATTACCGCTTTATCTTTAAACACGCCCATTTTCCCGTTAAAAGAAACAGAATTTGGGAAGGACATAAAAAAGCTTCTTGAAGAAATAATTGAACACAAACGCAGTTTACAAGGAAATGAACTGATAATAAGAGCCAATGTAACAAAGCTTTTTGGTCTTTTTCTTCAAGAATTCTCCTACAAAGAGCAAACAGAAGAACACAAAGACACAATAAAAATAAAAAACATTGAAAAAGCTCTTGATTTGATTTATCACAGTTATTCAGATAAAATAACAGTGGAGCATGCCGCTCAGATTGCAGGCTACGGAAAAAGTAATTTCTGCAAAATCTTCAAAAATACAACGGGAGTAAGCTTTCATCAGTATTTAAACCGCTACCGAACCGAGCGTTCAAAATTCTTTTTAAAGCACTCTGACATGTCAGTTTTTGAAATATCCGAAATTGTAGGTTTCAGCGATTCAAAAACATATTGCAGAGTTTTTAAAGAGCTTACGGGAATGACACCAAAAGAATTTTCAAAGCTATAAAAAATACCGAGATATGAGAATATTTCTCGTATCTCGGTATCTTTTTTATTCAATAATTCTTCCGTCGGTTGAAATTGTCACTACCTGCCAAGGAATAAATTTTCCGCTTGCTTGAAGAGCGCGTTTAACTGCATTTTCTATTCCTCCGCAACAAGGCACTTCCATTCTTACTACCTTAACGCTTTTAATGTTATTGTTTGCAATTATCTGTGTAAGCTTTTCGGTATAGTCCCCCTCATCCAATTTGGGACAACCGATTAAGGTGATATGATTACGAATGAAATCGTTATGGAAATTGCCGTAGGCAAAGGCAGTGCAATCCGCCGCCACAAGAAGATTTGCATTTTCAAAATAAGGTGCATTAACAGGTACAAGCTTAATCTGACAGGGCCATTGAGTAAGCTGACTTGTCATTCCTGCAGATTTAACGGGTGCAACAGGTATTTCTCGTTTAATTGTCTTTGACTGTGTACCCGGACAACCGCAAGGAAGCTTAACTCCGAATTTTTGCATTTTTGCCATACGCACCGCCTCTTCGTCATAAGCAGGCGCTTCCCTTTCTTCAAAGGATATCGCATCCGTGGGACAAGCAGGCAAGCAGTCACCGAGACCGTCGCAATAATCCTCACGTGTGAGCTTCGCTTTACCGTTTACCATTTCAATTGCACCCTCGTGGCAAGCCGCTGCACAAGCTCCGCAACCGTTACATTTTTCCTCATCAATTTTAATAATCTTTCTGAGCATCTTTCTTCCTCCATTAAAAATCACAAATTAAAAGCATTTACCGTTTTTGCAGTCCTCTGTTTTCTCACAGCGATAACAAAGCTCATTAGGACATTGCTTTGTTTCAAAGAACATTACAAGATTTTCAACTGTTGTTTCAGCAATATTTTCAAGTGCTTCTTCCGTTAAAAATGCCTGATGGGATGTTACAATAACATTGGGCATTGAAATAAGTCGTGCTAAAGTATCGTCTTCCATAATGTGACCTGAATTATCTTCAAAGAAAATATCGGATTCTTCTTCATAAACATCAAGACAAGCAGCACCAACTTTTCGAGATTTTATACCATTAAGAAGCGCTTCTGCATCAACAAGACCGCCTCTTGAAGTATTAAGAATAACAACACCTTTTTTGCATTTCTCAAGGGCGTTTTCGTCAATAATATGGTTAGTTTCATCTGTTAAAGGACAATGAAGAGATATGATATCGCTGTTTTCGAACAACTCATCAAGCTCAACATATCTTATTGTATCACCGTTATCAATGCCCTCAGCTCTGTATTTATCGTATGCGAGAACCTTCATTCCGAAGCCACGGCAAATATCGATAAACACTCTTCCGATGCGACCCGTTCCGATAACACCCACGGTTTTTCCGTGCAAATCAAAGCCGGTAAGGTTTGCAAGGCTGAAATTATAATCTCTTGAGCGAATATAGGCTTTATGAATACGGCGGATTGAAGTCAAGAGGAGTGCCATTGTATGCTCTGCAACTGCATAGGGCGAATATGCAGGAACACGCAAAACGTGAAGTTTACCGTAAGCATATTTCATATCAACATTGTTGAAGCCCGCACAACGAAGGGCTAAAACATTTACACCCATTTCATTAAGTCTGTCAATGACAACGTCGTTAATTGTATCATTAACAAAAGCACAGACACCGTCAAAGCCCTTTGCCAAGTCCACAGTATCTTCGTTGAGTTTTGTTTCAAAGTATTTGAATTTGACACCGTTCTCCTGCCCGTATTTGTCAAAGGACGGTTTATCGTATGGTTTCGCATCAAAAAAAGCAATTTTCATTTGTATACCTCCTATATTATCTTCCTCTGTATTCTTGTTTTATTATATCTGCCATTTCTTCGGGAGTCTCTTTGCACCCATTTTCAAGCCACATTTTTATAATCGCATTTATTCCGTTTCTAAAAAATGTAATATGATAATCGATATACTTATTATCAAAATCCTTTTCAGCACGGTTTAAATCATATACCAATACCTGATGCTTTTCATCATACCCCAATTTAAAATATGTTTTGTAGAAAATCCGGTTATCTTTTATATGCCTGAACATCTTCAAGGCACCATTATGCCCGTTGGAGTTTTGTTCATCCGAAAACACCTGATTGAAATCATTTTCCAGATGCTCTCTCAATCTATCAGCCAAATCATAAACATCCAAAAAATTAGCATAAAAGGTACTTCGGTTAAGTCCTGTTTTCTTACATATATCGGAAACAGTTATTTCTTTTAGCTCCTTTGTCTGAAGCATTTCAACGAAGGCTTTTTCAATTTTTTCAACAGACTCTCTGCGCCTTTTATTATTTTTTGTATTCATAAAACACCTTTTATTATTCCAACACTTGTTGCGAAATTGATGATTGTTTTCTGATTTTAAAAACATTATACTTTAATTGCAATAAAAAGACAAGTGTTGGTTTAAAGGAAAATACAACCAATACACGCGAAAGGATGATTTTATGAAAAAAAGCAGTTTTATTGCAATGATTCTTGGAACGATAAGCGGTGTTTTCTTCGCTTTGGGAATGTGTATGGCACTTCTCCCCCAATGGAAACTTTTTACCGAAGGTGTTATATTCGGTAGCGTTGGTTTAGTTCTGGGGATTATTACAATTATCATTTGGCGCAAAATGGAGAAAAAAGCACCTATTAAATTAAATAAAAAAACAGTTTTGATTTCTGTTTTCGGTATTTTAGGTGCATTGGTTCTTGGTGCAGGTATGTGCCTGTGTCTTGTATGGGAAAATTTCATTGTTGGCACAGTAATCGGTGTTGTGGGAATAATAATGCTTCTTTCTCTCATACCTATGATTAAGGGCGTAAAATGAAAGATAACCCCATTTATAAAATTGCGCTATTAAGCCTCGGCTTTAACCTTGCATACGGTATTTATAACGGAATAATCGGCTTTTCGTCACATTCATGGTGGCTCATAACCCTTTGCGCTTACTACATCATTTTAAGCGTTATGCGATTTGCAGTTTTATTATTCAAATGGGAAAATGAAAATTCATCTAACCATTTTATAATGCGGTTCACGGGATGCTTAATGATATTTTTGTCGATTATTCTTGCAGGTTCTGCATACCTTTCTTTTGAAAGTGAAAGAGGTATTAAATACAATGAAATCCTGATGATAACAATAGCGGCTTATTCATTTACAAAAATTACACTTGCTATTATTAATCTGATAAAGATGAGAAAAAATAATTCATCAATTATTAAAACATTACGATATATTTCCTTTGCAGATGCATTAGTTTCCATTTTCGCTTTGCAACGTTCAATGCTGGTTTCCTTTGGCGCTATGCCGGAAAATGGAATCCAAATATTTAACATTTGCACAGGAACCGCAGTTTATATCGGTGTTTTTATATTAGGAATAATATTAATAGGAGGTAAACAAAATGGCAAAATCAAAAATAGTAAAAGCTAACGAAAAAATAGCAGAAAAGGTTGTTGACGGCTACAAAAAAATTGAAAAGGGTGTTGTTGGCGGCTACAAAAAGATTGAGGACGGTGTGGTTGGAGGCTACACAAAAATAGAAGAAAAATTCGTTGACCAATTTTTAACCCGCGACGGAGAAACAGTAGAAGAAGCAAAAGAAAGACTGAAAAAAGAAACACACTAAAAGGGGGCTGTAAAAAACAGCCTGAATAAAAAAAAGAACTACAAGTCTATCGAAAAGGATAGGCTTGTAGTCTTTTTGTGATATAATTTACTTGCAATGAAAAAATATATCAACAGAGAATATAATACACCATATCAATTAAAATTACCACTGGAAATTGAAAAAATAATAGAAATTTCCGACCCGGTATATACATTCTGTGAGGTTTTGAATCAGATTGACCTAAAAAGATATCTTGTGATTAAGGAAAACAGGACAGGTCGCAAAAGATTTGATTCGGAAACCTTGCTGAAAGTAATACTGTTTGCGTTTATGGAGCACGGGTATGTTTCAACTCGTGAAATAGAGAAGCTGTACAAAACAGATATACGGTTTATGTGGCTGTTGCAAGAAGAAAAAGCACCAAGCCATATGACGATAGATAACTTTAATCTTTTACGATATCCTTTTCAATGTAAGTTCCCTTTTCGGTACTCTCAGCTATCTTTTTTTCTGCATTTTTTATAACAGCATCAAGACTTACATCCTTATCAATATTCGCCATTTTTTAAAGGAATTTTCATAGTATACCTGCTTATCTCGCATTTTATCAAGCTGAGCATTATATTCTGCTTCAATCCTTTCGTCAATTTCCTTTAAAACCTCGGAAAAGTCAGTATTGGCAACAATGCCGTTTTCACCAAAAATGCCTCTGCAGAAATTACGCCTCGCGGTTCTCCGTTTTCCTTAACCCAATTAGACGGAAATTTTTCACAATAGTCTTTTTATCTCGGTCTTGCCCGAATTTCAATTTTGCCGTTGTCATCTGCATATATACCTACTGAGCTTTATCACGCTGAGTTCTAAGCTCATTTGCCATTTCAATCATTTTCCGGGCACGCTCTCTACCGTATAATCGTTTTCTTCAGTTACGATATCGTATTAATGTTTGTTATTTTCATAAAACCAACCTCTTTAACTACAAAATTGCTTTCATTTATATATTTCTGCAAGAATCAGATTTTTACACCAAAATATGAATTCATGTATAAAAATGGCCTCTTCTTTAAAGAAGAGACCAAAGTTTTATTTTCGGTTAGCCTTACGAATATATTTATCACACAAATCATTAATTTGGTTAGTGAATTTCGCAATCTCCTTATTTGAAAGCCCTCTGCTTAATTCGGCAACTGTTTTAAGTCTGCTGATAGCTTGCATAAGCTTGTCGAAAGCAAGATTTGCCCGTCTTCTGCCCTCTGTTACCTTAGTAACTTTCACAACTCTTCCGTGCTCGGTGCAAAGCCCTGTAACAAGGTCGTATTCATCGCCGGAATAAGGTGCAACAGGTGAAAATCCCAGCTTGGTTCGTATGGTATTAACAAAGTTATCACAAACAATATCCTGTCCATGATTAACAAAAACCTTTTTCGGAGCTACTTCCATAGACCCAAGCCAATCCAGAAGCATATCCCTGTCTGCATGACCACTGATTCCTACTATATTATCAATTTTAGCATTAACCTGAATATCCTCCCCAAAAAGCTTTACAGAAGCTGCACCATTCACAAGCTTTCTGCCAAGAGTACCCTCTGCCTGATATCCTACAAAAAGAATTGTGTTGTTTTCCTTCCATAGATTATGCTTGAGATGATGACGAATTCGCCCTGCCTCGCACATTCCGGATGCAGAGATAATAACCTTTGGCGATATATCAAAGTTAATCGCCATAGAATCCTCTTTTGTAACACTAAGTCTTAATCCCGGAAAATCAATAGGATTTATTCCCTGATTAATAAGGTTCAAGGCTTCCTCATCATAATAATCGAACAGCTTATCTTGATAAATCTTTGTTGCTTCTACCGCAAGAGGAGAATCAACATACACAACGAAGTTTTCAAAACCCTTAATAAGCTTCTCTTCCTTAATAATCCTGAACAAATACAAAAGCTCTTGTGTCCTGCCAATAGCAAATGAAGGAATAACCAGATTCCCCCCTTTTCTAAAGGTCTCTTCAAGAATTAAAGTCAACTGTGAAATATAATCAGGTCTTTCACCATGAAGTCTGTCACCATAGGTTGCTTCAATAACAACATAATCAGCTTGCTTCGGCTTGGCAGGATTTCTTATTAACGGTCTATCAATATTCCCCAGGTCACCTGAGAAAATAATTGTTCGTTCCTCGTTGTCCTCATTAATAGTAATATGAATACTCGAAGAACCAAGAAGATGCCCTGCATCAATAAACTCAATCTTAATATCCTCAAATATTTCAATAGGCTCGTTATAACCATATCCCACGAACTGCTTCAATGCTTTATCACAATCGGAAACTGTGTATATTGGCTCATAAATATCACTGCCTGAACGAGCAGCTTTGCGGTTGTGCCACTCTGCCTCCTGCTCTTGAATATGAGCTGAATCCATAAGCATTATATTGCATAAGCGATGAGTAGCCTGAGTTGAGTAAATAGGACCGGTAAAACCCTCCTTAACCATCTTCGGCACTAAACCGGAATGGTCAATATGAGCATGGGTTAAAAGAATTGCATCAATCTCCCCTGCAGTCACAGGCATAACACAGTTTTCATATGTATCCCCACCCTGCTCCATACCGCAGTCAATCAGAATATGCTTGCCACAAGCTTCCAACATTGTGCAAGAACCGGTAACCTCGTGAGCAGCACCAATAAATTTAAGTTTCATACAATCAACCTCTTACAAACCATATTAGCAAGGGTTTATATACCCTCGTTTATATATTTCTACAGATTTTATATTTTCACACCAACTTTTAATCAATATTTTATTCCGCTATTTATAAAAGCTATGTTTTTAAAATCCTCGGGATTTTTGCGGACAACGTAATCAATATAGGAATCAATTAATTTTGCAGTAAAAATATACCCCATTGGATTCATATGACCATGAAGGAAGAAATTCTCGTGAAATCTGTCATCATAAACAGGGCCATATTTATAAAGGTCAATAACGTAGGAATTAGAGAAAACCTTTGTTAAATCATAAAGACCTTTTATTGTTTGATTTGTCTGCTCTTCTCTTCCGCGATAATTATCATTTGGGAAGGTTACAAAGAAAAACTTTGCATTGGGACTGATTTCTTTATATCGGGTGATAATCCGGGCATAGTTGCCGATAAATGTAGGTTTATTATTTCTGTAATCAACAGTATCAATATCTTCAACGCTGCCAACCTCTAAACCGCCGTTGTAAACATCATTTACACCTAAAGCAATAACATATGCCTGACATTTTTTGTCCTCATCCCAAAAGCCGTTCGCTTCTGCAAAGGAGTCAAGATATTCTCTTGCAGTCATTCCCCCGCGGGAGAAATTATAGGCTTTAAGTCCGTTTTTCCTTGCGATATACTGACCCCAGGAATAATCAAACATATCGTAATAGCCTTTATTTCCTTGCTCGTCACGAGTTTCAAACTCACCCGAGGAAAGACTATCGCCAATAAAGGCGATAGTTCTGAAAATTGATGTATAGCTATACCCTTCTGCTAACCTATCGAGAGGTTTTTCATCAGGGTCATATAACAACTTTTCCCAATCCATATCAGTCCTCATCAGGATGAGCTGCTCGGTAAGCTGCAATTGCATCGTCATAAGCCTTCATAGATTCTTCTGTGGGAAGATATTCTGTTCTTTCTGTATTAGCAATTGTGGGAGGATTACCCTTTGAATCATAGCAAGGTGAAAGGAAGTCATTTTCCCAGAGCTTTCTATCCTCTTCTTTACGGAAATCGGGAATATCATAGGGTTTGCCGTATTCCATAGCACTTCTGTGACCAAGGATTGCAACGGAAGCCATTGTTGTTGCAAAATATTCATCGAACATAGGCTTTCTGTTTTCTCTGATAGCATTGAAAAATTCTCTTACAATGAAGAAGTCGCCACCACCGTGACCTGCTTTTTCTGCAGCTTCTTTAGCATCGGGTTCAAAGTCCGCTTCGTAAGCAGTAACTCTTTCCATACCCTCTGGAGTGTGCTGTTCATTAAAGGAAAGAAGAACCTTTCCGTCCTCTGCACGAAGGTTTTCAATCTGGCCCAATTCACCGCAAACACGATATGTATTAGCGTGACCGCCAAAATGTGACCAACCTGTTACACGGAAAACAGAATCATCATCATTAAGGCAGGTAACAACTGCGCTTCTGTCGGGCAATCTCCAATAAAGATCTCCACCACCGTTTTCCTCATTAAGCGGTCCGAATACGGGCATTGCAGTAACTCTCTTGGGGAATGCGCCTGTTATATACATAAGCGGTCCGAGAGAGTGAGTAATATAATAAATTCTGGGAATATGATATCTCCAGTGCTTTGAAGTGGGGCAATAGTGTGCAATTTCCTTTTGGGAAATAATCGGATGGTTATATTCACCCTCGCAGAATAATGCCTTACCAAGAACACCTGACTGATAAACCTTGCGCATTTCCTGATTGAATTTCATAAAGGGATAGTTTTCAGCAATCATATAGAAAGCGTCGCTTTTTTCAACTGCTCTTACAAGCTGAACACCCTCACCCATTGAAATATTTGAGGTACATTCACTTAAAACGTGAATATTTTTCTCCAATGCCTTAATAGCATAGGGTGTATGCTCGTGGAAATAGTTGCAGAGGAAAACTGCCTCTAATCCCTCGTGGTTAATAAATTCATCGAAATCAGTATATGTAGTAACATCAGGATGGTCTGCTTTTGCTTTTTCAAGCCTTTTTTCGTTGAAATCACAAACGGCAACAACTTCACCGTTGTTAGCAGAAACGCCATCATAGAAACCGCTTCCGCGACCTAAACCGAATATACCGAATTTAATCTTTTCCATAATAATACCTCCGTAGGTAATAATTTCATATAATATTTTAACACACTAATATACATTGGTAAATATAAATTTTACATAAAAATATAGAAAAAAGTTTGACAAAACCAAATACACCGAGAACAAAGTAAGGGACGGTCTTGACCGTACCGCCAAATAATCAACTAACCTTTCGGGAGGGTCAAGACCCTCCCCTACACTTGTACTATTTTTATTATATCATCGGGTATAGGCAAGCCTATACCTTACAGTTACAGCACTAACAAACACATCCAAATAACCATAATACTCGTAAGGTACAGGCTTGCCTGTACCACAGAAACAAATTTTAATTGTATTTTTGGATTTAGTAAAGTTGGGAATTCGGTGGGAAACAGGTTGAAAAGAGAAGTTTTAGAGAAAAAGGAAAAAGCTCTGAAACCGTTTGATTTCAAAGCTTTTTGATGGTTGCGGAGGTGGGATTTGAACCACCGCTACCCCTCTTGCGGTGCCCAAAATTCTTTGCTCGCTATTCGCTTCACAGAATTTTGACCGCTACGCCAAGCAACTCTCCCTGCATCGTCCACCGGACGCGGTCGAGTTGCTTGCCCCGGGAACCCGTCGCCCGTGTGGTTCAACAACTAAACAATAAAAAAGGAAAGACACCCGATTGGGTATCTTTCCTTATTGGTTGCGGAGGTGGGATTTGAACCACACGGCCTCCGGGTTATGAGCCCGACGAGCTACCAGGCTGCTCTACTCCGCGATATTTACTTATGCCCTCTCTTGAGTGCTTGAGTATTATAACACTATAATTATATGTTGTCAAGTGTTTTTTATGCATTAATTTAATTTTTAAATTCTTAATAATATCTTAACAAGTTACGCAGTAAAAAACATTGATATTTATTTTGTTTTGGTATATTATTTTAAATATACTGAAAAATTATGGGAATTATTTTTGTGTAAGTAATTCTTTCAAAAACAAGGAGTTGCCGTTAAGTCGGTTTTGGAAAGTTAATGAAAAAAGTTTTGATTATAGGTGCAGGGCCTGCGGGGCTTACTGCGGCTTATGAATTAGCAGAAAAGTCAAAAGATTTTGAAATCATCGTTTTCGAGGAAAGCGGTGCTTTTGGCGGTATTTCCAAAACTGTTAACTACAAAGGTAACCGTATGGACATGGGCGGTCACCGTTTTTTCTCTAAAGTACCCGAGGTAAATGAATGGTGGGAGAAAATGCTCCCCACACAAGGTGCAAAGCCGCTTGACGATATTGCTTTAGGCAGAGAATCCACAGTTATTGCGGGTGGTCCTGACCCCGAAAAAACCGACAGAGTTATGCTCCGCAGAAACCGACTTTCAAGAATTTTCTTTAAAAACAAGTTTTTCGACTACCCTGTTTCATTAAAATTTGATACCATAAAAAATATGGGTCTTATTACAACTGTTATAGTTGGATTCAGTTATTTAAAAACACTCGTTTACAAGCGTGAAGAAAAATCTTTAGAGGATTTCTATATTAACCGTTTTGGTAAAAAGCTTTATTCAATGTTCTTTGAAAACTACACGGAAAATCTTTGGGGCAGACACCCTTCCGAGATTTCTCCCGAATGGGGCGCACAAAGGGTTAAGGGTCTTTCCATTATGGCAGTTCTTAAAGATATTTTAGGTAAAATATTCAACAAGAAAAACAGAACTGTAGAAACCTCGCTTATTGAAGAATTTGCTTACCCCAAATTAGGCCCCGGTCAGCTTTGGGAATTAACTGCCTCTGAATTTGAAAAAATGGGCGGTAAGATTATTAAAAATGCTAAAGTTACCGAAATCATAAAAGATGCCGACAACAAAATCACAGGTCTTGTTTATGAAAAAGACGGCGAGAAAATCACAGTTGATGGTGACTACATCATTTCTTCAATGCCTGTTAAGGATTTGATTATGGGTATGAACGATGTACCCGAAGAACACAGAAAAATCGCAGAGGGTCTCCCCTACCGCGATTATATGACCGTTGGCGTTCTAATCCCTAAGCTCAATCTCAAAAACGAAACAAAAACCAAAACAATCGGTAACATTGTTCCTGATAACTGGGTTTATGTTCACGATAAAAATGTGAAAATGGGTCGTTTTCAGATTTACAACAACTGGTCACCGTATATGGTTAAGGACTTGCAGAATACTGTTTGGATGGGACTCGAATACTTCTGCAACGAGGGTGACGAAATGTGGTCACAGACTGACGAAGAATTCGCCAAAGCTGCCGTTAAAGAAATGGTTACTATGGGCTTGATAGACAGTGAAAACGATGTTCTTGACACTCACGTTGAGAGAGTAAAAAAGGCTTACCCTGCATATTTTGACACATACGAAAAAATGGATGATTTAAGAGAGTATCTTAACACTATTCCTAATCTTTTCTGCGTTGGCAGAAATGGTCAGCACCGCTACAACAATATTGACCACAGTATGTGCACATCCTTTGAAACAGTTAAAAATATTCTTTCAGGTGAAACGAAGAAAGATAACATCTGGAATGTTAACACAGAGAAAGAATATCACGAGGAGAAATGATTTTAAAAGGCATCACGGAAGTGGTGTCTTTTTTATGTACCACCCACCACCTGCGGTGCTCACCCTCCTTTTTGCCTTGAAAAAAGAGGGATAGGCTTCGCACTATTATAATTCATCTTTTTATTGTAATGCTTTTTTAATTATGATATATTAAGGATATATTACTGAAAGGAGCTTTAACAATGACACAAGAACATTTCTTTCATAATGCTAAATGGGTTGGGACTCAAAATCGCACAGCAAAGACCTTTTCTGTTTTAAGAGGAAAGTTTGAACTAACGGATTTTGAGAAAGTTAATCTTAATATATTAGGTCTTGGTTTTTTCAAATGCTACATAAACGGAAAATGTATCAATCCCGATACATTTTTGCCCCTTTCTTCTGATTTTGAGGGTACTTGTGACCCTGTTGACGAGGTTATTTCTGCTCACAGAATTTACGTTCCCCAGTTTGATATAACACCTTTTGTGAAAGCGGGCAAAAACAACATTGCAATTCACTTTGGTGGAGGTTGGTACACCTTTGAAAACCGCACCTTCGGTTTGCCTAAAGCAATTTATTGCATTACTGCCGAAAGCGAAAATGGTGTTCAAGATTTTATATCTGACGAAAACTGCAAAATCGGTGAAAGTTTTGTTGAAGGATACACTTTCAACAGGGGTGAACACCATAATCTTTGCGATTATGAATATTGCTTTGGTGAAGACTTTGACGATTCCAATTGGGAAAATGCTATATTAACAGAAGAGCTTAACACAGAATACTGCACAACAGACTGCCCTATCGACAAGCTTATTGAAGAAAGACCTGTAAAAATCGTTAAAGCAACAGAAAATTCTATTGTTTATGACTGTGGCGAAAACACCACCGGCTATCCCCTTTTAGAAATTAATGCAAAAAAAGGTGAAAAGGTTACAGTTAATTTCTCCGAAGAGCTTTTACCCGATGGAAGCTTGGATCTAACTCATATTCACGGACAACAATTCACAATTGTTTCTGACGGTAGAGTTGCTCTAACGCAGACTGAATTCACTTGGTACGGCTTCAGATATTTTGAGGTTATCGGCAAAGCCACACCAAAATGCGTTAAGGTTGTTCACGCTGATGTTCCGATTTCCTCAACCTTTGACTGCGACAATGAAACACTCAATTGGATTTACAAAACCTTTATACATACAATGCATTGCAATATGCACACAGGTCACCCATCCGACTGTCCCCACCTTGAAAGAAGAGGATACACAGGTGACGGTCAGCTCACCTGCCATGCAGTTTTAACTACCCTTGATGCAAAAGCGTTTTATGAAAAATGGATGCAGGATATCGGTGACTGTCAGGATGTTATAAGCGGTCATATCCAATACACCGCACCATATATTCATAGTGGCGGCGGTCCCGGTGGATGGGGGTGTGCTATTGTTGAAGTTCCCTATCAGTTATATAAGCACTATGGTGATAAAGAAATCCTTTCAAAATATTATCACAACATGAGAAGATACATAGATTATCTTGAAGCCCATTCTGAATATGGAGTTGTTACAAGTGACAAGGCAGGTAACTGGTGCCTTGGTGACTGGTGCGGACCTAACATTCTCTACACCGACAGAGATATTACCTCCCATAATCAGCAGGTTGTTCTTCCTGCTCCGATGGTTAACACATATTTTATGGTTAAATCCTTAAAGCAGATGTGCGAAATTGCAAAAATCATCGGCAAGGACGAGGACATACCCGAATATGAAGAGAAGATAAACTACCGCAAAGGCGCAATAACTGCCGCCTATTTCAACACCTTTGACGATAATTTTATTATGAATGTTCAGGGTGCTAACTCATTTGCTGTTGATTTAGATCTCGGCAACGAGAACACCTATAAAAATATGGTTAACTATTATAAAAAACTGGGCTATTATGACACAGGTATTTTTGCAACCGATATTGTTACTCGTCTCCTTTTCCAAAAGGGTGACAGTGACCTTGCAATTGACCTTTTAACCCACGATGGTGACCAGGGCTTCGAGCATTGGCATAAAAACGGTGCTACCACCTTCCACGAATACTGGGACTCCAACCGTAGCCGCTCCCACTCCCACCCAATGTTCGGCGCACCCGTTGCATATCTTTTTGAATATCTTTTAGGTATCAGGCAGGAAGAAGGCACAGCAGGTTATAAGTCACTTACTATTGAACCACAAGGCGTTTCAAGATTTGGCAGAATGAGCGGAAGTATTGCAACGCCTCAAGGAATTGTTGCGGTGAGTTACGAAAACAAGTCGGGAAATGTAAACTTCGAAATTACAATCCCCCATAATACAAAAGCAATTTTTCGTTGTTTAAATGTGGAATCAGAACTTTCCCAAGGAAAAAACCAATTTTCAATAACTTTATAATTTTCATTTGGAGTATTTATTATGAAACCTTTGCACTACCGTCAGGTACATCTTGATTTTCATACATCTGAGCATGTTCCCGTTGGGAACAAATTCAATCCCGAACAGTTTAAAGCGACTTTGAAAGCCGGTCACGTGGATTCAATAACTGTTTTCTCAAAATGCCATCACGGTTGGGCTTATCACCCCTCCGTTGCTAATGAAATACACCCTCAATTAAAATTTGATTTATTGGGCGCCCAGCTTAAAGCCTGCAAAGAAATCGGTGTAAACGCACCTGTTTACATTTCCGCAGGATTTGACGAAAAATATGCAAGACGTCATCCCGAGCATGTTAATAAACCTGCTCCCGACGCACCCGTGGATTTTCTCAACCGCGCCTATTATCATCTTCTTTGCTACAATACACCCTACCTTGACACGCTCGTAGCACAGATTGAAGAGGTTATGGAAAAATATAATCCTACGGGAATTTTTCTTGATATTTCTTCTCCTAGGGTTTGCTACTGTCAGCATTGTATTGAGTCAATGAGAAACGAGGGATTGGACCCTAGGAATCCCGATGATGCCCGACTCTTTGCTGACAAGGTTTATGAAGAATATTGCAGAAGAACAGGCGAAGCCGTAAGAAAATACAATAGCGAAACAACAATTTTCCACAATGCAGGAAATATCACCCGCGGACGACGTGACCACGCCCATTTTAACACCCACCTTGAACTTGAAAGCCTTCCCACAGGCGGTTGGGGTTACGACCATTTCCCTATGTCCGCAGCTTATGCAAGAACTCTCGGAATGGATTTCTTAGGTATGACGGGAAAATTCCATACCTCCTGGGGTGAATTCGGAGGTTACAAGCATCCTAACGCTTTAAGATACGAAACCGCCCTTTCTCTCGCTTTGGGTGCTAAATGCTCCATCGGTGACCAGCTCCACCCAAGCGGTGAAATGAACATGTCCACATACGAGCTTATAGGCAAGGCTTACGAAGAAGTTGAGGCGAAAGAGCCTTTTGTTAAAGATGCAAAGCATATTACAGATGTTGCAATCTTAAGTGCGGAAGCATTTTCAGGAAAGCCTGACAGAGAATGCACCCAAGATATTGGTGCGGTAAGAATTCTTCTTGAAGGCAAAATTCTTTTCGATTTAATTGACAAGGAAACCGAATTTGATAACTACAAATTGCTCATTCTCCCCGATATTATCAGAGTGGATGAGAAGTTAAAATCAAGACTTGATAAATATCTCTCCAAGGGTGGAAAAGTGCTTTTAAGCGGTAAATCGGGACTTTGTAGCACCGAAGATAAATTCGCAATTGATATTGGCGCAGAGTATTTGAGTGAAAACAAATTCAAGCCAACATATATGATACCGAACTATGATACCGTTAACGGTGAAACTGCTTATGTTATGTACACCTGTGCTCAAAATATAAGCACAAAAGAAAATGCAACTGCATATCTTGAAGAGCCCTATTTCAACCGCACACCCGAGCATTTTTCATCCCACCAGCACGCTCCAAACAATATGGGCGAGAAAAAAACCGGTGCTTTTGTAAAAGGGAATATTGGTTATATCTCTTGGAATGCTTTTGAAGATTATGCTATAAAAGGTTCATTCCACCTTAAAGAGCTTGTATTGAACTTAATTAACACGCTCCTCCCCGACCAAACAATAAAAACCAATCTTCCCGACAGAGCAGTTGTCACTTTTACAAAGCAGAATGAGAGGTATATTGCACATCTCCTTTTCGCTCACACAACAGTTCGCGGAAAAGGTATTGAAGTTATTGAGGACATTGTTCCGCTTTATAACATTACTCTTTCTGCTACAATTCCCGAAAGACCGAAAAATGTCTATAAAGCAGAATGCGTAAACGGAAAACTCGAAAAAACACCTCTGAATTTTACATACGAAAAAGGCAAAGTAAATGTAACTATTGATAAAATTGATTTACACGCTATGATTATTTTTGAAAGTCAGGTTGATAAATATGAATAAAATCATTTTCGGTACGGGCGGTTGGCGTGCAGTTATCGGTGAGGATTTCATTTGCGAAAATGTCCGCCGTGTTGCAAAGGGTATCAGTATTCTTATGAAAGAGGAAAACAAAACTGACAAGCCCATTATAATAGGATATGACCGTAGATTTTTATCGGTTGATGCGGCAAAATGGGTTGCGGAAGTTTTAACTCACGACGGCGTTACTGTTTGGTTTATGGAACGTTCAGCACCCACACCCCTTATTATGCACACAGTTAAAGATGAAAATCTTTTTTACGGTATTGAAATCACCGCAAGCCACAACCCTTCAAGCTACAACGGAATAAAGCTTATTGTTGAAGAGGGTCGAGATGCACCTCTTGAAACAACTAAACGTCTAGAAGAAATAATGGAAGCTATTGACGAAATCAAGTTCACACCTTTCGAAGAGGCGGTTGAAAAGGGACTGGTTATTTACAGAAGTAATCCTTTCAACAAATTTCTTGATGATATCATTGATTTGCTTGATATGAAGGCTCTTCGGGACAGAGGTTTACGTGTGCTTTTCGACTCAATGCACGGCTCGGGAACATATCCTCTTCTTGTTATTTTCCATACTGCAAGATGTACAATTGATACAATTAACAGTAACAAGGACGCTTACTTCGGTGGTGTTATGCCTGCCCCCTCGGAAAGAAGCTTGTTTGCGCTGAAAAACCAAGTTATTAACGGCGGTTATGATTTAGGCATTGCTATGGACGGTGACGGCGACAGACTCGGTATTATTGACGCTAACGGAAGGTACATTAATGCTAACGAGATTCTTTGCCTGCTTTATTATTATCTCGTTAAATACAAAGGCTGGAAAGGCCCTGTTGTAAGAAACCTTGCCACAACCCATATGCTTGATAAAATAGCAGAAAGCTTTGGGGAAAAATGCTACGAAGTTCCCGTTGGTTTTAAATACATTTCTTCGAAAATTGACGAGGTTGATGCAGTCCTCGGCGGTGAATCCTCCGGCGGTCTTACTGTAAGAGGTCACATCCACGGCAAAGATTCAGTTTATGCCGCATCTCTTTTTGCTGAAATGGTCAGCGTTACGGGCAAATCCCCCTCTGAAATTCTCGACGAATTAAAAAGAGAGTTCGGCAGCTTTGTTCTTGTGGAAGACGATATGCGCTTTGACCCATCTATGAAGCCGCTTGTTGAAAAAACACTCCTTGAAAACAAGTGTTTACCCGAATTTGAAGACGAAATTGTTCGTGTCAACTATGAAGACGGTTGCAAGGTTTACTTTAAAGACGGTTTCGTAATCTGCCGTTTTTCAGGTACTGAGCCACTTTTAAGAATTTTTGCCGAAAGCACAAATGCAGTTCGCGCGAAAGATTACATTGCCACCTTCAAAAACTTCTTGTTTAAGTAATATTAACTAAATCTTTTAGCTGAAATATGTTGATTTTTACGAAAAAAGAGTATATAATGTACTCACAATAAATATTCGAGGCGATTATATGAATATATGGCACGATATCAATCCCGATAGAATTTCACGCTCATCCTACGCCGCTGTTATTGAAATCAGCAAGGGCAGTAAGATGAAATATGAGCTTGATAAGGAAACCGGTCTTTTAAGACTCGACCGCGTGCTTTACACATCCACCCACTACCCTGCTAACTACGGTTTTATTCCGAGAACCTATGCGAAAGACAACGACCCGTTGGACGTGCTTGTGCTTTGCTCGGGAAATATTCAGCCTATGTCCATTGTTGAATGTTATCCTATCGGTGTCATTACAATGCTTGATAACGGCGCGGCAGACGATAAAATCATTTCGATTCCCTTTAATGACCCGACTTACAGCTCTTACAAAGACATAAGCCAGCTTCCCAAGCATGTTTTTGATGAGATGAAGCACTTCTTCTCTGTATATAAAACTCTCGAAAGCAAGGAAACCGCTATTGATGAGGTTAAAGGTGTGCTTGATGCGGTTTCAATTATTGAGGAAGCTATAAAAGCATACGATGAAAAATTCGGAAAATAATCTAATTTTTCACTTTTTTATTAAAAAAATCTCTTGCATTTAAAGAGAGTTCGTGGTATTATATATGACTGTATGATACGAAAAAATGACAAGGAGGTGCCCGTTAATGCCCAATATTAAATCTGCAAAGAAAAGAGTTGTTGTTAACGCAACAAAGGCCGCAAGAAACAAAGCCGCTAACTCTGCTCTTAAAACTGCTATTAAGAAAGCTAATGCAGCTATCGATGCTAACGATGCAGCAAAAGCTGATGCTGTTAAGGTTGCTGTTAAAAAACTTGACCAGGCTGCTGCTAAAGGTCTTCTCCACAAGAACAACGCAGCTCACAAGAAATCACAGCTCGTTAACAAGCTTAACAAATCCAACTAATTGGATCAAGAAAACCCCGCAACTTAAAGTTGCGGGGTTTTCTTTTTAGTGAGGAATGAGGAGTGAGGAGTGAGGAGTGTCGGGACCTGCGGTCGGCATTATAAAAAGTGGAAAGTTGAAAATGGAAAGTGGAAAGTTTCGGGGCGCGAAAATGCGCCGTAGAGCAAAAAAAGTAAAGGCGTGTTCCTACCTCTCTTCGAAGAGAGGGGGACCATCTTGAATGTGTAAATCAATTTAATTTAGTATCATCGAGCCTAATGTATATTTTTTAAAAATAAAGTGTGGCGGAATGGTGGAGAGTTCTCTACGCGAGAGTCGAGCGGAGTTGAATCGTAAGATTAATTGTACAACAGAATGAATAAATCCAAAACATTTATTATAATTCCACCTTTGGTGGAATGTTGCTTCGCAACAAAGAACCTTCCGTCACGAAACATCAAGATGTTTCACGCCGCCTTCCTTTAAAGGAAGGCTCAAAATACAACAACTTTATCTGTCCCAAAGAAAAACACAGGGACAGTTTTCAAAACCGCCCCTGACTGATGATTGTTATTCAACATAGTACCAAAAACCGATTTCTTTATCTTTTTTATCAGCCTGATAATTGAAAGAAATCAAATCAACTTTCTTTCCATCAATTTCTATTGAAGTGTCTGAAACCTCTTCCACAAAACCATAAGTAATTTTCTTTTTATCTACAGTTAAATTTCGTTTTTCTTCATCAAACAACTCATCTTTAGAAAATCTTTGTTTATCTGCATACATAAAACCTGAGGGTTTGTATATTACTGATAATACACACATTTTACCTGTTTCGGTTTCGCCAACACAAACATAAAAATCTTCCGAATACTCATCTACTATAAACAAATCTTCCGTCATTTCTGCATTTATAGAAGAACCTGTATTAGTATCATCAATTATTTTTTCTTCAATAGTGTCATATCCACTATCAAATATAGCACTTACTAAGAGAACCAATATTATAATTAATAATATTATTTTTTTCTTCATATAATCCCCTCTTTTAAAGGTTATTTCGTCTGATAAAAACCAACCTTTTTCATAACTTTGTCTAAAGTACGTTGGGAAATTCGAGTTGCTAGGTCTGCGCCTTTTTTCATACATTCTTCAAGATATTTCTTATCGTTGATAAGCTCTTTATAACGAGCCTGAACGGGTGCAAGTTCATCAATTACTGCCTGACCGACTGCGGTCTTAAAGTCGCCGTAGCCCTTGCCCTCAAACTCTTTTTCAATTTCCTCAAAGGATTTGCCTGTGCAACAGGAGTAAATTGTCATAAGATTATTTATGCCGTCCTTACCCTCAGCGTATTTAACACAGGCTTCACTATCCGTAACCGCAGATTTGATTTTCTTCATAATCACATTTGGTTCATCAAGCATTGAAACATATGATTTGGGGTTATCGTCGGATTTGCTCATTTTATGGGTGGGGTCCTGAAGAGAGCAAATCTTTGCACCTGCTTTGCCGATAAAGGGCTCAGGCATTTTAAGAACATTGCCGTAAATTGTATTGAAACGGTCAACAATGTTTCTTGCAAGCTCAAGGTGTTGCTTCTGGTCTGCGCCGATTGGCACAAAGTCCGCACCGTAAACAAGGATATCCGCCGCCATAAGTACGGGATAATCAAAAAGGCCAACGGAAATGTTACCGCCTAATTTCTGGCTTTTTTCCTTGAATTGAGTCATTCTTGCAGCTTCACCGAACTGAGTATAGCAGTTAAGAATCCAACCTAATTGAGCATGAGTTGGAACATGACTCTGAACGAAAACAATATTCTTTTCGGGGTCAATGCCAAGTGCAAGAAGAAGTGCATAAAGTTCAAGTGTATTCTTTTTAAGCTGAGCGGGATTTTCACGGAATGTGGGCACTGTTATGGAGTGCAAATCCGCTACACCGTAAAGGCAGTCATAATCCTCGCACATATTTTTCCAGTTTTTGAGTGCGCCAAGGTAGTTGCCCAAGGTTGGCGTACCTGTGGGCTGAATACAACTCAAAACTATTTTCTTTCTTTCGGGTGTCTGGGTTTCCATTATATCTTTCTCCTTGGAAAATTTCTATTAAAAGAGGCCTGTGATTTTGCCGTTTCCGTCAACATCGATGCGCTCTGCGGCAGGGCTCTTGGGAAGTCCGGGCATTGTCATAATGTCACCGGTGAGAACAACTATAAATCCTGCACCTGCGGAAACTTTGAGGTTTCTTACTGTTACCTTAAAGTTTTCGGGAGCACCGAGCTTCAACGGGTCATCGGAAAAGCTGTACTGAGTTTTTGCAATACATACGGGAAGATTTCCGAAGCCGTCAGCTTTAAGCTGGTCAAGCTGTTTCTTTGCATTTGTTGTAAACTCTACACCGTCACCGCCGTAAACCTTTGTTACAACTGCTTCGATTTTCTCTTCAATTGAAGAGTCTGTTTCGTAAGAGAAAGTAAAATTAGAATTATCTTCCTCTTCGCAAAGGCGAACAACCTCTTTTGCAAGCTCTACTCCACCTTTACCTCCATCTGCCCAAACAGTTGAAAGAACTGTGTTGACACCTAGTTCTTTACACTTATTGATAATGAAATCAATTTCGTTATCTGTATCTGTGGGAAAACGGTTAACTGCAACAACGCAGGGAAGCTTATAAACATTCTTGATATTTGAAACGTGACGAAGAAGGTTGGGAATACCCTTTTCAAGTGCTTCAAGGTTTTCTTCACCAAGCTGGTCCTTCTTAAGACCGCCGTGCATTTTGAGAGCTCTAACTGTTGCAACAACGACTACTGCATTGGGCTTGATACCTGCGGCACGGCATTTGATATCAAGGAATTTTTCTGCACCAAGGTCCGCACCGAAGCCTGCTTCTGTAATTGCATAATCCGCTGTGCTCATTGCCATTTTTGTTGCAAGAACTGTATTGCAACCGTGAGCAATATTTGCGAAAGGTCCACCGTGAACAAATGCGGGTGTGCCTTCAAGAGTCTGAACGAGATTGGGTTTAACTGCATCAACAAGAAGAGCAGTCATTGCACCCTGTGCTTTAATATCACCGCAAGTAACGGGTTTGCCTGAGTAATCATAAGCAACAACTATTCTTGCGAGTCTTTCTTTAAGGTCAGTAACAGAGGTTGCAAGGCAGAAAACCGCCATAATTTCACTTGCAACTGTAATATCGAAACCATCTTCACGGGGAACGCCCTGCATTCTTCCGCCGAGACCGTCAACGATATTGCGAAGCTGTCTGTCATTCATATCAACGCAACGCTTCCAGGTAATGCGCTTAACATCAATACCGAGAGAGTTACCCTGTTGAATATGGTTATCAAGCATTGCAGCGAGAAGGTTATTTGCCGCACCGATAGCGTGGAAGTCACCTGTGAAATGGAGGTTAATATCTTCCATGGGAACAACCTGAGCATAACCGCCACCTGCTGCACCACCCTTAACTCCGAAAACGGGACCGAGTGAAGGCTCACGAAGAGCAACACATGTATTATAACCGCAAAGATTCATTGCATCTGCAAGACCAATTGTTGTTGTAGTTTTACCCTCACCTGCCGGAGTTGGTGTGATAGCAGTAACAAGAACAAGCTTGCCTTTCTTATCACTCTTTTTAAGATAAGATAAATCAATTTTGGCTTTATACCAACCATAAGGTTCAAGGTACTCTTTGCCCACACCTGCTTTTTCAGCAATTTCGGTGATAGGTTTCATTTTACAACTCTGTGCAATTTCAATATCGGTAAGATAAGCCATTTTCTTTCTCCTCTATTTAAAATAATTTATTCCTGAATATTTAATTTCTCACGACAAAGGTTTTTGAAAAACTCAAAATTCTCTTCACCGCAAATTTCAATGTTATTGATAAGCGAATTCTGATAATCATCAAAAAGCTTCTGCTTTTTTGCAGGACTTCTCTGAGCTTCAATTTCCTTTACCAAATCATTAAATGATTCGTTAATGAAGCCTCTGATGATTCTGTCCCTACGTTCATTAATATCGTTCATCTGATCCGTTGGACCATTGCCATCAAACCGCCAATACGGTTCAATTTTCATAAGGTTCTCGGTACTCTCAATCAAATCTTTGAAGGATGTAAAAAACACCTGAGGATACTTTGTTGTGTTAACATTTCTTGCGGCAGTTGAGCCGATTTTAATATTCTTAACAACATAGTTATTTATGGCAGTTACGAGCAAATCCTGGGAAAGCAATTTTCTTGTAACAGGAATTGAAGAAACTATTTTCTGAATTTCTATTCTTTCATCCCTGTCAAAATCTCTGGGTTTATGCACATAACCCTGAGGTTCTTTTTTCTTTTTTAAAAAATCAAACATATCAATATTTGTCCTTTATTTTGTAGCCGGTTGTATCATAAGCGCTTTTGTAGGAACCACTGACCGCTCTGACTGTGTAACGGTAGGTTACACCTTTTTTTGCGGTTGTATCAGTATAAGAAACTGTTGACGAACCGGAAACAGTAGCAATTTTTGTCCATTCTTCCTCACCGTTGACTTTGCGGTAAATACGGTATTTTTCAGCACCTGAAACCTTATTGTATTTAATAGTGATTCCCGACTTAGTACTCTTGGCACTTGAAATCACGGGCTCCTTTAAATATTCTATAGTTTTGGAATTGTAGCCGCTTACGGTAGGCTTGTTAACCGCTTTGACGGCATAAGTATATGTAACTCCGCTTTTGGCAGTTTTGTCAACATAATTAAAAGTAGAATTATTAACCTTTTTTAGTAATTCCCAACTACCGTTTGCCTTTTTTCTGTAAACTCGGTAAGAGGTCGCACCCGATACCTTCTTCCAACTGATGCTGACACCGTTTGCCGTGTTTTTCACAGAAGTAAGCTTCGGAGCAGCTACTCGCTTTGTACCAACACCGTTTGCGTCATATTCGCTAACACTGTTATCGTCATAAGCGCGAACCGTATAGTAATAGGTCTGTTTATTGGAAACATCAGTATCGGTAAAGTAAAGCTTTGATTTTTTTACGGTCCCGATATGCTCCCAAGAGGTGTCGCCTTTTTTCTTTCTGTATATATTATAGTTCGTTGCGGTTGAAACCTTTTCCCATGTAACTTTAATACCGCTTGCAGTATTTTTGGCGGAAACAAGTGTCGGAGTGGGTATATAATAGGCGGAAACGCCTTTTGTATAATACCTGCTGACACCCGCGGAATTATAAGCTTTTACAGTATATGTATTTTTATATGAAGAATAGGCTTTTTTATCGGTATATGAGGTTTTGTTTTTACCCTTTACCGTGGCAATCTTCTCATAAGAGCCGGATTTATTTTTGCGATATATGTAATAGCCGTCTGCATCGGAAGACAGAGTCCATTGGATTTCGACACCCGTGGTAGTTTGTTTTGCAGAGATAAGGCTCGGTGTAATCGCTTGGGAGGACTTGTATTTCACACCGAACATAGTGCAATAATTTTGCCCTGCAGAATTAGTAGGAGCATAAATTTTTGCTTCTTCATCAACGGTGCAATAAACAAAAGAGTCCAAAGAAAAACCTGTAAGGGATGCATAGTACACGGCATTTGACGCTGTAACTGTTTCATGCTCTATTCCCTGCTGATCGAGCATCATTGAAAGCCCGTCAAAATCAAAAGCATATATAAAAGCGAGAGAACAATAGCCGATATATTTTACAGATGTTGGTAAGTGAATATTTTTAAGACTGTTACAAGCAAGGAACGCGCCGTCATAAATATTTTCTACACCATTTATAAAACTTACACTCGAAAGATTAGTGTTACCTGCAAAAGCCTGCATACCGATATTTTTAACCGTACCGGGAATTGTAAATGAAGAATGTTTGCAGTTTAAAAATGCATAAGCACATATTTCGGTTACAGTTTCGGGTATTTCAAATGTATTTTCTTCGCCGTCAGCGTTTTTTCCTATGGGGTATGCAACAAGCTTTGTTAAATCCTTAGAATACACAACTCCGTCAACCGCAGTAAAATTCGGGTTTTCGGTATGAACCTTATATTCCTTGAAGCTTTGAGAATTAAAAATCGTTCCGTTAAAGGTTTCAAGATTTTTGGGCAGGGTTACGGTAGTAACAGCGGTATCTGCAAAGGCAGAATCACCTATAAACTCAATAGAATCGGGTAAGGTTACGCTTTCAAGATATACCTCTCCGTAGAAAGCACCTTCCATAATGCTTTTAACACCGTTTTCAATTATCAATTCCGTAATATAACACTGTTTTTGTTGCTGAACAACAAGCCAGGATTGATCTGTGCCGTTTGGCATATAGCCGTCACCGCTTAAACGCAAGGTTGCAGTCCCTTTTAAAGTATTGTAGGAAAACTCCCAATAAACAGTGCCGTTATCTTCTGCAGATGTATCCTGCATTTCGCCTGTTTCGGTGCCTGTGAAAAGTCCTGCAGAAGCGGTGGTTCCTGAAGACATAAAAATGCTTAAACTAATAACAAGCGCAAGCATTAAAGACATTATTCTTTTCATAACATCGCTCCTTCACAAAAATAATTAAAATATATATCTATTGTATTATAGGTTTATTTCGCACAAAAGTCAATAAAATGAAAAGAAAACAACGGCAAAAACCGGTGTTTTCTTTGAATTTATGAAATGGTTATTTTTTCCCCATCCCATTTGCAAATTAAGGGATTTTTTTCTTTAAACTCTCCCGATAAATATTTTTCCGCAAGAGCATCTTCTACCAAAGCAGTTACCGCTCTCCTCAAAGGTCTTGCACCGTAAACCGAATCAAAGCCCTTTTCGGAAACAGCCTCTATAACGCTTTCATCAAAATTAATTTTAATCCCCGATTTATTGCATCTTGTTTTAAGCTCCGAAAGCATTCTGCTTGCAATTTCTCTGATTTCTTTTTCATCCAAAGAATCGAAAATTATAATTTCATCAATACGGTTTATGAATTCAGGTTTAAAGATTTTTTTAACCTCTTCGTTCACAAGGGTTTTAATTCTTTCTCTCCGTTGAGAAATTGCGCTCTCCCCTGCAAAACCCATTGCACTTTTATTATTGGATATCAGTTCGGCACCTATGTTTGATGTCATTATAACAACGCTGTTTTTAAAATCCGCTTTGCGCCCCGATGAATCCGTTAACATTCCGTCTTCCATTATTTGCAAAAGAAGGTTGAAAACATCACTATCAGCTTTTTCAATTTCATCAAAAAGAACTATGGAATAAGGGTTTCGCCTTACTTTTTCCGTTAACTGTCCCCCCTCTTCAAAGCCAACATAACCGGGCGGAGATCCTACAAGACGGGAGACGGAATGCTTTTCCATATATTCAGACATATCAATCCTTATAATCTGCTGTTCCGAACCGAAAAGGCACTCTGCAAGTGCTTTGGTCAGCTCGGTTTTCCCCACTCCCGTTGGCCCTAAAAACAAGAATGAACCAATAGGTCTTTTTGGATTTTTGAATGCCGAACGTCCCCTCCTTATAGCCTTGGAAACTGCACTGACCGCTTCCTCCTGTCCCACTATGCGTTTATGCAAAAACTCTTCCAGTTTTAAAAGCTTTTGGCTTTCTTCTTCTGTAAGCTGTGAAACGGGCACACCCGTCCAAGCAGAAACAACATCCGCAACATTCTCTGCAGTTACTGTTTTAATTTCTTGTTTTGCAGAATCTTTCCACTGCTGAGTTTTCATTCTTAAAAGAGTTGTGGTTTCTTTTTCCTTGTCGCGAAGAGCCGCAGCTTTCTCGAAATCTTGTTTTTCAATGGCATTATGCTTTTGAGCGCATATTTCTTTGAGCTTATTTTCAAGCTCGCGCACATACTCGGGTGGTGTATAATTCTTGAGCCGAACCCGTGAAGATGCTTCATCAATCAAATCAATTGCCTTATCGGGAAGAAATCTGTCGGTAATATACCGCATACTCAAATCTACCGCTGAACTTATGGCTTCACTACTTATTCTGACACCGTGATGCTTTTCATATTTTTCTTTAAGACCTTGAAGCATCAGAACAGAGCTCTCTCTGTCAGGCTCGTCTACGCTTACGGTTTGAAAGCGCCGTTCCAATGCGGCATCTTTTTCGATATACCTTCTGTACTCGTCAATGGTTGTCGCCCCTACAACCTGCAAATCACCTCTTGCAAGAGAGGGTTTGAGGATATTTGCCGCATCAACTGCTCCCTCGGCAGAGCCTGCCCCGACTATATTATGAAGCTCATCTATAAAAAGAATCATATTACCGTCAGAACAAACCTCATCGATTATATTTTTTATTCTTTCTTCAAAATCGCCTCTGTACTTTGTACCTGCTACCATACAGGTTAAATCCACGCTTATAATTCTTTTGCTCTTAAGAAGCTCGGGCACATCCCCTTTTGCAATCTGCAAAGCAAGACCCTCTGCAACTGCAGTTTTACCCACACCCGGTTCACCTATTAAGCAAGGGTTATTCTTGGTTCTTCTGCAAAGAATTTCGATAACTCTTTTTATCTCCGAATTTCTGCCTATAACCGGGTCAATATCACCTTTTTCCGCAAGTTCTGTTAAGTCCTTGCCGTACTTGCCTACCATTGTTTTTTTATTCTCGGTATTCTTGGAGTTTTTCCCCTCTCCCGCCTCAACAGAATTAGAAACATCGGAACTGATTTCATAGGGCACAATACCTAAAGACATTAAAATCTTACATCCCGCACATTGACTTTCTCTTATAAGAGCGGTTAAAAGCTGCTGTGTTCCTGCCTCTCCCAAGGGCATTGTCCGCCCCATCAAAAGAGCATTTTCAATTATTTTTCTGCAACGGGGAGTTATATCATCGGGTGTAAGTGATGTGGGCATTCCTATGCCTACCACACTTTTTATCTGCTCTTCAGCTTTTTTCAAGGAAACCTTTTTGCTTGCCAAAATCGAAGCGGAAACCATTCTTGAATCGGACAAAAGCCCCAGCAAAACATGCTCACTACCGATATAGGTATGACCTAAATTTTCCGCTGCTTCAATTGAATAATTCAAAGCATTATTTGCACTTTGGGTAAAACCCGTAAACTTATACATAAAATCACTCATTCTTTGTTATCGCTAAAGTTAAAACTGTTAAATCATCCTGCTTTTCGGGTTGGAGACGACGGATGCTTTCGCAAAGCTCAGTTGTAAAGCTTCTGACATTACCACCTGAGAAAGCTTTCAGTTCTTTTTTCAAAAACGGCATATCCTCCTCCCGAACACCGTCGGAGGACATAACAAGAACATCCCCTTCACCAAGAGTCCCTGAACCACAACTGATTTCCGTATCCTTAATAATACCAAGAGGTAATGACGAAAAATCCACATCAAAAATTCTACTTCCCTTTCTTACAACTGTATTTGAAGCCCCGCATTTATAGAACTCAATATGGCCTGTAAAAAGGTCAATTGCCGTTAAATCAAGGGTTACTGAACACTCCTCACCTGACTTTGAAATTAAAGATGTGTTAACAGTGTTTACAGAAGCTTTTATTCCAAAGCCCGCTTTTATGAGCTTTTCCAAAAGAGTTACTGCAAGCCCCGATGAGAGAGCAGCTTTTGTGCCTGTTCCCATTCCATCACAAATAACAGCATAAAACATCCCGTTGCCGTCTTCAAAGGTGGAAAAGGTATCGCCGGAATATTTTTCTCCTTTAGCACAAAACTGAACCCCCGAACCAACAACTTTATAGTCATACTTTTCACGGTAGGTAATGCTTGTTATCTCATCTTCCCTTTCTATAAGCGGTAATTCAAACTTTCTGTCGGCAATTATACCAATTTGGGTGCTTAAAGAGCTTAAATCAAGCCGCCCTGAAACAGTTTTTACCTTTAAAGAAACAGTCATTTTTTCTGAATTATTTATAAAACAGCAACACTCTGAAACCTCCAAATCGCATGTAACTGCCGCCGCTTTTACTCTGTTGGCAACATCCATATCGAAACGAATTTCTTCATCAATTTTGTTGCAAAGAGAATCCAGAAGAGATGCCACATTTACAAACTGCTCCGAAGCAAGAGCATGCATTTCACGAAAACGCTCTTCAAACCGATTGCGGATTTTATACTCTGAATAAAGTCTATTGAAGCTACTACTGACATTTTCTGTTCTTATACATTTTGCGGCAAAATGTTGAGGAACAGTTTTATATTCAAGATACTTCCCTTCTTTCTTCATTGTCAGGAGGGTGTTAAAAGCGTCTTGGGTTTCATTGCAGTTTTCTCCCCAACAAGCATCATAAAGTCCGCAAGAACCGCAAATCCGTTCTTTAGTTTTTTGGGGAACGGTACGAATATCAAATTTTTCGGATTTACTTAAGGCATCGCTGACGCTTGTAAGAGAAGCGCAAATTTCTGCAGAAGCCTGAGAAGCGTTTTTCAATTTTCTGAAAACATCACTTTTCACCGTTTCAATAACAGGCGATGTAACATTGGGTTTTAAAATGCTTCTGAACTTTTCGTCGAAACGACTTGTAAGAACAAAAAACAAAACTCCGGCTATAAGTGTTTCAGCAATAAGTCCCCAAGAATTGAAATTTTCATAGGAAAGAGCAGTAACGGCAACTCCTGAAAAAACAAAGGCTGTAAAGGAAGCGATTTTACCGTAAGAGGAAAAAACACCTGTTAAAAGTCCTCCGAAAGCATAAAAACTCAAAAAAAGTATATTTCCGCTACCGAGACTTGTTATCAAACCTGCACAAATACCGACAATTGCTCCTCCTGCTTCCTTGCAATAAAAGGCGCAAACAAGAATTAAGAATGTGGTTATTATATTTACAGGGTAAATATCAAAAAAAGAAATATTTCTCAATGACAAAAGCAGTAGCATTGAACTGACAATTATTGCGGTTGCTTCCTTTGAGGTGAGCATGGAAAGTCCGCCTTTTAAGGACAAAACACTCTGACTTTTAAAAAGCAGATATGATGTTGCCGCACCTATTGTCCCTTCCGCAAAGGAAAGAAGAACGGAAAATACTGTTACATCCTCCGCAAAAACTATTGCAAGACCTGTAACAAAAAGGCAAATAAAAACAGTAATCAAAGGTGTTACGGCATTATCACGAATTTGTCTGAAGGGTTTCAGTGCACTCATTATTACACAAAGCGCAAGAACTGCCGAGGTATACCGCAAGGCAGAAACAGAATCCAAAGTAAAAAACCAACCGACAGTTGCGCCTAAAGCAGCAGTTATGGTTAAATCCTTGGGTACACTTGCGCAAAACGCCGCACCAAAAGGCGAAAACTCCTTATTAAACCCAGAAAGGCTGAACAAAATACCCAGAACGAAGGTAACAGAGTGCCTTATAAAAAATCCTCTGTATTGCATAATCTTTACTCTTTTTCTATTACTTTTTTTCACACCCGCCACAACTTTAACGCTCATAAAAAAACTCCTAAAAAATAGTTATTTTTATTGTACGGACAAGCTACTGAAAAAAGAGTCGTATCCCGTTGTACTTTTATATTGTTTTCTGTTATAATTAGAACTAATAAAAAGAAAAACGGCGAAAATGAAAGATAATTTCAATTTCGTAAGAAATTTGTAATAATTTTATTGATTTTTTTGTAATATACCCATCTTAAAATGAAGATGCAGAAAGGAATTTGGGGGTAATTGAATGTATAACGTTCTCATTTGCGACGACGATAAAGCCATACTCAACTCCATAGAAATTTATCTTAATATGGAGGGCTACAAGCCTTTACTTGCAACAAACGGCAGAGAGGCTTTGAAAATCATTGAGGAAAATGAAATCCATTGCATTGTTCTTGATATTATGATGCCCGAGCTTGACGGTCTGCAGACAACTCTGGAAATCAGAAAGTCAAAGAATATTCCAATCATTCTCCTTTCCGCAAAAAGCGAAGACACCGATAAAATCACGGGGCTTGGCTTTGGCGCAGATGATTACGTTACAAAACCCTTTAACCCCCTTGAGCTTACTGCAAGAGTAAAAAGCCAGATTAGGCGATACTGCTCTTTAGGTAGTCTTGAAAAGAAGCAAGGCGTTATAGTAAACGGCGGTCTCTCAGTTGACACGATTGCTCACGAGGTAACTGTTGACGGCGAACCCGTTAAGCTGACTGCAACGGAATACGGAATTGTGGAGCATCTTATGAAAAACTTAGGATGCATTCTTTCTACAACACAGATTTACGAAGCAGTTTGGGGTGAGCCCTGTATGGTTGGAGATAAAACTGTTACAGTTCACATCAGGCGCATACGAGAAAAAATCGAGATTAACCCGAAGGAGCCAAAATATTTAAAGGTGGTGTGGGGAATTGGATACAAAATTGAAAAAATCTAAATATCATCCGCTCATAAAATTGGTGGCGGTGCTTTTAACAATCATATTTGCATTTTTAACAGGTATTAGTGCGCTGAACTTTTTAAGAAAAGGCATATTTTATGCAAGCGAAGATGGCGAATTTAAAAATACGCCTCTTTTTACAGCGGAAATAAAGAACACTCTTTGGGATAATATGTACAATTTCAAAGAGGTTTCCGACTTTTATGATGTATATTTAAGTTATGGTGAGTATTTAAAAACAGATGCCGCAAAGAAAATAATCAAGAGTTTTGACCAAAAAGAGGAGCGTGCAATCAAGCTTTTCAACACTATTCAAGAACTGAAAAAGCTTCGTCCTGACACTATTGAAACCAACAATGGAACTTACGATATTGATAAGAATGGTATCGTTTATATGCCTGAATACGATGAATATGTCGAAGCTCACGAGTTCTATGATTATTACAACGACTATTACTATGACGGAGAATATTCAGAACAAGCTACCTCTGTTTACGTTGAATATAATGATTATGAAGGCGTTTCATACCCTACCGATGACGAAGAGTTATTCAAAATAAAAGAGAAATATAAATCTTATTCCGATTGGAACTATAAATATCAGCAGTTAAGAAAGGCTATTTTTGATATCGTAGATGATGCTGTTAGCGTTGAACAAATCAAAGATGAACTCGAAACCAGAGAAGAAAACGCTTTAGAAGAAAGCTATTATGAAAATGTTGAACTGATAACTGCAAAATTAAATAGATTAATAAATATTCAATTTATTTTCACAAACAACAAAAGCGGAGAGACAATTTCAAATGTACCTGTAGATGAAAGAAACGATTTTATAAAAAACTTAAAGGCTGAACAGTTGTACTACATTGAGTTTGACGGAGAAAAGCTTTTATCCCCTGCAAACAAAATAAACTATTCAACAAATCTTTTGAAATTTTTAACAGATTCAGATTTCCTCCCCAATAAAGCGGTGGACGAAAAATTCATGTGTGACTACTTTGATGGATTTTCACTTTACCTGAAATTAAATGAAAATTTAATCCCCGGTGACAATTTTTACACCATGTACGGTGCATTTTCATCTGTAAACAACTTCAAT
Organism: uncultured Eubacteriales bacterium; assembly: GCA_964624385.1. Taxonomy (GTDB): domain Bacteria; phylum Bacillota; class Clostridia; order Oscillospirales; family Acutalibacteraceae; genus DTU089. The sequence goes on along the minus strand of CAZUZV010000005.1, from coordinate 1,831 downwards.
GCAAACACTTATCTTGCTTTGACTGTTTTGTTTGCTTTGCTTTCAATTATATGCTTTGTTATTTGTTGTAAAATCAGCGGAACAAGAAAAGACGATAGCGTTAAATTAGTAGCCACTGATAAAATACCTTTTGTTCTTTATCTTACCTTTACATCTGCTCTTGTAGGATTTACAGGCTTTGGTGTTGGTTATTTGGCATATATAGATTTTATTGAGCCTGATGAAATTTACGAACAATTTGAAGCATTACAATGGCTCTTAACACCTGCTTTTATCCGAAATGCAATCGGCATCGGATTCGCTCTTATTTCTCTCTTCCTTTTAAGCTTTGTACTTTATATTGTAAGAAATGTTAAGGCAAAAACCTTAGGAAACAGGTTTATTACAATTTTCCTTGCCCGCAAAATTAAAAGCGGTATTAAAAAAGCTAAAGAAAAAGCAAAAATTAAAGCTACAGAAAAGGAATTAAGCCCTGAACAGATTAAAAGAAGAATTAAAACTCAGACTATTCTGTTCTTTGTGGGTTATGTAGTAATAAATATTTTCTTTTATATTCTTGGAGTTACAGATTTTTTTCCCGTATCTGTTATAGGTCTTATAATTTTCAATGGTTTGGCACTTGTTTATGCAATGCTTTATATAAGCGATGTTGTAAGACTGGCAAAGGTAGCGGAAGAAATACGAAACGGAAACTACAAAACAGTAATTAACACTAAGAACTATATTAAGCCTTTGAGACAATTCGCTTGCGATCTAAGTGCTTGTCGCGACGGTATTGAAAATGCCATTAACGAGGCCATTAAGGGCGAACACCTTAAAACCGAGCTTATCACCAACGTTTCCCACGATTTAAAGACTCCCCTGACATCTATCATTAATTATGTTTCTCTTCTTAAAATGGATAATATTGCTGAAGAAGAAAAGCAACAATACATTGACATTCTTGATGAAAAATCCAAGAAGCTAAAACGTCTTATTGAGGATTTAACCGAAGCAAGTAAGGCAAATTCAGGTAATATTAAAATGAATGTGGCTCAGGTTAACCTTAACGAAATGGCTCTTCAGGCGGTTGGTGAAAACAGCGATGTGCTTGAAAATGCGGGTCTTGATGTTATACTTACCGAAAGAGATAAGGAAATAATCGTAAGTGCCGACAGTCAGCACACCTTCAGAATTATTGACAACCTTTTCTCCAACGCTCGTAAATATTCCCTTACGGGAACAAGAGTTTATGTTGATGTTTACAAAGAAAATGAGTTCGGTGTTTTCGAAATCAAGAATATAAGCCGGGAAAAGCTGAACATTGACCCCAACGAGCTGACAGAAAGATTTGTCCGCGGTGACAACTCCCGAACAACCGACGGCAGCGGTCTCGGTCTTTCAATCGCCCGAAGCTTCGCAGAGCTCCAGAACGGTATTTTCAACATTGAAATTGACGGAGATATGTTCAAAGCGGTTGTTAAACTTCCTCTAATATAAACCTTAATGACACCATCACTAAAAAATGATTTTAGTGATGGTGTCGTGTATCTTGACAAATCCCCTTTTTTTGATATAATACCAACAGTAAATTTAATATTTGCCCGCATAGTTAAATGGATATAATAAACCCCTCCTAAGGTCTTGCCCTATCCGTGTGATACGCGCAGGAAAGCGAGAAAACGCGAGAAAAACGTCGATTTCGCGACCTTGTGTCAGACCTTACGGAGATTTGGCACCCTGTTTGGTACCCTTTGGTGCCTTTTCGGGGAAATGTAAGGGATATGCCTTCGAACTCTAATTTACCTAAATTTCATAATATGCGCCCGTAGCTCAGCAGGATAGAGCGTTC
>CAZUZV010000004.1:0-85826 GCA_964624385.1 uncultured Eubacteriales bacterium | reverse complement strand
TCCTGTAACCTTAAAGCACTTTCACAGTTCGAAAATGCTACATTCACAGATTCTGAAGAGGAGGTCAAATAAATGTTTGTTTCAATTAACTGGATTAAAGAATATGTTGACCTCGAAGGTCTTGATATTAAAAAGCTTATTAACTCCTTCACTCTTGCAACTGCCGAGGTTGAAGACATCATTATTAAAGGTGAAGATTTAAGAGATGTTGTTGTTGGTGAAATTCTTTCAATTGAAAATCACCCTAACTCAAAAAAGCTTCATCTTCTCAAGGTTGACGGCGGTGACAGAATTTATGATGTTGTTTGCGGTGCACCCAATGTTCGAGAGAATATGAAAATTGCTTTCGTTAAAGCCGGTGGCAGAGTTCCCGCAGGCGAAATTACAAAAGCAACCGTTGCGGGCTATGAATCCGAAGGTATGTGCTGTTCCGCTTTCGAGCTTGGTCTTTCCGATGACAAATCCGGTCTTATGGAAATTGATGTAGATGCTCCTAACGGTACTGACCTCAAGGACATTTATCCCATTGAAGATATTATTTTCGAGGTTGATAACAAATCCCTTACAAACCGCCCTGACCTCTGGGGTCACTATGGTATTGCAAGAGAATTTGCTGCCCTCACAGACAGAGAGCTTAAACCTCTTCCCCTTTCAGACCTTGCTTATGACGGTGATGATAAGATTAAGGTTACTGTTGGAAGAGATGACCTCGTTTACCGCTATTCCTGCGTAAAAATGGACAACATTACAAAGAACGTGAGTCCTTTTGCAATGCAAATCCGTCTTTACTACTGCGGTATGAGAGGAATAAATCTCCTCGCTGACCTTACAAACTACATTATGCTTGAAATGGGTCAGCCCACTCACGCTTTCGATGCTAACAAGATTGATGAAATCGTTGTTGATACTCCAAAAGAGGATTGCAAATTCGTAACTCTTGACAACACCGAAAGAGATATCACAACCGACACTCTTCTCATTCAGAACGGCTCAACACCCGTTGCAATTGCAGGTATCATGGGCGGTCTTGATTCTGAAATTGTTGGTGATACAAACGCAGTTGTTCTTGAGTGCGCTAACTTTGACGGTGTAAGCGTAAGAAAATCTTCTTCAAGACTCGGTCTTCGTACCGATGCTTCTGCACGTTATGAAAAAATGCTTGACCCTGAAATGACCGTTACTGCTGCAAAGCGCTTTGCTTATCTTCTTCAAAGCATTGATGAAGGCGCAAGAGTTGCTTCTCAGCTTACAGACGAATATGTAAGAAAATACCCCGAAATCAACATTTCCTTTAACAAAGCTTATGTTGATAAATACACAGGTATTGACATTTCTGAGGAAAGAATTCTTAAAACTCTTACCGCACTTGGCTTTGGTGTTACTAAAGACGGTGATGAATTCAAGGTTAAGGTTCCCTCTTTCCGTGCAACAAAGGATGTTACAATCAAAGCTGATATAATTGAGGAAATCACCCGTATTTACGGCTATGACAACTTTAGCATTATTACAACAAAGAGTCCTTTAAAACCTGTTAAGAGCTCCCCTGTTCGTGCTCAGAGCAACGAAATAAAAGATATTCTTGTTAAGCATTATAATCTCCACGAGGTTCACTCATATATCTGGTGCGACGTGAGAAAATATAAGAAGCTTGGTATTGAGGTTGAAGATAATGTTAAGGTTCTTAACATTGAAAGCTCTGATAACGGAACTATCCGTAACTCAATGATTCCCACGCTCCTTTCCGCAGTTTCCGACAACAAAGATTATTCTGAAAGCTACGGTATTTTTGAAATCGGTCGTGTTGCAGCAGGCATTAAAGAAGATGGCACTGCTAACGAATGCAGAAGACTCGGCGTTGTTCTCTTCGACAAAACAGTTTCCGAAAAGGATTTGTTCTTCAAGGCAGTATCAATGGTTAACGAAATCTTCTTGCAGATTAAGCACAAGGCTCCTGTTCTTGCAAAGGTTGCACCTGTTCACGCTTGGCAGCACCCCAAGAACACAGCAAGTATCACTTGCGATGGTGTAAGCGTTGGTACTATCAACACTCTTCACCCTGCAAACGCTCAGAAGCTTGATAAAAACGGTGTTGCAGTTTGCATTGAAATTGATGTTGATGATTTCATCACAATCGGCGGCGACAATATTTCATTTGTTGAGCCCTCAACTCAGCAGTCAACTTATTATGACCTTTCACTTATAATGAAAGAGGGAGTTACTTTCGCTGACCTTTCAAAATGCTGGAATTCTCTTAATCTCGAAGAGCTTAACAATGTAAAGGTTATTGACACCTACGAAAAAGATGGTATTAAGAGCATAACTGTTCGACTCATCTTCTCATCAAAAGAGAAAACTCTCGAAATGGATGAGGTTCAGACATGGATTGATACAATTCTCCAAAATCTCAAAGAAATCGGCATTGAAATGAGAGCATAATCTTTAAAAACCGTACTATTTATAGAACTTTAAACGAAAGTTTGATTTTTCTTAACAAATAATAGTTGTAATTTTTTAAGTTATCGTTTATAATAATACACATAGTTCATAGGAGGTGTTTATATGACAGATAAAACAATACAATTCACTATCAGCGACGAGCACGAAAGAGAAATGCGTGAAATTCTTGTAACAGTTTACAACGCTTTGGTTGAAAAGGGCTACAACCCCACAAGTCAGCTTGTAGGTTATATACTGTCTGAGGACCCCACCTACATCACGACTCACAACAATGCAAGAAGTCTTATTCGCAAGATTGACAGAGATGAGCTTCTTCAGGCTCTTCTCAAGGCTTATCTTCACTAAGGAGTGTTTATTTTGGCTGATAATAAAAGCTTTTTGACCTACAAGGGTAAACCCCTTGTTCGTAAAGGCAACACAATTTACTACGGCGACATTAACGACCCTTATGTTGCTCTTCTTTCCGTTGTTGAATCCCACGAGGTTCACGGCGTTAAGATTGCAGACAAGGTTAAGGTTCAGCTCGTTAACACCAAAGAAGCTAACCCCCTCGCTGCTATTGAAAAAAGTTCCGATAAAAACGGAATGTATGCGGCAATCGAAATCGCTTCAATCTGGCTTGAAAGAGCTTTAAAGGCGTAGAAAGAAAACTCACTCAACCGATTAAGTTGAGTGAGTTATTTTTATTTCAGTAAATATTAAATGAGGTCGGTCGAATATTCTCACAGGAGCGATACTGTTACCTATTCCCCTGCTGACTATAAGCTTTGTTCCCTCTTCTTCATAAAGACCGCTTGTGTATTTTGGAAAAATTCCTTGGTCCGGAGCGATTAAACCGATACCAAATAACCTAGCCTGACCACCGTGGGCGTGGCCTGAATAAACCAAATCAAAGGCATACTTTGAATAAATATCCAACTGTTCGGGATGGTGGGCAAGAAGAATATTGAATTCATTATTATCTACTTCGAAAAGAGAACAAAGACTATCTGTTGCATCTGTAACTTCACTACTGCTTCCGCAATGGAAATACGGATCATTAATTCCAAATATGTTAAGACTGTCACCACTTGATAATTTGATTTGAGTTTGTTCGTTTCTTAAAACTGTAACGCCTAATGCTTCTAAATCTGAAATCATATTATCAAAGGCAGATTGACTATCAATACTGATATTGCACTCGTGATTACCTGTTACATAATAAACGGGAGCAATATCAATTATTTTTGAAACAAAGTCAAGCCCTTTTTCAATATCAGTTTTTCTGCAGTCAACCAAATCACCTGTTAAAACGATTATGTCAGGCTTTTCTTCATTCAAAGAGTTAATAACCGCATCGGTCAAAAAATTATTCTTCGTATTATGATAATCGGAAATATGAGCTATTTTATAAGCGTTTAAATCTTCACTTAATTTATCAGTTTCAATTTCAATATGTTCAACTGATAAGGTTATATTTCCCCAGACAGTTACAATGGAAAAAGCAACAAAGAGCGTCAGCATAACACACAACGCTCTTTTTATTATCTTTGGGTTATTTTTTATAAAAAGTTTTATCTTGTTCATTAAAGTATTTCGCCGTTTTCAATAGCGTGAATCTGGTCAACTCTGCGCTGATGCCTGCCACCTTCAAATTCGGTATTAAGGAAAACATCAACAAGCTCACAAGCAAGACCGCCACCGATAACACGTGCGCCCATACAAATAACATTAGCATCATTATGTAATCTTGTGAATTTAGCACTGAAATAATCGGAGCAGCAAGCAGCTCTGATACCTTTTACTTTATTTGCTGCCATTGAAATACCGATACCGGTTCCGCAACAAAGAACTGCCTTGTCACATTCACCGCTTGTAACCTTTAAGCAAGCCTTCTGAGCAAAAGCGGCATAATCAACAGATGCAGTAGAATCCGCACCGCAATCGATAAATTCAACGCCTTTTTCTGTAAGATATTTTTTAATTTCCTCTTTAAGAGGGTAACCTGCGTGGTCAGAAGCAATAGCAATCATATTTAACATCCTTTCGGTTTTGATTTATATAAATTTTATTTATTTTTATTTTTCAATTCTCTCTCAGCCTGAGAAAGTCTTAAATAACAAGGTAAAAGCTCATCGGCAGAAATCGACAAATTCTCATCTTTTTCGAGAATTTCCGATGCAATAAGACAAACTGATGATGCACTCTGATATCTTATATTAAGCGGTGCAATTTCAACATTTGGTAATTCTTCCTTCATTTTGTTATAGCAAAGAAGAGCCCCGTCCCCTATAAGCATTATTCTGCCGTCAACGGATTTTAATTGTTCAGTCAAATCTGCAATTGAAATGGCATCATCGGGAGTTTTTCGCTCTAAACCGCTTTTGCAATCGAACTGAGCAGTATAAACCTGATTACAACGGGCATCCATAACTGAAACCGCATATACACCCGTGTTTTCAAGAGGCTTTGCAATAACCTCAAGTGTTGAAAGACCCAAACATTTTTTGTTAAGTGGTTGTGCAAGACCTTTAACCGCAGAAACTCCTATACGAACACCGGTAAAAGAACCGGGACCGTTGGAAACGGCGAAACAGTCGATATCACCAACAGAAACACGTGCAGTTTTTAAAACATTATCTATCATAGGCAAAAGTGTCTGACTATGGGTAAGACCTGTATTTGAAAAATCAACGGCTAAAAGCTTACCATCTGCATAAACCGCAGCAGAAGCGGCAGTTGCAGTACTGTCAACACCAAGAATTCTCATAAACACTTTCACCACTCATTCTCAAAATTCTATCGTCATCATTTTCGCCACGAGAAAACTCTAGCTTAATAAGCTTTTCTTCAGGTAATGCATTTTCAATATTCTCGCTCCATTCAACCGCGAGAACGCACCCGTTATCAAGATAATCAAAAAATCCCGTTGTACATAAATCCTCAAAGGTATTTATTCTGTACATATCAAAATGGCAAAGAGGGATTTCACCGCCATATTCGTGAACAAGAGCAAATGTGGGGCTGGAAACATCCGCATTTATTCCCATTCCTCTTGCAAGACCTGCGGTAAAACGGGTTTTTCCCATACCTAAACCACCGAAATAAGCGATAACCTCGCCACCTTTTAAAACTGCGCCCAACCTTTCACCGAAAAGCTCGGTTTCCTTTGGCGAACAAGAAAAGACTTCAATCATATTAACCTCAATAAATTAAAACACTTGAAATAAAAATACATTATATGTATAATAACAATATTGTAAGATAAAATCAAGAGGTGCACGACTTGAAAAAATTTTTTTCACTAACAAGAAGATTTGTTTCGGAAACGGACAAAATGCTTCTTTTACTTATAACGGTCGCGTCAGTTTTCGGCGTTATGATGGTTCACAGCGCAACCCGTTGGCAACTTCAAGAGGGCGAACTGATGCACCGAGATGCCACCGTTATGATTATTGCCGCGGTCGCAGGCATAATTATAACACTAATAATTTCGGCAATTGACTATGAACTGATAATGAAGCTATGGCCAATTATAGGTCTGTTTTGTGTTGGATTGATGCTTGTCACCCTTATTTTTGGTGTTGCGCCCGAATCCCGCCCCGATGCTAAATCCTGGCTTCAATTCGGTTCAATTTACTTTCAGTCCTCAGAGCTTGTTAAAATAGGTTATGTTATTACTTATTCAATGCATCTTGAGCTTTGCAAGGATAACATTAACAGCTTCAAATCAATTGTACTTTTAGGAATTCACGCACTTATACCCATTGGACTTGTTGTTCTCACGGGTGATATGGGCTCTGCTCTTGTTTTCATATTTATGACCATTGCGATGCTTTTCTTTGCAGGGCTTCATATCGGATTTTTCGGTGCAGGCGGTATTCTTGCCGTTGCCGCATCCCCTCTTATATGGATGTATATTTTCGACGATTATCAAAGAAATAGATTTTTGGCGCTTTTCCGTCCCGAAGACTTTGCAGACGAAAGTTATCAGCAAACTCTGGGCCTTAACGCTTTGGGTTCAGGCGGATTCTTCGGTCAAGGCTATCTAAAAGGAACGTACACACAAGCAGGACTTGTTCCCGAAAGCGAAAACGACTTTATTTTCACCGCTATTGGCGAGGAAACAGGCTTTTTCGGTTGTTTGATTGCTCTTGGACTCCTTTTCTTTATATGTTTTAAAATGATTAGAATCGGTAAAGAAGCAAGGGACTTTTCCGCTCAACTTGCCTGCTACGGCATTGCCTCAATGATTGCAGCACAGGTTGTTATCAACATCGGTATGTGCTTAATGGTACTCCCCGTTATCGGTATTACGCTTCCTTTCTTCAGCGCGGGCGGTACAAGCACCCTTTGCCTTTATATCGGTATCGGACTTGTGTTCAGTATTTACAGATACAACCGTTCAAGAGAAACTGTAAACTTCAGATTATCAAGAATTGCATCGCCGTTTTCGGAATACTGATAAAAGTGGCAAGTTGGAAGTGGCAAGTTTCGGGGCGAAGCCGATTATAAAATTAAAAATGGATTCAGGACAATAAGTGTCTTGAATCCATTTTCTTATTTATTTAAACAAATCACTATAATTGCTGTGCGCAGCACCCTTAACTTGCCACTTCTAACCTGCAAAATACTGAATGTAATTCAGCATTTTGTCAGCTTCGCCATTTTTGCCATAACTTTTTTCGTTCCGCAGGTGTCAAAGGCTATTTCAAGAAGCATATCACCGCCAACTGCTTTTGCGCTGACAATTAAACCTTGTCCGAAGGTTTTGTGCTGAACGGTGTCACCAACTTTAAAATCGAGAACAACATTTTCTGTTGTTGGCTTTTTGGGAGCAGAGCTGAAGCCCCCGTTTGCAAAACCGCTTGCTTTGTTTTTAGGTGCATAAGATGATGGTTTTGAATATGATTTTTCCCGGGAAAACATTTTTGTTCCACCGCTATATGATGAATCGCCATAGGAAGCCTCTGAATAACCGCCGTAAAAGCGTTGCTGAGGCTCGTTACGCTCGAAATCGGTAAGCTCCTCGGGTATCTCCGAAAGGAAGCGTGAGGGTCTTGTAAAGCTTGTATTACCAAAAAGCATTCTTGAACGAGCATTGGTGATATAGAGTTTTTCTTTTGCACGGGTAATACCAACATAGCAAAGTCTACGTTCCTCTTCAATTTCGCTCGGGTCATACATCACCTGATTTCCCGGGAAAAGACCCTCTTCCATACCAACAATAAACACAACGGGGAATTCAAGACCTTTTGCAGAGTGAAGAGTCATCATAACTGTTGATTCCGCTTCTGTATTATAATTATCAAGGTCGGTCATCAAAGCTACTTCTTCAAGGAAGCCTGTAAGAGTTCCACCCTCGTTTTCTTCCATATATCGTACAAGGTTTGCGAGAACCTCCATAACGTTTGCCTTGCGTTCCTCTGCAGTTTCCTTGTCTAAATCGAGGGAGGCATAGTAACCTGTTTTTGTTATAACGTCATCAAAGAATTCCTGTATATTTTTCTCTTCAAGCGAAAGTGCAAGAGCATTTATAAGAGCGGTAAAATCAAGTAATTTTGAAGCACCGCGTGACAACATCGGGTAATCATTTGCATGAGAAATAACATCATAAAATGTTGTGCCCAATCCGTCTGCTATTGATGAAGCATTATTGACCATTGTGTCACCAATACCGCGCTTAGGTTCATTTATAATGCGCTTCATTCTTACTGTATCGGAAGGATTTGCAATAACCGAAAGATAAGCGAGAATATCTTTAACTTCCTTACGGTCATAGAACCTGTGTCCGCCGATAACCTTATATGGAACAGCATTATAAACAAGAGCGCGTTCAATACTGCTGGACTGAGCATTGGTTCTGTAAAGAATCGCAAAATCGGAAAACCTTCTGCCGAGGGCAACTGCATTGAGAATTTCGTCCGCAACAAATCGACCTTCATCACGCTCGTCTGTAAGTATTTTGACCTTGATTTTATCGCCACCGTCTTTTTCTGTCCAAAGGGTTTTGCCTTTTCTGCCCTTGTTATTTTTAATAACCGCATTTGCTGCATCGAGAATAACTGAGGTTGAACGGTAGTTCTGCTCAAGTCGAATAACCGCAGTATCTTCATATTGATTTTCAAAGGAAAGAATATTTTCAATTGTAGCACCGCGGAATTTATAAATACTCTGGTCATCATCACCAACAACGCAGATATTTCTGTATCCGTTGGCAAGAAGTGATGTGAGAATGTACTGAGCGTGGTTAGTGTCCTGATACTCGTCCACCATAACATATCTGAAACGGCGCTGATAATATTCGAGAACATCGGGATTTTCTTTTAAGAGCTTAACTGTATTGACAATAATATCGTCAAAATCCATTGCATCCGCTTTTTTAAGCATTTCTTCGTATTTTTCGAAAGCTTGTCCGATAAGCTTTTTATTGGTGTCATACCCTGCACTTGCGGCATAATCCGCAGGGGTCATCAAAGAATCCTTTGCTCTGCTGATTTCATTAAGCACGTATTTAACAGGAAGGCGCTTTTCATCAATATCCAGGACACGAAGAACCTCTTTCATAACTCGTTTTGAGTCGTCTGTATCATAAATTGTGAAATGCTTTGAAAAGCCTATTTTTTCACTATCGCGACGAAGAATACGCACACAACAGGAATGGAATGTGCTTGCCCATACATCATTTCCTTTTTCACCGAGCATTGCTTCAAGACGGCTTTTAAGCTCGTTTGCGGCTTTGTTGGTAAATGTAATCGCAAGAATCTGCCAAGGCTGAGGAGCATCCACACTTAAAAGAGCTTGTACTCTCTCAGGAAGACTACCACCATTTTCTATGTAGCTTTGGAGTATTACAGTATCTTCTTCTGTTGGTACTCTATATGAAAAATCAGAATGATAGGCGTTACCGTATTTAATAAGATAAGCAATTCTGTTAACTAGAACGGTTGTTTTACCGCTACCTGCACCTGCTAAAATGAGAACGGCACCGTTCACATTAAAAACGGCGCTTTTCTGCATATCATTCATTCGGGAAAATTCATTTTCTATAAGTTTTTTTCTTAATGAGTAAAAATCCATAGTTCACCTAACTGTTATTTATTAAAATTCTTTCTATTTCCAATATAGTCTTATATATTTTTCTGTTCAAATCAAGAAAAGCAGTATTAATTGCATATTTAATGAGAGGTTGCTCAGTCTTGCACTTAAGTGCTTCAATAATATTCTTTTCAATATTTCTTTTTTCCGAATTAAGCTTCTTAGTTTCTTCAGAGCATTGTTCAAAAAGCTTTAAATTGCTCTTAAAATTTGTTAATTGAGAAATAATATGGTTTTGTGTTTTTAAAATTTCACCAAAGCTTTTCAGCTCATCAGAATTCTTACAATTAATCAAACTCAAATTTTCCTGCAAAACAAAAACAGAATTAAGCTCTTCGGTTAAACATTCCGTTAACAAGAAAATATCACTCCGTTCAAGCGGAGTAATAAATTCATTTCTGAGATTATTTATAAGCTCGCTTTTTTCAGCTAAAAACGAAATTCGTTTTGCTTCGAAGTTGTCATTTGAAAGGGTTTTATCATATATACCTGAAACCATTTCCGACAACATTTTCAACGTCTTGAAATAATCGTAGGATTTTTTCAAATACGCTCCTTTACTCGTTCAGTAATTGTTGTACCACCCACCGCTGACGCGGTCCCCTCCTTTTTGCTTCAAAAAAAGAGGGATAGTAATCCCATTACTTATACAAACTTTTGCCCCTTGAGTCTATAGCCACTAAAAGCGGGAAATCTTTGATTTTCAGTTCTTTTACGGATTCGCAGCCTAAATCATCAAAGGCTATTACATTGCATTCTTCAACGCATTTTGAATAAAGCGCCCCTGCGCCACCGATAGCGGCAAAATAAACTCCGCCATATTCTTTCATAGCATTTACAACCTCTTCGCTTCTGTTACCTTTTCCAATCATCGCCTTTTGACCGAGAGAAATCATCAAAGGCGAAAAGCAATCCATTCTTGAAGATGTTGTAGGTCCTATGCTACCAATTGCAAGACCTTCTTTTTCAGGTGTGGGTCCTGCATAATAGACAACAGAATTTTCAAGTTCAAAAGGTAATTCTGCATTATTTGAAACAAGCTCTTTAATTCTCTTGTGGGCAGCATCTCGCGCAGTATATACAGTTCCGGACAAAAGTACTCTGTCACCTGCTACGAGATTTTCCACCCATTCATTAATATTCTCAGTGTTTAAGTAATATTCGCTCATTAATAATCCTCGTCACCGATTTTACTGTCAAAAATAATTTCATCTTCAACTACGGGTGAAGAAAAATCATATTCTGTTGCAGGTTCAACGATTTCAGTAACAACCTCTTCTGTTAAAACATTTTCAGAAATAAGTGCCTGAGCGGTTTTACTCATATCACCCGTTAAGGCTTTTATACGGAGCTCAACCTCTTCAACGGATTTTGTAAAATTACGCGCAATCTCACCTATTCCTGCAGAAAGGTCATCAATTTTTAAGGCTGTGTCACCAATCGCTGCATAAACAGCCTTTGTAACAGAGTTTGCTCTCTCTTTTGCCTGCTCAACAAGCTCTTCTGAATGAACTCTTGCATCAAGCATAGCCGCACCGACCTGACGCTCCAGCTCACCTTTCTTATTAAGCTCTGCCTGAAGTTTTTCGTTTTCGCTTCTCAATTCATTGATTTCATTTTCGGTGACTGCATTTGACTGAGCCTCTGAAAGCCTTTCGGTAAGCTCCTTAATAAGAGTATCCTTATCGTCTACTGCTACCTCGTAGTCATTAATTTTTGCAGAAAGCTCCAAAACGTCCGAACGAAGCTTACCAATATCCGAAACTTCATTCTGCAAGGATGAAATCTGAGCATTTAATTGAGCTGTTTTGGCAGTATTTGTTGCTAATTCTCTTTCAAGAGCGCTTTTTTCATTTAGAATTTTTTCGATAAAATCCATTACCTCATCTTTTCTGAAACCACCGAAAGCAGATGTTCTGAACATAAAGTCTTTAGACATAAAAAAACCTCATTCTAAATATAATATCAAAATAAAATATTACAAAGATGCCAGATGCCAGTTGCCAGTTGCCGGATGCCTGCGATTGAAAACATCATTCTTCGGCGCATTTCCGCGCCCAAAAACTTGCCACTTGCCACTTCCAACTTGCCACTTTTCAGTAATTATAACAGAATATAATATATAAAACAACAAAATTTTATATTTATTTTTTTAATTATATGTAGTATAATGTAAAAAAAGTGCGAAAGGTTGTGACAGAATTGAAAAAATCTGCTAAAGCTTTATTAGGTGCAGGTGCTCTTTTCTTTGGTTCAGGTCTTGCAATGAACACCTTTGTTCTTACAAGAGCATCAAAGAAAATCAGTGATTTCAATAAAGAACAGGAAGAAAAGAAAAACCCCACGGATTTAACCGCTCCCAAAGAGGTTTTAAGAGCCGAGGGTGATGCCTGGGTTGATACTAAAGATTATGACCACATCGTTATTAAAAACCGCAAAAACGAGCCCATACACGCTTTAACTGTCAAAGCTGACGAGGAAAGTGACAAATGGCTTATCTGCATCCACGGTTATACAAGCTCTCCCAAGGGTATGGGAAGCTATGCGCTTCATTATCACAAAAGAGGCTATAATATTCTTCTTCCCTGCCTTCGCGGTCACGATATAAGCGAGCATCGCTCAATTACAATGGGCTGGCTTGACAGACTTGATATTATAGATTGGATTCAGTACATATCAAAAACCTACAATAATCCTCAGATTGTGCTCCATGGTGTTTCAATGGGTGCGGCTACCGTTATGATGACAACGGGCGAGGATTTACCCTTCAATGTTAAATGCGCCGTTGCGGACTGCGGTTATTCTTCAGTTTGGGATGAATTCAAAAATGAAATGAAGCAAAGCTATCACACCCCTGCTTTCCCTGTTCTTTACGCGGCAAACCTTGTTACAAATGTGGTTTCAGGCTTTGATTTCAAGAAAGCATCCTGCGTTGAACAGTTGAAGAAATCCAAAACACCCACAATTTTCTTACACGGTGAAAAGGATTTATTTGTTCCCTACAGAATGCTTGACCTTAACTACAACGCTGCTGCGTGCGAAAAAGAAAAGGTTTCAATTCCCGATGCAGAACACGCAGAAGCCCACCTTGTTCACCCCGAGCTTTATTGGGATTCTGTTTTCAATTTTGTTGAAAAATATGTTGATTAATCAACTCACTACCTGAAAGAAATTATCTTTCGGGTAGTTTTTTATATAAATAAACATATAATATATATAATTGATTGTTCAAAATGTTAAATTGTTAAATATTTTGGAATATTTAGTATTTTTTGTTGAAATTATGCGCAAAATGCAGTATACTCTTTATGATTACAAAATAGGTAATTTTGGACTAATTTACAGGAGGTCGTAATAATATGGCATTAACAAACAACAAGAGCGTCCTTGCTTGGATCGACGAAAAAGTTGACCTTGTAAAGCCCGACAGAATTGTTTGGATCGACGGCTCAAAAGAACAAATCGAGGAGCTCAGAGCAACTGCTTGCTCTACAGGCGAACTCATCAAGCTTAACCAGGAGCTTCTTCCTGACTGTTATCTTCACAGAACTGCAGTTAACGACGTTGCACGTGTTGAAGGCAGAACATTTATCTGCGCAAACACAAAAGAGGAAGCAGGCCCCACCAACAACTGGATGGAACCCTCTGAAGCTTATGAAATGCTTTACGATATTGCTCGTGACAGCTACAAGGGCAGAACAATGTATGTTATCCCCTATTCAATGGGTCCCGTTGGCTCTCCCTTTGCAAAAGTAGGTATTGAGCTTACTGACTCTATCTATGTTGTTCTCAACATGGTTATTATGACGAGAGTAGGCAAAGATGTTCTTGATGTACTCGGCGACAGCGATGATTGGGTTCGCGGTCTTCACTGCCGTTGCGATATCGACGAAGAAAAGAGATATATCTGTCAGTTCCCTCAGGACAACACAATTATCTCCGTTAACTCCGGTTACGGCGGAAACGTTCTTCTCGGTAAAAAATGCTTCGCACTTCGTATCGCTTCTTACCAGGGTTGGAAAGAAGGCTGGCAGGCAGAGCACATGCTCATCCTCGGTATTGAAAATCCCCGGGGCGAAGTTAAATACATCTGCGCTGCATTCCCCTCAGCTTGCGGTAAAACAAACCTTGCTATGCTTATTCCTCCGGAACTTTACAAGGAAAAAGGCTATAAGGTATGGTGCGTTGGTGACGATATTTCCTGGATTCGTAAAGGTCCCGACGGAAGACTTTACGCTATCAACCCCGAAAACGGTTTCTTCGGCGTTGCTCCCGGTACTAACGTAAAATCCAATCCCAATGCTCTCGCTTCAACCAAGAAAGGTACTATCTTCACAAACGTTGCTCATAATCTTGATGACAACACAGTTTGGTGGGAAGGTCTTGACAAGAATCCTCCCGCAAACGCAATTGAATGGAAGGGCAATCCCTGGAACGGTCAGGAAAGCGAAGAAAAAGGCGCTCATCCCAACAGCCGTTTCACAGCTCCCGCTGTTAACTGTCCTTGCCTCAGCTCCGAATTTGAGAATCCCAACGGTGTTCCGATTAGTGCTATCGTATTCGGCGGCAGACGTGCAAAGCTTGCTCCCCTCGTATATCAGTCACGTGACTGGAACCACGGTGTATTCGTTGGTTCAATTATGGCTTCCGAAACAACTGCTGCTGCATCGGGTGCAGTTGGTGTTGTTCGCCGTGACCCCATGGCTATGCTTCCCTTCTGCGGTTACAATATGGCAGATTACTGGCAGCATTGGATTGATATCGGTGCAACTCTTGACCCCGATAAAGCTCCAAAAATCTTCAACGTTAACTGGTTCCGTAAGGATGACGAAGGCAACTTTATGTGGCCCGGCTTCGGTGACAACCTTCGTGTTCTTGAATGGATCATCAACCGTTGCGAAGGCAAGGTAGATGCTAAGGATACGGAAATCGGTTACATTCCCTATGCTAAAGACATCAATATTGAAGGTCTTGAAGGTGAAGTATCTCTCGAATCTCTCGAAAGCATCCTCGAAGTTGAAAAAGAACTCTGGCAGGAGGATGCAAAGGGCATTGAAGAATTCTACGCTAAATTCGGCGACAAAATTCCTCCTGTGCTTGCAGAAGAGCTTGCTACACTTAAAAAGAACGTTCAGTAATTTAACATTTTATAAGGGTTGTACTTCGGTACAGCCCTTAAAAACTTTGTAAAAAGCTTGTAAAAATATCACTAAAGAAAGAAGTCGTTTACAATGGCAAAGCTTACAAGAGAAGCAAAAGACGGTATTTATTCATTAATGCTCACCCCCTTCTTTGAGGACAGAAGCATTGACTATGATACATACGAAGAATATGCAGACTGGCAGGTTTCACAAGGCGTTGAACACCTTTTCGCAGTTTGTGGCAGCTCTGAAATGAGAGAGCTTACTCTCGAAGAAAGACTTAAACTTGCAACACTTACAGTTAAGCACAAAGGTGAAACAACAGTTGTTGCAACTGCAAACATTGAACCTACAAAGGAAGAAAATCTCGAAGAAATCAAGAAAATGGAGCAGACCGGTGTTGACGGTCTTGTTCTTACCACAAAAGGTATGGGCGATGATGACGACAAGCTCGTTGAATACATCAGAGAGTTAGCCTCCGCAACAACTCTCCCCGTTTTCCTTTACGAGTTTCCCGGCTTCCAACCTCATCTTATGAGCGGTAAAGCATACGGTGAGCTTACTAAAGACGGTCTTATCTGGGGTATTAAGGACACAACCTGCTCACTTGAAATGATTAAAGATAAAATCGCAAACAAAAATGATTCCACAATCATTCAGGCAAATATGCCCTATCTCTTTGATTCCTATGTTGCAGGTGCAAGAGGTGTTATGGCAACTCCCACATCCTGCGGTGGTGCATTCTTCCAGAGATTCCACGAAGCATTCGTAAGCGGTGATATGGCTCTTGCTGAGCAACGCTACAACGAAATTATTCTTCTTGATAACGCTATTGACAGTGGCTTCTGCGCAAGTGCAAAAGAGCTTATCAGACTTCAGGGAGTTAAAAACTTCAACTGGTACACAAGAGGCTCTCACAATCTTTCTCCCGCAAGACTTCGCTCTATTAAATCATTCCACGATTGGTGCGTGGCAAACGGACTTATGAAATAAATCCCCTCATCGCAGTCAAATGACTGCGATGTTTTTTTAACTCCTCCTGCTTTCAAATGATGCCAAGCTTACAAAATGACAAGCGCACCGTAATCTGTCAAATGTTCTTTCTCCTAAATAATCCATTAAATCCTCTTTTGTAAGGTTAGTTGTTATAATTGTGGAAAGCTCTTGACTGTATCGGTAATCAAATAAATCAAATAAAATTGACATAATCTTTTTACTGTCACCATAAGTAGTGCCTAAATCATCAATAACCAAAAGCTTTGCTTTTTTAAACTCATCAATTGGTGAAGTATTATCCCTGTAATTATATTTTTCATAAAGCAAAATAACATCTTTTTCTTTAATGTATTTGCAATTCGAATTAATTTTCACACCAAGATCATTAAGAAAACCATTTTCATGTGATTTAATAATTTCTTTTATTACGCCCTCATTAAAAGCTTGCTTTTTATTATATTCATTAATAATCGAAGCGGCAATAAAGGTTTTCCCGCTGCCTCTGTTACCTGACAAAATCAAGCCGTTCTTGGTTTTTGATGAATCTTCTTTTAACAAAAGCTCAATAATGTATTTGGCGGCGTCAACGGCTCTGCGGTTGTTATCATCAATTATCAAGGTTGAAATATCTGCTTTTTCTTCTTTTCTTAAAATGTGACTTGATTTTGTTCTCATATCAATATAACTTTTGATTGCTTTCTCCCTTTTTTCTTCCTCAATTTTTAAAAGCAATTCCTTTTCACATTCACAATCAATATAAATAATTTTATTTATGTAAGGTATTACCCTACTGCTTTTTTCCTTACCACAAATTCTACAAATATTTTTATTCTCCATAAACACTCCTGAAATCAAAATTATCTTCTTCATCATCAACATATCTGCTTGGGTCGGTTATATCACCGCCGAATTTTTCCGACGGTTCATCCTCCCACCTTTTCTGGACAAGATAAGTTGCAGGATGAGGAATATATTGTCCGTTGTCTCTCAACCACTGCTCACTTTTTTTCTGCCAAATGAGAGCCGACATAATATCGTCTTTTTCTTTTTTGGTTAATTTAAGCTTATTGAATATTTTATATGCCGCACCTTTTCCAACTTTCCTCGGGTATTCGCTCCAGAATTTTAAAAAATCATCTGAATAAACATTCAAAGGCTTCCCCTCCGTCACCGCAGGTGATGAAGATATTGATAATAAATTATATGTTTCTGTTTCTGTTTCTGTTTCTGTTTCTGTTTCTGTTTCTGTTTCTTTTTCTGTTTCTTTCTCTGTTTCTTTCTCTGTTTCTGCTTTTTTAGCTTTATTTAGCTTTTCTTTGCTTTCATTAGCTTTATTCAGCTTTTTATCACTCTCCTCTTTTTTTGGTCTTCCGCCCTTTTTTCCGTTTTCAGAACGTGCAATGCACTTTTTCTCATAAGCCTCCATATCTCTTTCTAAAGTTCTCTTAATAAATGAAAAGGCAGTTTCAACAGCAAAATCCTCAAACTCAGGAACTTCGCCGGTTTCACCAAAGTCGAACATAGCAAAAAATATTTCCCCTGCCTGTTCTTTTGAAAATCTTTTTAATGTTTCCGCCCAATCAAAATAGACAATAAATCCTTTCTTTTCCTTCATTCAATTCCTCCGTTTTCTTTGTGAACATTTGTTCTGTTTGCAATTATAAACCATAAAAAAATATTTTGCAACCCACTTTTGATTTTTTCGCTAAATTTTTATTGTAGCTAACGGGACGGACCTACCCTACAATTATAATTTGGCGCATTTACGCGCCACGATATTTTGCATTTAGCAATTTTGCATTCATAATCGGCTTTGCCCCGAAATTTGCAATTTACCATTTACAATTTGCCATTAATATAGTATATTTTATGTAATTGTAAAATGAAGTTACTCGGGTGATAAAATGATTGATATAAAAGGTTATATCCTTGCAGCGTTTGGTGGATTTTTGGGTGTATGCGAGCATACAAAATTAGCAATTTATTCAAGACGGGCTTGGAAGCTACAGGAAAAGACAATTAAGCGTCTTATGAGAATAAATAAAACCACGGTTTACGGCAAAAAGAATAATTTCAAGGATGTTAAATCTGTTGAAGATTATCAGAAAATTGTTCCCCTTTCAACCTATGCCGATTATGACGAATATGTCTGGCAGATGGCTGAGGGCAAACGAGGGCTTATCACTAATTTCCCGATAAGGCGATTTACAGAAAGCTCGGGCAGTACCGGTAAGCAAAAGCTCGTTCCCCTTTCATTCTGGGCGGAATGGGTTGCTCAATGCTTCGGTTTTTCTGCGCCCGTAGGCTGCGCTGTAAAATGGTTTTTGAAAAAAGGCAGAGTATTACCACCGCAAAAGGGACTTTTGACTGCGGAAACGGGAAGAAGAAAAGTAAAAGGCGGTACTATCAGTTGCCTTTCTTCCGTACCTCTTTTAAACCTCCGTCCTCTTGTTCCCTTCTTTGCTACATCACCTAAGGAAGTGCTTTTCCCTGCTCCTGACAGCGATATGGATATGCACTATCTTAAACTGCGCTTTGCTTTACCTAACAGAAAAGTAAGCTATCTCGGCACAATTTTCATCACAACTCTTGAATCTATGTTTTTCTATATGGAAGAAAACTGGGAAATGCTTTGCGATGATATTGAAAAGGGTGTTATAAACGACAGTATAAAAATGCCTGAAGAATTAAGAGCAAAATACAATAAAAAGCTTAAACCCAATCCCAAAAGAGCGGATGAATTGAGAAAAGAGTTCCAAAAGGGCTTTGATGATTCCCCCATTATTCCTCGTATATGGCCCAAGGTTGAGTGGCTTTACGGTATGGGAACGGGTGCGCTTTCTCTATACGCTAAAAAGCTTCGCCGTTACATTGGCGAAGATATGCCCATTCACTATCTGGGCTACACCGCAACAGAAGCCTTTATGGCAGTTCCCATTGAGCTGAACTCCTTTGAATATGTAATGCTCCCTCAGAACGGTTTTTACGAATTCCGTCCTGTTGACCAGGAGGGTTATGACAAGCTTCTCACTATAAAAGACCTTGAAATAGGCAAGGAATACGAAATAATCCTTACAAATATGAGTGGCTTTTACCGCTACAGAATTGAAGATGTTATAAAGGTTACGGGTTACTATCATCAATCACCGAAAGTAACATTCTGTTACAGACTCAACCAAATTGCAAACATAAGCGGTGAAAAAATCAGCCAGATGGCTTTTGACGAAATAGTGCAGAATCTTTCCGATGAAACAGATGATTTATACATCGGCTACAGTATTTACCCCGACCGCACCACCTCACCCGGACACTATGTTCTTCTTATTGAAGCGGCTACCCCCATAAGCGAAGAAAAGAAAGCTACATACAATCAGCTTTTTGAAAAAATGCTCTGCAAGGGTAATGTTTCAGTTGAGCCCCTTATAAAAAGCGGTGCTCTCGGTCATTGCCGGGTTAAATTCCTGCGCCACGGAACCTATGACGACTACCGTGAGGTATTAAGAAAGCGTGGTGCAAATCTTAATCAGGTTAAGCCAATTAAGGTTATTGACACAGAAGAAAAGAAGGAATTTTTCTTCTCCCACATTATTGAAGAATAAGGTACTTAAATGAAAATTAATT
Organism: uncultured Eubacteriales bacterium; assembly: GCA_964624385.1. Classification (GTDB taxonomy): domain Bacteria; phylum Bacillota; class Clostridia; order Oscillospirales; family Acutalibacteraceae; genus DTU089. The sequence continues at coordinate 66,534 of CAZUZV010000004.1, read as the reverse complement.
TTGAAACTGAATCGCAATCTTTAAGAAATAAAGGCTTGACCGATGAAAAGGTTATTACGGATTTAATTGAGTTCAAAGAGAATAATCCCAAGCTCTTAAAAAAGACCCTACCCTGCGAAATGTATGATAAGGTTAATCTTATGTGCCGTAAATATATGGACAGGCTGGCACGCTTTGAGGTTGATTATGACTTTTTAGTTGATGAAGAAGCCTTCAAAAATGTTGCTGTTTGCGCCCTTGAAAGCGCACCTTGTTTACATTCGAGAGTTATAAGAAACCCCATAACACCTTACTGGAAAGTTGCGAATTACAACATTAATGAAACGGTATTTGCCCAAGAGGTTGAGGACTTGGAAAAAGCAAAACAGCAATTCTTTTCCCGGGAAATCCCACTTTCAAGCAATATCCAGATAAATATAGGATTATATTATCATTCCGGTAAGACATACATACTTTTTATATGGAATCATATGTGTATGGATGGTGGCGGTTTCAAGGCGTTTTGGAGCGACTTTTGCAAAGCCTATTCCGATTACGTTTTAAACGGCATCTCCCCTGTTTGCTTCTCTGTGGGCTCAAGAAAATATACTGAGGTTTACAAGGATATGGAGCCTGGTTTTAAAAAGAAAGCGAAGCTTCAATTTGCCAATATTTCTCCTCGTGACAATCATCGTTTTCCCTTCCAAAATGACAATATTGAGAAAGATGTTGTTATTGTCGGGAGAAAAATCGAAAAAGATTATTTTGACAAAGCAGTAGCTTATACAAAAGCTCAAGGCGGTACAGTTAACGATTTGCTAGTGGCATCTTATATTGACGCACTTAAAAAGGTTGCTGATTTCAAAAGTAACGAAAGTATAAGCGTTTCATGTGCTACCGATTTAAGACGGCATATTAAAGACACCTCAACCATAGGCTACACTAATCACGTTTCCTTCAGCCATTGCGCAATTGAAAGAATGGGTAATAATTTAAAGGAAACACTTTCACTTGTCATTAAGAAAACAAAAGAACTTAAAGCTGATGAATTTATGGGACTTCACGGACTGCCACTTCTTAATATAGGCTATAAATCAATGATTTATTTACAGGCAGAGCCCGTTGTAAAGCTCTTTTACCGCAACCCCACTTTATCAGTCAGCAATGTTGGTAAAATTGACACAGTTGCATTCTCGCTTGCAGACAATAAGCCGTTTTCCGCTTTCGTAGCAGGTGCTGCAAAAAACAAGCCTTGCGCGGTTATGACGGCTCTGAGCATTAACGGAGATTTAAGCGTTTCAATTTGCCTGAGAGGTAACAAAAAAGATGAAGAAATCCTTGAAAGATTCTTCACAGAATATGAAAAGAATATAAAAGGCTTTTAAATATTTAACACCGCAGAAAATCTTTTCTGCGGTGTTAAACTTTTAATATTTATTTTTCTTTAAGAATTCGTATATTCGCTTACTATTATTATTATCACGGTATTCAAAATACTTCGCCGCATCAATTCTGTCTTTTTCATTTTCAACAAAACCATTGTTAACAAAATGCTCGATATCCTTTATCAAATCAGCTTCTTCAACAGAACGGTTACCGAAAAGACTTGTTTCCATATTGATATATGAACCATGAGCAACAGAATATTTATCATAATCGAACTGATAGAACAGAACGGGTTTGTCCAGATAATAAACATCCCAACAAACGCTTGAATAGTCCGTTATGAGCATTGAACATTTCATCATAAGCTCATTAAGAGGCTCTTGACCGAACGGAATATACGAGATGTTCTCGCTAACCAAATCCTTGAAGTTTTCTATATATCCTGCAAATTTCGGGTGAATATAGAAAACCACTCTGGTATTACCTTTTTGGAGAACATCTGAAAGTTCGGGGCTTTTAAGAAGAGCTGTATAGCGATTATAATAGTCACTTTGCATAAACTCTTCGTCCGAAACATCCTCTAACCATGAGCGCCATGTAGGCATAACAAGAATGAATCTGTCATTCTTATCCTCTTTATTCACTAACGCATCCCAACGGGCAAAACCTGTTATGGGGGCAGTTTCGGGAGTGTATAAAAGTTCATTAACGACAATTTCCTGCTCTACCTTACCGGTTGTAATAAAATATGTCATCGGTGAAGAACCTTTTTTACCGAAAAGAGAATGAACCTGCTTTAATGCCGTAACACCGTGTTGCAAGAAAAGAATTTTCTTTCTGTTTAATCTGTTAACAATGAAGCTTGGTGTGGAACGCCATTTATAAAGATGGGGTTTAGAGTCTGAAGCGATGCATATTCGCATTGCAAGGCAATACATCATATGCTTCATACTCATAAACTGAATAACATTTTTACTGTATTTTTTTACGTTCTTATAGTCCGGTGAGCGTTTATCAATAACATAGAAAATGTTTTTCTTCTGTTCATCTGTAAGGTTTTCCATACAGTATTTAAAGAAGAAATAACCATTATCTTGAGCATAGTTTGAAAACTTCTCATATACTAACCAAATGTTTTTTCTTCTCCAGAATGAACCAAAGAAATAATAAATGCCGAAAACAACTACCTCTTTGAATTTCACCAATGCGGTATCATATTCACCGTTTTCTTTATAACAGAAACACAAGGCTCCGTTTTTGCCCAAATAAGGAAAAATGAGATTTTCACTGTTAATTTTGCAAACACAGTTTAGGGCAATAAATTTATATTTAAGCAGTGTTTTGTTTTTATACTCCAGCTTAATAAGTTGCTTCGTTCCGTATTTTTCAACAACAACTCTTAAATCCCAATAAATCGGCTTTAAGGGCATATCTTCGCTAAAATCAATATCAATATTCAATAAAACCCGATCTTTCAAAACCTTTGTTGTAAAATTAACGGGTATCAGAATATCTTCCACTTTTGAGCGATATTTAAGAACAACATCAGTAATCTTTGCAGCAGAGTCTATCGGGAAGGTTGCGGTAATTCTGCATTTATTACCTTTTGTTTTTACTGTTTTTACAGAACCGTTTTCATAAGCAAACTCCAAATAATTCTCTTCAGAAGAAAAGCAGAGCGAAAGCGCATCTTCAAAATAATAAGGCAAAATCGCAACCCTGACATCAGTCAGCGTTAAATCATATAATTCTGAAACTTCCTTGGCTCTTTGGGATTCCATATTGAAAAGCCTTTTGAAATTCTCTTTGTAATAGTCTTTAACAAGATTATAGTTTTCAAGAATCGGGTTCTCGTAATTTTGAGCAATATCTGTGCCGTTCGTTTGTTTGGAAAACAAGAGGACACATTTTTCCCCTGTTGATTTACAAACGGCAACAACCCCGACCTTTCTCTTCTCCTTGTAATAGACCTCATATTTCTCAATTAAGCTTTGCAAAGGCACAATAAAAGAATCGGAATTTCTGTTTTCCTCGGGAATTTCAACTACATTGGTAATAGTTTTTTTATTAAGCAAAACTATATTTAAAAGTTCAAAACCATCGTTATTGAAAGCAACTTTTAAATCCTTCCCCTGATTTTCGACAGATTTGATATCCGCAAATCTGATATTATTAATATCAACATTACAATCTTTTTCATAAGCAGAGTATTCTGTAATAAATTCAGGGTTAATATTTAAATTGGGAAAGGTTCTTTTAATTTCGCGCAACTGAACAGCCTTCAATGCACTTTTTACCCCAAGCTTACAAAGAATTTCTTCTAAATATGTTCGAGGTGTGGTACGCGTTACGATAACATATTTAAAGTCGTTATTGAAAAAATCGTGCAAAGTAGGTCCAACTGATTTTTTAAACCAACGCCTTTCAAAATAAACAACAGTATCATCATCTGCAACTTTTGAAATTGTATTGAGGTCTGCAAAGGTTTTAACTACTTGAGGATGAAGAACTTTTAAAGGTTTAACTGTATTGTGAGAATAGTCGGTAACAGGAAGATTTCCCGCATCACCCTCAAGCAAAAGCCTAAGAAGCTTTTTGCTTATATCGGGCGAATCATATTTAAAGAAGGTTTCAAAATACTCCGTATTCTCATAAGAGTCGTTCATAAAGCTTTCCGATGCAAGAGTTTCTGCAAACTCCTCAACATCGTAAATCTTCCTGAACGGCAAGGTCGCCACATCCATATACATACCGCGATCTTGCATATATTCATCATAGTCATACATAAACAGAACAATGGGCTTCTTTGTTAATGAATAATCAAAGAAAACAGAAGAATAGTCTGTTATCAAGGCATCACAGCAGTTTAAGAAAGAGTAGTTATCTACGCCTTGGGGAAAAGGCTTTATATGCTTATAGTTATCCAATGATATTGCATTTTTCAATATAGGATGGAAGTTCACAAAGAAAACCTGATCATCGTTCAATTTCTTATCAAGTTCCTTGAATATGCTTGCAACAGTTTTTTCATAAACCTCGGTACTGATATCTGCATTACTCTTTCCGCGCCAGGTTGGCATATAGCCATAAACTGTTTTATTTTCAAGACCCAATTTTTTCTTTAAATCTTTGCCTGTTTGAGTATCAAAGAAAATCTCGTTTCTCGGATACCCTGCCATCACTACCTTACCTGTATAAAGCGGATTAAGATTGTAACACTCCATCATAACATCTCTTGTAAAATCATTAGGGAATGTAATATAGTCAGCTTGTAAAAAGTTATGCTGAACATTATACATTGATTCAATTCCCAATCTCATATCTTTACCAAGAGTTTTCAAAGGAGTACCATGCCAGGTTTGAATATATTTCTGTTCATCACGTTTCACAAAGTATACCGGAAATGAACTATTGTTTATAAGATATTCGCTTGTCGCAAGAATTTTTGTATAACGAAAAGACTCAACATCAACAAGTTCAACCTTTAAACCTATATCATCAATAAATTTTTGATGTAATTTTTTATCAATCGTTCCGTAATAAATTTTATATTTATCAGGATAAGATTTTAATATTTCTCTTACCAATGCAAGACCGGAGTCCGAAATATTTGAGCCGTGAAAGGACTCAACCAATATTGTATTAGGCTTTATCTTAAAAAATTTATAAAAATATGCATAAAAGAACTTGCGTTTTGGGGCTTTTGTGAAAAACATTCTTTTAAACTTGGCAATATTTTTCTTTATTAATTTCAGGAGTTTTAAAACACCCATATGAATCTCCTTTATCAAACATATATGTTATTTTACCAAATACTAAAGCAATTAATCCTTGGTAAGCGCTTTTATGTATCTTTTGAAGAATACAACACCGTCTTCAAGTGAAGAAACAGGAATTCTTTCATTTGTGCCGTGGCAAGTAAGAAGAAGAGCAGTATCCATAAGGAATGGTGAATAACGATAAATATTATCGCAAACATCCTCATACTGACGGGCATCAGTTCCACCCATAACAAGATACGGTGCAACAATTGCCTTGGAATCCATTTCCTTGCAGATTTCTCTGATAGCGTTGAAAGCTCTTGAATCCGTGGGAGAAATCTTTGAAGGATTTTTACCGCTGACAAGCTTAATTTCTGCTTTTGGACCAGCGTATTTTCTTATATGCTTTTCAACATCTTCGATTGTCTGACCGGGCATAATGCGGAAATTCACGTTAACAGTTGCTTTCTGGGGTAAAACATTGGGCGCCGGGCTACCGTTTGCCATAGTAACGGCGGTTGTTGTTCTCATCATTGAAGCAACAGGAGGAATTTCGGAGCAAATCTTTGTTATAAGAGGTTTAAGAACAGGAAGATTACTCATAACGCATCTTACGGGGTAAGTTGTGTTTTTACCGATTTCATTGAAAAGTGAATAAAGCTGAGGAGTAAGCTCTGCCTTAAACTGATTGTTTTCAAGCTTGCAAACAATTCTTGAAAGCTCACCTAATGCGCTATGCTTGGGTGGTTGCGAAGAGTGACCGCCCTTTGCATTAACGGAGATTTCAAAGTCAACGTGACCTTTTTCTGCAATACCAACGCCTGCAAGGTGACCGTCAATAACTTTGTCAACCTTCGCTTCAAGGATTGCGCCACCTTCATCGAGAACGCTATCAAGCTTAATGCCACGCTCTTTGAACCAACGCATCATACAGTCTGCACCGCAAGCGTCTCCCTCTGCCATAACCTCTTCATTATGACCGAAGCAAAGATAAACATCTCTTTCGGGAACGTAGCCCTCTTCAAGAAGAGTTTCAACTGCTTCGCAAACACCTATAAGGTGGTTTTTCATATCAATTGCGCCTCTGCCCCAAAGGAAGCCTTCTGCAACCTCACCGCTGTATGCAGGATATTTCCAGTCATCCTCTGTACCGGGAGTTACGGGCACAACATCCTGATGGGAAAGAAGAGCAATAGGCTCTTTCTCGGGATGCTCACTCTTCCAATGATACATAAGACTACGAGTTGAAATTATTTGTTTTTCAAGCTTTTCGTGCATAAGCGGATATGATTTCTCCAAAAAAGCGTGAAATTCATCAAAAGGAGCCCAATCAACAAGTGACTCATCCCTGTTTGCAATTGTGGGGATTTTAATTGCATCGGAAAGATTTTTTATAAATCTTTCAACATCAACCTTTTCTTCTTCGCCAATATTTGCATTTTCTATCGGTTTTGCTTTATAGGTTGTTGCGGCGCGTACCATACTTACACCAACACCTGCTAAAGCAGCAACACCTAAGCCTGTTTTTATAATTTTGGATTTTTTCATAGTTAATTCTCCTATAAAACTCAATTAAAACTCAAATAATGATATCTGGTCGCTATCGGGCAAATCGCCAAAAGCACCGCAGGCTTTAAGAAGGGCAACAGTTGATTTACCCGCACCTGAACGAACTTCAAAATCTTCAATTGAAGAGAACGCGGGACCGCCGTCGTCCCTTGCTTTTGCTAACTGCTCCGCCGCCGCATCACCAACACCTGCAAGAGCAGAGAAAGGCATTCTTATTTTGCCGTCCTCGGGCTCATAGGAATGGGCGGTTGATTTATAAATATCAATGGGTAAAAACTCAATTCCGCGAACCATAGCTTCGTAAACAATCATCATAATTGTTTCTTTATCCTTTTCCGCATTGGAAGCCTCTTTACCCTTATTTCTAATCATCTGAAGAAGAGTTTTAACAGCTTCTTTACCCTTTGACATAGATTCAGCGTCAACGTCACCGCCACGAACAGTAAGATAAGCGCAGTAATATTCAAGAGGCTTATAAACCTTGAACCATGCAAGACGAAGAGATGCAATAATATAAGCCGCTGCGTGAGCTTTCGGGAACATATACTGAATCTTTTTACAAGAGTCAATGTACCATTCGGGAACATCGTGTTCTCTCATAAGTGCTTCCTGCTCGGGCTTGAGCTGTTTATTCTTCTTACGGACATCTTCCATAATATCAAAAGCCTGTTTAGGTTCAAGACCTTTATGAAGAAGATAAACCATAATACTGTCACGAGTACCGATAACCTCGGAAATGGTACATATACCGTCCCTGATTAAATCCTGCGCATTGCCAAGCCACACGGCAGTACCGTGGGAAAGACCTGCAATCTGAATAAGGTCGGCAAAGGTCTGTGGTCTCGCTTCAAGAAGCATTCCTTTAGTGAAATCCGTTCCCATTTCGGGAATGGAAAGCGTACCCGTGGGCCAACCCAATTCCTCAGCAGTAATACCGAGAGGTTCGGGTGAAGTGCATAATTCGTAAAGCTTTCTGTCACTGATATCAATATCAAGAACGTCAATGCCCGTTAAATCGGTTAAATGCTTATAAATAGTGGGAACATCATGACCCAGCTCGTCAAGCTTTAACAATGTATCGTGCATTGAGTTAAAGTCAAAGTGAGTTGTGATAATATCTTTTGTTGCGTCATCAGCAGGTCTTTGAACGGGTGTAAAGTCCTCAACCTCATAGGTGTTCGGAACAACAACCATACCGCCCGGGTGCTGACCGGTTGTTCTCTTAACACCTGTGCACCCCAAGGTAAGTCGGTCAATTTCCGCTTTTGTGATATTAAGTCCTCGTTCTTCAACATATTTTTTAACAAAGCCAAAAGCGGTTTTTTCTGCAACACCTGAAATTGTACCTGCTTTGAAAACATAAGCTTTACCGAAAAGCTCTTCTGTATATCTGTGGGATTGGCTCTGATATTCACCTGCAAAGTTAAGGTCAATATCGGGAGATTTATCACCGAAGAAGCCAAGGAAGGTTTCAAAAGGAATTTCGTGACCGTCACGGAACAAGGGTGTACCGCATTCGGGGCAGTTCTTCGGGGGAAGGTCAAAACCTGAACCCACTTCATTATGCAAGAAAAACTCGGAATATTTACAATTAGTACAACGGTAGTGAGGCTGTAACGGGTTAACCTCGGAAATACCCGCCATAATAGCAACAAAGGAAGAACCAACTGAGCCTCGGGAACCTACATAATAGCCACATTCTTCCGAGTGCTTAACAAGAAGACGTGCAATCATATAAAGTCCTGCGAAGCCGTTTTCAATAATGGATTTAAGCTCCTTTTCAAGTCGGTCAGCAACCACTTTCGGAACAGGGTCACCATACCATTCCTTAGCTCTGTCCCAGCAATGCTTCGTCAAATCCTCTTCAGCACCGGGAATAATCGGGTTAAATGTACCGTCAGGAATGGGTAAAATGCCCGGCTCAATCATATCTGCAATATAATTTGTGTTTGTAACAACAACCTCTTTTGCGGTTTCCTCACCTAAATAGGAAAAATCCGCAAGCATTTCAGTTGTTGTTTTTAAATACAAGGGAGCTTGATTATCTGCATCGGAGAAACCTTGTCCTGCCTGAAGAATTGCTCTGTATTTAGCGTCATTCTTGTCAAGGAAATGCACGTCACCTGTGGCAACAGTCTTTTTACCTAACTCGTCGCCCAAACTGATTATCATTTTATTAATATTTTCGATATCGGCGTATGAATTGATTTTATCGTAACCAACATCATTTTTAGAAATCATAAATTCATTGTTACCCGTAGGCTGAATTTCAAGATAGTCGTAGAATGATGCAATTTCAAGAAGCTTTTCGTGACTTTCCCCTGCTAAAATTGCACGGTAAAGCTCACCTGCCTCACAAGCGCTACCAATAATAAGACCTTCACGTCTTTCTTCAATAAGGCTTTTAGGCATTCTTGGTTTTTTATGGAAATACTCAATATTCGAAGCGGAAACAAGCTTATAAAGATTTTTAAGCCCCACCTTATTCTTAACAAGAAGAATACAATGGTAATATCTGTCCGCTTTTATCTCTTCAAGAGTTTTCTTAGAGCCGTCCTCATTATAATCATTTACAAGGTAGCATTCGCAACCGTAAATGATTTTAAAATCACTGCCTCTTGCGGTATTACAAGCCTCCGGGAAAGCCTGAACACAGCCGTGGTCAGTAATGGCAATTGCCTTGTGACCCCATTTCATAGCACGTTTAACAATGGATTTTGCGCTGCTCATAGCATCCATTGCGGACATATTTGTATGAAGATGAAGTTCAACGCGCTTTTCCTCTGCTTCATCAACAAAATCGAGCTTCTGAATTGTTGCTACACAGCTTGGACGAATAATAAAATCCTTTTTATAGTCATCATAGCCCAGAACACCGCGAACAAGAACTGTTACGCCCTCCTTCAACTGAGAATCAAGGTATTCGAGCTGCTCTTTAGTATCAAAAAATTTACAACCGAAGGAACCTGTATTATCAGTTATATTAAACTCAATTATATAACGCTTTCCGTCCTTGGTTTCGCGCTTTTCATATTTGAAAACATCGCCCCATACGAAAACCTGACCATCCTCATAGGTAACATCTTCCATCGCTTTTGGTTTTTGATATTTAAAGTTACCTATTATTGACTTAACAGTATTGAAATCCAGAGGAACATCGGGAAAATTTTCATATTGAGCAGTAGGACGAAGAGTTTTATTAGATGAGTCTATCTCCTGTTGTTTTCTCAAAAACTCTTCTTCATTTGAATCTTTTCCAATAAATTCAACAGTTATTGAACGATTAAAATGAGTTTTTATGTAATCCTCTAAAAATTTATCCGCTCCTGCATTGACACAAATATCTCTACCGCTTTTTAAGAAATTAACAGTAAAAACACCGTCACCGAAGCTTGTTTCTATACTGTCAAGAAAGCCATTTGTCTGAGGAACATTTACTTTAACTACCTTTAAAAGCATGGGAAAACAAGTTTCCGTCAACGCTTCGGGAGGTAAAATATATTCAAATTCAACGGATTTAAAACGAAGTGCCGTTTTGATTTCGTTTGCAACTGCCTTCAGGCACATTATATTAGCGAAAGCATCAACATGGAGAAGCGCTTTCATTGTCATTAAATCCTTATTTATCTCTAAATCGGTGAAGGTTGTGCTTTTCAGCATATCGCGATATTTCTGCGTCGCAATATATTCACCGAAAATATCCAAAAAATTATACATCATATTTTATCAATTTCCTCAAAAAGCTCCTTGAGGACATTTTCTTCTGAAACCTTTCTAAGAATTTCGCCTTTTTTGAAGAGAACGGCGCATCCGTCCCCTCCTGCAATGCCGATATCGGCTTCTTTAGCCTCACCGGGTCCGTTAACTACGCAACCCATAACGGCAATTTTAATAGGCTTTTTAATATCTCTGACCGCATTTTCCACTTGATTTGCAAGGGAAACAAGGTCAATTTTTGTTCGTCCGCAAGTAGGACAGGAAACTATCTGAGGTGTTTCAACTCTTACATTAACTGCTTTAAGGATATCCTTTGCGGCATATATTTCTTTAACAGGGTCATCAGTAATGGAAACTCTGACGGTGTCACCGATACCTTTAAGAAGGAGTGAACCGATACCGATAGAAGATTTAATAAGTGAACTGCGCTCTGTTCCTGCCTCTGTGACACCTAAATGCAATGGATAATCGCATCTATCGGCAACGAGAGAATACGCTTCAACCATATTACCAACATCGGAGGATTTAATTGAAATAACTGTGTTATAGAAATCGCAATCCTCTAAAAGCTTAACATGGCGGAATGCACTTTCAACCATTGCTTCAGGAGTTGCACCGCCGAATTTTTCCAATAAATCCTTTTCAACCGAGCCTGAGTTAACACCGATTCTGATAGGTACATTTTTAAGCTGACAAGCATCGGCAACTGCAAAAACCTTATCCGCAGAGCCAATATTACCCGGATTAATACGGATTTTATCCACTCCTGCATTAAGACTTTCAAGAGCAAGCTTATAATCAAAATGGATATCAGCAACAAGAGGAATATTACTGTGCTCTTTAAGCTTACCAAGAACTTTAACAGCTTCCATATCGGGCACTGCCATACGAACAATTTCGCATCCTGCTTCTTCAAGTGCTTTAAGCTGCTTTAAATTGCCCTCGAAATCACTTGCAAGGGCATTAAGCATTGACTGAACTGCAATTGGTGCATCTCCACCAATCTTAACATTACCAACCTTAACTTGTCTTGAAACTCGTCTAATCATAAAATTCAACTCACTAAAATTGTTTTATAACATCATTAACTGAAATAATTGCCATTAATATAAGCAAAAGCACAAGTCCCACAGTATGAACAATGCCTTCTTTTTTTGCAGGTATGGGTTTTCTTCTTATCATTTCAATTAAAATAAAGAATAGTCTGCCACCGTCAAGAGCAGGTAAAGGAAGAAGATTAAACACACCAACATTGATTGTTATCATAGAAAGGAAATTGAGCGCTGTAAGAATTTTATCACTGAATTCTTCGGGTTCAGCAGTGGATTCAGCAATTGCAGAAATTGTACCGATAGGACCCGAAACATCCTTCATACCGTATTTTCCCGTTACCATATCAACAAGACTCAAACGAACCATCTGCACAATGGAAGCGGAATCGAGAACAGCATTTTTCAAAACATTCAGAACTGTGGGCTCTTCGCCTACAATATAGAAATCCTGCTGAATATATTTTCTGCCTTCAAACTCAAATTGCTTGAACTCAACGCCCTCAATGAGAAGCTTTTCACCATCACGAATAACGGTAATATCAAGCTTGTTGTCAGTATCGCGAACCATATTAAAGGCAACACCCTGAGAGGAATATACGTGGGTGTTATTAATTTTTATAATCTCGTCCCCTGCCTGAAGACCGCTTTTATCACTTACGGACTCCTCCATAAAGCTATGAATCTGACGAGTGCCCACAAGGTCACCACAGGAAAGACAAATCCCAACAACAACCACACCTAAAACAAGGTTGAGTATTGCGCCTGCGGCAACGATTATAAATCTCTGCCACGCAGGTTTATTATTGAATGCCCTTGGATTATCACTATCTTCATCTTCGCCTTCCATACTTACAAAGCCACCAATGGGAAAAAGACGCAAGGCATAAGTTGTTTCGCCCTTCTTCTTTTTAAGAAGCTTCGGTCCCATTCCAAGGGAGAACTCATTAATCTGAACATCAAAAAGCTTCGCAAACGAAAAATGACCGAATTCGTGAATGGCAATAATTACACCGAAAAGAAATATTGCAAGTAAAAAGGGCCATACACTGCTCCAGAGTGCGCCGATATCAAAGTTTTCTATGGTTAACACCTCTTTGCTTTATTTAAAAAATAAAAATTATGCTTTTGCTAATTCTCTGACTTTTTCTCTCATTAAATTATCCGTATCGAAAACATCCTGCAAAGTGAAATCCTGCTTTTTGAGAGTATGCTCCGATGCAAGAGAAATAAGCTCAGGAATGGCATTAAATGATATTTTACCCTGTCTGAAAAGCAAATTTGCCTCTTCGTTTGCGCAATTCACTGCGGCAGGATACAAACCACCTTTTGTTATAGCGTCACGGCAAATATTCATACAAGGGAAGTTTTCGTAATCGGGTTTATAGAAAGTGAGCTTTCCCACTTCCCATAAATCAAGCTGCTTTTCGGGCGACTCATAACGCTCGGGATAAGTTATTGCAAACTGAATGGGCAATCTCATATCAGGATGACCTAACTGAGCGATAACTGAATTATCATCGTATTCAATAAGAGAATGAACAATGCTTTCTCTGTGAACAACAATGTCAATCATATCAGGACTTACATCGAAGAGCCATACTGCTTCAATAAGCTCAAGCCCCTTATTGAACATTGTAGCGCTGTCTATTGTTATTTTTTGTCCCATACTCCAGCTCGGGTGCTTGAGAGCGTCTGCCAAAGTAACATTCTGCAGTTCCTCTTTAGTTTTACCAAAGAAAGGACCGCCTGAAGCAGTAAGTATAATTCTTTTGAGCGCTTTATTGGACGGTGCACCTAAAAGACATTGGAAAATTGCTGAGTGCTCACTATCAACGGGCAAAATAGAAACATTATTCTTCTTTGCCGCTTCTGTTACAAGATGACCACCTGCAACAAGGGTTTCCTTATTTGCAAGGGCTATTGTTTTACCTGAATTAACTGCATCAAGAGTGGGTTTTAGCCCTGCCATACCCACTACGGAGTTAAGGGTAATTTCCCCATTCGCCTCTGCACCACAGTAGCAAACACCTTCCATACCGCTTAAAACGGTAACATCCAAATCTCTGACTCTGTCTTTTAAATCCTTAGCAGCACTCTCATCAACAAGAGCTGCGTATTTGGGCTTGAATTCGCGAATCTGCGCTTCAATACCTTTAACGTCAGAAAATGCGGCAAGAGCCTCGATTTTATAACCGTGGGCCCTTGCTACGTCTAATGTCTGAACACCTATTGAACCTGTTGAACCTAATAAATTAATAGTTTTCATAATAAATCAAAATGCATTAATAAAATAAATTGCGGAATAAAGAACGGGCATTACGAATAATGCACTGTCGAAACGGTCCATAATACCACCATGACCGGGAAGAAGCTTACCGAAATCCTTAATTCCGAAGTTTCGTTTGATTGTGGAAGCGGCAAGGTCGCCGAACATACTTACAACAGAGAGAACAACGCTCAATATTGCAACAGTTATGTAGGAAAGAATTGATTCCCCTTCAAAGAAGAACTTCTTAAATACAAAGAGAAGAAGCACATTGAGAATAACTGCACCTGCAACACCGCCAATTGCACCCTCAACAGACTTTTTGGGACTGATTTTGGGGCAAAGCTTATGTTTACCGAGCTTACTTCCTACAAAATATGCGAAAATATCCGTCATCCAGCTTGCAAAAAAAGCGAAAAGAAGAAGATAAACTCCGTCAACCTTTGTGTAACCCTCAAAATGCTTATGAATATCGCGGAAAACAATCATAAGCGAAAACGAATACGGAACACAAACAGAAGAGAAAATGGCAGTAACCGCTTGTTCAAATTTAGTGGTCTCAAATTTCAGTAACATAAAAATGAACACAAGAACAACGTATACTCCGCCAAAAGCGGCAATCGGCATTTTCAAATCGAAATGAACTATAAAGGGAATTGCAACCGAAAGCACAAGGCTTATAGCCATTATCATTTTATTTTTCAGTCCAACTGCTTTTTCAATTTCATAAACTGCCATACCGCTGAGCAAAGCAACAAATACAGGGAATACGACTGTATTCATCAGTAAAAGCGCGCCTATAAATATTATACCGGACAACACACCGGTTATTACTCTCTGTTTCACTATTTTCTCCTCGTTCTAATCCACAAATTGATTACACTCCACCGAAACGACGGTTGCGTTTCTGGTAATCTTCAAGAATTTTATTAACATCTTCCTCAGTAAAATCAGGCCAAAGAATATCGGAAAACCAGAATTCAGAATATGCCGACTGCCAGGTCATAAAGTTCGAAAGTCTGTATTCACCGCTTGGTCTTACAATAATATCCGGGTCGGGCTGACCTGCCGTATATATATTATTGCTCACAACATCCTCGGTAATATCTTCAACAGACATTTCACCATTTTTCACCTTATTGGCAATTTCCTTTACTGCGTGGGTAATCTCTGCTCTGCCACCGTAATTAAGAGCGATATTAACAGTAACCTTATCATATTTTGCGGACTCTCTTTCTGCCTTTTCAATAAGCTTTAAAAGGTCTTTCGGAAGATTATCGCGCTCACCGATAAATTTAAGACACATCTGGCGGATATCGTTTTCTGCGATACGCTCATCGCCCTCTTTAAGATATTCTTTAAAGAGCTTCATAAGAGCCATAACTTCGGATTTGGGTCTGTTCCAATTTTCTGTTGAAAAAGCGTAAAAGGTCATATATTTTATGCCCACATCAGCGCAATATTCACCGATACGGCGAAAGGTTAAAGCACCTTCTTTATGACCTGCACTTCTTTCAAGACCCCGCATTTTTGCCCATCTGCCGTTACCGTCCATAATAAAGCCGATATGCCGTGGCAAAACGTCAAATTTAGGAATATTATCGTTCATAACTCAGATTTCCATTATTTCTTTAGTTTTTGCTTCTGCGATTTCGTCAATTTTCTTAACAAATTCGTCAGTAATCTTCTGAAGCTTTTCTTCGCCGTATTTCTGGTCGTCTTCAGTAATTTCGGAATTTTTTTTCATTGTCTTGATTTTTTCGATGCAATCACGTCTTATCTGACGAACTGCAACCTTTGCCTCCTCACCGTATTTGGAAACATCTTTTGAAAGCTGTTTTCTTCTCTCCTCTGTAAGAGCAGGGAAAACAAGGCGGATGATTCTACCGTCGTTTGAGGGGTTAATGCCTATATCAGAAGCAAGGATTGCTTTTTCGATAAGGCTTAATGCAGACATATCCCAAGGCTGAATTGCAAGAACTCTGGGTTCAGGAACAGAAATTGCTGCCATCTGGTTAATGGGAGTGGGAGAACCATAGTAGTCAACAGAAATTCTGTCAAGAATTGCGGCATTAGCTCTGCCTGCTCTGATTGAATTGTACTCATATTTAAGAGAGTTGATTGATTTTTCCATTTTTTCTTTTGCCAAATTAAATACTGATTCCATAAAGAATACCTCCGAGTTTATAATAAAATAATTTTTTATGAGTTTGTAACAACAGTTCCCGCATTTTCACCGCAAACTGCTTTGAGAATGTTAGAAGTGTCATTAAGATTGAAAACAAGAATGGGAATATTGTTTTCCTGACATATAGCAGCTGCTGCAGTATCCATAACTGCAAGATGTCTTTCAAGAAGCTCGTTATGAGTGATTTTATCAAACTTAACAGCATCGCTGAATTTGTTGGGGTCTTTATCGTAAATACCGTCAACATTTGTAGCTTTTAAAAGAACATCTGCATTAATCTGAGCTGCTCTGAGAGCTGCACCGGAGTCTGTTGAGAAGAAGGGATTACCCGTTCCTCCTGCGAAAATAACCACTCTGCCCTTTTCAAGATGTCTTACCGCTTCATCGCGGATAAAGGTTTCAACCACACCTGTAATCTGCACTGCTGACTGAACTCTTGCTTCAACGCCGATATCAAGGAAGCCCTGCTGAAGAGCGAGAGAATTCATAACAGTTGCAAGCATACCGATTGAGTCGGCTCTTGTTCTGTCCATTGCACCGCTTGAACGACCGCGCCAGAAATTGCCGCC
Organism: uncultured Eubacteriales bacterium; assembly: GCA_964624385.1. GTDB lineage: Bacteria > Bacillota > Clostridia > Oscillospirales > Acutalibacteraceae > DTU089. Next base: position 50,047 of record CAZUZV010000004.1, on the reverse strand, counting down.
ACCAACAACGATACCAACCTGAACTCCTTTATCAGTAACATCTTTGATTGCTTTGCAAACGTCCTCAATAACAGTAAAATCGAAACCGTGACCGGCTTCACCTGCGAGAACCTCGCCGCTTAATTTTAATAACAATCTGTTGTAAACAGGTTTCATAAATATGCCCCTTTCACCGCAAAAATGCGTTTCATTCCTAATTGTACCATTTTATTTTACAACAAACCACAATTATTGTAAAGTGTTTAATTGCTCAAATTTAAAGTATATTTTTATTTATATTATATAATACACTAAAAACAGGACTGTCACAAAATGTAACAGTCCTGTAAATTATGATACTCTTCTTTTTAATCTAATGTCATCCGCAATCATAGCGATAAACTCGGAATTAGTAGGTTTTCCGCGTTGATTCTGAATAGTGTAACCGAAATAGGAGTTAAGAACGTCAACATCTCCCCTGTCCCAAGCAGTTTCAATTCCGTGACGAATTGCCCTTTCCACACGTGAAGATGTGCTTTTAAAGTTCTTTGCAACAGTTGGATAAAGAATTTTTGTAACTGAATTAAGCATTTCGGGATTTTCAACAGTTAAGCGAATTGCTTCCCTCACATATCTGTAGCCCTTAATATGAGCAGGAACACCGATTTGGTGAAGAATTTCTGTTATTATAACAGTTAAATCCTGCGGTTCCTCATAGCGTGCAGTGACGCCTACATCCTTCCAGCTTGTAAGCTGAATAATACGCTGAGCTACCATCTGGGCATCAATGGGCTTCAGGAAATAATAATCCACCCCGCTCTTAAGAATTTCTCTCTCAAAATTCACATTATTTATGCCGGACATAACAATTATAAGCGGTCTTTTCGCAGGATCTTTCATATTTATTCTTGATACAACACCCACCGCATCAATGTGCTGTAAAAACGCATCCATCACAACAACATCCGGATTGGTATCTTCAATTAAATTCAAAAGCTCCGCTCCGTTTTTCTGACAAAGCTTAACTTCCATTCTGTTTGAACGAAGAGCAGCAACAAGCTGCAAAGTAGCTTCATCCTTTTCATCAGTTAACAAAACTTTTATGTTGCCAACCATTTGAACACCTCCTAAAGTATGGTTAAATTATAAGCCTCAAAACACCTCAAATCAAGTGGGTTCAACAAATATCGTTAGTTTAAACAAAATAGCGCAATTTGCTAATTAAGAAAAAACTATAAAAAAATTTCAAAACGTAAAATTCTGTCGAATGAATTGTGCAGTTTGATATTTAATTCTTTATAAATTCAAGTTTTTCAGACATTGTTTGAGCAAAAATGCCGAAACCACCCGTAGCATCATTCAAAAAAACATGGGTAACTGCGCCCACAAGCTTACCGTTTTGGATTATGGGAGAACCGCTCATTCCCTGAATAATCCCACCTGTTTTTTCGATTAAATCTCTGTCCGTAACTTTTAAAACAAGGTTTTTATTATCGGTTGAATTTTCATCAATTTTTTCTATGGTTATCGAATAACTTTCAATTACTCCGTTTTCAACTGTTGTTAAAATTTCCGCTTCACCCTCGCACACTTCATCTTTTGAAGCTATCTGAAGCTTTTCAAAACCATTCGGAACAGAATCGAACTCTCCGTAAACCCCTAAATTATCGTTACTGTAAATAACACCTGTTTTGTTACTGTCGAGATAACCGCAAAGCTCTCCTGCGGTTCCGTTTCCACCTTTAATAAAACCCGTGATTTTCGCCTGTGTGCATTCTCCTTGTGAAATAGGAATAGTTGATTTTGTGTCTATATCGCATACTGCATGACCCAGGGAAGCAAAGAAGCCGTCTTCGGTGCAAAAAGTTACTGTTCCTATACCCGCCGAGCTATCTCTGATCCAGATTCCTGCTTTATATTTCCCCTCACTGACAGAATATTCCGCTTTAAAAGAAGCCTCAAATACCTTGCCGTTACGCTCTGCCTCAAAAAACAGGATTTCACCTGCACTTTTCTCAATAATCCCAGAAACTTGTGTGTTGCTTTTCACCTCAATACCATTAACTTTTTTAATAATGTCACCCAGTTTTAACCCTGCTTTTTGAGCGGTGTTAACAGGCCCGTTTTCGGTGTCAACTGCCTCTGTTCCGACAATAACCACACCGTCAGCATAAAGCTTTAAACCAATTGGGTATCCGCCAACATAAACATACGGAAGCTCTCCTGAAGTTATATTTCCTTCTTGTTTGGTTTTACTATCATAGTTAAATATGTTTAAAAAATCGTCTTTAATTTCTGCAATTTTTCCGCTGACTCCGTTAAGCTTAACATCGGCAGCAGCATCAATTTTAAAAATATCGGAAGAAAACACCGAAAACATCAGAACAGCCGACAAAACAATGGAAAAAAGAGAAATAACAACTTTACTTTTTTTCAAAAAAATCACCTCGCTTCACACAAATTACTTTGTGTAAAAACGCAGTGAATATAAAGAAAAATTATTTACAAAAAACAAAACAGTCCCGATTTCTCGAGACTGTTTAAATGGTAAATTTTGTTAATTATATAGAAATTTCGTTTGCTATTCTGTAAAGATCGAGATCAATTGTTTTCTTCATATTGAGAGCCTCAATAATATCATAGTCAACAATTTTATCTTTGCAGGAAGCAACAACTCTGTTACCTATATCGTTTTTAAGAAGCTGAACAGCATAGTTACCCATCTGAGAAGCAAGAACTCTGTCACGAACTGAGGGAGAACCACCGCGCTGAACGTGGCCAAGAATTGTTGCACGGCTTTCAACACCTGTCTTCTGCTCAATATATTTTGCAAGAGAGTTAGCGTCAATGCCCTTAACACCTTCCGCAACAACAATAACAAAATGTTCTTTGCCTGTCTTCTGAGTACGTTTCATTCTTTCGATGATGTATGAATCAATATCATAATCAACCTCGGGAATAAGGATACAAGTTGCACCGATTGCAAGACCTGCATTAAGAGCAAGATAACCGGCATTTCTACCCATAACCTCAACAACAGAGCATCTGTCATGTGATTCTGTGGTATCACGGATGCGGTCAACCATTGCCATAACTGTATTAAGAGCAGTATCGTAACCGATTGTATAATCGCAGGATGCAATATCATTGTCAATTGTGCCGGGGATACCGATACAGGGAATACCTTTAAGAGTAAGGGCACGGGCACCTCTGAAAGTACCGTCACCGCCTATTGCAACAATCCCCTCAAGACCGAACTCATGACAAACCTCAACTGCCTTATCCTGAACCTCAGGCTCTGCAAATTCGGGGCAACGAGCGGAATAAAGCATTGTGCCGCCACGATGAATAATATCGGAAACGGAACGAAGATTCATTTCATACATATCGCCCTCAATAAGCCCTTTATAACCTCGGCGGATACCCATAACCTTGATACCGCTTTCGCAAGCCGTTCTCACAACTGCACGAATTGCAGCGTTCATTCCTGGTGCGTCACCGCCGCTTGTAAGTACACCGATTGTTTTCACTTCAATGACCTCCATCACACATTTAGGGTTGATTTTCAGCCCTATGTTATCAAATCCAGTGAATTATAACACAGTTTTATAAATCTATCAAGAGTAAAAAGTGAAATTCCGTCAAATTTGTAAAAATATGACTTTTTCAATATAATTTGCCATTTATGCACAATTGTGTTATACTTTGTGCGGTGATTTTTATGAAAAGAAAAATTATTGGAATTACGGCTCTGATAATGTCTGTTGTTCTTTTTAGCTCTTGCGGTGATTGGAAGGTTTTGAAAACAAAAGATATTACAGATATAATAACCCAAACATCCGTTGTTACCGAATCCGAAATTGAAGAGGTTGAGGATTATAAAAGCTTTTTCAAGGAGTTCTCTCCAGATTTTACAATACCGGGACTTTTTGAGGGTATAATTCCCCAAGGTATTTGCTATATCGGAAAGTTGAATTTATATGCCGTAAGCGGTTATTACGAGGATGGTGCGTACCCCTCAATGATAATGCTTATTGACGCTCAAACAAAAAAATTCACTAAAGCATTTCCTTTAGAAAGCGTTGACGGTAATGCCTATTACGGTCATGCAGGCGGTCTTACTTCTTCAGAAGATTACGTATACATTACAAGCGATAACACCTGTTATATATTCGAGGTTAACAAACTAAAAGAATTAAAAAACGGGGAAATGTTAAAATTTGAAAGCAATTTTAAGCTGAACACTTACGGCTCTTTTGCTTGCTATAACGAAGGTATTCTCTGGACGGGCGACTTTATAGAAAGCAGCGACTCTGCAAGAGAAAATACCCGAAAAATAACGACACTTGCAAGTGGCGAAACTTTCTACGCCTATTGCGAGGGTTATATATTAAAAGACGGTTTACCCGATGTTAAGAAGCTGAATTCCGAAAACAACGGTTATATTCCCGACTATTTCCTGGCAATTCCCGAACAGGTTCAGGGTATGGCGTTCACAAACAGCGGTAAGCTCATTTTCTCCACTAGCTACGGAAGGAAGAACAACTCAATAATCTATGTTTATGACGATGTTCTCTTATCGGAAAGAATCGGTATTTATACCGTTGACGACACGGAAATAAGTCTTCTCGCCTGCAGTAGCGATTTATTAAAAGAAACCATAACCGCTCCCCCAATGGCAGAAGGCATCGTTCAAGGCGAGAAAGGACAATATATTATATTCGAATCCGGTGCCGCAAAATACAGAAACCACCGAGGGAAATACCCCACAGACACGGCGTTTATCGGGAATATAGAATAAAGTGGCAAATGGTAAATGGTAAGTGGCAAGTTTAGGGGCAAAGCCGATTATAAAACAGAAAAGTGGATTCAAGACATTAGTTGTCCTGAATCCATTTATTTTTGTTGCATTTAGTTTTAGCTGAATAACAAATAGCTTGAAATATACATTGTACTTGCCGTACGCAACACCCTTAATTTGTCACTTACCACTTCCGACTTGCAACTTAATTTTACCACTCTTGCTCAAATACTGCATCGGGGGTTTTTGCTGAAACATCGTTATAATACTCGATTTTCAGATAATTTTTATCGTTATTAAGGGCAAAAGCGACACTTGCGGTAAACGTTCCCGACTCCTCTACCTCGCTTGGTACAAAAAGGTCTTTTTGCGGGTACTGCAGGAGCTCTTTACCGTTGGCATCATAAGCTTTGAAATGGGTGTTTCCAATTGCAAGACCGTGGGTAATATCGGCATTTGTGTATTCATAAACTACAATTGCTATTCTTTCTGCTTTGGGTGGGTCAGCATCGTCAGTGTTCGGCTCCGCCTCCAAAACCGTTGTAATTTTGACAGAATAGTTACCCTCCTGAGCTTGAAGAGTTGCTTCTCCGCTTACTATTTCCGAGGGTGACGTATTATCACTGAGCTTTGTAACACCTGCAACAACAAGAGCAAAAACCAAAGAAATTAAAATAATACATCCTGCAATTAAACCATATTTTTTGTTCATAAAAACACCTCTTTTTAGCTTTATATTTTAATAAACTTTTTTAGCTTAAAGGAATAAATGGATATTTCTTTTACGGGGATTTCTGTGCATTGATTAAGGGCATCCGCATAAATATCAAGCTGCTTTTTATAAACCGAAACAAAATAGCTTTCATCCGTTACATTGTCGGTTTTATAATCTATAAGAACATAGCCGTCTGCTTCTCTGAATGCACAGTCTAATTTACCTTGGACGACGATTTTTTCACCTTTTGCACTTTCGGGAAGTTCTTCATATACTTCTTCTGCATTCTTAAGAACAGAAAATTCATATTCTTTCAGAATTTCAGGAGATGCTAAAAGACGCTGACCCATATCACTTTTAAGAAAGCTTTCAACTGCTGAACTATCAAGAGCTTCAAGTTCTTCTTTTGTTAAAAGAGATTTTTCCGCAAGTCGTTTTTTCTCGCTTTCTATATCAGCAAAGGCAAGCTTAAAATCACATAGTTCAAGGAACTTATGAACTGCCGTTCCCCTATCGGCTCCGCGCAATTTTTCGTTAAGAAACCTTGGCTTTGCCGTGCCGAAATACTCTCTGTTTTTTCTCGTTGTTTCCGTAGAAGAAGCTGTTCTTTTGGCAAGAATACCCGAATAATCATACGGGTAAATATATTCAATATTACTCTTGATTTTACTTAACAATTCTTCATTAACAGGTAAATCTTCACGAATTTCTTTTTCAATGCTGAAATCATCATCAACCGACTCAATATAAGAGCAATCAAAATTGAAATCCGCATCTTCTTTAAAGCTATGGGAGGGAATTTCACAAAGGTCCCTTATAACCGCACCGTCACGGTGATTTGAAAGACAACTTAAAATCCATTCGGACATACTTCCCGCCCGATAAACGGCAAAGGGATGGAGCTTGTTATCTTTATCTACAGAAAGCATATGATTAAGCTTTACTCTGCTTTTAAGAGATTTATCTGCAACATTAATAAAGAAGGTCAGATGCTCCTTTGCTCTCGTCATTGCAACATAAAGAACACGAAGCTCCTCGGAAAGCGTACTGAAAAGCACTGCTTTTTCCGTTGCAACAGAGGAAAGGGTGTGGTAACGGGTAAAGTGTTCATCGTCACGAATTCTCATACCAATTCCCGTTTCTCTTGAAAGAGTCAACTGCTTATAAGCATCCTGACGGTTCAAATCCTTGGAGCAATCGGCTATCAAAACATAGGGAAATTCAAGACCCTTACTCTTGTGAATGGACATAATTTTAACGCTGTTGTCGTCACCGAAATCACTGTTAACGCTCTTTAAACCACCTTTTTCGGCGGCGAGGTCAACGTAACGGACAAAATCGTTAAGACCGGTTCTTCCGCTATCTACAAAATCCTTTGAAAGCTTCAAAAAGCCTTTAATATTTGAATTTCTTAAATCACCCTCTCCTGCAGCATAATAAATATCTGCAACCGAGCTATCATTAATTACAAACTTTACAAATTCATCAATTGGGTAAGCAACAGAAATATTTAGGTAAAGTTGTATTTTATCAAGAAAAGCTTTTGCTTTTTGGGATTTTTCTGCATATTTCACAAGGCAGACATAAAAATCGGCTTTTCTGTCAATCATCCTGATTTCTGCAAGTTCATCGGGACTGAATCCGAAAACGGGAGAAAGCAAAACCGCAACAAGAGAAATATCGATAAGTGGGTTATTTATAACCTTTATAAGAGAGGTTATAAACATTATTTCCTTTGATTGCGTGGATTCACTGTCCGCAGCGGTTGTAACGGGAATTGAAAGCTTTTTCATTTCATCCGCATAAGCGCCCATTTTACCTTTTGCGCTTCTTAAAAGTACACAGAAATCTCCCCAACGAACTCTGCGTTCGCCTTTGGAATCGGAAACGGTAACACCCGAATCAACAACTGACTTTATATATTTGGCAACCGTTTGGGGTTCAGTAGGCGCGAGCTCGTCATTTTTATCTGCGTTTACACAGATAATTTCCATATCGTGAGTATGCTTTTGAGGGAAATTTGCGCTGTAGTTCAGATATTCTCTCTCATTATACTCAATTTCGCCCATTTCACGCGACATTATACCCGAAAAAACTGCATTAACGGCTTTTGTAATGCCTTCGCGACTTCTAAAATTATTTTCAAGAGTAATCTGTGAGGGTTTCTCCTCACCGTTGTAATCACCTAGGGAATCCTTCAAATTCATAAATAAATCGGGACTCGCAAGACGGAAACCGTAGATACTCTGCTTAACATCACCAACTGTATAAAGATTAGCTTTATCTCTTGAAATTATTTCAAATATCTTATTCTGTGCTTTGTTTGTGTCCTGATACTCATCAATTAGTATCTCTTTATACTTGCAAGTAAGCTCTTCGGCAAGCGGTGTTTTCTTTTCTTTACCACCACCGAAATCCACAAGTAAATCAATGGTTTTATGAAGAATGTCATCAAAACCGTAGGCATTCTTTTCTTTTTTAGCTTCGTCAAGAACCTCTGTTAACCGCTTTACCGAACCGCAAAGCTTTTTAACAATCGGATACAAGGTTTCGCAGTCAAGCTTATGTTCGCTATCTGTGGGTAATGTGCGTTTTTCAATACCTGCAACCGCCGTTTCCAAATCCTTGAAAACCTTATCTGTTACGCCTTGCAGGTCCTTGTCTGCATTTTTGTTTCTTGACGTGGGTTTAACAATCAATCCCTCTCTTATTAAATTAACCAAGGAATCCCATTGATTATTATCGGAAAGTTCTTTTAGAAGTGACAGTTTTTCAGCCGTAGCTGAAAAGCGACTGATATAATTAGGATCAAAATTCCCTGAATCCTCAAGAAGCGAAACGCATCTTTTAAGATTCTTAGCATAGAAAGATGCGAACATAGAAAGAAATTTGCAAACAACATCCGTCCAACCTGTGTCAAAGGGTGTGTTTTCGGGAGAGAATTTCTCTGAAATTTCATCAAGCCACAAAAACGGTGATGGGTATGAACGGGAATAGGTATAAAGAGTTTCAATAACCTCTTCAAGACGAACATCATCACGCTCATTAAGAAACATCTGACTCAATGAAATAAAACTCTCGTCATTTTCCTCATAAAGCTCGTCAACAACCTGCTTAACAGCATATTTCATTAATTCTTTTTCGTCTTTTTCATCAAGAATTTTGAAATCTGCTCCAACATCCGCAAGGTGAAAATTTTCTCTTACAATTTTTGCACAAAAAGAGTCAATTGTACAAATATCAGCAGTCGGCAAAAGGGTCATCTGACGGCGTAAATAGTCCGCATTTTCAAAATCGTTTTCAATTTCAGTTGAAATAGCTTTATAAATTCTGTCCCGCATTTCGTAAGCGGCAGCACGGGTAAAGGTAACAACAAGAATTTCCGAAACAGAGCAAGGATTTTCCGTATCGCAAAGAATTCTCTTTACGCGCTCTGTGAGGACTGATGTTTTACCCGAACCTGCGGCGGCGGAAACAAGAATTTGCATATTACGGGCATCAATAGCTTTTTTCTGATTGGGTGTCCATTCCCTACTCATTTCCATCACCTTCCAATCTTTCCAGGGCTTTCAAATGGGTAAGCTTTGTAAGCTCGTTAATGGGCTCGCCTTTTTCACGGGCGCAAACGCTCTTATAAGAACAATATTCACACATTTTACCCTCTGTCTTACCCTTTTCTCCTATGGGAACTGCGTCAATTTTTCCGCCCTGAAGAGAATTACCCATGGAAATTATTTTGTTATCTATAATTTTTGAAAGGTTTTTAAAATGTGATAAAGAATAATAATTATCTTTAGGTGAACCATCCTTTTTATATGAAACAGGAAAGTAATCGGGAATGGTATCAACGCCCATACCGTTGAAAACAACGGGACTGTCCAGAACCATACCTGAAAGCTTACCGCTGATTCTCTTCTGCTTTTCGATGCTTTCACTTGTAGGTGAACGCAATTCAAGATAGTTTTTAATACCTATTCTTGAAGGAAGGTACAAAACGCCCGACGGAACAATGTCACCATAATAGGCTTTGCCGTTTTTCTCCAACGCCATAAGATATAAAACCATCTGTATATTAAGTCCGTCGAAAAGCTCGGAAAGCCTAAATTCCTTTTGTCCGGTTTTATAATCTATAACACGAATATATTTTACTCCGTCTTTTTCCATTAAGTCTACTCGGTCAATAGAACCTGTAACCTTAACCTTGCCATCTTCAAGGGGTAATTCATAAGCAGGAATATCCTCCCCGCCTATTCTCAATTCGAAATCGCAAGGAGCAAAGCTCCCTACACCGAATTCAATCTTCAACCTCTCAATAATTGCCATTGAGATATCAACAAGGCGATTGAAAAGGCGCATAAACCTTTCGCTTTTCTCCTCTACACCGCCCATTTTATCGTCAAGATATGACTTTAAAACCGATGAAACAGTTGCTTTAAGCTCTTCATCGGAAGTTTCAAGAAAACGAGCTTGTGGGTATTTTTTTAAGATTTCTTCCATTATCAAATGGATTATTGTACCGCTTTGAGCAGGGTCAAGAGCTGCTTCTTTTAAGGGCTCTGCACCAAGACCATAGCGCATAAAATAGGCAAAAGGACAGTTATAAAAGCTCTCAACCTTACTTGCAGAAATATAAACATCTTCGCCGAAAAGCTTTTTTGAAAGGCTTTCATCCTTGAACTCAAAGGTCTTTTCACCGCTTAAAATATTAAGAGAATTGATTTTACCCTTGTATTCCTCTTTATTTTTAAAGTAAGCTGACAAGGTTGATTTAATCTCGTTATTATAAAGATAATTTTTTGCAAAAGCAGAGAATGCACTTTCTTCACTTTCAACGAAATAATCAATGGGCAAATCACTTGTTGTTATAGCTTCAAAATCCGTAAAAGCGTTTTCAATTGTGGAGATAATTTCGGATTTAAAAAGACTTCCCCCTTCGCCATCACTGCATTTATATGTTAAATAAAGCTTATCAGAAGCTGCGGTAACAGCGCAATAAGCAATAAAACGCTCCTCATCAACAGTATCTTCAAATGGCGGGCGAACCTCGATACCGAGATTTGTTAAAAGAACCCTGTCCGCATCCGTGAGAATTCCGCTTCCCACATTCACGAGAGGAAACTCATCTTTATTCACGCCCACAAGAAAAACTACCTTTGCTTTTTCAAGGCGTATTCTGTCGGCACAGCCAACAGTAACCTCATCAAGACCCTGAGGAATTTCACCCATATCACCCGAAGAAACAAGAATCATAAAAAGCTCATACCAACGTTTTAAGGAATAGTATTTATCTTCAGTCAGAATTGCCATTGTATCAAGAATATGCATCAAAACATTCCATGAATATTCCTGGCGGTTTGCTTCCACGGAAAAACCAGCTTTATCAAGCTCAAGAGTTAATTTATAAAGATTATCTTTTATATTCGTTTCGCTTATAAAATCATAAAGTGCTTTTGCAATAGTTTGTCCGTCTGCAGCTTTACAAGCGTTTTTGAAAGCAAGGATGGGTAAAACTGCCTTTTTGCGAATTTCATTAAGTTCAGCAAGTTCTTTTTGGGATTTTTCGTCAAACGAGCTTCCGAAACCCTCCGGGTGCATCGTGAAATCCTTTTCCCAACCCTTTGCACCAATGTCCCAGATAAGAGCATATTTTTCAAGCCTTGAAATCTCGGAGAGAGATAAATCTGTAAGACCACTTTTAAGATAACACATTAGATTCTGGGTAGTAAGACCTTTAACGGCACATTCCAAAGCAGAGCAAGCATTTATAAAAAGGGTTTCATTCATAACGGGACGTCTGCTATCGTCAAAAACGGGTATTGACAAGCGCTTTAACGCATCGATAACACTTGATTTATAAGTGCCGTCGGTACGTTCAATAACCGCTATATCGCGACATCTGTACTCCCCTGATTTAAGGAGCTTCTTTATCGTATTGGCAACGAATAGTGCTTCGTCCTCCTTGTCAGAGCATCTTGCAACAACCACATCGCCGTTGTAGTTTATCTTTTCTTGCTTTTCGGAAGAAAACAGACTTTTTTCAAGCTTTGAAATATCGGGTGCAAATGCATTTTCTGATTGAAAACCTTCAATGGTTTCAACTGCGGTATTGGTTTTTGATGCAATTGTTCGAAGCTTATTTTCAAACTCTTTCATATAGTAAAGAGAAGAAAATTTTCTTGTTTTATCATCAACACAAACGGCAATATAAACATCCTCGCATTGAGAGAAAGCAACCTTTAAACATTCAAGCTCCTGCTTTGAGAAATTTCTGAAACCGTCAATAAATAATGTTTTATTTTTAAAATAATCTTTTTCCAACGCAATTTTTGTAAACTCACTGACCGCGTCCGTATCATCGAAATAGCTCTGAGTTAACAGTGCTTCGTAGGTGTTTCTGATTAAATCCAGTTCCAAAAGCTTATTTTTCAAAAATGAATTGGTAGAATTTTCAAGCTTTTCAGTTAAACCTTCACTATCTATACAACAATATTTCAGTTCTTTACAAAAATCCACAAGAGGATTAATTGCGGTAGAATTATGCCTTATGTTAGAGAAGATTTCAAGACGACCTTCCAATTGCAAAAGTGCTTCGCTCATTATGGCGGCTTTAATGCCGTTATCAGCTGTTTTCAACTGTGCTTTTCCAGCCTTTTTCAGCTCCGAAAAAGCCATTCGGGGAAAACTGAAAATATCAATATTTTTTAAATTCTTGGGACCCAATATTTTCAGCATCGCTCTTTCTGTTTCAAAAGAAAACTGTTCGGGTACAAGGAGCAAGGGTTTACTGCAACCGCTCTGTGCCATTTTTGAAATAATATCACGCATTTTTGCAGTTTTTCCGCTTCCTGCCCTGCCGCGCAAAAGATATAACATAATCCACCTCCGAACCTATATTATTTTTATTTTATCATACTTTTAATAATTTGCCAATAGCATTACTTATTGAAGGACTTTTATAGGTACTTTTATTTAAAAAATAATTTTTATAAAATAAAAAAATCTGTGCAAACTAAAGTTGAAACAAATAAACGGCGATTTGCCGAAAGGAGTTTTAATAATGTTAGACAGAATTGCATTGATTCTTGTAACTATAGGCGCGCTTAACTGGGGCAGTATCGGTCTTTTTAAATTTGACCTTGTTGCATGGCTTTTCGGCGGTCAGGCAGCTATTCTTTCAAGAATTATTTACGTGGTTATTGCACTTGCAGGTATCTGGTGTATCTCGCTTCTCTTCAGAGAAAATGAAATGCTTGATTCAACTAACGATATGATTAATGATAAGGTTGAATAAGAAAAAACACATTTGGAGCTCTTTCCAAATGTGTTTTTTACATATTAACAATAATTATTTTGTACCGAAAATACGGTCACCTGCATCGCCAAGACCGGGAACAATATAACCGTGGTCATTAAGCTTTTCATCAAGAGAAGCAACGATTATATCAACATCGGGATGAGCTTTTGCAAGGGCATCAAGACCTTCGGGAGCGGCAATGATACCAAGAAATTTGATATGCTTCGGTCCGCGCTTTTTAATCTGAGAAATAGCATCAATTGCAGAACCGCCGGTTGCAAGCATCGGGTCAACAACGAAAACCTCTCTCTGTTCAATATCCGATGGCAGCTTACAGTAATATTCAACAGGCTGAAGAGTATCGGGGTCACGATAAAGACCGATATGACCAACCTTTGCAGAAGGAAGAAGTGCAAGCATACCGTCAACCATTCCGAGTCCTGCTCTCAAAATGGGAACGATTGCAACCTTTTTACCTGCAAGAGTTTTTCCTTTCATAACGCAGATAGGTGTTTCAACCTCAACCTCTTCGAGAGGTAAATCCCTTGTTGCATCGTAGCAAATAAGGTTCGCAATTTCAGAAATAAGAGCTCTGAACTCCTTGGAGGGTGTATTAACATCACGAAGAATTGAAAGCTTATGCTGAATAAGCGGATGGTCCATAACAATAATTTTTCCCATTTTTAACATCCTTTCGATTTTAAATGAATTTATAAAAATATTTTATACCAAAGTTTTAATAATTTCAAGTGCGCTGACAATATCATTCTTAAAATCATCTGTTCTTGCTTCAACAGAACAGGTTTCACACCCCGCCTTTTTTAAAGCGTTGAAGAAGGATTTATATATTTTAATAATATCCTCACCGTCATTCAAAGACGGAAATTTTCTGTTAACAGGCTCTGCTATATGAGCGTGAAGAAGCTCACCTTTAAACCCACCAATTCCCTCAATGCTATCGTTATTGCCGTAAACATGGTATAGGTCTGCAAGACCGCCAACATTTTCACTGCCACTCATCCTTGCAATTTCGATACCGTCAGCAACCGTATGAATCATTGAGGATTCCCCGAATCTTAAAGGCTCCATAACAATTATACAACCGGATTCCACTGCTCTCGGAGCAGCATATTCACTTAAAAAGAATGCAAGCTGTTCTTTTGCTTTTTCTAAAGAGAAGCCCTCAGGAAAGCTTCTTGCAGCGCCTGAGCCGAAAACAATCTTTTTAACCCCGAGAATTCTTGCTCTTTCAAAGCCTTTATCAAGATATTCACGCAAAGCACCGTAATCCACCGAGTCCCCTACTACTTTTAAGTCACCCGGAACAAATCCGTTAGCCACAAGACAATTGAGAGAATATTCTTCCAATTTTTCTCTGCACAAATTGAATTTTTCATCATCAAATCTTGAAAGACTTCCAAAGCCACATTCGTAATAATCAACACCTGCTTCTGAAGCAGCTTTCATAGCTTCGAAGTCATCAAGCCCCCGACAAACACCGAATATCATAATTACACCTTATTTCGTCGCTTTATTAATCATTTCAAGAGCGTTATCAAGCTGGGTTTGAGTTATTTCGCCTCCGCTTGTAATTCTCGCTATTTCTCTTTTTCTACCCTCTAATTCGAGAAGAGTTACACCGGTATAGGTTTTTCCGGCACGAACTGCCTTTTCGATAAGATAATGACTGTCCGCATACGCCATTAGCTGCGCCAAATGGGTAACGCAAATAACCTGCTTACCTTGTGAAACCTCTTTAAGCTTTGAAGCAACCTTCAATGCCGCTCTACCGCTGACACCAGTATCAATTTCATCAAAAATCATTGTAGAAATTTTATCTTTATCAGCTAAAACCGTTTTAAGTGCAAGCATAATTCTTGAAAGCTCACCACCGCTTGCAATTTTTGCAATGGGCTTGGGTATTTCGCCCACATTGGCAGAAATCAAAAATTCAACGCTGTCGATTCCGTTTTCGCAAAGCTCTGTTTCTTTAAAATCAACAAGGAACTCAACATTTGGCATATCAAGAAAACGAAGCTCATCACAAACCTTTTCACAAAAGACTTTTGCTTCTTCTTTTCTTTTTTCTGAAAGCTTTTTCGCTAATTTCTGCGCCACTGCAAGTTTTTCCGAATATTCAATTTTTAATTTATCGAGAACCTCATCCGAAAGCGAAATTTCGCTTAATTCCTTTTTGGCATTTTCTAAGAATTCAAGCATTTCTTCTTCGGTTTCACCGTATTTTTTACTTAGTTTATAAAGTAAATCAATTCTGTTTTCTATTTCTTCAAGCTCCAAAGGAGAATAACCGTCCTGAGAGATACTGTCGCGAATCGAATCGGCAATATCAGATAATTCGTAATACAGGTCGCCCAATTTTGTTGAAAGCTCCTGAACATCGGCAGAGAATTTACCAATTGAAGAAAGTTCTCTGAATGCTCCGGAAACCATTTCCACCGCACCTTTATATGAATCGCTACCCGAAAGTGCATCATACGAGGCGGAAAGACTTTCTTGAATTCTTTCAAAATTCTGAAGTTCGGTTCGTCTGTTTTTCAAAGACTCCCATTCACCCGGATTGATTTCTGCCTTTTCCAGCTCATCAATCTGATAAGAAAGAATATCAATTCTTCTTGCTTTTTCTTCTTTGTTACCTGAAAGTTTCTTTATTTGGGATTTAAGACCCAAAAGCTCGTCATAAAGGGCTCTGTACTCCCCTACAAGCTCCGTTAAATCCGCCATAGAATCAATATATGAAATATGAGTTTCATTGTTTAAAAGCTCTCTGTTGTCCTGCTGACCGTGAATTGAAATGAGCTCTGCACCTATTTCACGAAGAGCAGAAACATTAGTCAAGGTGTTATTAACCTTACATATATTCTTATCTGCACTGATAACTCGCGACACAAGTAGAGATTTATCAGGTGATAAAGGTATTGAAAGCTCCGTTAATTTGTCTTCAACACCTTTACTTACAGACGAAAACAACGCAGTCACCTGCGCCTGCGTTTCCCCCGTTCTTATTAGCTCACGAGAGGTACGAAAACCAAGTACTGCGTTAATAGAATCCAATATTATAGATTTACCTGCTCCCGTTTCACCGCTCAACACATTAAAGCCCCTTAAGAATTCAATCTCGGCGCTTTCGATTATTGCTATGTTCTCGATTTTTAAAACGGAAAGCATAAAGTTTTACCTGCCAATCATTCTGTTAAGTGCTTCTGCAACTCCACGAGCTTCCTCGGAGGTTCTGCAAAGCATAAATATAGTATCGTCACCTGCTATTGTACCGACAACCTCGTGAACATTCATTGAGTCAATAGTAGCACAGGCTGCTCCTGCAAGACCGGGCGAGCATTTAATTACGCAGATATTTCCTGCATAGTCAACCTTGGTCATTGCACTCTGGAAAAGAGCATCAAACATACCCGAATAACCGGTATCGTTGGAGCGTTCAACTGTATATTTATACACTCCGTTAGCTCCGAGAGTTTTTAAAAGGCGCAATTCCTTTACGTCTCTTGAAACGGTAGCCTGAGTAACATCGCAACCCTTATCGCGCAAGAGAGCAAGTAACTCTTCCTGAGTGCCGATATCATACTGTGAAATCAAATCAAGTATTAATTTATGTCTTCTCTTCTTCATTTCGCTCACCTTAATCCGATATTTTTTTATTCAAAACATCAATAAATGTATCTTTTTTAATCTTGATAAATGAAGCGTAATTATCAGAACGCTTAACGCTGACAACGGCACCTTCGGGAATTATTACGGCACTTTGTCCGTCGCAGGATAAAATTGCTTCACCGCTATTATCATGGGTTATCTCAAGACCTGAATTACCACCCAAAACAACTGAACGGGAAAAAACGCTATGAGGGCAAACAGGTGTTAGAAGTATACTTTCAACACAAGGATCAATTACGGGACCACCAGCTGAAAGAGAATATGCCGTTGAGCCCGTCGGAGTTGCAACAATGGCACCGTCTGCCATATAGTGAATAAGCGGTGCACCGTTACAAGAAACAAAAAGCTTCATAATTCTTATAACACCGCTTCTTGAAACAACTGCATCATTTATGCAACTTGAATGATATATTATTCTATCGTTTTTGTCAAGAATCGACACATCAAGCATCATTCTTTTTTCGGTTACAAAATTCCCGTCAATAACATTTTTGAGAAGGGGTAATTCATCCCTTTCAAGACAAGCAAGATACGCAAGCTTTCCTGCGTTGATACACAGTAAAGGTTTACTGTGTGCCGTGGCAATTTTTGCAGCATTTATAAAAGAACCGTCGCCACCAACGGACACAACCATATCACACTCTTGCAAAAGAATTTTTTGCTCATCAAAAGCAATATTGGTAAATTCACCAAAAACATCTTTAAGAGATAAATCCATCGAAACCCGGCAGTCAAGTGCAAAAAGTTCTTTTATCAACGAATTGGTGACAGCTTGTGCATTTTCTCTTGTCATATTGGGAATTACAAAAAATTTCATAATATCACCTATTACTTATCTAACACATTATGCGAGCGTTCCACAAGCGCCCCTGCAGTAGAAATAACCTCTTCGGAATCCTGAGGTTCCTCGCACTTTTTTATGTACATAAGATACTCAATGTTTCCTTCAGGGCCTTTTACGGGAGAATGTTCAAGTCCCAAAACTTCAAAGCATTGAGAATTTGCAAATTCTGCAATGGTTTTTATAACATTTTCGTGGACGGCAGGGTCACGAACAACTCCTTTTTTTCCAACATTTTCTCTTCCGGCTTCAAACTGAGGTTTTATAAGGCAAACCGCTTCACCGTCTTTTTTCAGAAGCGTGTGCATAACCGGTAAAATAAGCTTTAAGGAAATAAACGAAACATCAACAGAAGCAAAATCGATTTCTTCGGGTATCTGTTCACGGGTAACATAACGGAAATTTGTTCTTTCCAGATTGACAACTCTCTCGTCACTGCGAAGCTTCCAGGCAAGTTGACCGTAACCAACATCAATTGAATAAACTTTCACAGCCCCGTTCTGAAGCATACAGTCAGTAAATCCACCTGTTGATGCCCCGATATCCATACAAAGCTTTCCTGAAAGAGCTATAGGAAAGGATTCCATTGCTTTTTCAAGCTTTAAACCGCCTCGACTTACATATTTAAGTGTATTTCCGCGCACTTCTATTATGTCATCAGTTTTGATATCACGACCGGCTTTTATTTCCTTTTGGTCGTTTACATAAACAATACCTGACATAATCAACGCTTTAGCCTTTTCACGACTTTCGGCAAAACCGCGTTCAAATAACACTATGTCAAGTCTTTTTTTATCACTCATTATTTATCTCCAATAATTTTTTTACTGTGTTATACATACCTTCACAGTCCAAGAAATATTGATGTAAAATACTATCAGTTTTTCCCTGTTTAACAAAACAATCCGGAAAAGCAGTAAGAGAGAAAGATGATTTCACATTATTTTCCAACATAACAGTAGCAAAGCTCTCACCGACGCCACCGCTTTTAACACCCTCTTCAAAGAAAAATACGTTTTCAGCATCTCCAATGAAGTTAATACTTTCCTCGGGAACCGGTACAATTATATTTAGCTTTATAAGCTTTACTTTAATACCATCTTTTTTCAGACGCTCACAAGCTTTATAACACTCAGCGAAAATTCTGCCGTAGGTTACCAAAACCACGTCTGCATTTTCATCGCCAAACACATCGAATGCTTTTCCGCTACATTCATAATTTTCGGGCATTTCGGGTTCTGAACCTCTCGGGTATCTTATGACACAAGGACCTTGACTATGATAAAGAGCATTTACAAGTGCATTATTAAGTTCACAATAATAACCGGGTGAGTAAACAGTCAAATTAGGAATACCGTTAAAAAATGCGGTATCATATATACCATTATGAGTTTCACCATCATCACCGACAATACCTGCTCTGTCTACTGCAATTACCATACGGCTGTTCTGAAGCGCGCAATCATGGATAAGCTGGTCATAGCAACGTTGTAAAAATGTTGAATAAACCACGAAAACAGGTAACATTCCGTTCTTTGAAAGACCTAATGCAAAGGGCACGGCATGCTCCTCTGCAATTCCCACATCAAACACTCTATCAGGGTATTCTTCAGAAAACTTCTTAAGCCCCGTACCCAATGACATTGCTGCAGTAATGGCACAGATCCGTTTGTCTTTAGGAGCTTGATTGTATAAGAATTCACCGAACTTTTCCGAAAAATTATCAGAATTGGTTTTAAGTGAGCCGCTTTCTTTGTCAAAGGGACCTACGCCGTGAAATTCCGATGGTCTTTCTTCAGCAGGCTTATATCCCTTACCCTTGACTGTATTAATATGAACCAATACAGGAGAATTTACAAGCTTTGCACCCTCAAGAGCATCACAAAGCTGGGATATATTATGACCGTCAATGGGCCCCATATATCTGATACCTAAATCTTCAAAGAAATTGCTTTCATAAAGCATATTCTTTAAATCCGTCTTTATTTTAAAAAGCTTATTGGAAAGAGCTTTACCTACTAACGGAATTCTTGAAACGGCTCTTTCTGTCAAGGCTTTTAATTTAAAGTAACCGGAACGAGAACGCATAACCGCCAATCTTTTGGCAAGGTGACCTACATTTTTGGAAATGGACATTCCGTTATCGTTAAGAATGATTATAAGTCTTGTGTCCTTCATATGCCCTGCATTGTTAAGGGCTTCGTAAATAAGACCGCCTGTTAGAGCACCGTCGCCTAAAACTGCAATGGCGTAATCCTTTTTGCCGTTGATTTTATTAGCAGAGGCAATACCCAAAGCTGTTGAAACAGAAACACTGCTATGTCCGCTGAAAACAATATCATGTTCACTTTCATCGGGACGAGAAAAGCCCGAAAGCCCTTTTTCACGACGGAGTGTTGAAAATTCATTATAGCGCCCTGTAAGAAGTTTGTGGGTATACACCTGATGCCCCACGTCCCAAACTATTTTGTCGTTAGGTGAATTAAAAACCTTATGAAGTGCTATTGTAAGCTCCACAACACCCAAATTTGATGCCAGATGACCGCCATTTTCGGAGACTGTTGTAACAATGGTATCCCTTACCTCCTCTGCAAGCAAAGGAAGCTGTATATCATCTAATTTTTTTAAATCAGATGGTGATTTAATTTTTGAAAGTAAATTATGTTCCATTAAATCAATTCTCTCTGTGAGCTAAAAATTCTGCGTAATCTTTTAGTGCTTCGTTATTTAAAAATTCATCAAGAGAAGCCATAGCTTCTTCGGTAAGTTTTTCAACAATTTCCTGGCATTTTTCCACACCTAAAAGTGTAACATAAGTAGACTTGCCGTTCTGAGTGTCACTACCTGTCAGCTTACCGAGCTTTTCTAAAGAGCTTGTAACATCAAGGATATCGTCTTTAATCTGAAATGCAAGTCCGATATTCTGCGCAAAGGTTCTGGCAGCATTAAGTTTTTCTTCATCTGCACCTGCTACAATACACCCCAGAACACAAGCTGCTTCAATTAATGCGCCTGTTTTCAAAGAATCCATAAGCTGCAGATTCTCGAAATCTGCTTCGGGATTATTTTCGTTAAGAAGGTCAATAACCTGACCGCCAATCATACCGCGACATCCTGCAAGAGAAGAAAGAGCAGAAACACCGCTTATAGCAGTTTCACTGTCATAAAGACCTTCAAGACATCCTTTGGAAATTATTTCAAATGCAGCAGTCAAAAGTCCATCTCCCGCCAAAAGTGCAAAGGCTTCACCGTAAACCTTGTGATTCGAAAGCTTACCGCGACGGTAGTCATCATCATCCATACACGGCAAATCATCGTGAATAAGAGAATAGGTATGAATAAACTCAACTGCTTGAGCCATTGGAAGAGCACTTTCGACCTTTCCTCCGCAGGCATCGCAAAAAAGCAATGTCAAAAGCGGACGAACTCTTTTGCCGCCGTTTTTAACACTATATTCCATTGAGTCGAATATAACTTTATATTCTGTAAGACACTCCTCAAAATATCCGTACAGACTTTTTTCAAAAATTTCAGAAAATTCCTTAATTTTACTGTGCATTGTTACCACCATTACCAAGAAGCGATGTTATTTTTTGTTCAGCGCTGTCAAGATACTTTGCGCATTCATTTAAAAGTGCTGTACCCTCTGAAAAAAGCTCGAGGGTCTTTTCAAGAGGTTGTCCACCATCCTCCAACAAAGAAACTATCTCTTCCAGGCGTTTTAATGACTTTTCATAATTCTGTTCCATTTTTTATTCTCCAATACTTGTTACGTTTGCTTCCAATGTTCCGTCAGAAAGTTTAACAGAAATTGTATCGCCCGTTTTCAATAGCTTTACGCTGGTGATAGGTTTTTCATCCTTTTGAACAAGGGAATAACCTCTTGAAATAACATTCAACGGACTCAGAGCATCCAGCTTTCCTGCCAAAGCAGAGATTTTCATTTTATTTAAATCTACTTCATTATTCACAAATCCGAAAAGTTTTTCTGAAATATAAACAAGCTCTTTTCTCTTTTCGTTAATATTTGTCAAAGGGTCTCTGAGAACACCGCTTTTTTCAACAGCTTTGAGCCTTTCTCTTTCGATATCAATTTTTTTCTTTGTTAATGAAAAAATCCTTTGCTGAAACGCAATAAGGGAAGCTTTAAGCTCATATATATCGGGAACTGCACATTCTGCAGCAGCAGAAGGAGTGGGCGCTCTTAAATCTGCAACAAAATCGCAAATTGTATAGTCGGTTTCGTGACCCACAGCGGAAACAACGGGAATTTCAGAGGCGAAAACTGCTCTTGCAACAATTTCTTCATTAAATGCCCAAAGATCCTCAATAGAACCACCACCGCGACCAACAATAAGCACATCTGCACCTTTTAAATTATTAAATTCATAAATAGCTTTTGCGATATCCTGTGCTGCACCTTCTCCCTGAACCTGACAAGGACGTAAAACAACTTCCGCTACAGGGAAACGACGATTTAATACATTGAAAATATCCTGAACCGCTGCGCCTGTAGCCGAGGTAACAACACCGACCCTTTTTGGAAATTTCGGTAAAGGCTTTTTATATTCCTTTTTAAAAAGCCCCTCTGCTTCCAGCCTCTTTTTAAGTTGCTCAAAGGCTATATTTAAAGCACCTACACCATCGGGTTGCATATCGTTAATGTATAGCTGATAAGAACCGTCACGAGGAAAAAGAGAAACCGTTCCGAAAGCAAGAATCTTCATTCCGTTTTCAGGTACAAAACGCAATCTGTTGGCATTCCCGGCAAACATAACCGCCTTCACAGACGCAGTTTCGTCCTTAACAGTCATATATATATGCCCACTGTAATGGGCTTTGAAATTAGATATCTCTCCCGTCACAAAAATATGAGCAAGATTTTCATCACTGTCAAGTATGCCCTTAACGTAATTATTCAATTGTGACACACTGTAAACAGTTGGTGAAGGTGTATACATCAAAGTACCTCTTTCGAATATTTTAAAGAAGTTAAATACGCAATACCTGCCGCATTATCGCATGAAAACTGCGGTTCAGCAAACGAAGCATCAAAGCGCTCTGTAATAATATCTTTTATAATTTTATCGGACATTACCCCACCGGCAAAAACAAGGGGTAATGAGCCGTATTTTTCAAGTGCGGTTTCTGCCATAGCGGAAATTGTATCTGCAATATAAGTAAGCAAAAATTTTGCGGTATCCTCTTTTGATTCACCATCTGAAAGCATTTTAAGGCACTTGTTTTCAAGACCTGAAAGAGAACAAAAGCCATTGTGAAGCTTGATTTTATTTTTAAATATTTTTTGAGATTTTTTTGCAAGCTCTTCAAGCCCCGCTCCTGCAGGAAAAGGTATCCCCATTTTTACACCGATTCTGTCAACAGCCTGTCCTGCTTTTAAATCACTTGAGCCTGAAACAGGTGTAATTTTTATAATACTTTCTTCATCGGGTTCACAAAGAACCAAATCCGTTGTTCCTCCCGAAATATGGAAGGCTAAAAATCTTCGATTAAATAAATCTGTTCTTTTGGCAGAATATAGCGCTGCTGCGATATGACCTTGCTGATGAGAAAAACTGTAAAAAGGAATATTTAATGCCGCCGAAACCGTCCGAGCAGCATTTTCGCCAACCAAAAAGCAAGGCATATAGGAGCCCACTTGAGTTGTTGGGGTTACAGAAGCGCCAACCGCCGAAATTTCCCCCGCGTATTCAGATAAAACGCCCTCTAAAAGTTCGCCATAAGCTTTTGTATGATGAAAAACCGCATCACTTTGGCGAATTCCTCTTTCTCCTTCTTTTACAGGCAAAAGACGTTTATTTTGAATTACATCGCCATCACTGAACACAGCGACTGAGGTTGTGTAATTGCTTGTATCAAAACCTAAAAAACCATCCATATTACTCTTTAGCAATAGTTCCGAGGATACCGTTTATAAAAGAGGCATCTTCATTTGTACCGTATTTTTTTGCCAGTTCAACAGCTTCATTAACGGCAACTCCGTTGGGAACTTCATCAATATATTTAATCTCTGCAACTGCAAGGCGCAAAATTGCAAGTGAAACCTTGGGCAATCTCACAAGAGTCCAATCCTGAGAATTTGCTTCAATAACGCTATCAATTTCCTCTGAATTGTTTTCAACCGCATTAAGAACATTCTCTGCAAAACTATTGATTTTTATAAGTTCAGCATCTTTTGCAGTTTCAACAATTTCTGAAATCGGGGTTTCATTATCAAAAATCTTTTCGAAAAGCACAATAAAGGCTTGTTCTCTTGCTTCACGTCTTGTCATAAATATCTCCTCAGTTAGTACAGGTACTTTTATACCCTATAATTTATCAATTTAAAATTATAGCACAACAATTATCATTTATCAAGTAAATATAAAAAAGGAAGAACAAGTTTTTAACCTGTTCTTCCAAAAATTAAAATTATTAAAGAAGACCGTAGTCGAAATCTCTGTATTCAGAAATTTCTGTTACCGTTGCTGAACCCGAAACAGGAAGCATACCCTCAATAATATAACCTTCGACATTATCAACGTGTTTAACTGTTTGCTTAACACTGATAATTCTATTCAACGAAGGATTAAAAATGAGTTCAACAGTACATTCAGTATAAGTAACATTTGCGCCGGTAATTTTAGTAATCTTCAAAGTGCTTGCAACTTTTTCTTTAACTGTTTCTGCATCAATAACAGGGAACATCGCACTTGTGAAACTTGCAGCTGTTTTTGAATCAGCTACTGTAATAGCGGGATCAACTTCATCACGAAGTGTAATTGTAATCTTTTGTGAACCGTCTTCAAGCTTAACACTTGTTGCAGATTCAATAGCATCGGAAGCATCTGCTGTTGCAAGCATACCTGCAAAGTATTCATTATCAATCAAAAGCTCCGATGTTTCAGTATTTGCGGGAACAAGAATTGGTGCTGCTTCTGCATTTTCTTTGGAAATGAAATATTCGGGGTACTGCGACTCAACATTACGGAAAAGCAATTTTGCAGCGCCATCTTTTTCAAGAGTTCTGTAAGTTACTTTTGTGAAAGCCGGTTTGCCTATCTTCTTTGCATAATTAACAACCGCGTTATATTCACTGAGAACTTCTTTTTTCTGAGCTTTGGATGCCTTGGATTCGGTTGTAGATTCCGTGGTTGTTGTAGTTTCTTCTGAAGAACCGCCACCTAGGCCGCCGAGCATATCACCGATGCCGTCGAGCATACCACCGATATCAACACTACCCAAACCACCAAGTAAGCCTGTGATTGTGCCTAAAATATCCGTAGAACTGCCACTTGAACCGCTAACAGCTGTTGTTGTAGTTGTTGTTTCATCAGAAGCAACTTCAGACGTATCCGATTCGGTTGTAGGTGTTTCTGTAGTTGGAGCCTGTGTTGTGGGGGCTTCTGTTGTAGCCGGTGCTGTTACTGTAGGAGCTGTAGTTTCCGGACCGGCAATGTTATTGTCACCAACTATTGTGTCAATCGCCTGCTGAACAATAGGATTATTTACTTTCAATTTGCGCTTCGTCTGCATATAGTAGGTGGAAGCAACAACCTTAACAGCTGCGCTGGAAAGAAGACCTACAACCATACAGGTCACAAGAAGCAACGCAACGACTTTTTTTAGTCTGCCGTTAGCTATATCTAAGTTTTTCATCCGAGTATCCCCCTTGATACCTAATAATTCTTATTCATTTTACACAAACTTTCCGAAAAAGTCAATATAAAATCCGCTTATCTTTTACTTTAATTTTTAAAATAATAAAATTTGTGCAAATCATTTAATAAACTCCTCGTAATTTAGCAAAATTGATGGTTGAAAAAACTTGAAATGTATTGTAAAATATATTATCAAATAATATTGTCAAAAATCCGGCAATATAAAAGGAGATTACAAATTATGAAAAAAAGCAGATTAACAAAAATCATTGCTGTTATTCTTTCGTTGACTCTTGCTTTTGCATCTTTCGGCGCAACAACAGCGAGTGCTTCAAGTGCTTATCCAATTATAAGCAATGACAGCGAAGACCCTATTGGTGTTATTTTTTCTGACATTATTGAAACACTTTTAAACTTTATTCTTAACCTCTTCTCCGGTTTGTTTAACGATGGTCCCGGATTTGTAAGCCAAGAAAGTGCTGAAATTAAAGCCTCAGAAAACTTCTACGAAGGCACAGGAAATGAATTCCGCACTTCGGCTGAAGACGGTGCACAATGGAATCTCGGTTATTCTAACGAAAGCCTTATTCCTAATGATTACAGCAATGGTACATACTACATCGGTGGTTACATCGCAATTGAAAACGGTTTTTCAAATGTTGTTGAAGGTATCGCTGAAATTCCCGGAATCGGCAAAGATGATATGAAGGTTCGTTGTGTTGCAATAAACGATGGTACGGATTCAGGTACTGTGTTATTTGCAACAATTGACTGTATCGGTATTACAAACGCTGATATTAAGGATATTCGTGCACTTCTTGCAGATTTCGCAGAGGCTAACGATATCGTTTCAATCAACGTTTCTTCTACTCATACACATAGTTGTATCGACACAGAAGGTCTTTGGACCAAACTTCTTTATAAGCTTTCTCGTAACGGTATTGTAAACGGCACGGGTGCTGATGAAGAGCTTGTTCAGGGCACTAATCCGGCATATATGGCATTCCTTAAAGAAAGAGTTGCTGATGCTCTTGTTGATGCTTATGAAGATTTACAACCCGGTGTTCTTACATATACAGAAAAAGATCTCGGACAGGACTATTTCAATAACAAAAACCGCCCCTCAGCAGGCGAAATGATTTACGAAATTGACACAAATGGTAACAAGGTTTATACCGGTGAAAAAGAAATCGCTATGACAGATATTTCAAGATTTGTCTTTGTTCCTGATGCTGAAGGTGAAACTCCCACAATGATGCTCAACATTGCTGCTCACCCCGACGTTGCAGGTCTTCCCACAAGCTCCAACTCCGGTCGTGAAATCAGTGGTGACTATCTCTTCTACTGTGGTAAATTCCTTGAGGATGCAGGTTACAACTTTATGTTCTTCCAGGGTGCCATCGCAGGTATATATATGTCAAGAAGTGTTACCGGTGACGGCGTTCCCACTGAACAAAGAGTTGAGGAATCTCAAAGATATGGATATGAGCTTGCAAGAATGGCTCTCTCACTCACTCTCACAAAAGAAGAAGTTGAAGCTGATGATATGCTCAACTGTGCAGAAGAAATTGCTGAATACGGCGATAACGAAGCATACTCAATCTGGTACGAAAATTGGAACAAAGATGAAGAAGGCAATGATGTAATCCCCGAAGAACAGGTTGTTGAACCCTTCCTCAACCTTCTCATCAAGCAGGTTGAAATCCCGATTTCCAACGCACTTATTGAAACTGTTGGTAAGCTTAATCTTGCTAACTATGTTGTTATTGCAAAAGAAGACGGCTCCTATGCGACAATTACAGAAATCGGTTATATGGAAATGGGCAATCAGTTCAAGACAGTGTTCTTACCCGGTGAAATTTGTCAGGATCTTATCGCTCCTAACGGTGCATCATTATTAGCAGCAAATTCTGTTACTGCAACTGCATTTTCTGCTCAACCCGCTTGCAACATCTTCGGTAGCGATGTTAAATGCTTCGGTCTTATGAACGATGCTATTGGTTATGTTGTTCCTGATAACGACTTCACAATGGGCGATCCTGCAAATCACTACCACGAGCTTATTTCTCTCGGTAAAAATGTTGCTTCCTCTCTTATGAATGGACTTCAAGAATTAAATAACGAAATCGTTAGAGTTTAATCTGCAAACATAAATGAACCGCTTCCGAAAGGAAGCGGTTCTGTTTTTTTATTTAATTTTCTAACAACCAATCAACTAACTCCCCTACTTTTTGTGGTCGGGGTTTATTTATTTTGAAAAGCAAATCATCTATATTTTTTTCAACTGCATCTACTTCCCTTTTGAAATCCTGCGCGGAAACGCGCAACACACCAAAACGAATAGAAGAAAGCTGAATAAGGTTATCCGATGTTACAACTCTGACATTTTCATTTTTGCCTATATCGCTAACAAGCTTTTCGATATAATTATCCCCCAATTCACGCTCTTTTGTGTAAACAACATGAATATTATTGTAATTAAACCTCTGCCCATTATTGCCCGAAACCTTATAAGCATCAAAAACTACAATTGTTTCACATTTTGTAAAAGCGGAATAATTACAAAGAACATCTAAAAGCTTATCCCGTGCAACCCCCAGATTATCGTTTGCAATTTCTTTAAGCTCATCCCAAGCAAAAATCACATTGTAGCCGTCAACAATAACATACTTCTTACAGATTTGCGTATTATATTCCGTATTAATGGGTTTAGCAGGAGTTTTACTATGGCTATATCTGTAAAATGGGTGCTTGTCTTCACCAAATTCACGGGTCATTATAGCCTCCAGCTCTTTATCGTCAATGTGAAAATTACGCTTATTGAGATTTACCTCGTATGGCGTTTTCTCTTGTTCAAGGCAAGAATCTATGTGCATATATTCAAATACCTTATCCCATTTAACATTAAATCCTGCTCCGTGAGCGCAAAAAACTGAATCGGGAGTGTTTTCTAAATCACTTTCGGGAGAATATTTTGAATTTTCAATTATTTCATCTGCATTATGGCAAACATCATAACCACATACTTCAAGAAACAATCTACCTTTACCACCGGTATAAGCAGCCACCTCAGAAGCATAGCCATTCAATGTTGTAACAGGTGCTTTACCCGTTAAAATGCTTATTCCGTTTAAATCCTCGGGAGAATCAATTGTGCCGTTTTTCATTCTTACATCATTGATTGCCCTTCCGATTTGTTCGGTGGGAACTTCAAGTCTGAAGCTATAATAAGGCTCCAAAAGAATGGATTTTGCTTGCATAAGACCTTGCCTTACTGCTCTATATGTAGACTGCCTGAAGTCTCCTCCCTCAGTATGCTTTAAATGTGCTCTACCGGCAGCAAGAGTGATTTTAACATCAGTTACAGGCGAACCTGTAAGTATGCCCAAATGCTCTTTTTCGGATAAATGAGCCATAATTAAATTCTGCCAATTCCGGCTTAATGAATCTTCACTGCATTTTGAAGAGAAAACAATACCGCTACCTCTTGGCAAGGGTTCTAAAATCAAATGAACCTCAGCATAATGCCTTAAGGGTTCATAGTGTCCTACTCCCTCAACCTTATTATTAATCGTTTCCTTATAAAGCACCTTACCGCTATCAATCTCTACATCCACATTAAAGCGAGTAGAAATAATACTTTTGAGAATCTCAGTTTGAACATCACCCATCAGGGAAACATATATTTCCTGCAAGTATGTGTTCCAAGTGATATGTAGCTGTGGGTCTTCTGCTTCAAGCTCTTTTAATTTCGAAAAAAAGGTTTTAGGGTCGCAATCCTTAGGCAGAACAATTCTATAGTTCATAACAGGCTCTAAAAAAGCTTTTCCAAAGGATGTTTCAAAGCCTAGTCCGTCACCTGTATTTACGGAATTCAATCCGGTAAGAGCGTATATGCCCCCACTTGTTGCTTCTTCTACAGTTATAAATTTCTCGCCCGAATAAACTCTTATATTATTAATCTTTTCGTTTTTTTCATCTATTGATACGGTATCTTTAACCTTTAAAGAACCACCTGTTATTTTTATATGGGTTATTCTTTCGCCTTTGGGGTCGTGAGTTATTTTATATACCTTTGCACCAAATTCTTCAGGGTATTTTTTAACTGAAATATACTTTTCCAGACCGTTGACAAATTCATCAACGCCATCGCCTTTTAACCCTGAACCAAAATAACAAGGAGTACATTTTCGGGAAACTATTAACTCTTTGATTTTCTCCGTTTCTATTGTTCCGCTTTCCAGATATGTTTCCAAGGCGTCTTCATCACACATTGAAATATTTTCTAAGAAATCATTTGAAACTTCATCTGAAAAATCTATGCAATTATCAGAGCAAAGACCTCTTAAATCAGCAATAAGTTCTTCTTTAGAAAGTCTTGCATAATCCATTTTTGTAACAAAAATGAATGTGGGAATATTATAGGCGCAAAGAAGCTTCCACAAAGTTCTTGTATGAGCCTGAACACCGTCTGTTCCGCTTATAACGAGAATTGCATAATCAAGAATTTTAAGCATTCTTTCTGTTTCTGCAGAAAAATCAACATGCCCGGGTGTATCAAGAAGGTTTATTTCCAAATCACCTATATTAAACACAGACTGTCCTGCAAATATTGTTATACCTCTTTCACGCTCAAGGGTATGGGTATCCAAAGCCGTGTCACCATTATCAACACGACCTAATTTTCTTATTTTGCCCGATTTATAAAGAAGCGTTTCTGCAAGAGTTGTTTTCCCTGCATCCACATGGGCAATAATACCGACTACCACTTTTTTCATACATATCCTTAATTCTAAAATACCGACAGAACTTTTTGCTCTGTCGGTATTTTGTGTTTTATGATTTGAAATCCACTGCTATTTCACCATTAACGCTGTTAACAGTAATTCCATTTACAAGCTCACCCGCATTATCAATAAGAATGCTTGCTATTTTATCTTCAACTTCTTTTCTTATTGTTCTTCTTATATCACGGGCACCTCTGCCACCATCTTCGGACATATCGGCAATAATTTCATATACCCCATCATTAACAACAAGGTCAATGCCCTTATCTTTAAGAGGTGCTTTAAGCTCATTTAACAAAACTTCAGCAATTTTAACAAGCTCTTCTTTTCCGAGAGTGTTGAACGTAACAATCTCGTCAACTCTTCCTAAAAACTCAGGTCTCAAAAATTCTTTCAACGCTTTCATCGTTTTGTCTTTTGAGGCTTGGTTTTTATCACGGTTAAAGCCAAGAGCATTTTCGCTTATATGACTGCCTGCATTAGAGGTCATAATAATAACAGTATTTTCAAAGCTTACTGTTCTGCCCTGAGCATCGTTAGTTTTCCCTTCATCAAGAATCTGAAGAAGAATGTTAAGAACATCGGGATGAGCTTTTTCTATTTCATCAAAAAGAACAACCGAATAGGGTTTTCTTCTTACCTTTTCTGTAAGCTGACCTGCTTCATCATAACCAACATAACCGGGAGGAGAACCAATAAGACGGGAAACGCTATGCTTCTCCATAAACTCGGACATATCAAGACGAATGAGAGTTTCAGGAGTTTCAAAAAGCTCATTTGCAAGCTGCTTTACAAGCTCGGTTTTACCCACACCGGTCGGACCAACAAAGATAAAGGATGCAGGCTTTCTTACGGCTGAAATCTGAACTCTGCTTCGTCTTATAGCTGCTGCAAGAACCTCAATTGCTTCATCCTGACCGATAATTCTCTGTTTAAGTTTGCTTTCAAGACCTGAAAGCTTTCTCATATCGTTCTCGATGATTTTTGATGTTGGGATACCTGTCCAAAGGTTAATTACCTTTGCAATATCCTCTTCCGTAACATCGTTATCATCGGCTTTGATTTTAAGCTGTGCCGCTTCTTTTTCAAGAGCAATTTTTTCTGCTTTTAGATTAGAAATCGCTTCATAATCCGGACCTTCTTCGGCAGTTGTGTCAAGAAGCTCCTCCTGACGCTCATTCAAATCTTCAATTTTAGTCATAAGCTTCTGGTAATCGCTTATGGCAACATTACGAAGGTTTGCGCAAGTGCAAGCCTCATCAAGAAGGTCAATTGCCTTATCGGGCAAAAATCTGTCATTAATATATCTTTCCGAAAGGTGAACTGCTCTGTAAACAAGGGCATCGGAAATTTTAACCTTATGGAAATCTTCATAATATTCTTTAATTCCCACAAGCATTTTGAAGCATTCTTCAACAGAAGGTTCTTCAACTTTAACAGGTTGAAATCTTCTTTCAAGAGCTGCATCTTTTTCAATATGCTTTCTATACTCATTAAAAGTAGTAGCACCGATAACCTGAATCTGACCTCTTGAAAGAGCAGGCTTTAAGATATTTGCAGCGTTCATTGAGCCTTCTGCATCACCTGTACCTACAAGGTTATGAACTTCGTCAATAAAGAGGATTATATTCCCCTCTTCCTTCACCTCATCTACAAGACCTTTAATTCTGCTTTCAAACTGTCCTCTGAACTGAGTACCTGCAACAAGAGATGTTAAATCAAGGAGATGGATTTCTTTATCTGCAATTCTTGCAGGGACATCACCTGCGGCAATTTTAAGAGCAAGACCCTCCGCAATTGCAGTTTTACCAACACCGGGTTCACCTATTAAGCAAGGGTTATTTTTGGTTCTTCTGCAAAGAATCTGAGTAACTCTGTAAATCTCAGTTTCTCTACCAATAATTCTGTCAATTTTACCATCTCTCGCTCTTGCGGTAAGGTCGGTACAATATGAATTTAAAAACTTACGTTTTGTTTTATGTTTACCTTTTTTCTTTTTGCTCTTTTTTTCATTTTTTTCTTCTTCAACTGCTTCATCTTCAATTTGCTCATCAGAAGTCAGAGCATTCTTTTCTGAAGGACTGTTATTAAAGAAATTCTGCATAAAGGGCATTGTTCCTGCGCCACCAAGCTGGAAATCATCCATATTTTCCATCATATCGCCGAACTGCTCACTTACCGCTTCAATATCATCCTCAGTAATTCCCATATTTTGCATCATTTGCTTTATGGGTCCGATGTTGAGTTCGGTGGCACATTTGATACAAAAGCCTTCCTGTGTTGTTTTGTCTCCGTCTACACGGGACACAAAAATTACTGCAGGACGCTTTTTGCATTTGCTGCATATCATTTTATTGTTCATTTAGTTCTCCTGAGAAAGTGAATTTCGAATTTTTATTTTTTAGAAAAACGTTCCTTAAATTGACGGAAGGTTTCGGGAATATAGCTTGCAAAGGCTACAAGAGTTAGTATTGCCGAAATAATAACAAGTATCATCATAAGAGCGTTGGGAAGTGTGAAAACAGCTCTGAAGACGCCAACCTCGGGACCAAATGCAATAACAATAATCATAATTGCATAGAAAGCGAAGGTTGCAACCTTGCCGTAGATTTCAGCCGCGCCGGGACGAATTCCGCAAGCCAACATAATCGCACCGCCTAAAACCATTACCAACTCTTTAATTATAAATACAAGGAAAACCCAACTAAATGCTTTTAAAGTTACATCTTCTGCACCATTGAAAGAAACGAACAAAAGAATCGCAATGGTAATTTGTGTTAATTTATCTGCAACGGGATCAAGCATTTTACCCAAAGCGCTAATCTGGTTAAATTTACGTGCAATTTTGCCGTCAAAGAAATCTGAAAGCCCAGAAAGAACCAGCGTAAATATCGCCCAACCGTATTCGCCGTTATAAAACAGAACAGCAAAAACTGGTATAAGAATAATTCTTATAACACTAAGTAAATTCGGAATAGTCCAACAACCTTTAAATAAATCTTTCATTATAAAACTCCTTAATATTGCCTTTAACCGACAAGGTTTACGATCGGATTATTTTCAATAATAGCCGCATAAATCTTTGAATTGTTT
The DNA here is from genome assembly GCA_964624385.1 of uncultured Eubacteriales bacterium. Classification (GTDB taxonomy): domain Bacteria; phylum Bacillota; class Clostridia; order Oscillospirales; family Acutalibacteraceae; genus DTU089. The sequence continues at coordinate 17,189 of CAZUZV010000004.1, read as the reverse complement.
ATTGCCTCTATAACAGGACCTGCACCTGACATACCAACGATAAAATAGAATGCAGTACACACAACAAACACAATTGCACCAGCTTTTGCGACACCGATTACACCGCCGAGTAAAGCATTTAATTTTCCTAAAAGCGGAATATCATTTGCTTTTTTGAACATACCTGCAAGAAATTTCAAAGCAACGGTAATAATAACAAACATTGCAATAAATGTAATTACTTCCGTTACATTTATCATAATTGTATGACCGATTTTATCAACTGCAAGACTTATTAATTCATCATCGGAAAGATTTCCTGATGATGACATTGACAGTGCCAAGGAATTAAAATTAACTCCCATTACCTCTGCAAGTCTGACTGCACCTTGAGGAAGTCCATCAATCATAGCAGAAACCTTATCAGCAATACTTAAACTCGAAGAAACCTCCTCCAAAACTCTTGTGAAACGAGTTTCAACGAGATTACGAACCAAGAGATTGTACGCACCTTCTGCAACAGGTTCAAAGAACTTGTATGATAAAACCGCAGAAATTGCCACTGCAAAAGTATCAATCACAGTAGATACAAAACCTTTTTTGTACGCTGAAACTACCAAAAATACAAACAACGCAATAATAAGAATATCAATTATGTATGCCATTAAAAAACCTCCTTACATTAATTACTAATTTCAACGACAGTATTACCGTATGAATAACATCTTAATATTTTATCGAGAGAATTGATGAAAATATATTTATCGGTAGGAAGAATACTTCTTGCATCACCTTTCACATCAATTTGACTGATTTTTCTCCCGTTTAAATTATAAACCATTATCTCGTTTTCGGCAAGAGCAAATATATATTTATCACTCATTGCCACACTTTTTATTGCACTATCAACAGAAATAGTGGCATTTTCTTTACCGTTAGGAGAATATACCGAAACAGAAAAATCATTCGCACTGCCATATTTTGCTAATGCAACTATATATTTACCGTTATCAGCACAGTCGAATGAATTGAATTCAGATGAATAATACTGACTTATGGTTTCAAAAGTTTCACCTTTTTTTGTAACTTTAAAAACACCTGTATCAGAAAAAAGAGTTAAAGTATTTACCGCGGTAAATTTCAAATCAAATGCAGCAGTACCCGATATAGTCTGGGAATTTAGCGGTTCTTGGTAATCAAACCCAAAATATTTAACACAAGTGAAAATCTCACCATTCTCTGCTCCAACAACTGCCACTCCTGCAAACCTACCGTTTGATGCCAAAGCTATCGAAACTATATGTTCATATGCACATTTCCACTGAAACTTAATTTTATTGGTTGCAGAATAAACGGTGAGCTTGCTGGTTGAATCTTCTCCCTCTGTTCCGAGGGCATAATTGCCGCTTTCACCATATTCGGCACAAATTATATCGTTAGATGACTCTCCTGTATATACAACTTTTTTTTCATTAATCAACATGTAGTTTTTGTAGCCTCTGTCAAAAACTACACCTTTAGCACCATTCACTGAAACAGCGGGAGCAGCATAATTATGAGGTTGCGTATAAATTAGTTTTCCGCTTTGTGAATACACGGAGAAATTCTCTGTAGTCAAAACCAGAATATTATCACCGATTACAACCGTATTAACAGTTGAATCGGTATTAACAGAAACAGGAAAATTATCACCGTCCTGACGAACAAAAGAAGAAACTCTTGCACCAATTGCATCAATCGGTATAATTCCGACAGAAGAAAGAATATAAACAAATACAAATACCGCTACTAAAACACCTGCAATAGTCATTTTACTTCTCGTTTTTTGAGAAAAACGTGAAACTCTCCCGTAGCCTGTATAACCGCTGTTCAGTTCTTTAAACTTAACTTTCAACCGATTCACCTCCATAATACACTTTATTTAAATAAAGGCCGTCGGGTATGGCGGTAATCCCCGCTTTTGTACGATCTCCGTTTTTAATAATAGTTGAAATTTCCTCTGCTTCAATCCTACCGTTGTTTACATAAAGCAGAGTACCTGCCATAATCCTGACCATATTGTAAAGAAAACCGTTACCGCACACACGAAATTTCACTAAATCGCCATCACGAAAAACTCTTGCACTGTAAATGGTTCTGACTTTTGATTTTACTTGCGCACCTGCAGCGCAAAAAGCAGAAAAATCATGAGTACCCACAAAGCTCTGTGCTGCTTTATTCATTAAATCAACATCAATTTTATATTTATAATTGAACGCTCTTTTAAACATAAACGGAGACGGGACAGGAGTGTTTTCAATTATATATTCATATTCCTTTTTTACACAGTCAAAACGTGCATTAAAGTCATAGTCAACCTCTACACAAGAATAAATTGATATCTCTTTAGGTAGCTTTGCTGATGCAAGGGCAACAGCAAAGCTTTCCGCGGGAATTGTCGAAGCTGTTCTTACATTAAAATAGAATTCATTTGCATGAACGCCTGCATCAGTTCTGCTACAACCTATTATATTCGGCTTTTCTCCGGTTAAGCCTTCCCAAGCCTTTTTTAACTCCCCTTGCACGCTTACTGCGTTTTCTTGTTGCTGCCAGCCATGAAAAGCTGCACCATCAAAGGCAATTTTAAACAATAAATTTCTCATAAATTATATCACATGATTAAAATAAATATTCAAAAGAATTATCCCTGTGCATACCACAGTCATAATTGAGAAAGCCACGAAATCTCTGTGAGTTATTTTCATTTGTCTCAAGCGAGTTCTGCCTTCTCCACCTGTGTAACAACGGCAGGACATAGCATCTGTAAGCTCAATTGCTCTTTTAAAAGCAGAAATAAACAGAGGAATAAAAATAGGAAATAAGGCTTTAATCCTGTTAATTAAATTACCGCTTTCAAAATCTGCGCCTCTCGCCTTCTGAGCTGACATAATACGGTCAATTTCATCGATGAGAGTAGGAATAAATCTTAAAGCAATCGTCATCATCATTGCAAATGTATGAACATCAACTTTAAAAAACTTCAAAGGTGACAAAAGCTTTTCAATAGCATCTGTTAAATCCGTTGGAGATGTTGTATATGTTAAAAGTGAGCTCATTAAAAGTAAAGCAAAAATTCTTATAACAATGAAAATAGCGGTAAAAACGCCCTTATCCGTTATAGTTATAAATTTCCAATCAAAAAGGATATTACCTTCCTTTATATAGTAAATTTGCAAAATTGTTGTAAGCAAAACGATTGGCAATAGCGGTTTAAAGCTTTTTAAAACGAGCTTAGGTGAAAGTTTCGTAAGCAAGAATACAACAACCGCAAAACCGCTCAAAAGCCCTAAAGACCAGAAATTCTGACAAACAAAAATAAAAATAATAAATATAAAAGTTAAAAGTATTTTTGTTCTTGCATCTAATTTATGAATTGGTGAATTGCCGGGAAAAAACTGACCGATTGTAATATCTTTTATCATATATTTTCCCCCTCGCCTAAATATTTCAAAATAGCTTGCTTAGCGCCTTCAACTGTATAAGCAGTTTCGCCCAAATCAAAGCCGTTTTTCTTGAGTTCAAGGAAAATATTTGTAATTTCAGGCACATCAAGACCTAAACCAGAAAGATTTTCTCCTTTTGAATAAACCTCTTCAACTGTTCCCGAAAGTGCAACCTGCCCTTTATTCATAACAATAACTCTATGAGCAACATTTGCAACATCATCCATATTATGAGAAACAAAAATGACTGTGCTTCCTGTTAAAGCATTATAATCTTTAATAAGCTTTAAAAGAGCGTTTTTACCAACCGGGTCAAGACCGGCAGTAGGCTCATCAAGAATGAGAACCTTCGGCTCCATTGCAATAACACCTGCAATAGCAACTCTTCGTTTTTCACCACCGGATAGGTCAAAGGGTGACTTTTCAAGATATTCCTCTGAAAGTCCTACATAAGAAATTGAAGAATAAACTCTCTTCTTTATATCATCTTCTGAAAGACCCATATTTTTTGGACCAAAAGCAATATCTTTATAAACCGTTGACTCAAAAAGCTGTTGTTCGGGATACTGAAAGCATAAACCCACATTAAAACGGCATTTTCGAAGAGTTTCTTTTGATGAATGAATATCAACACCCTCAAAAAGAACCTTACCCGAGTCAGCCTTTAAAAGTCCGTTCAGGTGTTGCAAAAGAGTGCTTTTACCCGAACCGGTATGCCCTATAAGAGCCACAATTTCGCCTTGCTGAAAATCAAGGGAAACGCCTCTTAAAGCACCCATTTCAAACGGGGTACCTTTGGAATAACCATATATTAAGTTGTCCACTGAAAGCACGGACATATTTTAACCTCTGTTATCTGTATATTCTTTAAAAATTTCAACAAACTCTTCCGCAGTAAGCGGTGTTTCTTTTAGATCAATTCCGCTTTCTTTTAAAGCGAGTGCAAGCTCCATTGGCTTAGGAACAGCGAGTCCTATGGACTTTAAGAATTCGGTATTTGAAAAGACCTCTCTGGGTGTACCATCAAGGCAAACCTTACCGTCATTCATTACCACTACCCTATCGGCTTTAACCGCCTCATCCATAAAGTGTGTAACAAGAATAACCGAAATGCCTAAATCATTTTTCAATTTCAAAAGAGCATTCATAACCTCTCTTCTGCCTTTTGGGTCAAGCATTGCGGTAGGCTCATCAAGAACTATGCAGTTAGTTTGCATTGCAATTACACCTGCAATAGCAACTCTTTGCTTCTGACCACCGGAAAGGCGGTGGGGTTCGTGTTTTCTGTAATCATACATATCAACAATTTTCAATGCATCATCAACACGTTTTCTTATTTCCTTACGGGGAATGCCGAGATTCTCAGGTCCGAAAGCCACATCATCTTCAACAATGGTTGCAACTATCTGGTTATCGGGATTTTGGAAAACCATTCCCACCTTGCGCCTTATAGGTATTTCGTTTTTTTCATCGGAAGTATCGTATCCATAGGTTGTAACTCTTCCGTTTGTAGGTAACTCTAAAGCATTGATAAGCTTTGCCATAGTGGATTTTCCCGAACCGTTATGACCAAGGACACAGGTAAATTGACCTTCATAAAAATCAAGATTCAAACCATTTAATGCATCGCTTTCCTCATCAGTATAGCGAAAATCCACATTTTTAAATTCTATAATTTTATTCATACTCATTTTGTCCAAACTGCAGTAGAACCGCACGGAAGCACAAGACCGCTGTCTGTAACCTTGAGACCGATTTCATCTGCGGTTGCAAAGCCACCGAAACGCTTTGCTACTGTTGAATTTAATATGTAACTCATTACTGCGGGAGAAACACCTGCAGTATAGGAATTAATAAGCACTGCAAGAGAATTTTCCGTTAACAACTCACTACATTGATTTACAAAGCCGTAAATTTCATTTTCAAGCTTCCAAACTTCTCCGCCGGGTCCTCTACCGTATGAGGGCGGGTCCATAATTATAATATCGTATTTATTACCACGTCTGATTTCACGGGCAACAAATTTCATACAGTCATCAACAATCCAGCGAACACTTCTGTCTGCAACGCCGGAAGAAGCAGCATTTTCCTTAGCCCATTGAACCATTCCTTTTGAAGCATCCACATGAACAACAGAAGCTCCCTTCAAAAGCGCAGACACTGTAGCCGCCCCTGTATAAGCAAAAAGATTAAGAACCTTAACATCTTTTCTTCCGCTTTTTTCAATAATATCCGCAACCAAATCCCAGTTACATGCCTGCTCGGGAAAAACCCCGGTATGCTTAAAGCCCATGGGCTTAAGATTAAATTTCAAGTCCTTATAGCCTATTTGCCACACTTCAGGAATTGTCCTGTAAAATTCCCAGGAACCACCGCCTTGATTGGAACGGTGATATCTGGCGTGAGCTTTTTTCCACATAGGATTTGTTCTGTTTGTATTCCAAAGTGCCTGAGGGTCGGGTCTTATAAGAAAAATATCACCCCAACGCTCAAGTCGTTCTCCATCGGAACAATCTATAAGCTCGTAATCCTTCCAAAAGTCCGAAACCCGCATTAAAGTAATCTCTCCTTAATAACCTGTGCAATTTCTTGCGCGAGAATGTTTATCTTTTCTTCATCTTTTCCTTCAAGCATAACTCTCACAAGAGGTTCTGTGCCGGAAACACGCACAAGCACCCTTCCCTCGTTGCCAAGTTCTTTTTCAGCGGCAGAAATTGCATTTTTGATTTCTTCATCACGAGGAAATCTTGCTTTACCGAAATCAGAAACGCGAACATTAACAAGAGTCTGCGGAAATACCTGCATAACTGAACCTAACTCAGAAAGCTTTTTACCCGTTGCTTTCATAATGCAAAGAAGCTTCAAAGCGGAAAGCTCGCCATCACCGGTTGTGGCAAAGTCCTTGAAAATAATGTGTCCTGACTGCTCACCACCGATTACATAATCATTTTGGAGCATATTTTCAAGAACGTATCTGTCGCCGACTTTTGTCTTCTCGCAATTGATATCGTTTTCTTCACAGAATTTAAAGAAGCCCATATTGCTCATAACGGTAACAACGGCGGTATTATTTTTGAGAGAGTTATTTTCTTTCATATGCTTTGCAAAAATTGCGATAAGCTTATCGCCATCGACAACCTCGCCGTTTTCATCAACAGCAAGGAATCTGTCCGCATCACCGTCAAAAGCAAGACCTACATCACATTTATTACGAATAACAAAATCCTGTAAGATTTCAAGATGAGTTGAACCGCATTTTTCGTTGATATTTGTACCGTTGGGATGGGATGCTATGAAGAAGCAATCGTCACAAAGATTCATAAAAATCTGCGGTGCGGTAACGGAAGACGCACCGTTGGAGCAGTCTACTGCAATTCTCAAGCCGTTGAAATCTTTCTCGTCATTACTTTCCAAATCGTCTTCGGCAATTCCGATAAGATAATTAATATAATCAGTTCGGGCGGTTTTAGATCGTGCAATTCGTCCTACCTCTCCGCCAACTTTAATGGGAGGAACCTGAGTTTTGTCAAGAATTATGCTTTCTATTTCTTCTTCAAGTGTATCGGGAAGCTTGTAGCCTGTTCCTTGAAAAATCTTAATTCCGTTATATTCACAAGGGTTGTGGGATGCAGAAATCATCACCGCCGCATCATATTCATATTTTTTTACAAGATATGCTACTGCAGGAGTGGGAATTTCGCCCAAAAGCATTACATCCGCACCAACTGAACAAAGACCTGCAGAAATTGCAGATTCAAGCATCTGAGAAGATGCTCTTGTATCCATACCTATAAGAACTTTCGGTTTTTTGTGAGAGTGTTCGGTGAGCACCATAGCCGCCGCTCTGCCGATTTGCATTGCAAGCTCGCAAGTGAGCTCGGTGTTAGCAATACCACGTGCACCATCAGTACCAAAAAGTCTTCCCATTATAAAATCACTCCATATTAATAAGAATCAAAAGAGCCTTGCGCATCATCTGTAACAGGATTCAAACCCAAGTGTCTGTATCCTAAAGGTGTTACCTTTCTTCCTCGGGGTGTTCTTGTAAGAAAACCGAGTTGCATAAGATAGGGTTCGTAAACATCCTCAATAGTTACTGCTTCTTCGCCAATCATTGCAGCAATTGTATCAAGACCAACCGGACCACCGTTATAATTTTCAATCATAGCTCTTAAAAGATTTCTGTCAACAAGGTCAAGTCCCAACTCGTCGATTTCCATTCTTTCAAGTGCATTTTGTGCAGATTCCACGGTAATTATACCGTTTCCCATAACCTGAGCATAATCTCTTGCACGCTTTAAAAGTCTGTTTGCAATACGAGGGGTTCCGCGGGAACGTGATGCAATTTCCAATGCGCCGTCTTGCTTGGTTTCGATATTGAGAATACCCGCACTTCTTTTTACAATCCTTGCAAGTTCATTTGGAGAATAAAGTTCAAGTCTTAAAATAACACCAAAACGATCTCTCAAAGGTGCGGAAAGCTGACCTGCTCGGGTGGTTGCACCGATAAGAGTGAACTTTTTAAGATCAAGCCTTATTGAACGAGCTGAAGGACCTTTACCTATTATGATATCAAGTGCAAAATCCTCCATAGCAGGATAAAGAACCTCTTCGATGCTTCTTGAAAGGCGGTGAATCTCATCAATAAAAAGAATATCGCCATCGTTAAGACTTGTAAGAAGAGCGGCAAGGTCACCCGGCTTTTCTATAGCAGGACCGGAAGTAACGCGAATTTGAACCCCCATCTCATTTGCAACTATTCCTGCAAGAGTTGTTTTACCTAATCCGGGTGGTCCGTAAAGCAAAACGTGGTCCAAGGATTCATGTCTGTTTTTAGCTGCCTCAATATATATTTTTAAGTTTTCTTTTGCTTTCTCCTGACCGATATACTCTTCAAGAGTATGTGGACGAAGGGATGTTTCAATATCGTTATCGTCGGAAATGTATTCCGGTGCAATAACCCTTTCTTCATCAGCAATAAAAAAGTCGTTCATTTTATTCTCCTAAATTTTACGGATTAAAATCTTAATGTCATATTCTTTAATGCACCCTTAATAAGCTCTTCAACTGAAAGTGAGGGCGAAAGCTTACTTACCGCTACAGAAGCTTCTGTCTGTGAATAACCCAAAGCAGTAAGTGCTGCAATAGCTTCGGAAGTATTGCTCATTGAGTTAGCAGTATTAACCGCGTTGGAAACAGAACTGCTTTCCTCAGAAATAAAGGAAGCATTTGCGATTTTATCTTTAAGCTCCATTATTACCCTCTGTGCAAGCTTAGGACCAACTCCATTTGCAGCGGTAATGGCTTTACTGTCACCGGAAGCGACTGCAACGGCAAATGCATCGGGGGTAAGCTCTGAAAGAATTGCCAAAGCTGCTTTCGGACCAACACCCGAAACGCTGATCAAAAGCTTAAAAGCATCAAGCTCGTCATTAGTTGCAAAACCAAACAGATCAAGGGCGTCCTCACGAACATTAAGGTGTGTAAAAACGGTAATCTCACCGCTTTCCAAGGAAATCTTCGAAAGTGTATTTCTCGTTGTAAAACATTTAAAGCCCACCCCACCGCAAGATATGGCGAGAGTTTGCTCATCTTTATATAATATTTTTCCCGTTAAACTATAGAACATATTCTACTCCTTAAATTTAACCTCTTAACATTATTGAATCGCTGGCATGACCGTGACAGATTGCAAGTGCGAGGGCATCAGCCGCATCATCTGGCTTAGGAATTTTATCAAGATGTAAAAACATTTTTGTCATTTCCTGAACCTGTTGCTTTTCCGCTCTACCATAACCGACTATGCTCTGCTTAACCTGCAAGGGAGTATATTCGAAAAGAGGAATTCCGGCGTTCTCAACAGCAAGAACAATAACCCCTCTTGCCTGAGCAACATCAATTGCAGTTTTTTGGTTAGTGTTAAAATATAGTCTTTCAATGCTTACAGCATCGGGCTTAAACTTCTCCAAAAGTCCTGTAATGTCATCGTATATCTTTTTCAGGCGTTCGTTAAAAGGCATATCTTTATCAGTTGTAACTGCACCGTAACCCATAAGCGAAAAGTTATTTCTTTCATATCGTACAATACCGCAACCGACAATTGCGTAACCCGGATCAATACCGAAAATGACCATATTTTCACCGCCTTTTAAACAACCGCTCTACCGCACATTATAATTCAAATTATTATACCATATTAATATAGAAAATAGCAATATTTTTATATTAGTTTTTTCAGTTTATTCATAATCTTTTACTAACCGATCTCATACACCAGTTCGCTATTGATTTTCAAAAAGGAAAATGCTATAATGAAAATAGCTTATAGGAATTGGACTTAAAAAGTCTATGATAAGGAGAATGATTATGGACAAACTGAAAAACAAAAACACTATTGTTTTAATAATCTCAGCGCTTCTGATTTTAATCGCAATTATTGTTGCGGTTGTTGCAGCCGCTTCCTCAGGAAAAGATAAAAATGATTCCACTACAACAGCTTCGGAAGAAAATGTTTCAATTGATCTTGCTTCAATTGCTGATATTAACAATGCTTCCACAACAAAAAAAGCTCAAACATCCTACACTTTTGAGCCCGGTAAATACAAGGTTGCCACAAAGGACGATCCTTTGGGACTCAGACTTGAACCCAATACTGATTCTGACAGACTTATTTATATTCCCAAAGGAGAAGAAATTGAAGTTCTTGCAGTATGGGAAGATTGGGGTTATGTTGTTTACGAAAAAGCAGGCGGTTGGCTTTCAATGAATTATCTTGAACTCATTTCCGCAAACAAAAGCACAACCGAAAAGACCGTTGCAACTACAACACCTGCGGAGCAATAAAATGTTTATCTGCAATCTTTGCCCGCGAAAATGTAATGTAGAAAGAAAAGCTCTTACCGATATTGGTAAGGGCTTTTGCAGTATGGGAGAAACCCCCGTTGTTGCTAGAGCAGCTTTGCATTTTTGGGAAGAACCACCCATAAGCGGAACAAAAGGTAGCGGTACGGTTTTCTTCTCGGGCTGTAATTTAAAATGCAAGTTTTGTCAAAATGAAGATATAAGCAACGGTAATTTCGGTAAAGAAATATCTGTTGAGCGACTTCGCGAAATCTATTTTGAATTGATTGAAAAAGGTGCTCATAATATTAACCTTGTTACAGGAACACATTTTATTAACGCGATTTCAGAATCTTTAAGTCTACCTCTCCCTGTGCCTGTTGTTTATAACTGCGGAGGTTACGAAAGACTCGACTCATTAAAGCTGTTAGAAAACAAAGTTCAGATTTATTTACCAGACTTAAAATACTCAGACAACGCACTTGCCGTTAAATATTCCGAAGTGCCTGACTATTTTGAAACTGCAACCGAAGCCATAAAAGAAATGTACCGCCAGGTAGGTAAATGCGAATTTGACGAAGACGGCATTATGAAAAAAGGAATTATAATCCGTCATTTAATTTTACCAAATAACCTTGACAACACAAAGGGTGTAATTGACTGGGTTAAGGAAAATTTCAAGAACGGCGAGGTTCTGTTCAGTCTTATGAGCCAATTCACTCCCAACAAAACCTGCAAAATCCCCGAACTTTCGCACAGACTTACCCAAGAAGAATATGATGAAATTGAAGAATATCTCTTCAATTCAGGAATTGAAGACGGCTTTATGCAGGAGCTTTCTTCTGCCAAAGAGGAGTACATTCCCCCTTTTAATTTAGAAGGCGTTTAGGGTGAAACGAGTTATCCGAACGGTTCAGATAATTCCTTTCACCCTAATTTGTAACATTAACCCATTCTCTTCATATTATGTAATGAAGTTTAAGTCTTGACTTCAATACTTATATTAGGAGGAAGAGATATGGCTGATAACAAAAACTACACTGATCTTCACCATATCAAAGAAGCTATTTGCATTGACACAAACAGAGTTTATGACTCCTGCGCCGACAAAGACTGTTTGACGGATTTGCGTGTCTATCTAACAGACAGGGGTCAATGCATCCTTGAAAACGCTTCTACGGTGCGCCCGAGAGCAGCGCAAATACTTAACTGCCTCGTTGAAGTTGAAAAAGTTCCATTCAACAGAGGTTGCTATTCCGTTGACCTTACATTCTTTGTTAAGGTTTGTCTTGATGCTTTTACTTGCCCCACTTCATCACCAACATTGATTGATGGCCTTGTAACCTTTAGCAAGAAATGTATCCTTTACGGTAGCGAGGGTAATGTAAAAATCTTCTCTTCAAACTATGTTTGCGACGGTTACGATGAACAAAACCCCGTTGGTAACACTAACCCCAAAGCAAAAGTACAATGTGTAGACCCCATTATTCTTGATGCAAACATCTGCAGAATTTGCGACTGCTGTAACACCTTGGGTGATTGCTGTGATTCTGTTCCCAATTATATCTGCCGTTGCTTTGAGGGCAATTTCGGTTGCTGCGATGGCGAAAAGGCGGTTAAAGTAACATTGGGTGTTTTCACCATTGTTCAACTCGAAAGAGATGTTCAGATGTTAATTCCCGCGTATGATTTCTGCGTTCCAACCAAAGAATGTTGCTGTGACACAGAAGACCCTTGTGACACATTCAGAAAAATCAGTTTCCCGATTGATGAATTTTTCCCGCCCAATGCAAACGAGAGTAACTGCGAAATGAATTTCAAAGCTAATAATAATTGCGGTTGCAAATAAAAAAAGAGTGTATTCAATCACATTAGGTTGAATACACTCTTTTTAAATTATTTCTCAAAAATCAGACTATCCTGCTTCATTTTATCTACATTGTTTTTATCATACCAATGGCCTTCAATTTTAACTTCACTTTTCACCTCTTTTCCCTCAATGGCAAAAACGCATTGTTCAACTGCATTATAACCTAAATTATACGAATCCTGTGAAACTGCACCAATGAATTCCGCGCCATTTTCTTCTGTTAGCCATTTAATTTGCTTTGCACCTGAATCAAATCCACAAAATACCATTTCACCGTATTTTTCTGTTTCGGCAAAAACGACATCGCTTACTGTGTCTGCAACATCAGAATGGGTAATAAACACCGCACGGGCATTATCCTCCGCAAGCTCTCTTAAAGAGTCTACGTGCTTTTCTTCGGATTCGACTTCAATTTTATATTTTCCTTTTGTGTTTTCGTCGGCATCTGCCAATTCAGTAAACTTATCAATAAAGCCTTTGGCTTTTGCTTCATCAACATCTTTATCGTTTCTTTCAATAACACCAATTAAATATGTGTTATTGGTATTTTTTATATCTTCTTTGACCCTTTCAAAGAGCTTTTCTGCGCAAAGGGCACCCGCTTCCTCATATGATGTGGAAACTGTTGAAACAATAGGATTTTTTTTGTTACCTTCAAGCTTTTCCAAATCATCATCAGTTACGCTATCAATCTGAACAAGGGGAATTTTCTTGTCATAAAGCTTACCGTAAATATCGCTGTAACCCTCCGCGTCAGAAGCTACGACTATTGCCGACACATCATCTGTCAAAGCTTTCTCGAGGTTTAAAATATGTGTTGACACCACATCGGTTTCACCCTCATCAGTCCCCATATATGTGAGCGTATAGCCGTATTTCTTTGCCGCGTCCTCTGCACCTTTTTTCAAATTCCCCCAAAAGCCGAGGTTTTCATTTTCACCCATTACAACAATAGTCTTTTCAACACCTTGGGTTGTTATAGGAGTTGTAGTTGAGGGTGTGCTATCGGAACTTTCTCCGCAACTGCTGAAAAGAGTTAAGCAAAGAACCGCCGAAAGAACAAGTGACAATATTTTTTTGAAATTCATTTTTATTCCTCCATTACTAAAAATTGATTTCAAATGTAGTATTGTCGCTTTTTTTACATTTAATACAAAAGAGAGAGCCAAAATTCAAGCTCTCTCAATTAAAGTTATTCACCTATAAGTCTGTTAATAATATCGGAATAAAGAGCACCCGGATCATCAAGAAATCCGTCTTTGAGTTGCTCTGCCTGCCATTCATCTGAAACATTAAGAGTAAGAGAAAGAAGTTTATCACCGTTACTTTCAATAACGAAAGTTACATCGTAGCCGTTTTCGACTTTTTTAATTTCAAACTTATTCTCTCTTTCGGAACGTGCACGGGCTACTATATTAAGCGCTGTTTTTACTGCTCTGTCACGAACACCGGGAAGCAGTTGTTTTTCAAGCTCCTTTGCACTGTTACTACCCTTTGCGGTAACAACAAGGTGAAGTTCACCCACATATTCCTCTTCTTCAACTGTTTTACTTTCTAAAAGCTCATCAATTGCGGAATTTGCATCAAAAAAATTCACTAATCCTGTTTTTTGAAGAACATCGCAAATCTGATTTCTTGTCATAGGAGTTTTAACAGAATCAAGTATATAGCAAATAAGAATTTTTATTTCAAGCATACTACGAAGACCGCCGATTTCTATTCCTCCGGCAAAAGCATCAAACTTAACCATAAAAACATCTCCTTTCGTATTACTTTAATTTTATCATTTTTCAAACGCTAAATCAATAAAAGATAAATTAATTTTTCAAAAGATTTCTGATAATGTTTCCCGCACTTCTCCTGCAAGATATAAAGAGCCGACAACACACAAAACATCTTTTTCATTCAACATTGATTCAACTAATTTTACCGCTTTTTTTGGTGATTCAACAATCAAAACATTGGCACAGTACTTATCAGCAATTTCCGAAAGCTCTTTCGCAGTCATTGCACGAGGATTTTCGGGTGTAACACAAACAAAGCAATCGCTCTTTTTTATAAGAGGAGAAAGTGAATTTTCCACTGCCTTATCCCCCATCATACCTGCAACTACAAAAACCTTTTCTTTAGAATCCAAAACAGAAGAAACTGCATTGAAGAACGCCTTCGCACCGTCTTCATTATGACCACCGTCAAGAATTACAAGGGGCTTTTTTGATATAATTTCAACCCTTGCAGGGAGAATTGTTTTTTCAATTCCGCTTTTGATATTTTCATCTGTTATTTTAAAATCTTCTTTTAACAAAGTGCAGGCTTCTATAACACAGGTCATATTTTTAACCTGATGCTCCCCTGCCATTTTTATAAAATAGTCTTGATTTTTATAAGATAATTCCGTACCGAAAATATCACTTTTATAAATTTTAATATCACTTTCGCAAGGTATCACGAGAGTGTTATTTTTATCATTAACTGTTTTTTCAATTACAGTCAATGCGCCTTCAGGTTGACCGAAAGAGCAAACAACATTTCCGTTTTCTTTTATTGTTCCGCATTTCTCAAAAGCAATAGCTTCAATTGTTTCACCTAAAATTGCAGAATGGTCGATTGAAAGCGAAGTGATGACATTCACTAAAGGCGTATCAATAATATTCGTTGCATCAAGCCTTCCGCCCAGACCAACCTCAAGAACAACAATATCGCATTGAAGTTCTTTGTAACAAAGAAAAGCAGAAGCAGTTAGTGCTTCAAATTCCGTTATTATAACACCCTGCTTTTCAAGTGATTCTGCGGCATCCCTAACTTCTTCAACACATTTTGCAAAAAGAGCTTTATCAATAGGTTTACCGCAAAATTGCACTCTTTCAAGAAAATCTGTAACGTATGGTGAGGTATATAAGCCCACCTTATACCCAGCCTCAGTCAATACATTTGAAATTGCAGTTGAGGTTGAGCCTTTGCCGTTTGTTCCTGCAACGTGAACATATTTCATATTTTTATGGGGATTACCAAGACAATGCAATAAGGCATCCATCCCGTTAAGACCGGGACGGATACCGAATTTTAATAATGAATGTATATAATTTACTGATTCAATATAATTCATTTGAGTTTAAGAATACTTTCTTCAAGCATTGCAATTTTAGCTTTATGCTTTGCCTGAGCATCTCTCTGCTGAGCCACAACCTTTTCAGGTGCTTTTGCCATAAAGCCGGGGTTATTAAGTTTATTTTCAACGAACTCAAGATCCTTCTTTGCAGCATCAAGCTCTTTCTGGAGTCTTGCTTTTTCTGCTTCGAAGTCAACAAGCTCGTTAAGAGGAATGTAAATCTTTGCGCTTTCTGTAACAACACTTACGCTACCCTCAATTTCAAATTCATCACCGATTTCAACCTCGGAAGCAGATGCAAGTCTGTTCATAAACACACTGCCGTTTGTGAAATCTTCAATATATTTGGTAGCAATATAAAGCTTTGCTTTCTTTGAGGGCGGAACATTCATTTCTGCTCTACGGTTACGAACTGCTTTAATAGCGGACATAACACGGTTCATAGCCTCTTCTTCAACGGGGAAATTGAGCGCTTCATCATACTTGCACCATTCGGAAATCATTATGGATTCGCCATCATGAGGAAGAGCAAGCCAGATTTCTTCAGTAATGAAAGGCATAAAGGGATGAAGAAGCTTAAGTGTGTTGCTCATTACATAAACAAGAACTGCTCTTGCGGTCTTCTTACCTTCTTCGTTATCACCGTTAAGACGAATTTTTGCAATTTCAATGTACCAATCGCAGAATACATCCCATATGAAATCATAAAGATTCTGAACTGCAATACCGAGCTCATAGTTTTCGAGAGAATTTGTAACAGTTTTAACAAGAGTGTTAAACTGACTTAAAATCCATTTATCCTCAGTTGCAAGATTTTCAGGAATATGGGGTGCGGGTTCATCCTCATTAAGATTCATAAGAATGAAACGGTTCGCGTTCCAGAGTTTATTTGCAAAGTTACGGCTGGCTTCAATCTTTTCAGGCATAAAACGCATATCGTTACCGGGGCTGTTACCTGTTGCAAGAGAGAATCTGAGAGCGTCTGCGCCGTACTGGTCAATAATCTCAAGAGGGTCAATACCGTTACCGAGAGATTTTGACATTTTTCTACCCTGGGCATCACGAACAAGACCGTGAATAAGAACAGTATCAAAAGGTACTCTTCCTGT
The DNA here is from genome assembly GCA_964624385.1 of uncultured Eubacteriales bacterium. Classification (GTDB taxonomy): domain Bacteria; phylum Bacillota; class Clostridia; order Oscillospirales; family Acutalibacteraceae; genus DTU089. Next base: position 800 of record CAZUZV010000004.1, on the reverse strand, counting down.
ATATTCAAGGGCTGAGAAAATCATTCTTGATACCCAGAAACCGATAATATCATAACCGGTAACAAGAGTGTTTGTGGGATAATAATGCTCTAAATCCTTTGTTTTATCAGGCCAACCAAGAGTTGAGAAGGGCCAGAGAGCTGAACTGAACCATGTATCAAGTGTATCCTCATCTTGTGTAAGATGAGTTGAACCGCATTTGCAGCATTTATCGGGAGCATCAACGCTGACAGTAACGCCACCGCAATCCTCGCAATACCATGCAGGAATTCTATGACCCCACCAAAGCTGACGGGAAACACACCAGTCACGAGTACCGTTCATCCAGTTAAGGTAGTTCTTTGTAAATCTTTCCGGAACAAATTTTGTTTCGCCTTTTTCAACTGCTTCAATAGCAGGCTTTGCAAGAGGAACCATACGAACAAACCACTGTTTTGAAACCATGGGTTCAATTACACTATGGCAACGGTAACAAGTACCAACCTCATGCTTGAGTGGTTCGATTTCCTTAATGTAACCGCCTGCTTCAAGATCCTTGAGAATTGCTTTTCTTGCTTCCATAGTGGTCATGCCTGCATACTTACCGCAATCAAGAACCTCGGGTTCATTTTCTGTTGCTCTGCCACTTGCAATAAGCTCATCGGCAATCCTCTTATCTTCTGCACCTGTAAGGCGACCATCATAAGTAAATGTACGAACAATGGGAAGGTTGCATCTCTGACCAACTTCAAAGTCATTGGGGTCATGAGCGGGAGTGATTTTAACAACACCTGTTCCCTTTGTCATATCTGCATGTTCAT
>CAZUZV010000003.1:0-90410 GCA_964624385.1 uncultured Eubacteriales bacterium | reverse complement strand
GTATGAAGCTCATCCTGTGCATCAAGAGCCTCAAAGATATCTTCTGTGTAACCAACGGGAAGATGTGAAGAGTTGGTGTAGTAAGGTGTGCCGTTTTCGTTAGCTGTGATAATTGCAGGATAATGCTTCTTATCGTGCTTTGCAAAACGATATGTTGTAGATTCTGCAGGAGTTGCTTCAAGGTTATAAAGGTCTCCGTAAAGCTCCTGATAGTCGGAAAGTCTTTCTCTCATATGGTTGAGAACATCTTTTGCAAATTCCTGAGTTTCCTTATTAGTCATATCCTTACGGAGCCATTTTGCATTAAGACCAACTTCGTTCATACCGATAAGACCGATTGTTGAGAAGTGGTTATTGAATGTACCGAGATATCTCTTTGTATAGGGATAAAGGCCTTCTTCAAGAAGCTTTGTAATAATATCTCTCTTAACTTTAAGAGAACGAGCCGCAATATCCATGAGCTTGTCAAGCCTTCTGTAGAAATCCTCAACATCTTCAGAAAGATATGCAATTCTGGGAAGGTTGATTGTTACAACACCGATAGAACCTGTGCTTTCACCGCTACCGAAGAAACCACCGCTCTTTTTACGGAGTTCACGAAGGTCAAGACGAAGTCTGCAGCACATTGAACGAACATCACTGGGCTCCATATCGGAGTTAACATAGTTTGAGAAATAAGGTGTACCATATTTTGCAGTCATTTCAAAGAGAAGCTTATTATTCTCTGTTTCAGACCAGTCAAAATCACGGGTAATTGAATATGTGGGAATAGGATACTGGAAGCCACGACCGTGAGCATCGCCTTCAATCATAATTTCGATGAAGGCCTTGTTAACCATATCCATTTCTTTCTTACAATCGCCGTAAGTGAAATCCATTTCCTTACCGCCTACAATTGCGGGCATATCCTTGAGGTCAGCAGGAACCGTCCAGTCAAGAGTAATGTTTGAGAAGGGTGCCTGAGTACCCCAACGAGAAGGTGTATTTACACCGAAAATAAAGGATTCAAGGCATTTTTTAACCTGCTTATAGTCAAGGTTATCAACCTTAACAAAGGGGGCAAGATAAGTGTCAAATGACGAGAAAGCCTGAGCACCTGCCCATTCATTCTGCATAATACCAAGGAAGTTAACCATCTGATTGCAAAGTGTTGCAAGGTGGCTTGCGGGAGCGGATGTAATTTTTCCGGGAACACCGCCAAGACCTTCCTGGATAAGCTGTTTAAGAGACCAACCTGCACAGTAACCTGTAAGCATTGAAAGGTCATGAATGTGAAGATCACCGCTACGATGAGCATTTGCTACTTCTTCATCGTAAACTTCAGAAAGCCAATAGTTAGCAGTAATAGCGCCTGAGTTTGAAAGAATAAGACCGCCTACTGAATACGTAACTGTGGAGTTTTCTTTTACACGCCAGTCTGTAACCTTAACATAACTGTCAACAAGATCCTTATAGTCAAGAATTGTTGATTTCATATTACGGATTTTCTCACGATTTTTTCTGTAAAGAATATATGCTTTTGCAACATCTGCGTAACCAGCCTGAACAAGAACGGATTCAACACTGTCCTGAATATCCTCAACAGCAACAAGGTTGTTACTGATTTTGGGTTCAAAGTTTGCCGTAACCTTGAGGGCAAGGAAATCGATGATATTGTCATTATACTGTTTGTTACATGCTTCAAAAGCCTGTTTGATAGCAATTGCAATTTTTTCAATATTAAAGTCTGCAATTTTGCCGTCACGTTTAATTACCTGATACATAATTCTCCTTCTTTCTTTTTTATTTGTAATTTTTAAGCTATCTTCGGGGAAACATACCACACCCCGAAGCGACCGTAAATGATAATAACAGATATATTGCCGTTTGTCAACACATAAAACACAATATCTTGTGTTTGTTTTTGAGAACTTTTGGAGAAGAACACAAGATATTGTTCGGGTTTTGTGAAAATATAGTAAATATATACATATATTCCTGTGTCTTTTTGTGTATTTTTTTGTCGAATTTCCAAAACAGAAAAATAGAACCACAACATCTTGTGTACGACAACAAGATGTTGTGGCATATATTGGCCCTACAAAAGGTTCAAATACCTCTTATTCGGGCATTAGGAATATAATTTTTAACTTTTTCGAGCATCTCGTACATAGTAGCTTTGCCTACACCCTTGCATGAATTATCTATAAGCTGACCCGAATCAACAAAATTCTGTAAAAAATAATTCTTGGCACCCTGAATCCACTGAGCAGCCTTTTCAACATCCTCAATGGTATGAAAATTCTCTGTAATGGTGGTTCTGAATTCGTAGTCAATTCCACTGTTTTTAAGTAATTCGATACTTTTTTCGATGGGAGTGATATCAAAATTTTCAATTCCCACCGTTACACCGTATTTTTTAGGACAATTTTTTATGTCCATTGCAACATAATCCACAAGTCCCAACTCCAATATACCTTCAAGCTTTTCGGGGTAGCAACCATTTGTATCAAGCTTAACAGCTATTCCTGTTTCTTTAAGCTCATACAAAAAGCGTTCGATGTCTTTTTGTAAAAGCGGCTCTCCTCCCGTAATTGCAATACCGTCAAGAACTTTTTTTCGTTTTTCTAAATGTTCAAAAATTTCTCTTTCTTCGAAATAGTCATTATCCATTTCAGTAACAAGCAGAGCATTATGACAAAAGGGACAACGCAGATTGCAACCACCGGTAAAAACAGTGCAAGCCGTCCTGCCCGGAAAATCCAACAAGGTTAATTTTTGAAAACCTTTAATTAACATTTCAATCACCGAAAAAATTATACCTTTCAAAGACGTTTTAGTCAACACAATATTTCGACCTGCATTTATGCCATTTTTTTACAAAAACTCAAAAACCCCAATATTTATACAATTTATATAATAATTTAACTGTATTTTGTGTATTTACATTTGGAAATATCTGTGTTATAATATCTGTACATATATAAGATATTTTGGAGGAAATTATCATGAAAACAAAAAAAGCTCTCGCTGTCATTTTGGCAGTTGTTATGCTTGTAATGCCTTTGGCAGTATCTTCTTTCGCTGCAACGGTAAGCGAAATCATAACAACCCCAATAAAAACAGCCTATAATGATTCTGAATATTTCAATCCTCAGGGTCTTGTTATCTTTGTTGATGACGAGGAAATCAGTTACTCTCCCACAGATACTAATTTCCGTTTTGATCCTGCGCTTAACGAGTTGCTTACAGTGGAAATAACAGAAGTTGTTGTTTATTATAACAACGTTCTTGTTGGTACTGTTCCTGTTACAGTTAAGCACATTCTCGGTGAACTTACAGCTATTAACCATGGTCATGGTAACTATTGTCTTGGTTGCGGACAGCTCCACAACTTCGAAAACCACACAGTTGATGAATGGATACCCAACGACGACGGTGGCATTTTCATTCAACAGACGCAAACCGGTTTTTGCACAATTTGTGGTGCTGAAGTTACAGAAAGTATTCCCGGTACCGAAAAATTTATAACTTTGTTTGATGAGGGTGCTCTGACCGAACTCGAAGGAAGCATAGTCGCTTATATTTATATGATAGCTGTTTCACTTATACAGATGCTTGTTGGCATATCTTAATTTGGAGGCGTTGTTGTTATGAAAAAAAATAAAATTATCTCAGTTCTCCTTGTTATTGTAATGTTAGCTTCTATTATGAGCTTAACCGCGTCAGCCGAAGGCAAAACTTATAATGCAACCAATTCTTTTGTTGCTACTTCGACTTATTCTTTAGATCCTGAAGACTTTAATTTATCTGTAAACATTAATAGTGATAAAATATATGTACTGAACGGTCATTCTGCAGAATATACATATGAAATTCTTTATTTTAAAGCAACTTATACCGATTTAACCGGAGCCACACATTCTTCGGATTACAATACTTCTCCTGAAGAATTTTTTGCAATTTTTGATAAAAGAATTGAAGATATGAAAGAGGCTGAAATCTTTAACGAAGGTAAACCTGAAGAAGTTCACAAAAAGGTTAGTGACATAACCCTCTCAACAGAAATCAGCATATCTTTTGCTGATGAAGGTGTTTTCGGAATATTAGAATACTCCGTTATTGTAGAAGGTTTTTCCGCCCCTGCGGTTTCAACCGGTGATTTAGGAATAGGGGATGCCTTAGATGCTATTAAGCTTCCTACAGATATTGAAATGAGCGGTACAATTTCTGAATTCCCGACAATTGCATCCGTGAAAGTTATATCAAAACCGGTTAAAACTGCTTATACCGATGCCGAAAAGTTTGACGCAACCGGATTAGAACTCGAAATCTCTACTACAGATGGTATCACCGGTGCGTTTACATATAATGAAGCTACCGCTTTTTCATTTACCTTCAACCCTTCAATTAAAGGAAATCTTACAACATATGATTCTGAAATAATTACATATCTTAATGGTATAGAAATATTAAAAACACCTATAACTGTTGAACATAAATGGTCTGGCGGATATGTAAATATTACAACCGATAAATACACAGAAAACAAGCCCGGTTACCATGCTATAGTTTGTGAAGGTTGTGGCGAAGCCCATGATGCGCAGCCTCATACACCTAAATACGAAGAATGGACATATAACAATGACCAGACCTTTGTAGCTAACGGCACAGAATCTAATGTGTGTAAAGATTGTGGCACAGTGCTTATCCGCGATACATTTGGTACTGCTGATTTCAATACCGCATTTGCAGATTTGCATTTCATCAAAGTTATCTTTGAATACATCAATGTTCTTCTCAGATTCATTGGTGCAGCAACATATCGATAATTTTCTCTTCCAATAAATCAACCGCTACTCTTTTGAGTAGCGGTTTTATTTTTTATAAAAACTGTTGACAAATATTAAATTATATGTTACGCTCTAACTGTAATAGGTGTGATATCACAGTTATGATACATGGGAGGTGATGAAGTGATTATTATTGACCCTCGTAGTCGAACACCGATTTTTGAGCAAATTAAAGAGCAAATAATCAATCTGATCAACATCGGTGAATTAAAGCCTGACGATAAATTACCATCAATACGCCAGTTGGCATCGGATTTGGAGCTTAATGTAAACACAGTAAAACGCGCTTTTCAAGAGTTAGAAACAGAAAGAGTTACTTACTCCATCCCAGGCAAAGGTGTCTTTGTAAGCGAAAGTGCCATAGCAAACAAAATTGTGCTGGAGAATGCGGAAACAGAGCTCAACCGTATTCTCGCTTCGTCAAAAGCTAAAGGCGTATCTTTGGACAGAGTAATCGCCTTAGCCAAATCTATTTATGAAAAGGGTGACAACAATGATTGAAATTAAATCCGTGACAAAAAGCTACGGAGATTATGTAGCAATTGACGATATTAATATTACCATTGAAGATTCCTCGGTTTTAGGTCTTGCAGGATTTAACGGAAGCGGCAAGACCACATTATTGAATGTATGCGCAGGAATATTTAAAACCGACAAAGGTTGCGTTTTGTTAGACGGCAAGGATGCATTTGACAATGACGAGGAACGTTCTTCCCTCTTCTATCTTTCAGATAATTTTTATTTTCCTGTTGGCTCAACAATAAAAAATGCCGCTAAGTTTTATTCAACCTACTTTCCGAATTTTGATTATAAAATTTTGCAATCTGTTTGCGAAATTTTTGGGCTCGATATTAAGAAAAATATCAGAAGTCTTTCAAAGGGTATGACAAAGCAGGCAGCACTTGCTATTGCATTTGCCACAAAACCCAAATATCTCCTTATTGACGAAACCTTTGACGGACTTGACCCTCACAAAAAAGAGCTTTTAAGAAAACTTTTATTGGAGTACATTAACGATACAGGCGCATCCGTTATAATCAGCTCCCACGATTTAGGCGAAATTTCGGGAGTTTGCGACCACATCGCAATTATTAATGGTAAGAATGTTATTCTCAACTGCGCTATCGAAGATGTTAGCGAGCATTTCAGACGGATTAAAATGGTATTTGGGCAACCTGTTAACGAAAGCAAATTCAATGGTATTAACTACCGCAAAATTAAGCTTTCCGGCAGAGCCGTATCTATGATAGTATGCGGTGATGTTCAAAGTGAAATTCAAAAGCTCGACGCTCTCGGTGCAGAAAGCATTGAAACCACGCTTCTTTCGTTAGAAGAAGTATTCTCAGAAGAAACGGAGGCTGTGACTGATAATGAAAAAATCAAAACAATTTTCAAATAAACTTATTGCAAGAAAAGATTTAATAAACAGCGTTTCTGCCATCTCCGCCTTTTTGATTGTAATTTTCGGAATTATAATGTTCCTTTTAGTGCTTAGCCCCGAACAGGATGTTAACGGAAAAATCACCTTTTTAATTGAACAAAGAATGATGTATTCAGGAAGTTACTACTTCTGTGCAGAGCACGAAAATGTTTTTCTTATTACTATAATCGGCGGTTTAGCTTTAGGTATTTCTCAATTTGAATTTTTGCACAGAAAGAAATATTGCTCCACCCTTTTAAGCTTCGGTATAAAGAGGAACAAGCTCTTTTGGAACCGTTTTATTGTACCCTTGGCATTATCACTTATTTGCATTATACTCCCCTATGCTATTGCTTTGAAATTGAATATAGATATTTTTGGATTTAAGGCTGATATGTTCTCCTGGTTCTTTTTTGAACTTATTAGAGTTATCAGAGTATTCATTGCTTCTTACACTATTTCAATTGTGGCTTGTATATTCACAGGAAGAACTATTGAAGCGGTTGCAGGAGCAATTTCTATAGCATTGTTTCCTTTAGCAACTGCAACTTTAACAGATATAATTTTTGATTTGTCTCTTTTCGGATATGCAGGTCCCTTCTACTCACAAACTGCTGATATTTTAGTGAAAGCAGATCCAATATTTATTTCTTCTCTTCTGTATTCAAGAAGCTTCGACATTGCTTATTCAACAAACACACCTTTAGATACAGATGCTGTTATCCAAATAGTGTTTTCTCTAGTATGGATTATCGTCAGCATTACAGCAATAGCCTTTGTTAAAAATTATTTCAACAAAAAATACAAACCTGAAAACTCAGGTTTTAAGGGAATCCACAATGGTATAGTAATGCTTATATCGTTCACAGCACCACTTCTTATTTCCGCTCTTATTATCGAATATTTAGACAGTTATTTTTCACCCTCTATCTCAAGCAGTATAAAAGCCATTACAATTTGTATATCTTTAGTAACAGGCTTCATCGCTTCTTTGGTGTGCGGTTTTATAGTACATTTCACATTCAAAAAAATCAAGGCATCTGTAGTGGGTGGCGTGGCTGTAATTGGTACTATAGGTATTGCACTTTTTTTAGGTGTAACCGGTATATTAGGAACATATCACAACACACCAAAGGCAGAAGAAATAGCCAAAATAGAGGTCGAAGCTCCATTTAATGAATTTTTTCCTGATATTTATGAAAGTTTTACCGACTTTACTCAACAATATGTAAATGGCTCAGATACTGCGTTAGTTGTGACCGATAAAGATGATATCAAAACTGTACTTAAGCTTCATAAAACTGTTTCTGATGATACCGAAAACGCCACCACCTCAAGCTTTAATTTAACATACACACTTAAGGATGGTTCAACAGTTACCCGAAAATATAAATACATCGGTGAAGAAGCAACAAAAGAAATGCTTAAGCTTTGGGACACAAAAGCTGCTAAAGAATTGTATAAAAACTTCTTCTTCCCCAAATTTGATGGTGTAGAAAACCTTGATTATTCTTCATCCACATCATCTCGCTATGAACACCCCTTTATTATGGATTATAATGATGAAGAGGCTTATATCCTCATAACCACAAGAGACCTGGAAACAAAATCCGTTCTTGATGAAATTACAGAAGCTGAATTTAACAAATTAAAAAAAGCAATTTATAAGGATATTTGCACTTTAAACTCTTCGGAATGGTTTACTCCCGAAGAAACTCAGATTGGTACACTCTCATTCTGCTTTGCATCTTATCAAAAATTCACCAATGAAGCCTATGGTGCAAAATTCTATATCACCCCCAATATGTCAAATACCGTAAAGGTCCTCAAAGATACAGGTCTTTATAAATATTTTAAGAATGAAAAAGAAATTGAGACGGTTTTTGTCGCTGATGTAAAAGAATATATTTCTTGGGAAAACAGAGCTTTAGCCACGAACAAAAAAGATGTTGCAGTGCATCAGCCCTATTTCTCTTATATGCACAATGGTTGGAGCCACGTGTGTTTTACTTCTTATAAAAACGGCGAATATATACCACCTGTAAAAGAGGTAACGGATAAAATGCAGATTAAATCCTTAACAGAAAAGGGTTACATCGCATACAATATTTTCAATAACGGAAAACTTGTTTTCGTAAAATACTCTGACGACACACTCTCATCCTATGTTATACCTTATGAGAAATAAGAGGTGATTTTATAAATAAGCTTACAAAAATCGCAATTGCAGTTATAGTTACTGTTGCTTTGGTAGTTGGCGGTTATTATTTCGTTTATTTACCCAATTATTATGATATAAAAATAGGTATTTCAACGCCTATAGACTCTGATGAGCAATATCTTGAGGACTTTATTATAAATTATTCTCACATGCCCGAAAGCAAAACACCTTTAGCAGAAGAACTAACAAATACTAAAAATGATTTCAGGATAAAATTCTATGACGAACATAAAGAAGACGACTATCATATAGAAATCGAATTTGCTTTTGAAAATGGCAAAACCATCGTTACTTATGTGGGTACAATAGCCGACTGCGAAACAGGAATTGAAGAACCTTTTGAAAAAGAATTTGTCCATGATTTTATTCTCACAAAAGATATACAGTCTTAAAACAAAGGAGTGTTCCTTATGAAAAGAAAATTATTAGCGTTTTTTCTTGCATTAGTGGTTGTGTTTTCTGTTGTAGGTGTTTTGTATTACACCTCATATCCCACTATAAGCGTTGGTAAGCTCGTGGGTTTAAGCAGTGATAAGTTTGAGAAAGAATTTCACAGTGAGCACTTAAGCATCGTTACATCAGTAGCCGGTTTTTTACCTGCCTCTCCTTTACAAAAACGAAAAATGGACGAAGTGTGGAAATGGAACGACCCAATAGTCCTTGAACTTACAGAATATCGTAAAGAAGGTGGATTAGCCTACAATATTACGGTTTCGGGCGAAATAGCCAATGGCAAAACAACCTTACGATATGAGGGATACATTATTAAAAAGGATGGTAAACGAATAGATTACCTACAAGAAAAAACCTTTGATTTCGTTCTCTGTTCTGAAAAAAGATTTTTCACTGGTAAACTGTAGATAACAAAGATGTTGGATTCATTTTTTGAATCCAACATCTTTGTTATTTATTCAGTATATTCAGTTAATTCGAGAACCTCACCGGCAACACCGGTTTCAAGAGCTTCAACCCCTTTAAGCTTCTTTTGAATGATATCGTTTCTGTGACGGGCTTCGTCAAGGGATTTGCCTGCCTCGTCAATTTTCTTTCTTGCTTTTTCGAGAACGTTTCCGAAGGTTTCGTATTGAGTTTTTGCAGCACCTAAAAGCTTTCTCACCTCATCAGCTTTCTCGTTAATTGCCATAGCCTTAAAGCCCATTGCAAAGGAATTGAGAAGAGCGGTTATTGTTGAGGGTCCTGCAATCATAACATTCTGGGCTTGAAGCTTTTCAGCGATTCCGCTTTTTGAGGAAGCGATTTCTGCATAAAGTCCTTCTGTTGCAAGATATAGAACTGCAAATGGTGTTGTCTGAGGGACAACAATATATTTCTTAATATCTTTTGCCTCCGCAAGAACTCTGTCTTCAAGGGCTTTTCTTGCTGCCTGCAAGCCGTCGGGGTCTGCTCTGTCTGCAGCATCACAAACACGGACATAGTCTTCCAACGGGAATTTTGAGTCAATGGGCAAGAAAATTTCTTCCCCGTTTTTATCACTATTGGGAAAACGAATAGCAAATTCAACATGCTCGCTATTATTTTTCGGTGAATAGTTTTTAACATAAAGACCGGGAATTGTCTGGTCAAGAATTGATTCAAGCTGAACCTCTGCCCAGGTACCTCTCGCCTTAACATTAGTAAGAATTCTGTTAAGAGAAGTAACGTTTGTTGTAACCCCTTGGGAAAGCTCTTTCATTTCGCCTAGAGATTTATAAACATTTTCAAGCTGTTCTGAAACAGTTTTAAAGGAAGAATTAAGTCGTGTCGAAAGAGTTGCAGTAAGCTTTTCGTCAACCGTCACTCTCATTTCCTCAAGCTTCTTTTCGTTACTTTCCTGCATCTTGGAAATAGACTCACCTATTACCTTTGACTGCCTTTCGGCGCTTTGAACATTCTGTTCCTGAATAGACTTTAAAGAAGCTGATATTTTTTCCGTTAAGTCAATTCTGCTCTGATAATTTTCTTTAAGCATCTGACTTAATTTATCCTCAATTTTACCCAGAGCTACAGTTGTTTCCTCGCGGGATTCCTTTCCCGCTCTCGCCATTTCCTCACGGTTACGGCGAAACTCTTCATAAATTGCATCGTTGTTCTTATTTTTCTTCAAGGAAAGAATAAGAACTATGCAAACGATTGAAAGTGCAACAGTTAATGCACCGAATAATATTATTAATATTTCTAAATTCATAAAACACCTTGTAAAAATGCAAAATGCAAAGTGCAAAATGCAAAATGTCGGGGCAAAGCCGATTATAAAAACCTATTGGGTAATTTTCTTAGATTGCGTCAGGTTCGTGGAATTGCGAAACGCAGCGTCAACCTACAGCAAACCATAACTAAGAAAATTTTCTCAGATTGTAGTAGATTTGCGGAATTGTGAGGCGAAGCTGTACAAAGGTACTGCGAGTCGAACAAAACGCAAATATACTGCGATATGAGGAAATTATTTCTCCCAATCTCGAGAGCGTTCTACTGCCTTGTGCCAGCCCTTGAGCATTTCATCTTTTGTTTCGCCATCAATAGTCGGAACGAAGATTCTGTCGACCTCACGAACACGCTCGATTTCGTCAAAATCCTGCCAGAAGCCAACTGCAAGACCTGCCATATATGCAGCACCGAGAGCGGTTGTTTCAACAAGTTTAGGACGGTTAACCTTTGAAGATGTAAGATTCGACTGAATCTGAAGAAGAATATTACTTACTGATGCACCGCCGTCCACGCGCATTTCACTCATAAGAATTCCGCTATCCTTTGACATAGCTTCAACAAGATCAGTTACCTGGAAAGCAATACTTTCAAGAACTGCTCTTGCAAAATGAGCTCTGTTCGCTCCACGTGTAAGACCCATAATGCAACCTCTTGCATACATATCCCAATAAGGTGCGCCGAGACCTGTAAATGCAGGAACAAGATAAACACCATTTGAATCCTTAACGCTTTCCGCAAGAAAATCACATTCGCTGGGCTCTGAAATAAGTCGCAATTCATCACGAAGCCATTTAATTACAGAACCTGCATTAAAAGCGCTGCCTTCAAGGTCGTAAGTAACCTTGCCGTTAATACCCCATGCGATACCCTCTATAAGATTATTTTTCGAATGGATACGCTTGTCACCTGTGTTCATAAGAAGGAAGCAACCGGTGCCGTAGGTATTCTTTGCCTGACCTGCTTTGAAACAAGCCTGACCAAAGAGAGCTGCCTGCTGGTCTCCGATAGCACCGGAAATGGGGATACCGGCCAATGATTTAAGTCCCGGAACATCTTCGGAAACATATCCATAAACATCACTACATTCTCTGACTTGGGGAAGAATGCTCATAGGAATACCAAGTTCACTACAAAGCTTTTCATCCCAACAAAGCTTTTCAATATCAAAAAGCATTGTTCTTGCAGCATTACTGTAGTCTGTTATATGTACCTGTTTATTTGTTAAGTTCCAGATAAGCCAGGTTTCAACAGTGCCGAACAGAAGCTTTCCGTCCATTGCAAGAGTTCTTGCTTCCGGAACATTATCAAGAATCCACTTGATTTTTGTTGCACTGAAATAGGCATCAATAAGAAGACCTGTTTTTTCTTTTACATAGTCTTCAAGACCGGCGACTTTCAGTTTTTCGCAAATTGCAGCAGTTCTTCTGCACTGCCAGACAATTGCATTATAAACGGGCTTGCCCGTATCTTTATCCCAAAGGATTGTGGTTTCTCGCTGGTTTGTTATACCGATAGCGGCAATTTCCTTGGGGTCAATTTTCCCGTATTCAATTGCAGTTGAAAGAGAACGAAGCTGCGAATCAAGAATTTCATAAGGATTGTGCTCAACCCAACCTGTATTGGGGTAAATTTGTTCAAATTCGTATTGTGCTTTTGATACAATCCTGCCTTTTTTATCAAACACAATTGTTCTTGAGCTTGTTGTACCCTGGTCAAGAGCGAGAACATATTTTTTCATATTAAATCCCCCGAATTAATATTTTATTGAGCGGGCCATTGGAAATCTTCATATTTTACTGAATGAACCTTTGTATAATTAATACCTTTTAATTTGGCAAGGCTCAAGAAGCTTATCTGTGCCACATAAACCTGTGATTCATAGGTTGCAGTATATGACAAAACATTATTTGTCGACACATCCACAACAATTTTAAGAACGCAATTTTTAAATTCTCTAAGCATTGCAGATTCACCGGAACTTGCTCCCATAAGCTTCATTAACGTTGTATTCTGCTCTGCTACTAATTGTGAAGCATTGAACACTTTTGCATAAGCGGACTGTGTTGCCATTTCTATTTCCGTGTCAGGTAGAGCGATTTCTATTGTTATCTCTCCCAAACTTGAGTCATAAGAAGCTTTTGAGCCAAAAACATCCGAAGCAGAAAGATCAGAAACATAGCTTTCATCTTCAACAGAAACCAAAGAAAAGTCGTTGCTTCCGTAAGGAATAACTGTAACAACATTTTCTTTATCGTCTTCTGTCAACTCTTTTTTCACCATAGATGCAATGCCTTCTGCGCTTGTGGAAAAGCTAAGAACATCAACCTCTTTAATATTGAAATCCGTAAGATTATCGGATTCTGTTTTGGTAATTGTTGCGGCAATATATTTTTTCTCCTCGCTTTCGGTAACTTTAATTCTGTTTAAGTATGCATTAAAATATGCAACAAGGGTTTCTTCATTATCGAACAATCCGCCACCGTCAAATCCGCTAAAAGCACCTGAAGGTTGAAGAGTTGCCAGACCTGCCGCACCGCGAAGAATCTGTCGAGCATCAAAAATGGTAATCGCTCCGTCAAAATTCACATCGGCACGTTTAAATTGGTCTTCATTCTCTACAAGAACAACACCTGCCGCCAACTGAAGAGCAAGACGTGCATCACCGGTATCAACCTTACCGCTACCATCAACATCGCCGTAAAGTGTTTCATCCTCATAAGCAGCATTACCAATAAAACCAATTGACATAACTGAACAAAAAAGCGCTCCAACCGTTAAAACCGTTATAATTTTTTTGAACATCCATCTGCCTCCCTTACTTAATAGCATCTAAAATATCTTTTACAGAGCCGAGAACATACTCGGGTCTTACATCGCTTTTTTCGTAATCTTCCATTGTTGTTTCACCTGAAAGCACAAGAACAGAAGTTACACCTGCATTTATACCTGTTTTAACATCGGTATAAATTCTGTCCCCTACCATTGCGATTTCTTCGTAAGGCACATTTTCTCTTTTTGCAAGAATATCTATCATAGTTCTGTCGGGTTTGCCAAGGAAAATCGGTCTTCTCTTTACGGCATTTTCAAACATATCTGCAAAGCTACCGCAATCGGGAAGATATCTTCCGCCTTCAATGGGACAAACCATATCAATATTTGTTGCATAATAATCTGCACCTGCATCAAGAAGGTCACAAACTATACGGATTTTCTTGTAGTCTAATTCAGTATCATAGCCTAAAAGAACTGTATCTGCTCCAATTCCGTCCTCGCTGATTTTTACTCCGTATTTTTTAAGCTCTGTTTTGAGGGATTCGGTTCCGCAAACATAAATTAAAGAATCCTTTTTATTTTCCTGTAAAAACATTCCTGCAGCCATACCCGAGGTAAAAACATTTTCTTCTTCACAGGGAAAGTCTAATGAACGCATTTTTTCAACATAATCCATAGCGTTTTTTGATGAATTATTGGTAAGGAAAATAAAATTTTTCCCTTGGTCTTTCAAGGTGCAAAGAAACTCCCTCGCCCCGTCAATCGGGTCGTATCCCAAGTTAACAGTACCGTCCATATCAAGTAAATATAATGTTATATCTTTTAAATCTGCCATAATCTTACCTACCGTAAAGTCTGTTTAGTTCTTTAATTTCGTTTTTGTCAATTAAATATAATTGTTCTTTAGTGATTCTGTAAAGCCAGTTACCCTCTGCCCTACCGGGAACGTTAAGTCGGGTATCATTGCCATAACCCAATAAATCCTGCACGGGAAAAATCGCAAGACCTGCATTACTTGCCATAATTGTTCTGATTATTGCCCTGCAACCTTTTTCATTCCATTGATTTTCATCACATACACAATAGCGCATAATTTCGTTTTTTATGTCCATAGGAGTTTCCCACAAATAGCCTAAAAGGGTATTGTTGTCGTGAGTACCTGAATAAGCAACACAATTATTTATGTAATTATGAGGTTTATGGGGAGTATCTCCTCCCAAGAAGCCGAATTGGAATACTCTCATTCCCGGGAAACCGCTTTCTTCAACCAGCTCTATAACTTCCTTTGTTATATCGCCCAAATCTTCTGCAATTATTAGTTTATCTTCCGAAACACTTTTAATTGCATTAATAAGCTTCATTCCGGGGCCTTTTACCCATTTGCCATCTCGTGCTGTTTTTGCTCCACCTTTAACTGACCAAAAGCTTTCGAATGCTCTGAAATGGTCAATTCTTATACCGTCAAAAAGCTCAAGGTAGGAAGAAATCCGATCCTTCCACCAGGAAAAATCTTCCTCTTCCATAGCCGACCAATCGTAGAGTGGGTTTCCCCAAAGCTGACCATCCTCTGCAAAATAATCAGGTGGCACCCCTGCAACATCTGTCATTTTGTTATTGTCATCAATAAGGAATAATTTCTTATTAAAATACACATCAGAAGAATCAAAAGAAACATAAATCGGCACATCGCCTATAATCTTTACTCCCTTTTCATTAGCATATTTTTTTATTTCTGCCCATTGGGTAAAAAATTCATATTGTATAAAGCGCCAACCAAACTCTACACTTTCGTTGTAGGCTTCGTCTTCCCAAAGGGTCCATTCCTTATTTTCGTTTTTCTCTTTGAGAGCCATAAAAACGCAAAAATCCCTAAGATGTCTGTTTTTATCAATAAAAGAGTCTATCTCTGCTCTCTGTTCATCGGTAACACGGGATGACGCAGTAATAAGAAGATTAACTCTTTCTACACTTAATCTTTCAAATTCGCAGGAATAGGGAGTTTTTTGTCGAGCAATGTTCAATTCTCCAGATGTTACAAGACCTTTGTCAAACAACTTTTCCAAATCAACAAAATAAGGATTACCTGCAAAGGTTGAATATGATTTATAGGGTGAATTACACTCATCCACCAAACCGAAAGGAAGAACCTGCCAATAGGAAAATCCGCTATCGGAAAGAAAATCCACAAACTCTTTTGCTGATTTACCGAAACCACCGCAAGAATAATCACCCCAAAGAGATGAAATATGCAAAAGTACACCGCTTTTTCTTTCCATTCAAATTCACCTTTCAACCCCACAGGGCACTGTCAAAGATATATATTATAGTATACCATATTAGTACGATTTTTGTAAATAGACAATCTGTAAATAAAAAGCGCAATCCTCCACTTATGCGGAGGATTGCGCTTTTTATTTTAATTAATTATTTTGTTGAAGCGATAAGGTCAACGAATGCGTTTACAAATGTTGAACCTGCTGTATTGGAAATAATGTTAATTTCTTCGTTCTCTGTGAACATTGAATGATACTCGTTATCTCTGAGAACATAGCCTGCCTGGTCATTACAAAGACCATAAACCATTACATTCTCACAAGTTGTGAAATCCTTAAGAGGAGCATACTGCCACTCTTCGCCATACCATGAAGCAGCGCCTGATTCGGGACCGCCATAAACAAGTAAGGGATCGAACTCACCTGGGCAAAGGAAGATAGCAACCTCATTACCGAGTTCCATATAACCGATTTCAGTTATCATCTGATAATCGTCATCTGTTTTAACAATAACGGCGTTAAGAATATCTTCGCGAGCTGCAAGAGTAAGGATTTCGTTTGTAACATCAAGACGAACTTCCTGCATTTTGATATTAAGAACAGGGTCAAGAGCAACATCGTTATCGATTGCCATTACTCTGTCTGCAAGAGCTTCGCCGTAAGCAACCATTCTGTCTTCTCTTTCCATATCCTCGGGAAGATTAAGGGTATCGCTATCAGTTGTAATAGCAAGCTGTGCGCCCTGAACATAGACAACATTTGCGCCTACTTCACTCTTGATCTTTCTTTCAACGTAGTAGGGGAAGTCGGCTGTGAGCTCATCAGGACCTGCACCAAGCATTGTGCAGTGGATACCTGCTTCAAGAACCCAGATTTCTGTTGTACCGTCATCGGGAACAAAACGAAGTCTGTTAATGTTGGGGTCGATAGCCTGAGGATCACGTTTATCATAAATAAGCTCACCAATATCAGCATAGCCGTAGGAAAGCTCACCGGGCTTCATGGATTTAACTGCTCTCTTCATAGCGAGAACTGTTTTTGCGAAGAGATTTTCCATAAACTCTTCATTCTTTTCAATTTTTAGGTCCTCAATCCAGCCACCTGAAGCAGCATTACCTGTATTGAAAAGAAGTGCCTGTGCGAGCGGAACATTCATACCGAGAGTATCGATACAAGAGTGCTGATGGAGAACGGAAACGTTAATAGCAACAACATTGTTCTCAGCAGCAAAATCAGCCATTCTTTCACGGATAGTCTGAACATCACCGCGGGATAAACCGAAACCGTCGATAACTGCCTGAATAACTACACCGCTAACACCATCTGTAACTGCATAAACACGAACTCTCTGGTCATCAATAACTCTAACGGGAACACGACCTGCAATGGGTTCAAGAGAACCTGCGAGGAAATAGTCGCCGCTTGTTGCATCAATGCCATCAAGAAGAGATGCGCCCGAATAGCCCATTTCCCATTTAGCATCGGAAGAAACAGTTCTATCGAAAGCTTCTTCACCTGTGTAGAAGTTTTCGGCAACATACGTTTCGTCTGTCGCCCACTGATCCTCATATCCGGGCCAGAACCGGTTTAGATATGTAAGAACAAAAGAAACAAGTTTGTCAATAAGTGTGTAAAAAACATTTTCGATATTAAAGCTTGCCACGTCTGCTGCGCCGACGGGAACTGCAACTACCGAAAAAGCAAGAATAAGCGACAGTACAACTGCCAATACCTTTTTGGACATAGGTACTCCTCCTTTTAATTATACACCTTGATTATATTACTTTTTTTCGCAATAATCAATATTTATTTATACGCTTGCAACTTCTTTGGTATTTTTAGCCAATTCTTCTTCTATCATTTTGTTAATATTGTTATTCCCCATGTGTCTGTAAGGCTTCTTTCTCAAAATCAAGTACATTATAACCGCACCTATTGCATTGCAAATTGCATCTTCCATAGTATCCATAATTGCAAAACGGGCTTCAAGACGCTCGGGTTCAAGAGGAATAAGCATAAAGAGGTTTTCAATTCCGCCCGCTTCTTTAATTGCAAGTTCGAGACTCCAATGCTGAGCATCTCCGCCAAACCACTGGTCAAATGTAAACTCAAACAATTCCCAACCTGATGCAAATACAAACGCAAGACCAAAGGCACCAAGAGTAATGTACTTCGCAGGAACTACAATTTTATCTCTCAACTGCATTGCACAAATAAGTTCATAGCTGATAAATACTGCTTCCATACACCCGAACAAATGAAGCGCTTTATCATAAGCAGGGATTATATAATAGAAATTAAGGAAAGCTCCGCCAAAGGATGCAAGGAAGAATCCCAAAATAGTTATATTTTGAAAATATGCTGAAAAATAACGTGGAAATGTATTCTTCGGAAACGCCTGACAAATTTCGAAAGCAAACATACCCAAAAGGTTTGCAGCCATTTGTAAGGGTTGATAAATCCCCAATTCATCTGCTTCAATAATACGAAGAACAATTCCACCTATCATTAAAAGTCTTAAAATCCACCAATATACGAGTTCCCAGGTTTTGCACATACTGCGAACTCTTTTAAAATATCCTTTACCCATTAATATTCTCCTAAAGTTTATTTTCCACTCATAGATAATACCAAAATCAACCCTGTGTATTTTTCTTTTTTGGAAAATAAAAGTTAAGATTAACATAAAAAATCAAAATTTTTTTATGTTTACATCAAATTTATGAATTTGTGTTGAAAATTTCATAAGTTAATTGTATAATACAAGATGGATTTGAATGGAGATTAGGGGGATTCCTATGGCTAAACGTGACGGCTATATTTCCTGGGATGAATTTTTTATGGGTGCTGCAATGCTCTGTGCTGAAAGAAGCAAGGACCCCAACACCCAGGTCGGTGCTTGTATCGTAAATGATGAAAACAGAATTTTATCTGTTGGTTACAATGGTTTTCCTGCAGGCTGTGATGATAACGTATTTCCTTGGGAAAGAAGTGCTGACGACCCTTATGACACCAAATATCTCTACGTTTGTCACGCAGAGCTTAATGCAATCCTCAATTGCCGAGGCAGAAGCCTTGCAGGAAGCAGAATTTATGTTGCGCTCTTCCCCTGCAACGAATGTGCAAAGGCTATCATCCAAAGCGGAATAAAAGAGGTTATTTACCTTTCTGATAAATATGCCGAAACCGCTTCCACAAGAGCATCAAAAAGAATGTTTGATGCCGCAGGTGTTAAATACACAAAGCTTGTTCCCACAAAAAAAGAGCTTGTTCTCAATTTAAGAGAAGAAGACATTTAAATAGTTAAAAATCAGGAGTGAGGAGTCAGGAGTGTCAAACATTAAAATCGGCTTCGCCCCAAAGCTTGCCACTTCCAACTTACCACCTTTAAATATAGTTTATAAAAAATTTTATATATAGGAGTGTTTAAAATGCCTTTAGTTAACGCAAAAGACATGCTCACAAAAGCAAAAGCAGGCCAATATGCAGTTGGTCAGTTCAACATCAACAATCTTGAATGGACAAAATCCATTCTTCTCACCGCTCAGGAAATGAATTCACCTGTTATTCTCGGTGTTTCGGAAGGCGCAGGCAAATATATGTGCGGTTTCAAAACCGTTGCTTCCATGGTTAAAGCAATGATCGAAGACCTTAACATCACCGTTCCTGTTGCTCTTCACCTTGACCACGGTTCATACGAAGGCGCAAAAGCTTGTATTGAAGCTGGTTTCTCTTCAATTATGTTCGATGGCTCTCACTACCCCATTGACGAAAACATTGCAAAAACAAAAGAGCTTGTTGCAACTTGCGAAGAATTAGGTCTTTCTATTGAAGCTGAGGTTGGCTCCATCGGCGGCGAAGAAGACGGTGTTGTTGGCGCAGGCGAATGTGCAGACCCAGAAGAATGCAAAATGATTGCTGACCTTGGCGTTACAATGCTCGCTGCAGGTATCGGCAACATTCACGGCAAATATCCTGAAAACTGGGCAGGTCTTTCTTTTGACACTCTTGCAGCAGTTCAGGAAAAAACAGGCACAATGCCCCTCGTTCTTCACGGCGGTACAGGCATTCCTGCTGATATGATTAAGAAAGCTATTTCTCTCGGTGTTTCCAAAATCAATGTTAACACAGAATGTCAGCTTGCTTTCCAGGATGCTACAAGAAAATACATCGAAGCAGGCAAAGACCTCCAGGGTAAAGGCTTCGACCCCAGAAAGCTTCTTGCTCCCGGTTGCGAAGCAATCAAAGAAACTGTTCGTGAAAAAATCGAACTCTTCGGTTCAAAGGATAAAGCTTAATTATGAGCGATAAAAAGAAACGGAACTTAATAATAGTTCTTTGTGTTCTTGCTGTTGTTATTGCAATTGTTGCCATTGCTTTTGCTCCTTTCGGAAAAAAAGCTACGGGTGATTCCGATTCCCCCAATATTACAGAAACGGAAAACACCACACTTGAAAACAGTACGGTGCAAGAAACAGAGGGCACTGAAACTTCTGCTACTGCTACAAATACAACCGTTGTAATCCCCTCTTCCACAGACCCGATCGTAAACCCCAATAAGAATTATACTTTTTTTATTGATAAATCAACTTTCGAGGTAACAGAAGATGAGGATGGTGAAACCATACTTACAGCAAAAGACAACAACAGCGTAAAAATGACTGTTACACCTGTCAGAAGTATGAGCTACAAAGAGTGTTGTCGCGCGGCAGAAAGCAAACACCAAAAGCTTGATAGTTCCGCAACACTTGAAATCGAAAACGCTAATACGGTCTATCGCTCCCAAACAGGTGATAGCGACAATGATATTATAACAACAGTATATTGTGTTGACGATAATAAGGGCGGGTGTATTGTAATCGAGTGTAAAACGCCCGTATCTGCAACCGAATATGCAAAAACAATTGAAATTATGCTTTCAATGTTCAAAGTTATATAAAAAAATACCTTTCGGAAACATTCCGAAAGGTATTTTTTATTTATTAAACATATTTTTCATTTTTATTGATGCAAAGTCTTCCAAGGGGAATTCAACTCTTCCCCCTGTTTTTTGACTTTTATATATTGCAAGAACCATTTCTAAAGCACGTTTTCCTGCATATAAATCAACATATGGTTTCTTTTTTTCTTGTACAGACTTCACCATATCCAAATACAAACTGGTGTGTCCGTTACCATATACATTAGGAGCTTTTTCTTCTATTATTCTCCTGTCTTCATCGGCAGCCTCTTCATCTTTGAACCTCCACACATCCACTGTGCTGGCATTCATTCCGCCGAGTCTTACCATACCGCTATCACCAAAAACACAAAGAGTTTCTTCAAGGTCTTCAAAGGTGTTTACAGTTCCCTCAATAGTAGCGACCGCCCCGTTTTTGAAATTGACAACCGCAACACCAACATCTTCCGCTTCTATATAAGGATGCTGTTGGTTTCGAGTTGAACCGAAAACAGATTCTACATCGTCACCAAACACCCATCTTAAAAGGTCAATTCCATGAATACATTGATTCATTAATGCTCCGCCGTCTGTTGCCCATTTACCGCGCCACTCATCACGATTGTAATAATCTTCTTTCCTGCACCAACGGATGTGAATGCTTCCGTGAGAAAGTTTCCCAAATCTGCCGTTATCTATGGCTCTCTTGAGTTCTTGAACTGCAATGTTGAATCGGTTCTGGTGGCATACACCGGCAATAACATTTGTCTTTGCAGCCGCGGCTATTACTCTGTCTGCCTCTTCAATGCTCATTGCCAAAGGTTTTTCAACAAGAAAATTTACTCCTTTGAGAGCACAGTATTCCGCAATCTCTCCATGAGAACCGCTTGATGTTGCTATTGCAACAAAATCAAGTTGTTCTTCTGACAAAAGAACCTTATAATCTTCATACAATCTTACATTTTCAACTTGATTTGCGAGGGCAAATTTTTTTGCCTTATCTAAATTCATATCACACAAAGCAACAATATCAACTCCATTTGCCTTTGCTGCTTTTATATGACTCGGTGCAACTCTGCCACAACCCACAAGTGCATATCTCATAAAATCACATCCATTGGTATCTGCTATCTTCAATAATATGTTTTTTATGTCTCTTTGTCAATCATTACGAGAGTTAATTTTCCACAATTTTGCAACCCAAAGCACAAAATAATTCTACTACATAAAGTCAAGAAAAGGTCCTCTGTTTTCTTGACTTTATATGTAATATGTGATACCATTTAAGTTGTGTAATTATGATGTTATATTACAACTTTTTATCAAGGTGAAAGTGAAAAATGGCTAATTTACTTATCATAGGTGCAGGTCAATATGGTAATGTTGTTTATGAACTTGCTAATAGCACCGCCAACTTTGAAACTATAGACTTTCTTGATGACAACAATGAAAAAGCTATCGGTAAGCTTTCTGATATAGAAAGCTACCAAAAGCTATACGATATGGCAATTGTAGCAATAGGAAATCCGGAAATCCGATTGAATTATTTAGACCTGCTTGAAGCTTACGGTTATACGATTCCTGTTCTTATCAGTCCTTTCGCTTATGTTTCCCCCACTGCAAAAATTCAAAAAGGCTCAATAATTGAACCAATGGCAGTAATACACAACAACACCGATATCGGTAAAGGTTGCATTATTTGTGCCGGAGCGGTAGTTAATCACAACGCCACTATAAAAAGCGGTTGCCAAATTGACTGTAACGCAACTGTTCCTGCCCAAGCAACACTCCCCCAAAACACGAAACTTGAAAGTGGTTGCGTTTATTCCTCAAACCAATAGAACGGAGCTTATTTATGTATAAAAAGTTTTTAAAAAGATTTTTTGATATTGTTCTTTCTTTAGGCGGAATTATTGTTTTATTTTTACCTATGGTTTTGATTGCTGTTGCAATCAAACTTGATTCAAAAGGTCCTGTTTTCTTCAAGCAAAAAAGAGTAGGTATCAATAAAACACATTTCAATATTCTAAAATTCAGAACTATGCGTATAGATACCCCCCATGATGCACCAACTCATGAATTATCAAATCCTGACCAATGGATTACCAGAACAGGACGTATTCTTAGAAAAACAAGTCTTGATGAGCTTCCTCAATTATTTAATATTCTTGTGGGGCAAATGAGTGTTATAGGTCCTAGACCTGCTTTATGGAATCAATTTGACTTAATTGAAGAACGCGATAAATACGGTGCAAATGATATTCGTCCCGGTCTGACAGGTTGGGCTCAAATCAGCGGTCGCGATGAATTGGAAATCGACGTAAAGGCCGCTTTTGACGGCGAATACGTTGAAAAAATGAGTTTAGGTTTCGATATAAAATGCTTCTTAGGAACCATTACAAGCGTTCTTAAAAGTGAAGGTGTTGTAGAAGGTGGCACAGGAGAGATAAAAAAAGAAAAGGAAACAATTCAAGAATGAAAAAAATATTGATTGTTGCAAATGTTGCAAAAGAACATATTAACAAATTCCATATTCCTACGATTAAAGAATTCAAAAATCGTGGGTGGATTGTTGATGTTGCTTGTGCAGGAGAAGAAGAAGTTCCATATTGCGACACTCAATTTCACACTGTTTGGAAGCGCTCACCTTTTACTTTTAATACTTTCAAAGGAATAAATCAACTCAAAACAATCATTTCCGGTGGCAATTATGATGTTATATATTGTCACACTCCCGTGGGAGGTTTGGTTGCCCGCCTTGCGGCAAGAAAAGCCAGAAAAAACGGAACAAAAGTTATTTACTGCGCTCATGGCTTCCACTTTTTTAATGGTGCTCCAAAAATCAACTGGTTGGTTTATTATCCTATCGAAAAAACATTGTCATATTTTACCGATTTAATTCTGACAATCAATAATGAAGATTTCACAAACGCAAAATCACGATTTAATAAAAACGTACAAGTTGAGTTAATTCCCGGAATCGGTGTGGATTTCAGCAGATTGATAAAAGATGACCCACAAAAAACGAAACTGATTTGCAGGGAAGAGCTAAACATCTCGCAAAATGCAATTGTTTTAATATACATAGCAGAGCTAATAAAAAACAAAAACCAAGATATGCTTATAAGGACACTTAAAGAACTACGCCAAAAAAACATTGATGCTTATCTTCTTTTAGTCGGACCTGACCACAACAACGGGAAATATCAAAAATTGGCAAAAGAGTTAGGTGTAAATGACTACACAAAATTTCTTGGTTGGAGAACTGACATAGGAGATTTGTTGTATTCTTCGGATGTATGTGTTGCTTCAAGTATCCGGGAAGGCTTCGGAATAAATATAGTTGAAGCCATGCGCTGCGGCTTACCCGTTGTTGCAACAAAAAACAGAGGGCATTCTACAATCATAAAAGATGGAGAAAGCGGTTTTTTAGTAAATATAGGTGATTTCCAAACAATGGCTGAAAAAGTCACTGCAATCCTTGAGGATAAAGAGCTCCTCGAAAAATTTTCTTCTCTTGAAACAGATAAATATGATGCTAACACTATCGCAACTCAATTGGCAGATATAATAAGTAATTGTGCAAAATAAATATACAATTTATAGTATTTTCAGAAAGGCGGTGAAAAAATGGTTGAATACTATGTTACGATTTTTTCCGTAATTATTACGTCATATATTGCTCAATCCTATGAGAAAAGCTACCGTGCAAAATCAATACTTCGAAGGGGTACACAAAACTCTTACGGTTACATATTTTTTGCCATTATTACCGCCGCTATATTAATTTTTGTGGGAGGTTTCCGTTTCAGAGTCGGTGCTGACTACGGAAATTACACCATGGCTTATTATGTTCGTAAAGAGCAATGGTTAAACCATCTGCTTGAATTCAACGAACCGGGTTATGCTATAATATGTAAAATTTCATCGATGATATATGATGAATATTCTACTATGTTTTTCCTGTGTTCGTTAATAACAATAGGCTTGTATATGACAAGCATAACAAAACACTGCTCTGATACATATATTTTTTCCGTTCTGTTATTCATCTTCACAGGTAGTTGGGTTGGTTCTTTCGGTGCGATAAGGCAATATTTGGCTGCCGCTGTTATATTTATAGGCCATCGCCTTATTTTAGAAAGAAAATTTTTAAAATATGCATTAGTAGTCGTTCTTGCAATGTTCTTCCACCGAACTGCAATTATAATGCTACCGGTGTATTTTATTGCAACGAAAAAAATAAATATTAAAACTATTCTCGTTCTTGTAATTGCTGTTATTGCCATTACTTATTCCTATGACTCTCTCTTTAGTGTAATGTCTATTTTTAAGGGCGAGGACCAAACACAATACGAATATATGCAAACCGAAGTAAATGCTTTTAGAGTTCTTGTAGCTTTCGCTCCTATTGCTTTGTATTTTATTACCTCACGTCGCAGGCGCGGACACAACGATAAAGAAGTTAACTTTTACAGTATGCTTTTGTTCGTAAACGCGGCATTTTTATTGAGCACTTCGAATAGTGCATATTTGGCACGTGTTGCAATTTTCACAGAGGCTTTCCCTGTTTTCGCCTTTCCAAAACTCCTTAAATATGAGCCCAAAATGACAAAAAATCTTTATACCTGGATTATACTGATTTGTTATTTTGCGTACTTCAGTTATCAAATTTATTGTGCCGACTTTTTAAACAATTTCCAATGGATTTGGGAGAGAACATCATTATTCTGGTGGTGAAAAAATGAAAACAAACAACCCGGTTACCGTTTGGTTAATGAACGGTGTAATGAATGCAGGCGGTACAGAGAGCCTGATTATGAATATGCTTCGCTACAAATCCGATAACATTCGCTATAAGCTTATAGTTCACGGAGCAAAAAAAGGTGAAACGGGTGTTCATGATGAAGAAATTAAATCTTTAGGAATTGATATGTATTATCTGCCTGCTATTGGTGCAGTGGGCGAAAAAGCTTACACAAAGGCTTTTAATTCTCTTCTTGCAGAAATCGGCAAGCCGGATGTGATTCATAGCCACCTAAACGCTGTGGGCGGCATTATTGCAAAGGTCGCCAAAAAAGCAGGTATAAAACACAGAATAGTCCATTGTCACGCAGATATTCATTTTACAGGCAGTTTTTTGTCAAAGCTAATTAACGAAATCAAGCTCCAGTTAATGCGCCTTTATGTTAACATATTCGCTACTGATTACTTCGCCTGTTCAGAAAATGCGGCTAAAAGACTTTTTTATAACCACAAAAAAGCAATAGTGATAAACAATGCCATTTCAGTTGAAAAATACTTATGCACCAAAGAGAAATACTTCAAAGCAAGGACCGAATTAGGTATAGACGAAGACACCTTTGTAATCGGTGCTGTAGGCAGAATAACAAAAATTAAAAACTACGAGGTTATTCTTGATACTCTTGCAAAGCTGAAACAAGACGGATTTAAAGCGGTTTTTGTATGCTACGGCAGAGCTGCTGACGAGGATTATTTCAAGTCTCTGACAGACAGTTGCCAAACCTTAAATATTGAGTCTGATGTTATGTTTATGGGCAACAGTTCAAATATTCACAATGACATCGCTGCCTTTGATGTTTTTGTATTACCTTCTTTTACAGAAGGGTTAAGTGTTTCTGCGTTGGAGGCTCAAGCCGCAGGAAAAACTTCTCTGCTTTCAACAGGTGTTCCTGAAAAAGCAAACATAGGACTTGGACTTACAACATATATCAACCCAAATAAAGCAATCGACTGGGTAACGGCAATAAAAGAATGTCAACCTAAAGATATTGACCACGCTGATATACTTTCTGCGTTTTCCAAAGCAGGTTTTAATGCTAATACTGAAATTCAACGCATAGAAAATTGCTACTTAAACATTACAGGTGAAATCAAATGAATTTACGAAAAAATTTTTGGTTCAATTACATTATAAGTCAATACCATGTAGTTGCGTGTAAAATTGCACCCCTTTTAGTACCCGATGAAAAAGCAATAGTAAAATACTATAAAAAGAAATCCGGCGGTAGAACAATTGATTTCACTAACCCCAAAAGGTTTAGTGAAAAACTTCAATGGTACAAAATCAATGCAAAAAATCCTCTTATGGAGAAATGCGCAGATAAATATGCCGTAAGAGAATATATAAAGGATTGCGGATACTCTGAACTTCTTAACGAGCTTTATGGTGTCTACTCCAAAGCAAAAGACATTGACTTTGACACTCTCCCGAACTCTTTTGTTATGAAAGCTGCTCACGGTAGCGGATGGAATATTATCGTTAAAGACAAAGGCACCCTCAATCGCAAGCATGCTTTAATGAAGCTTGACAGCTGGCTTCACCAGGACACCTCCTGGAGTGGCAGAGAATGGGTTTATAAAAATATGCCCCGCAGAATTGTTGTGGAAAAATATCTGGAAGATGAAACAGGCGAATTAAGAGATTATAAGTTTTATTGCTTTAATGGTGAACCCAGATTTATGCAGCTTGAGGTTGGCAGAAACACAGAGCATAACACTCGCAATTTTTATGATATGAATTGGGAGCTTATGCCTTTCGGGAAAGAGCTACCTCATAACCCTGATTTAATAGTAGAAAAGCCAGCACTTTTTGATGAAATGAAAAAAATCGCAAAGGATTTGTGTAAACCCTTTCAATATGTTCGTGTTGATTTATACCAAGCACAAAAAAAGGTCTATTTCGGTGAATTAACTTTTTTTCCTGCCGGCGGTGCCCCGGATTTCGTTCCCGATGAATATGATGAAATTGTGGGAGAAATGTGGAATTTAGAAAAATAACAAGGAAGATCTGCTATGTCAAAAATATGTATATTCGGGGATATTTGCCCCGATAACGATTACAGAAGATTTTTTGATAACGGAAAGCTCCCGTTATCTCAAGATATAATTTCTCTTATAGAAGAAGCCGACTATACAATAGCTAATTTAGAATGTCCCGCCACGGAAAGCACCAATGCAATTACTAAATGCGGACCTTCACTTAAAGCTAAACCCACTGATTTGCAGTTGCTGAAAAATGCAGGCTTTAATGCTCTTTCTTTAGCTAATAATCATATCTTGGATTACGGCACCCAGGCTGCTGAGGAAACAATTTCACTTTGCAAAGAAATAGGAATTGAAACCTTTGGGGCAGGAATAAAAAAAGAGGCAAAAAAGCTCTTAATAAAGCAAATCGGCAATAAAACTTTCGGTTTTTTGAGTTTTGCGGAAGAAGAGTTCAATTTAGCAAGTGAAAATACTGTTGGTGCTAATCATTTTGATCCATATGAATCACTTCAAGAAATCCAAGAAGCAAAAAAATCCGTCGATTGCCTTATTATTTTATATCACGGCGGTATTGAGCATTATCAATACCCTTCCCCCACTCTTCAAAAAAAGTGCAGGACAATGACTGATTTCGGTGCAGATATTGTGTTGTGTCAGCATAGTCATTGTATCGGCACACTCGAAAAATATAATGATTCTGTTATATTATACGGACAAGGAAACTCACTTTTCGGTTACAGACAGAATGACTCTTCCTGGAACGAGGGCTATATAGTAACAGTTGACACCGAGAATCCCACTCAACTGTCATTTCATCTTATAGAAGCAACTCCTACGGGTATAGTTCTTTCGGATTCTCAAAAAAATGAAGAAAAAACAGCTGAACTGCTGGAGAACTCACGCGTATTAACCGACAACGCTTTCATAAATCAAGAATGGAAAAAATTTGTTAATAAAAAGAAAACCCTTTATTACCCTCTTTTATTCGGTCTAAACCGCGTGTTCAACAAACTTAACAGACTAACCGACAATAAGATTGTTGACATACTTTTCGGAAAGAAAGCACAAATGATTACAATGAATATTATACGTTGCGAATCCCATAACGAAGTTGCAATAACAATGTTAGAGGAAAGAGTTTATGGAAAAAAATAATGTTAAAATAACGGTGGTAGTTCCTGTTTATAATATGGCAGAACATTTAGAAAAAGCCGTTAATACCTTGCTTTCGCAATCCTATAAAAATTACGAGATTATTTTAGTTAACGACGGCTCTACCGATACAAGCGGGAAATTATGCGACGATTTAAGCAATCAACATAAGTGCATCCGAGTTTTCCACAAAGAAAATGGTGGACTTTCTTCTGCCAGGAACAAAGGTATAGATGTTGCGACCGGCGATTTCATAATCTTTCCCGATCCTGATGATTGGGTTGATGAAAATTATCTTTCCTGTTTAATAGACGCTCATAATGACACAGATTTGGAAATTTGCGGTCATTACATTGTGACCCCCGACTCACAAAAAACACATAATCCTAACGCAACAAAAACTCGGTTGACAAAAGAACAAGCTATAATGAGCCTGCTAAAATCTACTGCTTACTGCGGATTTGCATGGAATAAAATGTATCACTTAGATATAATTAAGGCTAACAACCTCCGTTTTGACGAAGAATTAGGAATGGCTCAGGATTTACATTTTGCATTCAGATATATATTGCTTTGTAACAAAATCGCCTATAATCCTGAACCCCATTACTTCTATTATCAGCATGAAAAAGGTGTGACCAATATTAATCACCCTCTTACTCCAAGAAAAATAAGTGGTCTGAAAACTTACGAGAAGTTGTTGGAACTCTCCAAAGAAAATGTTCCCGAGGCTATTCCGTTAGTGTGCTCAACTCTTGCCAACCTTAACCTGAATTTCATTTATATTTATCTAAATTCCAATATGAAAGAACAGGAATATTTAGATAAATTTCTTTCTGATTTTAAAAAGTATAAAAAATACTTCTTCAGAAATAAAGATTATTCTCTTTTTCACAAACTTTTAGGTGCAATCGCGCTTATAAGTCCGCGATTATATTCCAAAGCAAGAAAAATAAAATTAGGATAGGATTAAAATGAACAACAAACCTCTTGTTTCCGTAATTATGGGAGTTTATAACTGTGCTGATGTTATGCACAAAAGCATCGAAAGCATTCAAGCGCAAACCTATGATAATTGGGAGCTTATTCTTTGCGATGACTGTTCTACGGACAATACTCTCGCTATAGCACAAAAATATGCTGAAAATGATAGTCGAATAACCGTTATATGCAATGAAAAAAACAGTAAACTCCCCTACACTTTAAATCACTGCTTAAAGTATGCAAATGGTTTGTATGTGGCAAGAATGGATGCAGATGATGTTTGTCTACCTGACAGATTTGAAAAACAGGTCAAAATTCTTAATGAGCATCCTGAATATGCGGTTGTTGGTGGAAGCATAATCCCCTATGATGAAGAATCGGAGAAAATGCCCCGAATTCCCAAAGAAAAACCGGAAACAAATGATTTAATAGGAGATGTTCCCTTTTACCATCCTACCATAATGATGCGTAAAGCAGTATACGATGATTTAGGAGGCTATGTAATCTCCAAACGCACTGCCAAAGGGCAGGATATGGATATGTGGTTCCGTTTTTACGCAAAAGGATACAAGGGCTACAATATTCAAGAACCAATTCTTAAATATCACGAGAGTATAAGTGATTATAAGAAGAAAAGAAATTTTTCTGCCGCATGGGGTATGACACAAACAAGGTTACTTGGTTTTAAATTGAATAAAATCTCGCCAATCTATCTCCCTTTTGCATTCAAACCAATTTTCTCTGTATTAGTGCCTAGAAAAATTATGTACCTTTTACATAACAGGAAGAAATAACGAGGTGTCAACATGATTTTGCATAAATACCCTCTGCTTTTGGGTTTAATTAAAATATTCTTTTACAAGCTTTTAATGGGCAAGTGCTTGTGCATAAAAGGCACTCCGTCTTTTAATTTTAAAGCTTCTCTGCGTTTCAGAAAAAACAGTAAAATTGAACTTAATAACAAGTCTTATTTTGCAGAAGGAACTCTTTTAAGAGTTACTGAGAATGCAAAATTTTCCATCGGAAAAAATTCCGGATTCAATTCCTACTGTGTTATCACCTGTCGTGATAATATACAAATAGGAGACAATGTTATGTTCGGACCTTTTTGCACACTCCACGACCACGACCATATATTCAGAAATACTGACAATATGAAAACTTCGGGTTATGTTACAAAACCTATTATCATTGAAGATAATGTATGGATTGGCGGAAATGTTGTAATTCTAAAAGGTGTAACAATCGGCGAAGGAAGTGTTATTGCTGCAGGTTCAATTATTACAAAAGATGTACCACCGCACACAATTGTATATAGTAAGCAAAATACTGTTATGAAAGAAATCGAAAAATAAGGAAAAAGATTAAAATGAACAGAAATAAGCTTGTAGCTTTAAACGGAATTGTTGTTTTGTTTACAACAGTATTAAATGCCGTTTTGGGAATGGTTGAGATATCGCTTCTTTTGGATAAATACGGCACCACTATAAACGGTCTTATTCAAACCGGTAACCAGGTTTTGAGTTACTTAGTTTTGATAGAGGCGGGTATCTCCTCTGCATTTTTATATAAAATGTATAAGCCAATTGCTGAAAAAGACAATACTGCTCTTTCGAGTCTGTATACAGGCTTCAGAAAATGTATGTCCTCAACCGTAAACAAGATGCTCATTGCAGCCATTGTTATTTGCGCTCTATATCCTTTGATTGTAAATGCAGATTTATCTTACTTCTACATTGTTTCGGTTTTTGTTTTGTTGAGTTTTAAAACTATTTTGCCTTATAAAATCACCATGGTACCAAAATATATGCTCATTGTAAAAGAGCAAAAATATAAGGCAGAGCTTATTTCAGGTTTATGTAAAACTTTAACCTTTATTGCAGAAATAATCTTAATGCTTGTGGCAGATTTGCCTATTCACGCTTTACTTGTTGCAACAATTATTGTTTCTCTTATTTCAGGCATTTGGTTTGAGTTTTCTATGAGAAAGCTTTTCAAAAACAGTTTAGATAAATCGGCAAACCCCAATATTTCGCCAAATAAAATGTCCAAAGACCTTTTGGTTCATAATATATCACGAATGGCATTCAGCAGTTCAAGTAATATTGTAATCTCAACTATGGGAACAATGAATGATGTAACTATTTTCAGTTCCTATAATATGGTTGTAGGTCAAATAGCAGAGCTTTCTTCTAAATTCCTTGACGGAATAACCGCGAGTCTGGGAATTAAAATTGCAAATAAAGATTCAAATTCCTATTCCATTTATCGACAGATGCTTTCAGGTTGCTACTGGTTAGGCTCTATTATTTGTTGTGTATTTGTAACAATGATAAACGATCTTATAACCATTTGGATAGGTGAAGAATATTGCGTTAGTTTGCTTAACGTTTTTTTATTCGGTATAGCTATGTATTGCGGCATATTGTTGCCTTGTATACAATCTGCAAGAAATGCTTGCGGACTTTACAAAGAAAGCCGTAATTTCACTGCGTTCCAAGCAATATTAAACATCATTATCACATTAACACTTGTACCCTTTCTCGGTGTTACCGGTGCTTTGCTTGGCATAGTAATTGCAAGAATTTGCGTAACCATTCCCTGCAACTATTCTCTTGTTGCCAAAAAAGTTTTTCCTCAACATAAAGCAAAATGGTTAGAGTTAATTGTCCCCATTTTATTTATGGGGCTTCTCATTATGGTTTTACTTCCTTTGAAAAGTTATCTGGATTCTGTAATCCCCAGCGACATTATCGGCTTCATTATAAAAGCAGGAATCTTTACAGTAATATGTGCAACAACTTCAACTATTTTCTACTTGTGTATCAACAAATCATTCAGACAATTCCTTACACGTATTATCGGAATGTTTATGAAGAGAAAGGAACGAAGTTAAGTGGTTTTTCTCGGAACAATAAACCGTATTTTGTACTCATTTTCCTTAGTAGGTTTTTTAGATATTCTTATATTAGGCACAGTAATTTTTTTCACTATTAAATTTTTTGCTGACAGAAAAAATGAAAAGCTTTGGAAATATATAAATATGTCTTTTCTTGCATTTTACATTTTTTATCTCCTGTTCTTCGCAATACTGTGTAGAAGTCAAGGCGAAGATTATACTGTAAACTTAATTCCCTTTTCTTCCTATTTTCGTTATTTTTCAGGTAATAATCCCGAGGCATTTCGAACCAACACAGCTAACCTTGCCGTATTTTATCCTTTAGGACTTATTCTTTGGGGGATGTTGCAAAAAGAAAAACACAAGCTTTTAAAAGTTGTTTTGATTGCTTTTTGTATATCGTTAAGCATTGAGATAACACAATACATTTTATCTATAGGCTATACCGAAGCAGACGATATTTTCCACAACACTTTAGGTGCAGCTTTGGGCGCCAAGGGTTATACTTGGGTTGGAGATCGATTCACCGCTTACATAGAAAAACGATTTAATCTATAATAAAAGAGTTGTTGCTTTTCGCAACAACTCTTTTATTATAGATAAAACTCTTTATACCACTCTGCAAACTTTCTCAATCCATCACGCAATGGAGTTGCAGGCTTAAAGCCGAAATCTCTTTCCAATGCTGATGTGTCCGCGAATGTAACCGGTACATCACCGGCTTGCATAGGCACAAGCTCTTTATGAGCTTCAAAATCATAATCTTCCGGAAGAACTCCCGCTCTTACAAGTTCCTGCTGAAGAATATCTACAAAATCCAGAAGATTTTCGGGACTGCTGTTTCCGATATTGTAAACCTTATAAGGTGGCTCGGGTAACCCATCTTCTCCCGTTACTTTTTCAGGAGCACAAGTCATTACCCTTTTAACCCCTTCTACAATGTCATCCACATAAGTAAAATCTCTTTTACAGTTTCCGAAATTGAATATTTGTATTGTTTCACCCTTTATGAGCTTATTAGTAAAACCGAAATATGCCATATCAGGTCTTCCTGCGGGACCATAAACTGTGAAAAATCTTAATCCTGTTGAAGGAATGTTATACAGTTTTGAATATGCATGTGCCATCAACTCATTTGATTTTTTTGTAGCCGCATAAAGTGACACAGGGTTATCTACCTTATCATCTGTTGAATAAGGAATCTTTTTATTTGTTCCGTACACACTTGATGAGGATGCATATACAAGATGCTCTACAGGGTGATTTCTGCACGCTTCAAGAATATTGTAAAAACCTATAAGGTTACTTTCAACATATGCATCGGGATTAGTTATAGAATATCTTACTCCCGCCTGAGCCGCCAGGTTTACAACAACGCTGAAATTATATGCTTCAAACAAATCATCAATAAGCGCTTTGTCAGCAAGATTTCCTTTAACGAAAATCCATTTTGACTCTGACTTTGCAGAAGCTTTTTTTTCGATTTCTTTAAGTCTGTACTCTTTAATAGAAACATCGTAATAATCATTAACGCTGTCCAAACCGACAACAGTAATCTCTTTTGTTGTGTTAAACAGCTCTTTCACAAGATTTGAGCCAATAAATCCGGCCGCGCCTGTTACAAGAACCGTCTTTTTTTCAAGATTCACATTAGGTGTCAACATATACCTTTATACTCCTTTTTAACCTGTTCGTAGCTATCCAGGTTACCAATATCATATCTCTTACCGGGCATTTCCATGGCAAATACCGGTGATTGATTGCAAAGCCAAGCGATATAACTACCGGGAGCATCAACGCCACATCCTGCTTCAATACCTTTTGCAACTAGTCTCGCATCAGCTTTTGTGTAATAATAGAATGGGGGACAGCACCAATTACTTTCAGGTTCTGCAGGCTTTTCTACCATTCTTACAATTTTATCGCATTCATCAATGGTAACAACTCCACATTTAGAAAGCTTTTCTTTTTTAGCTTCAAAGTAACGCATTATACATGATGAATTTTTCTCTTTTGCATAAGCAATAAATCGCGTCAAGCTAAAATCCAAAACATTATCGCCCGCAATTACGAGCATATCGTCGTCAATAGAAAGACTATCTATTGCAAACTGTATGTCTTTTACAGCACCCAAACGAGTTTCGTTGCTACTTGTACCGTCATCAACAACTGTGATTTTCTGTCTTTTATCTTTTGCCCAATCTTCAAAATGTTGTGCAAATTTATGATTGGAAATGACCACATATTCGTCTACAAGATCAATTGTATCTATATCATCAATAAGCCAGTCGAGAATTGTTTTTTCTCCAACCTTCAATAAAGGCTTCGGAAAATTTTCTGTCAAAGGATAAAGCCTTGTTGCATAACCTGCGGCTAATATTAAACATTTCATAATTCTACTCCATCTGCACTTTGACATATATGAATTGAAAATTTGCTTTCCAGTTCAGGAAAAGCTTTAATATAGTCAAAAGAAACTTTCTCTTTAATTTTTTCTTCAAAGCTTGGGTCAATTAACGCCATACAACAGCCCTTAAACCCTGCGCCACTAAATCTTCCACCGTATATACCATCGGTTTCTGTCATAATTTCATAAAGCTTTTTCAGCTCCGGAGAACCGGTTTCCCAATTGTAAATTGAAGATTTTCCGCTTTCAAAAGAAAGACGTCCGTATTCCTCTAAATCTCCTGTGCGCCAAGCTTCTGCACCTTTTTCAACTCTCTGAAATTCAGTATACCAATGCTCTGCTCTTTTTGCGAAGTTTTCCGGAAGTCTGTCTTTGTACTGAAGATAAACCTCAAAAGGGACATCACGAAGAAAGGTTTCGTTAAATTTGCCGTACTCTAATCCTGCATAAGCTTTAAGAGCATAGGCAGCAGAACGAGCCTCATCAACGCGCATATTAAATTTAGAACCGGCAAGGGTTCTTTCAATGCCACTGAAAAACACAGCTATTTTATAGGGCTTCATTAAAGGATTCGTAGGAATAAGCTCGTAAGAATCGTCCTTTGTATCAAGATAAAGAAGATAATCCTTTTTAGAATAAACCTCACAGGATTGGTCCAGCTTACCGCAGGACACACCCACATATTTATTTTCTGCAGCTAAAGCAATATTAATAATCTCGGACTGAGAGGGATGAATACTGTTAACCTTACAAATAGCTGAAAGAAATGAAATAATTACTGCCGCCGATGAAGAGAGTCCACCGATGGGCAAGGAGCCCTCTATAACACCGGAAAGACCGATACTAAGAGAAAACCTTTTACCGAGTTCTATTGTAGCGCCACGCAGATAATCTGCCCAATCGTTTTCTTTTTTTTCGGGAACCGAGTTCACATGGAACTGAGCTCTCTTATCAAACTGGAGGGAGTTTAGCTCGATAACACCGTTTTGTTTAGGTTTATATGCAATATGAATACCCTTATCAATAGCAAGACCGGTAATCTTACCAAGATTATGATCTGAATGAGCACCCAAGGGACAAATACGATAAGGGCAAAATGCTACACCATCAGGTGGAGTTTTATAAATTTCTTCAAATCTATCAGTACATCTCATAATACTACCTCAATTAAGACTTTCTCCAAACCATTTTATTCACAACGCCTGTGTAGCTTTGAATAAGTTTAACAACCTTTGTTGAAACGTTTTCTTCAACATAAGTAGGAACCGGAATACCATAATCACCATTTTCATTCATATCAACCGCTGTTGCAACTGCCTGAACAAGTGACTTTTCATCAATTCCTGCAAGAACAAAACAAGCTTTATCAAGCGCCTCAGGACGCTCTGTACTTGTTCTTATGCAAACTGCAGGAAAAGGTTTTCCGATTGAGGTGAAAAAGCTTGATTCTTCAGGAAGAGTTCCGCTATCGGAAACAACCGCATAAGCATTCATCTGAAGATTGTTGTAATCGTGGAAACCAAGGGGCTCGTGACGGATAACACGTTTATCAAGTTGGAAGCCGCTCTCTTCAAGCCTTTTCTTTGAACGAGGATGGCAAGAATAAAGAATCGGCATATCATACTTTTCTGCAATTTTATTGATTGCATTAAAAAGTGACAGGAAGTTCTTCTCTGTATCAATATTTTCTTCTCTGTGAGCAGAAAGAAGAATATACTTTTTCTTTTCTAAACCCAATTTACTTAAAATGTCTGATTTTTCAATATCAGAGAGATTTTCGTGCAAAACCTCTGCCATAGGTGAACCTGTTACATAGGTTCTTTCTTTGGGAAGGCCACATTCATGAAGATACCTTCTTGCGTGCTCACTATAGGCAAGGTTTACATCAGAAATAATATCAACGATTCTTCTGTTAGTTTCTTCAGGAAGACATTCATCCTTGCAACGATTACCAGCTTCCATATGAAAAATCGGAATATGCAATCTTTTAGCAGAAATTGCAGAAAGACAAGAATTGGTATCACCCAATATAAGAAGTGCATCAGGTTTAAT
Organism: uncultured Eubacteriales bacterium; assembly: GCA_964624385.1. GTDB lineage: Bacteria > Bacillota > Clostridia > Oscillospirales > Acutalibacteraceae > DTU089. The sequence continues at coordinate 53,465 of CAZUZV010000003.1, read as the reverse complement.
CTGATTCATAAGCTTATATGAACAGTTTATAATGTTACCAACTGTTGCACCAAGGTCATCACCAACTGCATCCATATAAACCTCCGGGGCATCAAGCCTCAAATCCTTGAAGAAAACACCATTAAGGTTATAATCATAGTTCTGACCTGTGTGAGCAAGAACGCAGTCAAAATATTTACGGCATTTATTAATAACTGCAGCAAGTCTTATAATTTCAGGACGAGTTCCCACAATTATAAGAAGCTTCAATTTACCGTTATTTTTAAAAGATACGTCAGAATAGTCTAATTTAATATCCATTATTCTACCACCTCGAAAAACGTGTCCGGCTTATCCGGGTCAAACTGTTCATTAGCCCACATAACTGTAACCAAATCTTCGGTATCGGAAAGGTTAATAATGTTATGTGTATATCCGGGAAGCATATGAATTGCTTCAATTTTTTCACCGCTGACTTCAAAATTAAGAACCTCATCAGTGCCGACTTTTCTTTGTTGAATAAGACCTTTACCTGAAACAACTATGAAGAATTCCCATTTTGTATTGTGCCAATGCTGACCTTTTGTAATGCCGGGCTTTGAAATATTTACGCTTACCTGTCCGCATTTTTCACTTTTAATAAGTTCTGTAAAGCTACCTCTGGGATCAACATTCATTTTCAAAGGGATAGAAACTTTTTCTTTGGGAAGATATGAAAGATATGTAGAATAAAGCTTCTTTGCGAATGAATTATACGGAATTTCGGGCATCAATAAAGTTGAGGGTTGGTTTTTAAACTTGTTCAATAAATCAACAATCTCACCCAAAGTAACCTTATGTGTTATGGGGCAGTAACAGAATTTTCCGTCTGCCTTTGCAACCTCATTGATACCATTGAATTCGCAACGATGAGGCACTCCCCTAAGAATTGAAAACATTTCATCAACAAGGTCATCTATATAAAGGAGTGTAAGCTCAATTGCTCTGTCATTAACCTGAATAGGTAAATCGTTTGCAATATTATTGCAGAAGGTTGCAACAACACTATTATAATTAGGTCTGCACCATTTACCGAAAAGGTTGGGAAAACGATACACGTAAACCTTTGCACCTGTTTCATCCGAATAGTTAAAGAATAAATCCTCACCTGCTTTTTTGCTCTTACCGTAATCACCTTCGGCATATCTACCGATAAGAGTTGCCTGAAGAGAGCTGGAAAGCATAACAGGGCAAGTATTGTTATATTTTTTCAAGGTTTCAAGAAGAGTGGAAGCAAAGCCGAAATTGCCTTCCATAAACTCTTCCTGATTCTGAGGACGGTTTACACCCGCAAGATTAAATACAAAGTCTGCGTTCTTACAATATGTATCAAGAAGTGCCCTGTCAGTATCAACATCGAATTCAAATATTTCGATATTACTGTCAATCCCTCTTGTTTTGTCCTTACCCTCTTGAACATTTTTAAGCGCGGCGCAAAGATTTTTACCAACAAACCCCTTTGCACCCGTAACAAGAATTTTCATTTATTTATTCTCCCAAGCTGCAAGCTCATCTCTGATATACTGAAGTGAAAGAAGCTTTTCTTTTACCTGCTCCACATTGAGAAGGTCTGTGTTATTTGAATTAAACTCGCTTAGTTTTGCGCGTTCAGTGTCGCCCTCTTTGAAATACTTATCATAGTTAAGTCCACGCTTATCGCTGGGAACACGATAGAAATCACCCATATCAATAGCGTTGGCACATTCTTCATTTGTAAGAAGAGTTTCGTACATTTTTTCGCCGTGACGAATACCGATAACTTTAATTTCTGTTTCGGGATTAAAAAGCTCTGTAACTGCTTTGGCAAGAGTTTCAATTGTGCAAGCAGGAGCTTTCTGAACAAGAATATCTCCTGTTACACCGTTTTCAAAAGCAAAAAGAACAAGGTCAACCGCTTCATCAAGTGACATAATAAATCTTGTCATTGAAGGCTCTGTGATTGTGATGGGTTTACCCTGCTTAATCTGGTCAATCCAAAGAGGAATAACAGAACCTCTTGAACACATAACATTCCCGTAACGGGTGCAACAGATTTTTGTTTTATCTTCGTTAACTGTTCTGCTTTTTGCAACAATAACCTTTTCCATCATTGCTTTTGATGTACCCATAGCGTTTACGGGATATGCAGCTTTATCTGTGGAGAGACAGATTACCGTTTTTACTCCTGCATCAATAGCTGCAGTAAGAACATTTTCAGTCCCTATTACATTTGTTTTAACTGCTTCAATTGGAAAAAACTCGCAAGAAGGAACTTGTTTAAGAGCTGCCGCATGAAAAATGTAATCCACTCCATGCATTGCATTTTTAACTGATGCCAAATCACGAACATCACCAATAAAGAATTTTATTTTTTCTGCAACCTCCGGCATTTTAGCCTGAAATTCGTGGCGCATATCATCCTGTTTTTTCTCATCGCGGGAAAACACGCGGATTTCACCGATATCTGTCTGCAAAAATCTATTTAAAACTGCATTACCGAATGAACCTGTACCACCGGTAATCATGAGCGTTTTACCTGTGAAAAGTGACATTATTATTCCTCCGTTTTTTCCGCTTTCTTTTTCAATTTATTAAGTATTTGTCTTACTATATCCATTTTCAGAATGGGGTTCACATTTATAACTACTATAACAATAAAAAGACAACATGAACCGATCATGGAAAACGTATTATCAATATACGCCAATACAATTTGAATTATAAGTAGCGGAATTGAAAACATATTATGTATATGTCCGACCTTATATTTAAATTTATTTTTTATATTTACTACTCTTGCCACCCATACTACAAAATAACTCAAAACCAATGAAATTGCCGCGCCTTCTATATCGAATTTGGGTATCAACAGCACACTAAACACAACATTTATGCCTGCACCTATACAAGTGGATATAAACAAAAAACGAGTTTCCTTGGCCGCACCATAAATAGTCCCGATAAGTGCCGAAAGGGAGTGAAATACGTATGCGAAAATTATAATACAGGATGCCTTCCAAGCACTAAAAAATTCTTTTTGATAAAGGATACCGGCTATATATTTAGAAGCAACAATTAAAAAGGCTGCCACTATCATATTAATTGCAGAAAAGCCATCATAAATCTTCTTGAAGAATTCTTCAGTTTCCTTTTTACCGTAATTTTCAAAAATAGATATTTGAAATGCCGATATGAATATCGTTACAACAATAGATAAAATTGAGGGTATTTTATATGCTACAGAATAAATACCTACTGCAGAAGCAGTTGAAAAATATAAAAGAATATACTTACTTGCAGAGTTGCTTAACCACCAACTAACTGAATTCGGTATCATCGGAATAGAAAATCTCAACATATCCTTGTATGTTTCTTTTGCTATTTTAAATGGAGCTGATAATTTTCTGTACATCCTTTCTTTTATAAAAATTATCAAAGAAACCGCTACATGCGAAACTACCGTTGATAAGAAATAACCTCTTATTCCCCAATCGAAGTACAGAAGAAAAACTATACATAAAGATAATGAAAGTATTGTGCTTATAACTCCGCAAACAGAATAAAAAACAACTTTTTCGACACCTTTAAGATATTGCGTAAATATGGTATGTATATTAATCACAAAGAAAAATAAAACTAACCACATTGCATATTCATTATTCAATGATTCAATTTTGCAAAGCAACGGATAAAACAACGCTAAAATTATGGTACCTAAAACCGTTATATTCACTCCGACGCTCAAAACCTTGTCCGGATTATAGGATTTATCCATACAAAATCTCATAACCGCTTCTGAAATTACAAGAGTCAAAAACGGAGTTAACATCGTTACCGTTGTAATAATTAAATCATATGTACCGTATTCCTCTGTTGATAAAACAGAGGTATACAAAGGAACAAGCAAAAAGCTTAACAGCTTGCTTGAAAATTGTCCTAACCCCATAGCGACTGTGTTAGAGAACAACTTTTTGTATTTCCCCATGCAACCTCACCTTTTAAAATATATCATTAATAAACTGTTTTGATTTTTCTATTTCAGCATTTAAACTCGGTTCTACCTCATTATAGAGGATTTCCGAAACAACCGCACTATCACAATCAGTGCAAATTCTGTTATGTAAATTCAGCATATCAAGTAAATCGGATACTCTTCCTTTACGGGTAGGGGGAAGAACTACATTAAAATCTTTTCGAAATATTAATGAAAACGCCGTTCCGTGAAAAGAATTTGTTACGATGTAATCTGAATTAGCTACTAACGAAACAAAATCATCGGGGCCTGCATTAAAAATTCCTGCTTCGTTTTTCAGACTGCAATAACCGCATATTTTTTTTATTTTCAAGCCTTTTTTTTCAGCAACTTTTTCCGCTAACGAATCCAATACCGTGCTCGGTCTTAATGCATATTCTAAAACATATCCGGTCTCTGTTTGCTCTTCGACTTGAAAATGCTCTGTATATTCTTCAGCAGAAAGCAAGAAAGTCGGATCCAAGGCATTAACCGAAAAAATATTGTTTTCGTTAAGTGCGTAATTTAAATTCTTTTCACGAACACTGATTTTATTCAAATTTTTAATAAGTGAAAACAGTTCCTCTTTTTTTTCTTGAGAAAATTCTGCAATGTCGCCACAACTTGCAGCATACGAGCATACCTTTGTTCTTGAGTTCTCAGGCTTATCTGCGCCAAAATACGGTAACTGAAACCCGCCCGTAATATCGTCGTTCCAAATCTGATCGCTTCCGCAAAAAATATAATCATATTCCTCATAAACATTAGTGTATGGTGCTATAGTCAACTGCGTTTTCTTAAAAGCCTCGAACTTTTTATATTTTTCGCAATATTGTTTCTTTGCAAATAGTGAAAAAAGAACTTTTTTTAGCATTGATTTAATTATGTTTTTTGAATAACAGAGCTTTTTAATATAATTTTCCGGCGAATACTCCTGCGAATTCCCCTTGCATCTAAAATCTAAAACAGAAACATTTTCGCTTGTAAATCTATTTAGATATTTTTTCAATGCAAACGCCTGTAAGCAAGCACCGTAATTGGGAACGTTATGGAATGTTAATATTCCTATTTTTTTCAATTCAGCATCTCCTCATAAATTGAAATGTACTCTTTTGCCATTTTTTCTCCTGAAAAAACAACTTTAGCTTTATTTGACAATTCTTCAGCAATTTGCGTGTTTTTAAAATCCATCCATTTTTCGATAATATTTTTATAAAGCCCGTCAACATCACCGTATTCCAAAAATTGTGAATATTCCTCTATTGCTATACTTTCTGGACCTCCGGCTTTAAAACCCAAAACGGGAGTTCCGCAACAAAGCGACTCTGCAACAATCATTGAAAAGGTTTCTCTTTGACTTGCTATAACCGTTAAATCAGCCGCAGAATAATAGTCTGCCAGCTTTTGTTGATCCATAATAGGTCCTACGACAACAATATTGTCAGGTAGTTGTGTGGTATATTTTTCACAAGGTCCCACAACCAAAAGTTTTATGTTATGCGGTTGTAACCTTTTAGCCAGATCAACAATTAAGGAGCTGCCTTTAACTTCTTTTTCGTCATCGGGATTAAATCTGGCTGTAACATGAACTATATACTTATCATACGTAGAAAGTCCAAGCCTTTTTCGTGCCTCGTCTTTAGGAGATGCATTGAAAATTTGTGTATCTAATCCGTTTAAAACAACCTTTTGATTCAAGCCCTCTAAAATCGGAGAAGCTGAAGAACGGCTATACACCCAAGGCGATACCGAAACAATTGTTACATTTTTATAATTTGAAAATGCGTTTTGCATTTTTTTCCAAGCAGTCGCTGTTCGATCAAAGAAGAAAGACTGAGATTGTCTTTTAAAATCAGCGCAATCACCACAACCTGTTTTCCATTTTTCACAGTTATAGGCATGAGTACAAGTTCCTGTATAGAAAAATTCAGAATGATTTGTGACTACTAAAGGTATATTGCGACTCTTTAGAAAATTTAAAAGTTTATAAACATTAACTATGTTACCATTTATTGCGTGTAAATGCACAATATCCGGTTTAACTTGCTTAATACCTTTAATCATCTTACTTGTAGAGATTGGCGCAAAGCCATATCTCAAACCCAAAACCCCGGCAAACCTTCTGTTTATCCCCGGTTCGTGATTAAAACACATGGGGGTTTTATTTATATAGCTTTTTTCATTGCTTATAAACGGCACAAACAGGAAAGAGTCCAATTTTTTCTTATAAGCCTCTTTTGAAATATCATCTATTATTTTTCCGGTAGAACCAAAATCAGCACAATTTATATGAAGGATTCTCACCATTTTTTCTCCTTCCCGAAACGATTTGAAGCTATAGACATAAACATTAACAAGAAAACAATATAAGTAGGATAAATTATCAAGTGACTTGTTGTTGATATAACCAAATACAAAATAACCGTTGATAAAGCCATATTAAAATATCCGCTGCGATTTACATACAGTCTGAATACGGTTTTAAGCATTTGAAACAGAAATATAACATACAATATAAAACCTACAAAACCATAATCATATATTACTTCAAGGAAATCGTTGTGTGCAGATGTATACTCAAATCCAAAAGTATTGGAATCCACCAGCATTACTATCTTTTCTTTTGCAACACCGTTATAGCCTTTACCTATAATCGTTTCGCTTATATCAAAATTAGTGATGTGTTCCCAAACTGTTTTATAAATTTGAGCTCGCCCTGAACCGCCGTCATCAGCTAAATTTTTAAATCTGTCTATAATATCAATGTCAAAATAGAAAACAAATATTGCACTTAAAACAACTAAAAATGCACCAAGTATCAGAAGCAAAAATAACCGCTTAAATTTATCTTTTTTTCTGACATTAGGATTAACTATAAGTGGCACAACCAAAGCCAAAACAAGTGCAATAAGCGCTGTTCTTTTTTCTGAAATGAGCGTGGCAAAAATTAAAAGCACAACTGTGCAAACTGACAAAAACTTGTTTCTGTTTGTAAAAATAACCGGCAATAGAAACAAGGGGTAATAAATTGTATTTATGGCGCCTGACAACACAATTACCGATTTGGTAAGGGACCAATAGATATAATATATACTTGTCAAAACCACAAAAATCAAGGATAGGTTAAGGATGAATTTCATCTTTTTTTCGTCATTTTCTTTCTTCAAATATAACGAAAAAAACAGGAAAATAAATATCCAAAAGCTTTGGAAAACAAAATCTGTCAGCAAATCTTTAATATCGTTCCCGTTTTTTAACGTGCTCAAACACGACCATAACCAAAAGACTATTGCGCTTACTTGCATTGAGCCAAACATAAAACAATATGTCGAAACCATTTTGCCAAAGCAAAAAACTATCGCAACAGCTTCTATATAAAGCAATAATATTGAATTGTGTTGTTGAAGAGATGTATCGCCTAAAAAACTATACATTCTTATAAACAAACAGAAAAACAAAAACAGACAAAACACTTCAAAGAATTTAAATAATGTTTGTTTTTCTCTTGCTTTACCTAAGCCCATACTTCACCTCTTTATCAAATGGTTTTTTATAATACCTCATCGTTGTAATTAAACCAACAATGTTTTAAGATATAGCTTTTAATACAGAAATATATTTTTTGTAATCAAAACTATCCTCTGCAGTTTTTCTTGCTGAAAATCGCATTTTCTTCTTTTCCTCTGAAGAACAAGCAATAGCTTTTATTAATGCCTTTTTCAGATCCTCGGGGCTATGACTGTCCGAAATAATTGCGTTTTCGCCATCTTTTAAATACATATCCAAATCAGAAGAAAGATTGCAAACCGGCGGTGTTCCGCAAGAAAGACTTTCAACAATTTTGGTCGGAAACCCGGCTTTTGCATATCTCAAATCCGCATCTCTCAACAACAATGTATAGTCCGCTTTGCACACCCACTCAATAGCTTCCTCGTGGGGAAGTCTTCCATAAACAAAAATTGTGTCCTCTAACAAATCAAGGATATTATTATCTACATTACATTTAGTTACAAGTTGCTCTTTTGTGATGCCGATTATATGAAGCTCGCATAATTTTTTGTGTTCCGCTTCAAGCAAGCTGAAGCCTTCAACAATTTCTTTCAGATAATCTTTTCTTCCGGGAGCTCCAACATAAACAAATCTGACTTTTGGTGAATCATCTGTAGTTTCAATTCTGTACTGTATCGAAGCTGTATCCATTATCACCGGTATTCGCTCAACCTTACTTGCGATTTTTCCGAAATGGTCTTGCAAAAAAGAACTTATAGCAATTACGTTCCAATTTTTATTGATTATCTCTGTATTCGTTTTTTCTTTTAAACGATATTCAATATTCTTTTCGCCATTTTCATACTCTTCCGGAGAATACCATTCAACGCTGTCGTGAATTAGAGTTGAATTATGTTTAACGCCGTATTTTTCAATAATTCTCCATGCGTACGGCAATGTGTCAACGAGTAAAATTACTGATGGTTTTGGAACATTCTTCTTTATGTATCGTATCGCTCTCAACCCAAAAAGAAGTCTAAATATTATTCGAACAAGCTTATTTTGCGATTTCGGTTTCAACGAGATATATTTTATTGCGTCATACTCTTTTTGAGCTTTACCCGTATATTTTCCATAACCTACGACTGTTACTTCATAGCCCAAATCTTTTAAAATTTTTGCCATAGCATGTTGACGAATTGCCCCTGCATCCTCTGCAGGATATTTATTTTCTGTAATTAAAACAGCTTGATTCATGCTTTCTCCTAATAGAACACTTTCTAAGTGTTTATTTCTTTATATACATTGGTTTTTTGATTTCGCACTACTGTGTTTGCAGGAACATCCTTACTTACAGTAGTTCCGGCTGCAACCACAGCATTATCACCTATTGTCACGCCTTTTAAAATAATTACACCTGCGCCGATCCAAACATTTTTCCCTATCTCAACTTTTTCCTTTTTTAGCTGACCGATATTTTCTATATCGTGATCATGGTCATAAATCACAACATTTGGACCTATGGTTGTCCCGTCGCCTATACAAATACACTCTCGACAAACTATCATTGAATTTCTATTAATATACAAATTTCCGCAAATCAATTTGCCGCCGTCTTTAACAGAAATAAGCGAGTTCTTTTCGGAGTGTAATCGTCCATTAAAGATTATTTGTCCGTTTTTTCCTATCTCTATATCAGTTTTCGGAGATAGAAGCTGCACCTGACCGCTTTTTAATTTTCCGCCACAAAAAATTTTTAGTATATTTAATCTGAAAAAATTCCATATTGCGTTAAAAATCAGTTTTCTTTTCATCGCTCTAACCCCACAAACAACTTTTCAACCATTTGTTATTTTTCAATGGAAAAGGTAGTATTACAAAAGACTTTCATAAACATCTACATACCTACCAAGGATGATTTCATCCGTATAGCAATTTTTTACTTTATTAATGTTAGCTACTGATTGCCTTCGACGCAAATCCGGGTCGTATAAGGATTTCAACGCATTCATAGCTGAATCTACATCCTTTACATCAACGACAAACCCTCCATCTTTACCTACCATATCTTTGTTTGCCGCCCAATCAGTTACTATGCAAGGTAAGCCCACTGCCATGGCTTCTGCAAGAGAATTAGAAAAGCCTTCACCATAAAAATAGCTCATAAATATGAACACATCAGCATTCTTTAATTCGGTTAAAACTGTTTCCTTTCCAACTTGTCCCGTTAAAGTCACATTTTTCATCTCTGCTGCCTTAATTTTTACGTTTTCATCTGCTTTACCGACCAATCGAAATTCTATTTGCGGAAAGCGCTTAGCAAGCTCTATTATGTCATATGCACCCTTCGACTCAATAACCCCACCGGTATACACAGCAGTCTTTAACTCCTCGTTTATGTGTTTTGTATCACATATTTCATCTACAGATATAAAATTAGGCACTAATTCAAGCGAAGTCTTTGTTCTCGCCTTTAAATACTGATATGACTGCTCATTCAACACTATTATATAGTCACTTTTATCACATAAATGTTTCAAAACAACATTACAAAATCTACCTTTTGATGTATTTGGAACAGTACACCTAAAGTGAATAACAAATTTTCTTTTTTTCACTTTAGTAATACAAGCACAAACATATTCTCTCATCATTGAAAGAGTAAGGGAAGGTATACAAGAATGGACAATTTGCACGCTTTCGTCTTTTAGTGCTTTTCTCAAGTTGTTCCATATTCTGAAGCTTCTTTTTATTTCATCAGATATTCTTCTCGGATTATTGTTACCAAAAATCTGCCTATCCCCAAGAACCTTTTCATCCACAACCCCTACTTGCCAATTGTTTTTCAATTTTGCGTTCAGCATTCTTATTGTCCAACTGGCAATACCTCCAGCAGGTGGCGGTGTCGGTGCCAACAAAATAACCTTTTTCATATCTTCTGCTCTTTTCAGTTAAATAATGAATTAATCACAAACCGTGTTTCCTCGTTAGCCTTAATAATTTCATCCAGATATTTATCACAGTTTTCATTAAATTTACATTTATCTAGATTTGAGTAATACTCATAAATATCATCTGCAAAGTTCTGATTATTAGGCTGCACTTTCTTACCGATACAATTTTTTTCTGCCATCTCACCCATAAATGAGCCTTCAGTACAAAGTTGCGGTATTCGAAAAATTATACCATCGTAGTACTTATTACCCATTGCAAGCATCATATTGCTGTCATCATAAATATTATGAATTATATCTGTGTTTTTCACAAACTCATAGCGGTCGTCCGGTTTATATTCACCGTGGAAGAAAACATTGTTGATATTATTTTCTTTAGCAAAAGTTTTTAGAAACCTAGCCGTTTCTTGCTCTCTGCCATAATAGTGCAACTCAAACCTGTTATCATTACCCACCCTTTTCATAATTTTAATATTTATATCTTCATGACGTATAAATCCCCAAAAAGCTATTCGAATTTTTGATGACGTGCTTCCGTAAAGAAATTTATCATCTCGATGCTTTAAAGAATCATCCAACAAATTATAAGTAGTGCAAATCTTCTTTTGTTGTTCCTGCGGAAAATACTGTCTGAAAGCATCACTGCTTACAAAAGTTAAACGTGAGTTTTTTTCAATACTCTGAACAATCTTTTTGTAAAAAGCATATCTTTCATACGTAGCATCTCTGTAATCGAAAAAATAACGGTTTTTGTATTTCCTCAATAATATGTCGGAAAGCAAAACTGACAAAACACTGGTTAGCACAATTAAAAAATCGAATCTTTCCCTTTTAATTAGTTTTTTTGTGTAGCGTCTGAATTTCAAAAAACTACCAATCTTCGTTAATTTTGAAACATCATCCTCTTGATAACATTTAAACTCATGCAGCGTAACATCCTTTATGTGTGAAACGTCCTCTTTGTTCAAATCTCTGTTCCAATAGAGAACATGGACATCATTTTTTTCTGCATCAATATTACCAAGATACAAATTAAGATACGGCATATATTTAATTTTTGCAAAACCTATAATCAGTATTTTCACAAAATCACCTATACTTGTTTTTGAAACTCTTCTGTAAGAGCAGCAATAAATGCATCTTTTTTGAAATGCTCTTCATAATATTTAAAGGAATTTTTTCCTAATTGCTCTTTATCAGAACTAATAAACTTTTTTATGCAATTTGCAAATTCTTCTGAATTTTCTGCAGGAGCACAAAAACCACACCGGGCTTCATTTATTATTCGAGCAGTCTCACCATTTATCGCACCTATAATAGGTTTTCCTGCTGCCATATACGACTGTACCTTTCCCGGAAGCGTCATTGATAGCACTATGTCATCTGATAATGTAACAATCATTGCATCACTTGCGCTATAAATTTCCGGCATTTCCTCCACGGGACGCCTTCCATAGAATTTAACATTTTCCAGATTTAACTTTTCAGCCAATTCGCGTACTTTTCCAAGCCCACTTCCGTCACCAACAATATGGAAACAAACATTTTCTTCCTTGATTTTTTCAGCCGTCTTGATAATTGTTTCCACATTTTGTGCAGAACCAATGTTTCCTGCAAATGTCAAATTAACAGTTTCGCTTTTTTCGGTAGCAATCGCCTTAAAAACATCTTCAGCGTGTTGAGGAAGATAGGTAATTTCATCTTCATCAAGTCCGCACTTTTCACTAAAATATTTCTTGAAAGTTTTTGAAGTCACAAGGATTTTATCCACAGATTTATATATTTTTACTGAAACTCTTTCAAAAAACTTGTAGATAAAACTGTCTTTTCTTATTCCTCCTATACACAAGCTTTCCGGCCACAGATCCAGACAATACAGAACAACTTTTTTACCATATTTCTTTTTATACTTTAATGCAGCGTTCGCCATCATAACAGGAGAAAGCTGATACACAAAAACAACATCGTATTCTTTTTTCAAGCGAGCTGTATAAAAAGTCGATGCCACTGAATATGCATAGTAATTTAAAAATCTGTACAGAGCACCTGTTTTTCTTCCTATGGTAAACACTCTGTGGACATTAACACCGTTAATAATCTCATCTTTATGATTACCATCTTTGTAACCATCATATATCTCGCCCATAGGATAATTCGGAAAAGATGTTACAACATCCACTTCATTGCCATCTTTAACAAGCTCCTCGCAAATATCCGCTATCCTGAAAGGCTCAGGTGAATAATATTGGCATATTACTAAAATTTTCACCAATTCACATCCTAAACATTTACTTTTTCTTTAACTTCGTCTTTAAAAGCTTCATTTTGAGGATTGAATGTAGGAACGAGCTCTTTCACAACATCAACTATCTGGCGTGATGTAGCTTCTTCCATAATTTCTCTCATAAAACTGATTTTTTCAAAGAGTCTTTCGGAATCAAATTCCATAGGTCTTGCTACATATATAAGGTCGTTTTGGGTTTTTTGTATACCCTCTTCGCTTATAAGAAGCTCTTCATAAAGTTTTTCGCCATCACGAAGCCCTGTATATTTTATTTCTATATCTTCACCGGGAATATGTCCGGAAAGTCTGATAAGGTTTTCGGCAAGTTCACGGATTTTAACCGGCGAACCCATATCAAGAATGAATATTTCGCCACCCTGAGCATACGCACCTGCCTGAAGAACAAGTGAAACAGCTTCAGGAATAAGCATAAAGTAACGAATAATATCCGGATGAGTAACAGTAACGGGACCGCCGTTTTCAATCTGCTCCTTAAACAACGGAATGACACTGCCGTTTGAACCGAGAACATTACCAAAACGCACAGCAACAAAATCTGTTTCTGATTTTTTATTGAATGACTGTACTATCATTTCACATATACGTTTTGTTGCACCCATAACATTAGTTGGGTTTACAGCCTTGTCTGTTGAAATCATGACAAAACGCTTCACGCCGTATTTATCTGCAGTTTTTGCAAGGTTATATGTACCGAAAACATTGTTTTTTACGGCTTCTTTGGGGCTGTCTTCCATAAGAGGAACATGTTTATGTGCTGCTGCATGGTAAACAAAACTGGGCTTATATTCTTCAAAAACTTCACAAAGTCTTTTTTCATCTCGTATAGAACCTATAAGCACCTTCAAATCCACATCAGGATATATTCTTCTTATTTCCTGCTGGATTTCGTAAGCACCATTTTCAGCAATATCAAAAATAATTATTCTTTTCGCAACTCCGCTTTTGGCAACCTGACGTACAAGTTCGCTTCCTATTGATCCGCCACCACCTGTAACAAGAACCGTGTGTCCTTTAAGAAGCGCAAATACTTTTGAAAGGTCGGGTTTAATCTGCTCTCTGCCCAAAAGGTCTGTATAATCAACTTTGCGAAGTTGGTTGCCTATGTTTTCTGTTGATGAAATTGAAGTAATTTTAGGAAGAGTTTTTAAAACACAACCGGTTTTGTTACATATTTCTAAAATTTCTTTTTTACTTTTTTCGGTTGCAGACGGAACAGCAAAATAAATTTCATCAATATCAAGCTCGTTAGCAGTTTTTATAATTTCATTTCTTCCTCCGTAAACTTTAACACCGTTAAGATACTCGCCCTGCTTTCTCTTGTTATCATCAATAAGTGCAACAACCTGATAGCGATTTACGTTATTTACACCTTTCAATTCGTTAATAAGTCTTATTGCCGCACTTCCTGCACCGATTATCATTATTCTTTTTCTTCTGCCGTTTTCGGTGTTTTTTGGAGCAAGGATTTTGGTTCTCCACAAGTTATAAGTTATGAACACTAATGCTCTGCCTGTAATAATTAAAACCAACATTATCACAGAATAAAGTGTCATAAATGTAAAAAATGAACGCGTATATTTAAACCAAATGTACACAAACGGAAGTATTACAAGCACTTTAGAAAGAGCAAAAGCACCCATAAGAACCGTATAATCCTTTGCCACAAAATATTGCCACATTCTGTTGTAAATTTTAAAAACCGTAAAACAAATTGCTGTAATTATCAAATCTGCAAAAACGATATACACCGAATTGTCACTAAACCATTTAGGGAAAAATACAGATGCATCAAACTTTAAATACGTTGCCAAACAAAAAGCAACACAAACAGAAAGTAAATCGCTGATAACAAGAACGCCTTTCACATGCTTCTTTATGAACGTAACAATTTTTTCAATTATAATATTCAAAACAATCCTTCTTTCACTCCTGGTAGGTTTTGTTTTATCTTTACAATGAACCGTAAAACGACACAGTTTAACTAATATAGTTTAACATACATCTCTGCATTTTGCAATATCACAGTACAATATATTTTTACATAATAATGTAATAAATAACAATTATTGCATTTGTTTGACGTGTATGTTAAAATTACGTAAACAACCGAAGGGAGAGTGTTTATGAATAATTGGATGAAAAATATTTCCGACAGTACTCTTGTTTCGGAAATCAACTTACCGGGTACCCATAATAGCGGTGCTCTTTGTATTGATTTCTCTTTATTTTCAAAATGCCAAAATATGACTGTTTGCGAACAGTTGAGCTCAGGAG
Source organism: uncultured Eubacteriales bacterium (assembly GCA_964624385.1). Classification (GTDB taxonomy): domain Bacteria; phylum Bacillota; class Clostridia; order Oscillospirales; family Acutalibacteraceae; genus DTU089. The sequence goes on along the minus strand of CAZUZV010000003.1, from coordinate 38,434 downwards.
TACGCTTTCTGGATGTAAGATTTGAAAAAGACGGAGGAAAACTCAGACTCGTACACGGCATTACAGACTGTCGTAAGCCTTTATCACACAAGGAAAAGCTCTACCTTGACGATGTTTTGAAAGACTGTAAAAATTTTCTTCAAGAAAACCCATCTGAAACCATACTTTTTTGCATAAAAAGAGATGATGGTGCATCCAGTGAGGAAACGTTTGATGTTTTCTTTTCAAATTATTTCACCGATGAGATTTGGTACAAGGAAAACCGTATACCAACACTAAAAGAAGCTCGTGGAAAAATTGTTCTTCTGAATCGTTGCAACATCGATAAAAACAATGAAAATTACACCGATTTAAACACAGGAATCAATCTTTCAAACTGGGCTTATCAGAAAGATGATACTCAAAAAATATATGAATTCTCTGAGATTTTAAGCAGGGATGGCACATTTACAGGGAGAGTTTTTTCCGTTCAGGATTTATATGGTTTGAGCCCTCAAAAAAAATGGGATTTTGCAATATCGCCTTTTCTTAAAAAACCTCTCGAAACAAAAGATATTTTAATCAGCTTTTTCTCCTGCACAAGTATATTTAATACTCCTAAAAAAAGTGCAAAATGCATCAACAAAAAGCTTTCGGACATTTCTCTTGAAAAAGCAAAAAAATACGGTTGGATAATCATGGATTACCCAACCGAAAAGTTCATAAAAGAAATTATAAATTCTAATTTTTGAGGCGGTTTCACCGCCTTTTTATTTTCCGACACAGAAGTTCTTAAACACTTCGTTAACTATAGTTTCCGTTGCTTTTTCACCTGTCAAAACGCAAAGATTTTCAACAGCACAGTCGATGCAAACATTAGTAGCATCAGGGGTTATACCCATTGAAAGTCCGTCAAGTGCTTCTGTCAGATGTTCAACTGCTTTTACCACACAACCGCGCTGTCTTTCCGTTGTAATAAGAGGTGCAGAGGGGTCGAAGCCCGCTGTACCCACAACCTTTTCCACCACAGATGTAAGCTCATCCATTCCTTTGCGGTTTTTGGCAGATATTTCAACAATATTTTTTCCATTTACAAGTGCTTTCACTTCATCAATTGAGAGCATTTTTTCTTTGTCTGTTTTGTTAATAACAACAATTGAATTTTTATTTTTACAAAGTTCGAGAAGTTCTCTGTCATCACCGGACAATTCTTGCTCTCCATCGAGAACCATAAGAACAAGACTTGCTCTGTCGAAGCGTTCTTTGGCTCTTACAACGCCTATTTTTTCTATTTCATCGTCCGTATCGCTTCTGATACCGGCGGTATCCGCAAGGCGGAGAGTAATATTGCCTAACCTGACCGTTTCTTCAAGCACATCGCGGGTTGTTCCTGCAACGGATGTAACAATAGCTCTTTCTCTTCCGGAAAGGGCATTTAAAATAGTTGATTTACCAACATTGGGCCTGCCGACAATGGCAGTATCTATGCCCTCAAGAATCGCCTGACCCGCATCAAAACCCTGAAGAAGCTTTTCAAGGCGGTATTTAACCGCTGAAAGTGTTTCAGTCATTTGAGAATCAGACAGTTCGGGAATTTCGTCATCGGGGTAATCCACCCAAGCCGCAAGGAAAGCCGCAGTTCTTGCAAGTTCATCCCTGCATTCACCAATCTCTCTGCTTAATGCACCATCAAGAGCATTTAATGTCGCCGCTCTAGCCTCTTCGCCCGATGCAGAAATAAGGGACATAACTGCCTCTGCCTCTGACAAATCCATTTTACCATTAAGAAAAGCTCTTTTTGTAAACTCTCCACCCTCGGCAGCAACGGCACCGGCATTGAATACCGCGCGAAGCACCCTTTGAAGAATAAAAAGTCCGCCGTGACAACTGAGTTCTACAACATCCTCACCCGTATAACTTTTAGGGGCACGGAACACAAGTGCAACTGCATCATCAAGCTCTGTTTCACCATCGTGAACCTTTCCGTAATAAGCAGTGTAGCCTTGCGCATCCGCTAACTTCTTACCCGAAACAGCAGAAAAAACTCTGTCGGCAATTGACAGAGAATTTTCTCCTGATAATCTGACTGTTCCTAAACCTGCCGCTGCCTGAGCGGTAGCGATTGCTGCAATAGTTGACAAAACTATTCCCCTATTTCTAAATTATAATTGCGTCGCAGACCCATTAATTCCGCATTCACGCTCTTCCCGTTGATCCGAAGCCACCTGCTCCGCGTTCTGTTTCGTCCAATTCTTCAACCTCAACAATTTCGGGCAATTCGACGGGCTTTATAACCATTTGTGCTATTCTTTCAAAAGGTTGAATTGTGTAGGGTTCCTCTGTATGTTTGATTACACCAACGCACACTTCCCCGCGATAATCACTGTCGATAACCCCTACGGAATTGAGAAGACCTATACCATGCTTAACAGCAAGACCGCTTCTTGAATGAATAAATGCCGCATAATGCGGGTCGTCAAGTCCAATTGCTATACCTGTGGGAATTACTGCCTTGTCACCCCTATTTAAAGTAATTGGTGTATCAATACAAGCATATAAATCAAAGCCCGCACTACCGGGTGTTGCTCTTGTAGGTGATTTTGCATTCTCTCTTACTTTTTTTATCTTCAAAACTTCCATAATTATCTCCAGAGTCCGCCTGTTTTATCTTCGGTATTGTTAATAGCTTTTATTCTGTCCAATTCTCGCTTATAAAAATCGCGTTCACTCTTTGCTTTTGCAGCATCTTCGAGATATTCTTTTAACTGCAAACGAAGATTATCTGTGGTTCCGCTGTTTTTCTTTGCTTCGTCGGCATACTGCAAAGCAACAAGGACTGCCGCCTGAGTGGTGGACACACGGGCACCTCTTAAAATATCTACCATTTTCAAATCGATTTCATGAGCCAACTCATTAATATATTCAGCAGACTCATCGGAAACAATTCTATATTCCTCTCCTGCTATTTTAAGTCTATGGGTTGTTTTATTCATTTTAACCATCCTTAATTTCGACAAAAATAAATTTGATAAAATTATACATTGTTTTAAATTTTTTCGCAACACTACATATTGTAAAAATTCATTGTGTGTACACAATTTATGAGTTGATATTTGTATAAATAGTTGGTATAATTTATTAAAATACTAAACTAATCGAAAGGAAAAGTTATGGACTACAATCCCAATACCAATCAGAACTCATCAGGTCAGCCTTTGGGTTCTTGCCCTCAGGGTAATGGCTACACCCCCTCTCATCAATCGCCATCACCTGCTGAAATATATAACGCAACTGCACCTAACAACGCCCCTCAATACCATTACGGTGCACCTCAGAATTTTTTCAATCCTCAATATCTTGAAGAACAACGCAAAAAGATGCTTGAGCGCAGACATCACGAAAAAAAGATTAAATCTTTGGGAACAAACACAGCAATAACTCTTTTGCTTGTTTTAGCTTTTTCCTATGTTATGTCTTTTTTGTTGGTTATGCCAACCTTTTACCAGCTTTACCAAACCAACCTTACTTTTGCAAGCGCTTTCGGTGTTTTTTATTCTGCAATAAGCGTTGGCGTAGCTTTTTTCATCGGTTCAAAGCTCTTCAAAAGGACGAAAGCCTTAGTAACCATACCATTTAACCCTCCGAAAGATAAAACCAAAACCCTTCTGCTCGTTTTAATCGGCTTCGGCGGATGCCTTGTTGCGAACTATATAACAGTATTTTTAAGAGCTTTCGGAGAAGGAATCGGAATTTATTCTGATTATACCGCTTTGGAAGATCCATCAAGCACTCTTGACGTAATAATGATTTTTATTGGTTCTGCTATTATTCCGCCACTCATAGAAGAATTTGCCATGCGTGGCGTACTTATGCAGAGTCTCAGAAAATATGGTGACGCTTTCGCCATTGTCACTTCTGCTTTTGTTTTCGGTGTGTTCCACGGAAATGCCGTTCAAATGCCCTTTGCTTTCCTTTGCGGTCTTGTTATAGGCTATGCAGTTATTGCAACAGAAAGCTTGTGGACGGGTGTTGTTATTCACGCTCTTATGAACGCTATGTCTGCCGCTTCTTCTGCTTTGATTTATTATTTTGATGAATATATTTCAAACACATTTTTCTATGTAGGCTCGGCAGTGGGAATAACTCTGGGTATTTTAGCCTTAATCATATATTTAACACGTTATAAAAATGAAAATCTTTTAAAGAACAACGGCTACATCAACAATGTTCCTGTTATTGAAAAGTTTCTTAAATTCAATTCGTCACCTGTTATGATAATTACAATCATTCTTTATTTCGTTCAGGCAGTGAGTCAATTAACCACTACACCGCCTACCTATTGATATGGAAAATTTTGAATTTATGAGCGAGGCTTTGCGCCTTGCAAATGTGGCGGCAAAAGAGGGTGAAGTCCCTGTCGGCGCGGTTGTCACAATCGGCAACAAAATCATCGGCAGAGGAAGAAACCGCCGTGAAAAAGGCAAAAATGCCCTTTGTCACGCGGAAATCGAAGCTATAAACGAAGCTTGCAGGCGTTTGGGCGGATGGCGTCTTTGGGAATGTGAGCTTTATGTCACCCTCGAACCCTGCCCTATGTGCGCAGGAGCCATAATTAATTCCCGAATAAAAAAAGTTGTCTTCGGTGCATACGACAAAAAGAACGGCGCTTGCGGTTCTGTTGTCAATCTTTTCAGTGCAGATTTCAGCTATAAGCCTGCCTATGTCGGCGGATTTATGGAAGAAGCATGCGCTGATATTCTTACAGACTTTTTTAAAAATTTAAGAATCGAAGAAAATAAATGTGTTAAAAACAGTAAGGAGAATAATCCAATGGAACGAATAGACAGTTTTAACGTTGACCACACAAAGCTCTTGAGAGGTATGTATATTTCCCGAATTGACGGAGATGTTGTTACCTACGACATAAGAACACGCCGACCAAATGTGGAAGAAGTTATGGAAAATGCCGCTATTCATACAGTGGAACATCTTTTTGCAACTTATGTCCGCAATTCCGCTCTCAAAGACAACATCATTTACTTTGGTCCTATGGGTTGCAGAACAGGTTTTTATTTCCTTACCACAGGAATAACTCACGGTGAAGCTCTTAAGCTCACACAAGAAGCCCTTGATTTTATCTCGAAATTTGAAGGGGATGTTCCCGGTGTAAGCGCAATTGAATGCGGGAACTACCGCGACCACAATCTCGAGGGTGCAAAAAAAGAAGCCGCTGACCAATTTGAAATTCTCAAAAACTGGACAACAGCAGATATGATTTATTAAAAAACGGCGGAAACGCCGTTTTTTAATTGCAAATGGCAAGTGGCAAATGGCAATTTTCGGGGCGAAGCCTACTATAAAAATGCAAAATGTCGGGTCTGCGACGCATATTCAAGCATAAAGCAGGAAAGAGTAAAAACTTTCCTGCTTTATGCTTGTTTAAATATTTTATTCGGCGCATTTTCGCGCCCCGACAATTATGAATTACGCATTAAGAATTACGAATTTGTACCAAACAAAATCTCTCTTAAATTATCACCTAATATACCCTTCTTTGCCTCTTCGCTTATAGCGAGGTTTTTTATTCTTTCTATGGATTCTTTAATCATTTTTGCATCTTTGTATGGTGTATCAAGACCGAAAATGCTTCGTTTCGGCCCTGTCTGGTGAATCAAATCGCAAAGCTCCTCATCGGTAATTGACCAAGCACCTCTTCGGGTATTTCCGAATTCATCTTTTTCCATAGCAATACTTGTCCATCCCGCAAAAACATGTTGGATTTCACCGCGGGAATTATTGTTCATAACAAGAAGGGCTTCCCTGAAGAAGCTGTAACCGCCCATATGCTCCATACTGAAACGGAGCTTGGGGAAATTATATGCCACCTCATCAAACAAAAGCATTTGATAATCAGCTATTCTGTGCCAATGAAGACCTGTGTGAAAAGACAAGAAAAGTCCTTGTTTTTCTGCTTCTTCATAAACCTCAAAAAGTTCTTTTCCTGCAACATTTACCTCTTGTGCAGCAGGGTGTATTTTAATTCCGTAAAGACCCAAATCCTTGATTCTTTTAATCTGGTCCTTTAAATCTTTTCTGTCAAAGTCAACAGTACCAAAGCCAACAAGATTCGGTTCATTTTTTAAAGCATCTGCCACCCATTCGCAAGGGTTTTGCCCCGTTGTATGAGCATACATATCCATCTGATGCCAAAAGGGTGCAAAACAAACCGCGGAATCTATCTCACATTCATCCATAATGGATTTCAATGTATCTATATCGCCGTTAGGCTTTGTGTTTTTCGGAAAAAGATGGGCGTGATTTGCAAAAATTTTATAATCTGACATTTTTATCACCTGATTTATATAAGCCTGAAATCCTCATCGGACATATTTTCCCAATCGATCTCTTCATCCTCGGGAACATCTGCATAATAGTCCCACAAGCGTTCCTCCTGCTCTGCCGTTAAAGGTTCTGCAGGAATTTCGTTTATTACCTCAAATTTCTTTGTAGCGCTCCAAAGAGATGGTGTTATACGAATTGTATAACCGCAACAAGAGGGACAAAGCCATTCGGTCATAGGAAGTTCGGGCACACCGAACGCTGCAAGTATACTCATCATAACGCCACCATGGGTAATAATTGCTGCAGTTCTTGTTCCTGTTTTAATCATACCGTCAACAGTTTTTATAAAGCAATCACAAACACGAGTTGCGAATTCGGAGTTGCTTTCACCATTTAAAGGACAAGCATCCTCACCACCTGAAAGCCATTGAGAAAACTCCTCATAACGCTCCAATTCATCTGCGGTGTGACCCTCGAACTCACCAAAATCGCACTCTTCAAATCCCCTCATTTCAATGGGTGTTTTATCAGGATAAAGTGTTTTTGAAGTCTGAACACAACGTTTAAGGCCACTTGTAAAAACAACATCTGTAATAGGATAATTATAATCCCTTTTCATTGCTTCCAGCTGATTTAAACCTTCCTGACAAAGCTCTTCATCGGTCTGACCTATATATCTTCCCTCAATATTTCCTTGGGTGAGAGCGTGACGAATTAAATGTATTGTATAAGTTTTCATTGATTTCTCCTGTAAAGTATTGTATATTGTTATACAAATAGTATAACTTTAAGAGGTTTTTAAAATGAATAAAGCTTTTAATGAACGATTAGTAGAACTGCGGACAGAAAAGGGGTTAAGTCAAAAGGATGCCGCCGCAGATTTGGGTGTTTCTCAGGCACTTCTTTCCCATTACGAAAAAGGGATACGAGAATACAGCCTTGCATTTTTATGCAAAGTTGCAGAATATTACAATGTTACAACGGACTATATTTTAGGCATAACCGATAGCCGTTCAGGTCTTAATTCTACAGCGCTTGAAGACAGAGAGGAAGACTCAATTTTTAACACAAATTCTATTTATCGTGCTGCAATTATGACTCACGAAAGAATGAATGCTGGCTCCTTCCAAGCAGGTACAACTGCCGATATTCTTTATGCAGTAACAATTTACAGAACACTTTTTGCTGCTGCTCAAAAAGGCTATATTCCTAAAAGGTGGTTTTCTATCCCTCCTAAATATGCCCAAGCAATGTGCCTTTCTCTAACAGAAATCCAGTTATCTGAATTTCCTGAAAAAACTGTTAATGCAAGACGCTACGGCGGCCCCGAACCCAAGAGTATCGAGGCCGTCATAAAAGGAGTTGAAGGTCTGTTAAGTAAAATGGCAAGCTCTATAAAATTATCCGATTAACCCCTTAAAACTTCTTTATACATTTTAATATATTCGTTTGCGGATTTGCCCCAACTGTTGTCACTTTCCATTGCGCGTTTAACAAGTATTGCCCAGCCGTCTTTGTCTTGATAGCCTTCAACAGCTCGTTTTATTGCGTGGAGCATATCGTGAGCATTATATGAAGAGAATACAAAGCCGTTGCCCATATTGTCACCGCTGTCGGTAACGGAGTCACGAAGACCGCCTGTTTCACGGACAATTGGAATTGAGCCGTAACGAAGAGCTACCATCTGGGAAAGTCCGCAGGGCTCACTCTTTGATGGCATCAAGAACATATCGCTACCCGCATAAATTTTTCTTGCCAAATCGGGAATAAAGCCCAGGCAAAGACCTACTTTGTCGGGATAACGTGCCGCAAGCCCTCTGAAAAACTCTTCATACTGATAATCACCTGAACCGAGAACAACAAGCTGAATATCTGTTGTTGCAAGTAATTCATCAAGAACTGCTTTGCAAAGGTCAAGACCTTTATGTGAAACAAGTCTTGAAACCATACCCATAACAGGAACATCCTTCTTCTCCGGAAGCCCTAAAAGCTTCTGGAGTTCTCTTTTGTTCACTGCTTTTCCGCGCATATTGTCAACAGAATAGTTCTTGAAAACATCCTTGTCGGTTTCAGGATTATAGTTTTCAACATCAATACCATTAAGAATACCGCGAAGCTTATAGCTTCTTTCACGAAGAATAGTATCAAGACCGTGGGAATACCATGGGTCTAGAATTTCTTTAGCATAAGAGGGGCTAACAGTTGTAACTGCATTAGCGCACTCAATGCCGGCTTTCATAAGGTTCACCGCACCGTCATATTCAATAAGATTTTTGTGACGATGGTCAATACCAACAACATTGTCAATAAGCTCCTCGCCGTAAACACCCTGATACTGAATATTGTGGATTGTAAGAACTGTTTTGATATTCTCGTAACCGGGCTGATTTGCATATATTGTGCTGTAATAAAGAGGCGTAAGAGCAGTCTGCCAGTCATTACAATGAATAATATCGGGCTTAAAATCAATATGAGGAATTATTTCAAGAATTGCTCTTGCAAAGAAAGCAAATCTTTCCGCATCATCGTAAAAACCGTAAAGAGAATCTCTCTTGAAATAATATTGGTTATCAAGAAGGTAGTATATTACTCCTCCTGCTTTTGCTTCAAATATTCCGCAATACTGTCTGCGCCAAGCAACAGGAACGGAAATACTTGTAATAAATTTCATAGAATCTTTGAGTTCTTGTTTTATACCGTCATAAAGAGGCATAACCACTCTGCAACCAATGAGTCGTTTCCTTAAAGCCTGAGGAAGCGAGCCGGCAACATCCGCCAAACCGCCACTTGCTATAAAAGGAAGTGCTTCACTTGCAGCATATAAAACTTTCATATAATAAACCTCCGTTAAAGTGCAATTCCCGCCATATCAAAAATTGCTTTGAAATCGTCAATAATACCTGAAGACATAACAACAATTATAATCAACAACAATAGAGCAAATGGTGCCCCCAACTCAATAATTGTTTTTATCATTTGTTTTCTCTTCAACGCACGAAGTTCATTCTCAAGTGCAGTGATGCGATTTTGCAACTCATTTATTACATCATCCGCATCATAATCTGCTTTAATCCTTTTTGCAGAACCACCTTGTTGAACTACAGTTACTTTTTGTTGAGAAGGCATAGCAGCTTGCTGTATTTCCTTTTCGGGAAAACGGGCGCGAATCTCTTTTACAGAATTTAAAATTACTTCATCTCTGTCGGGTACATCCTTGCCGATTACTGCATCAAGCCATCTTATTTGAGCTTCGGTTGGTTCTGAAACAGTATCAAAAACATTTAACTGTCTGTTACAAAAAGAACAAACCTTACAATCCGTGTCAATTATTTTTCTTTCAACGAAGTCAAGCTCTTCGGTTTTGCAACCGCAAATGGGACAAACTGCCATATCAACACCTCACAAACAGTACTGAAACAATAAAATCAAATAACAATTTCCTTGCCTACAAATAAGGGATAGCTCTTATCTCCGCTGAGAGTTTTCTTAGGAGTGATAACTGTGTTTTTATCCATAATTACGCAATTAAGCTTTGCATCTTCGCCAACGAAAGCATCCTGCATAAGAATTGAGTTTTCAACGACTGCACCCTTTGCAACTCTGACACCTCTGAAAATAATACTGTTTTTAACAGTACCTTCAATCTGGCAACCGTCAGCAATAAGAGAGTTTTCGCATTTTGAAGAAATACCGTAAATAACGGGCATATCATTACGAACCTTTGTATATACAGGAGCATCCCCACGGAAAAGATTTTTTCTGCAATTTTTCTCAAGAAGAGCCATATTTGCATCAAAATATGTTTCCATACTGTCAATTGTGCAGGTCCATTCATCAACCTTGTAGCCGTAAATATTAAGATGAGAAACATTTTTCTGAATAAGGTCTTTCTCGAAGCTTGTGTAGGCGTAGCTTTCTGCATCGCCGATAAGTCTTTCGAGAAGAGCTTTTCTTATAAGTATTATATTGGTAGAGTAATTGATATCATTTTCTGTTTTAACGTCAATACCAACGCTTGTAACTTTTCCGTCATCGCCTAGAGTAAGAGCCATTGTTCTTTCAAGCTTGGGTGCTTTACCATTTGAATATGCAATGGTAATATCTGCATTTTTGCCTGCATGGAAACTGAAAAGTCTTGACAAATCCATATTGCAGACAACGTTAGCATCCATAAGAAGAACATATTCTTGCTTTGAAGTTGCAATAAATTCCATTATTCTGTTAAGAGTGTCAATTCTGTCGCTACTGTCACGTTCGGTAGCGCCCGGAGTAAAGGGCGGAAGCATATAAAGACCGTCAACCTTTCTTGAAAGATCCCAGGGTCTACCGCTGCCAATGTGGTCCATAAGAGAATGAAAATTACTGTTTGCAATAACGCCAACCTTTGTAACGCCGCAGTTTACAAGATTTGAAAGAGCAAAGTCTATAAGGCGGTATCTTCCGCCGAAGGGAACTGAACCCATAGTGCGTCTTGCTGTGAGCGCACCCAAAGAGGAATCATAAGAGTTGGAATAAATAATTCCGAGAACATTTTTCGGCATCATACTGTTTCGCCCTCCTTAACATCTTCTGAAATCATTGACTGTGCTTTAACAGTTGCATTTTTACCAACTGTTACGCCTGCACCGACAACGCTTACACCCCAGTTTTCGAGATTTGCGCATTTTTCGGGATTCTCACCGACAACCGCACCTTCTTCAATAACTGCATTTTCTGCTACCATAGCATACTGAACAACTGCGCCTTTTTTAATTACCGCACCGGGCATAACAATCGAATAATCTACAAATGCACCCTCTTCAACAGTAACATCGGAGAAGAGAACCGAGTAGTCAACCTTTCCTTCAATTTCGCAACCCTCTGCAGCAAGTGAATTTTCAACAACAGCTTTATCTGAAACATACTGAGGAGCTGTAACTGCGCCTCTGCCGTAAATCTTCCAACTGTTATCAGATAAATCGATATTTGCTTTAGGATTAAGCAAATCAAGGTTTGCTTCCCAGAGCGAATCAATAGTTCCCACATCTTTCCAATAACCATCAAAGCCGTAAGCAAAAAGTCTCTCTCCTGCTTCGTGCATTGCGGGAATAACATTTTTACCGAAGTCATTTGAAGAATCCGGATCAGCCTCGTCATCAATAAGATATTTTCTGAGCTTTTCCCAAGTAAACATATAAACACCCATTGAAGCCTTATTGCTCTTGGGGTTTTTGGGCTTTTCTTCAAAAGCGGTAATTCTTCCGTCATCATCCACAAACATAAGTCCGAAACGTGAAGCCTCCTCCCACGGAACTTCAAGCATTGCTATTGTACAAGCAGCATCTTTATCTTTATGGAACTGGAGCATTTTTGCATAGTCCATTTTGTAGATATGGTCGCCCGAAAGAACTGCTACATATTCGGGATTGTATCTGTCAATAAACTGAATATTCTGATAAATAGCATTTGCAGTACCCTTGTACCACTCTGTTCCCTCAATCTGCTGATAGGGCGAAAGAATATGGACACCACCGTTTGCTCGGTCAAGGTCCCAAGGACCACCGTTGCCGATGTAATCGTTAAGTTCAAGAGGTTGGTACTGTGTAAGAACACCAACGGTATAAATACCTGAGTTTACACAGTTTGAAAGAGGGAAGTCAATAATTCTGTACTTTCCGCCGTAAGGAACAGCAGGTTTTGCAATGTTCTTTGTGAGAACGCCAAGTCTTGAACCCTGACCGCCCGCAAGAAGCATTGCAATGCATTCATTCTTTTTTGCCATTGTCGTCACATTCCTTTCGTTTATATAAATCTCAACAATAATTTGATATTATATCAATGTAATAATATCAAATTCCAAAAATCATTTCAAGGGAAATTTAATATATTTTGTTCAAAGCGCAGTTAAATTTTTCCAATACCCTTTGTTAATTTTGCACAATTATGTTGTAGAAAGTGTCGCTTTAAAAGTGCTTGATATTGTCAATTCTATAAAAAACAATTGTAAATTATTTGTTAATGCACAAAATTTATGGTTTATTTTTCTTTTTTGTAAAAATAATTTTTTAAAAAATGGTATCATATTCAACTGTATAATTAAACGTTTAACTATTTTTGTAAGGGAGGGTTACATAAAATGGAATACAGGGAAATGGTTCACAAACTAATTTCCACGTCACTAATCCACCGTTATCATATAACAAAAGCCGCTCAAATGGCAGGTTTGTATTACGGTCAACCAATGATTCTTGAATACATCAAAGAAAACAGCCTGTGTACCCAAAAAGAGCTTGCAAACAGTCTGCACATCTCCCCCGCAAGCGTTGCTACATCCATAAAACGACTTGAAAAAAGCGGTTTTGTTAACCGCGTAACAGATAGCGAGGACATCCGAAAAAATCGGCTTTCTCTAACTGAAAGCGGTTTTGCTGTGTTAAAAGAATTCAGAAACATTTGTGATGAAACAGACAGAGAGATGTTTAAAGGATTTTCCCAAGAGGAATGTACATTGCTTTGCAACTATCTTGAACGCTTATACAGTAATCTTGATACGGAAAATCTCACAAGTTGTCAATTAAAAGCAGAAATAACGAAAAATGAAGAAATCGCAAAGGAGGAAATGCAATAATGATAAAAAAACTTATGAGTTATGCAGGAAAATACAAAATTTATGCAATACTCTCCCCTCTCGCAATTGTTTTAGAGGTGATTATTGAAGTTATAATCCCTTTTCTTATGTCAATTATAATCGACTGCGGAATAAGCGGCCAACCCCTTTCAGCAAAGGATAATTTTATTGCTGACATTCTTATCAATTTAGGATTTGGTAACAAAGAAGGTACCAATCTTATACTTTCATTAGGTGCACTTATGATTGGAATGGCTTGTATTTCTCTTGTATGCGGTGCTGCTGCTGCATTCTTTGCTGCAAAAGCCGGCATGGGCTTCGGTGCAGAATTACGCTTCGGAATTTTCAAAAAAATACAGGATTTTTCTTTCTCAAACGTTGATAAATTCTCAACAGGTTCCCTTATAACAAGAATGACCACCGACATAACAATGATTCAGAACACATTTATGATGGCTATCCGTATGTTTATACGCTCTCCCCTAATGTTTACAATGGCAATTGTTATGGCATTCAACATAAACAAAAAATTGTCTTTGATTTTTATGTGTGTTGCTCCCATTATGTTTTTCCTTATACTCCTTATCGGAGTAAAGGCTCACAAACGTTTCAAGAAGATGTTCAAAAAATATGACAAATTCAACACTTCAATTCAGGAAAACCTCATTGCAGCAAGAGTTGTTAAAGCCTTTGTCCGCGCGAAGCACGAAAAAGACAAATTCAAAATATCCAATGACGAATTAAAGGATTCCTCAATTTTTGCAGAAAAGCTCATAATTCTTAACGGTCCTATAATGTCCATTTCTGTTTACACCTGCATAATTCTTATTCTTTGGGTAGGGTCAAAACTTATTTTAGGCGGAAATATGCTTCTTGGTGACCTTATGAGCTTCATAACCTACATTCAGCAAATTTTCATGTCACTTATGATGGTCTCCATGATTTTTGTTATGTCGGTTATGGCAAAAGCATCAATGGACCGCGTTTATGAGGTTCTGACAGAAAGCCCCCATATTGACGATGATTCTGCTGATGAAAATCTTCTTGTTGCTGACGGAAGTGTTGAATTCAAAAATGTTTCCTTTAAGTACGGTAAGAATGCAAAAAGAGAAGTTTTAAAAGATATAAACCTTTCAATTAATTCAGGTGAAACGATCGGTATCATCGGCTCAACAGGTAGTGCAAAATCCTCCCTTGTTCAACTTATCCCAAGACTTTATGATACCACCGAGGGTGAAGTTCTCGTAGGAGGAAGATGCGTTAAAGATTACAAATTAGAGCATCTTCGTGACAGCGTTTCAATGGTTCTCCAGACCAATGTGCTTTTCTCCGGAACTATTGAAGAAAACTTGCGTTGGGGTAACGAAAACGCCACATTTGAGGAAATCCGTGCCGCCGCAAAAATCGCTCAGGCAGATGATTTTGTAATGAGTTTCCCAGAAGGCTACCAGACCGATTTGGGTCAAGGCGGTGTCAATGTTTCCGGCGGACAGAAACAAAGACTTTGCATAGCCCGTGCTATTCTCAAAAATCCCAAAATACTTATTCTCGATGACTCAACGAGTGCAGTTGATACTGCGACTGACGGAAAAATCCGTGAGGGTATGAAAAACCTTTTACCTGATACCACAAAAATTATAATTGCACAGAGAATAAACTCTGTTCAGCACGCTGACCGAATCATTGTCGTTGATGACGGTTGCATTAATGACATCGGTTCACACGACGAATTGCTTTCCCGCAACGAAATATATCAGGAAGTATATATTTCACAGCAAGAAGGCAAAATGGAACAATAAGAAAGGAGGAAGTCAAATGGCACAAAATAAAGTTAAACGCCCCCAAAACGGACCCGGTCCCGGTGGCAAGATGAAATTCGAGAAACCCAAGAACACCAAGAAAACACTTTTAAGACTTCTTTCCTATGTTACTCAGAAAAAAGCTTTGCTTATCCTTGTATTCATTCTTGTTCTTTTCAGTTCCTTTGCAAATGTTATAGGAACATATCTTTTAACGCCCATCATTAACGAAATCGGTAGTATGCTTTCAACAGGAAGCAGGGATTTCACCGTAATAATCAAATATCTTTGTTTATTAGGTGTTATTTATTTATGCGGTGCTCTGGCACAATACACCTATTCCCGACTTATGCTCAATGTTTCGCAGGGTACTCTCAATGTTTTAAGACGGGATTTATTTGAGCATTTGCAGGATTTACCCATTAAATACTTTGACACCCACACTCACGGTGAGCTTATGAGCCGTTTTACAAATGACGTTGATACAATCCGTGAAGCTATAAGCCAAGGTCTTGTTCAGACAATTTCTTCTTTGGTAACTGTTGTGGGCATTTTCTTTATGATGCTTTATATAAGTCCCGCTCTCACCTGCCTTATTATCGTTATGCTTGTTATAATGCTTAACATAATCAAAGTTATCGGCGGACGTTCTTCCCGTTATTTCCGCCGTCAACAAATGGCTGTTGGTGCTGTAAACGGTTATATTGAAGAACTTATCGAAGGTTTAAAGGTTGTTAAAGTTTTCTGCCGTGAGGAAAAAGCTAAAACCGCTTTCAGAGAAATTAACGAAAACTATCGCAAAGCCGCAACAAATGCTCATACCTTTGCAAGTATATTAATGCCCATTATGGGTAACCTTTCCTATTTCAACTTTGCCGCTACCGCTGCTTTGGGTGCTTTTATAATACTTAAAACAGGAGATACTGCTGTCGGAGGTATTTCAGGTTTGTTCTTGGGCGGGGCCGCAGGTGTACTTTCCATCGGTTCTCTTGCATCTTTCCTACAGTATACAAGACAATTCTCAAACCCCATAAGTCAGGTTTCACAACAAATGAACAGTATTCTTGCCGCCCTTGCAGGTGCAGAAAGAATTTTTGAAATAATTGACGAAACACCCGAAGATGACAACGGCTATGTTACTCTTGTTTATGCAAATGTCGATGAAAACGGTAATGTCACTGAATCACAAACAAGAACAGGCACATGGGCTTGGAAACATCCCCACTCTGCAGACGGAAGTGTAACCTACACGCTTCTTAAAGGTGATGTACGTTTCCATAATGTTACATTCTCATACGACGGTAAAAAGACCGTTCTTAAAAATGTTTCTCTATACGCTAAGCCCGGTCAAAAAATTGCTTTCGTAGGTTCAACAGGTGCAGGTAAAACAACAATTACCAATCTTATTAACCGTTTTTATGATATTCAAGAGGGAAAAATCACCTACGACGGTATAAACATTAAGAAAATCAAAAAAGATGATTTGCGCCGTTCTCTTGCAATGGTTCTTCAGGATACTCATCTTTTCACAGGTACAGTAGAAGAAAACATTCGCTACGGTAAGCTTGACGCGACTCACGAAGATATTGTGAAAGCTGCAAAAATTGCCAATGCAGACAGCTTCATCACCCGTCTTCCCGACGGCTACAACACAATGCTCACCGGCGACGGTTCCAACCTCTCCCAAGGTCAGCGACAGTTACTTGCCATTGCTCGTGCGGCAGTAGCTGACCCGCCCGTTCTCATTCTCGACGAAGCAACAAGCTCCATTGACACCCGTACTGAAAGACTTATCGAAAAAGGTATGGACTCACTTATGCAGGGAAAAACTGTTTTTGTTATTGCTCACAGACTTTCAACTGTCAGAAACTCAAATGCAATAATGGTTCTCGAAAACGGCGAAATCATTGAAAAAGGCGACCACGATACACTTCTTGAAGAAAAAGGCAAATATTATAAGCTTTACACCGGACAGTTTGAGCTTTCATAATAAATTTAAAATCACTTGCATAAGAATATGCAGGTGATTTTTTTACAAATGTTACAATTATTAAGATTTTGTAATATTTATTGAGTTTTTTTAAATTTGGTATATAATGATATGACACAGAGAAAACAAAATATTTATTTTTGAGTGGTATATAATAATGGAATATATATTAAAATCTGAAAAGTCTCTTGAGCGATTAAAGAATATACGAATATTCCTGTTAAGCGAAAAATGGATGACTATCCTTTTTGTAATAGCGGGACTTTTCGCTTGTTTACATTCTTATTTCCCCAAAGAACAGTTTCAAATTTGGGGTACTGTTGTTTTAGCCTATATCACCGGCATTGTTTTTGTTCTTTCGGGTGATATTTTTGCCATGCTTATACCTGCATTGTTTACATATTGCATTGCTATACGATGTTACAACTCTTTAGAGGCCTTCACGGGAATCATCTGGCTTGCAATACCATTAGTAGCAATGGCTCTTTTCAATATAGTAGCATATTTTAAAAAACCTACAATTAAAGGTTCCCAATTTTTGCCGATGTTAGCAGTCTCCGTTGCGGTAACAATAGGTGGTATAGGTGTTATTTCTGCTAAAGATTATTTTGGCGGAGCAGCTATTTACAACACGCTGGGTATCGGATTCGGTATGCTCTTAATATATTGCTTTTTCTATTCGAAAATCAATACAAATAAAGATTACTTGCTGATAGAAAAACTCACCGATATTATGGTAGTTATCGGCCTTTTTATTTCATTTATGGTGTTTACTCACTACATTATCAATATAAATACTGTAATTGATGAAGGTGGTATTTTTTATATCAGATGGAGAAACAACGCCTCAACAATGCTTATGATGGCTACACCCTTTGCTTTTCTATTAGGCAACCGTAAATCTTCAGCCGTTATTTTGGCTTTTATTTTCTATGCGGCTACTCTTTTAACCGGTTCCCGTGGTGGTATGATTTTCGGCTCAATCGAACTTGTTATGTGCATTGTTATGTATATTCTTTATGACAAACGTCGCAGATTGGCTTATATCATTATTTGCGGTTGTTTTGTTTTTATTGCGCTTACCTATCTTCCTGAAATTACAAGCTTTTTGAACACTACTATTCAAAGAGTTTTCAAGGTGCTTAACGAGTTCCTTCTAGGCGGAGCAGATACAGAAACCCGTGTTCGTCACTATGCTCGCGGTGTAGAAGATTTCCTTAATCACCCTGTTTTCGGAACAGGTCTGGGAAACATGACAAATCGAGATATTTTCAAAAACAAACCCGGTTCACTTTGCTGGTACCACTGCGAACCCATTCAGATTGCAGGCAGTTTCGGTATTGTTGGTATTGCGGCTTTCACTTACCAATTCATTAAACGAAATCTTTTGATTTGGAAACATACAACGCTGTTCAATATGACAATTTTCCTTTCTTATATAAGTCTTGAGCTTATGTCATTGGTAAATCCCGGTATTTTCTGCCCAATGCCCTATCTTTTGCTTGTAGTTATATATACGATTGTTGTTGAAAAATGCAACAACAATGAGCCGCAAATAACAGTACCGATTTTAAAGAAATTCCGAGATAAACGAAAAGCAAAGAAAGCGTTGCTTGTAAAATAAAATAGCATATATTCGCCAGTGCTATAACAATTCTATCTTCTTATTTCACTCGTTTTCAAAACAAAATATTCAAAACAAAAAAGTTAATGGTGGTATCATCTCTTTGAAAAGAATATACCACCATTTGTTTTTTATATATTTAGAATTATCATTGGGTATAGGCAAGCCTTCACCTTACGGGTATCACTCTGATTTGCTAACTGCCGGTAGCTGGCGACCGGAGGCCATCCACTATTTTTATTCTGTGATTTCTATTTTTTCTGACAGTCTTATATCACTCGAAGCAGAACCAACCATAATTTCAAACTCACCATCTTCAACAACCCACTCCAAATCTTTATTGAGAAGGTTGAAGGATTCAAAATCGAGTTTAAATTCCACAGTTTTTCTCTCCCCTGCTTTAAGGCTGATTCTTTCAAAGCCTTTAAGCAGTTTAAGAGGTGTTACAACTGATGATACAACATCATTTACATAAAGCTGGGCAACCTCATCACCATCAACCTCACCGATATTTTTAACATCAAATGTAACTGTATAATCTGTTCTGCCCTGCTTTGTAATTATCAAATTACTGTACTCAAAATCAGTATATGAAAGTCCGTAACCGAAGGCATATCTTGGACCTCTTTCACCCTCAAACATCATTTCAGTATGGTTGGGGAGAATTGAATAGTAGCAAGGAATTCGGTTTGAATCTGCAGGGAATGAAACAGGCACTCTGCCGGCAGGATTATTTTCACCTAAAAGAGTTTCAACAATTGCTTTTGCACCGAATTCGCCGCCGAACCAGGAAACGAGAACTGCATTCGCCACCTTAACTTCTTCTGTCAAATCAATTGCTCTGCCGTTTTCAAAAACAAGAATAAGGGGTTTACCTGTTTTTGCTACCTCAAGAATAAGTTCTCTCTGCTTTCCGGGTAATACCAAATCGGAACGATCGTGACCTTCGCCGGATGTAAAGTTATTGTCGCCACCAACGAAGATAACAAGGTCACTTTGCTCTGCAACCTTCACCGCATCCTCAATGCTACCGCTTTCGTCCTCGTCATAAACCTCAATAAGATGGGGCTGACCATCTTCCATAGCAACTGCCTCAACACCTTTTGGAATACCACAACCTGAGCTTTGAAGAACTTCTACATCATCACCCAAAGCATATTTAAGCTCTTCATAAACAGAATTTACCGTATAGCCATAGGGAACAGAAGAATAACCACCGATTCTCTGTCTTGCTGAAGAAGGTCCCACAACGGCAATTGTTTTATATTTCTTTTTAAGTGGAAGAACACCGTCATTTTCAAGTAACGTCATCGCCTGACGAGCACCGTCAAGGGCGATTTTTTTATGCTCTTCGCATCTGATTACATCCTTATAATGCTCTTCATCCGTATAGGGATTTTCAAATAAACCTAATTTGAATTTAAGAGTAAGGACATTTTTTACAGAATTATTTATAATTTCTTCGGAAACTCTACCCTCTTTAATAAGATTTAAAAGGGTACTTTCCCAGAACTCCGGCGTATAATCAAGGCAACCCTGCATGTCAAGACCTGCATTAACAGAATCGCAAATTGCATCAACATGATTAGCGGCAGTTCTGTGAGCAGTAACAAGTCTTGTTATAGAGCCCCAGTCTGCACGGACATAGCCTTTAAGTCCATATCTGCCACGAAGAATATCTGTTAAATAATATTTAGAACTTGCAACAACCTCACCGTCGATACAGTTATAGCAGGACATAACATTATTAGCACCGGCTTTGGTAATTGCTTTTTCAAAAACAGGGAGATAGCACTGTTCAATTTCTCTCTTGCCAACACGTGCATTTGCACAGTTAATTCCGTTTTCCGGCATACCATGAACACAATAATGCTTTGGCTCAGTTAAAACTGCATCGTTTCTCGCGAATTCACCGTTTTTCTGCTCACCTGTAATAATGGAATAACCCATCTCGGAGCAAAGATATGTATCTTCACCAAAGGTTTCTTCAACTCGACCCCAACGAGGCTCTCTTGCAACATCAAGGTTAGGCGCAAGGATTTCCTGCATGCCTAAAGCACGGGTTTCCGCACCGATTGCTTTACCTGTTTTATTAACGAGCTCTCTGTTGAAGCTCGCACCAAGTCCGAGAGGAACGGGGAAAATTGTTGCACCGGGGAAAGAAATTCCGTGAAGAGCTTCACCGGTGAAAATGCAAGGAATACCAAGTCTTGTTTTTTCAACAAGATATTTTTGGAATTTGTTAAAAACCGCAGGAATTGTATAGGAATCGTGAATAAAGCCTATACCTCTGTCACCAACAGTTTTCTCAAATTTTTCATATTCCACGTCGGAGCTTTCGTGAATACAGCAATGGTTCAATGTACTCGGAACAGTTGCATATTCAACACCGCGAAGAATATCAATCTGAGCAACTTTTTCTTCTATAGTCATTAAAGAAAGTAAATCTTCTGCTCTTTCCTCGGGAGAAAGAGCAGGATTTTTGTATTTATAGTCCATAAAACACCTGATATTTTCTTATTTTTTCATTTTCATTGATATATCAAATGCCGATACAGAATGAGTAAGAGCGCCAATTGAAAGAATATCAACGCCCAATTCGGCAACACTTTTGATTCTTTCTTTTGTAAGGTTTCCCGATGCCTCAAGAAGAGCCTTGCCATCAACGATTTCGACTGCCCTTTTCATTGTTTCGTTATCCATATTATCAAGCATAATAATATCTGCGCCAACTGAAACAGCTTCTTCAACCTCTGCAAGAGTTCTTGTTTCTACCTCAATTTTTACAGTGTGACCTATCTTCTCACGAAGAGCCATAACCGCTGCGGTAATTCCGCCTTTTGCATCAATATGGTTATCCTTAAGCATTGCGCAGTCGGAAAGATTATATCTATGATTTCTTCCTCCACCACAGGTTACTGCGTATTTCTGGAGCGAGCGAAGACCGGGAAGAGTTTTTCTTGTATCTGCAATTGTTGCTCTTGTTCCCTCTGTCTGTTTTACACACTCATTTGTAAGAGTTGCAATACCACTCATATGCTGAATAAGATTAAGGGCAGTTCGTTCACCTTTAAGAAGCTTAACTGTTCTACCCTTGAATTCTGCAATAAGGTCACCGTTTTTAACTTCCTCACCATCTTTTTTATGAAGAGTATAGGTAAACCGGTCATCAAGAAGCTGGAAAACTCTCATCGCAATTTCCGCACCGCAAAGCACACCATCCGCTTTAGCAACGAAATATGCTTCACTGACAGCACCTTCATAAAGAAGATAGTCCGTTGCAACGTCGATATAGTTAATGTCCTCTGTAATTGCATTTTTGATTAAATCATCAACATAAAATTGGGGTAAAATCATTTGTCAACCTCCTGAAGAATTATATAGGCTATGGTCGCAAGAGAAAGTGCCTCGCAATAATCCGCATTTACTGCAAATTTACCGTTTTTTAGCCTGTTAAGTATATTTTCAATTCGTTTTTTGCCTTGGGGAATTGCTCCCTCATCAGGAATTACGAAATATGCTCTTTGCATAATATCGCGAATTTCTGTTCTTGTTCCCTTTGGAAGAGGTGCACCTGTTCTGTCAGGCTCTTTTTCCTCAGGAACAGTCAACTTATAAAAACCGGCTCTTATACAGCGTGTTATGTCTTCCGCCGCTTTTCTTCCGAAAACAAGAGCTTCAAGAAGCGAGTTACTTGCAAGACGGTTTTTACCGTGAACACCCGTACAAGCGCATTCACCTGCGGCATAAAGCCGAGGAAGAGTTGTTCTTGCATTAAGGTCAACCTCAATACCGCCCATAAGGTAGTGCTGACAAGGGAAAACAGGAATCAAATCCTTTGAAATGTCAACACCCTGACTTAAGCAACCTGCATAAATCCCGGGAAATCTCTTTTTTAGATATTCTTCCCCTTTATAGCGAATATCAAGATAGAAATTATTGCTACCCAATCTCCTTGACTCCATAATAACCGAGCGGGAAACCACATCCCTTGGGGCTAATTCAAGACGACTGTCATATCTGTCCATAAAACGCTCTTTATTGCAGTTAAGAAGATATGCACCCTCGCCTCTTACGGCTTCGCTTATTAAAAACTGCTCTCTGTTTGCACCGTTAAATGCGGTTGGATGGAATTGAACATAGCTCAAATTTTTGATTGATGCGCCCATTTCATAAGCAAGACGAATTCCATCACCTGTTGCAACCGACGGGTTGGTTGTGTATTTATACACACGACCTATACCACCCGAAGCCAAAAGAACGAAATCGGCATAAAGAGTTTTAAACTCGTTGCCTCTCATTATTTCAACCTTAAAGCCGTTTTTAATTCGACTCATCGAGGTTACCATTGTTTCGTCGGAAAGAGTCACATTGGGAAGCTTTTCAACAGCAAGAACTAATTTATCCACCATTTCTTTGCCCGAAGTATCCTTATGATGAACAATTCTTCTTCTGCAATGTCCACCCTCAAGGGTTTTTATAAGTTCACCACTTTCATCGCGGTCATATTCAACGCCGTAATCAATTGTTCTTAAAACATCCCCGGGACCCTCTTCAACAAGCTGGGTTACTGCATCAATATCATTGGCTCTGCCACCTGCAATAAGGGTATCCTCAATATGCAAATCATAACTGTCATTCTCTAAATCAAGCACACAAGCAACACCACCCTGAGCTAAAGAGCTGTTTGACTGGTGACGTTCCTTTTTGGAAAGCATAAGAACATCAATGTCCTCAGGAAAATTAAGAGCTCCGTAAAGCCCTGCAAGTCCACTTCCGACAATAACTACACTATAATGTTTTTTCAATTCGGAAAGATTCATTTTCTTACCCCAATTCAAGCATACGATTTATGCTTCTAAGCGCTTTATTTCGCAAATCCTCTTCTAATTCTACCTTTTCGCCACCCTCACCGATAATGGCTTTGTAAACATCCTCGAGTGATATCTTCTTCATATCTTCACAACAGAGCTTTTCAGGTGCAAGCTGAATAAACCTGTCACCATTTTCTTCATTAATGGCAAGGTAGTCAACAACGCCTCTCTCTGTTCCGATAATAACTTTTCCTTTTTGAGCTTTTGCATAGCTTATAATCTCACTTGTTGCTCCTACCATATCAGCAAGCTCAACAACTTCTTTGGGTGATTCGGGATGAACTGCAAAAACTGCATCAGGGTGCTCAGCTTTACATTTTAAAACATCATCCTTTGTAAGCTGAGCGTGAACAGGACAATATCCATCCCAAAGAATAATTTTCTTTTCGGGAACACTTTTCTGAACAAAAGAACCTAAATGCTGATCGGGGATAAAGAGGATTTCATCCGCATCAAGCTTTTTAACAATTTTTATTGCAGATGAGCTTGTTACACAAACATCACATTCCGCCTTTAAAGCAGCAGTAGTATTGATATATGCAACAACCTCTGTATCGGGATTTTCTTCCTTGAATTTTCTTACTCTCTCGGGAGCAATCTGCTCTGCCATAGGGCAAGTTGCCGTTGCAACAGGAAGAATTGTTTCGGTTTCGGGAGAAAGAATTTTCACACTTTCCGCCATAAAACGAACACCGCACATTACAACTCTTTTTGCTTTAAGCTCTGCTGCTTTTTTACTTAAAAAGAAGCTATCACCCGTAACATCAGCAATATCAATAATATCAGGTTCCTGATATGTGTGAGCAAGGATAACTGTGTCAGTTGCCTTTTTTGCCTCAAGAATTTTATTTTTAAGTTCTTGTTTGTTCATTAAATCACCCTCATAGCTTGTAATATATTTTAACTAATCAAACTACATCATTTTAATTATACCACTATTTTGTGACTTGGCAATATAAAAAATTCCAAAAAAGTATTTTACTTTTGCGCGGTTTATGGTAATAACACAGAACTTTTTGTTAAATATTTATTTTAGTTGAAATAGAGAAAAAATTAAGTTATTATTATATTAAGTTATCTTGTTATAAAAAGCAGGAGGTTATCAAATGAACAGTTATCTTGAAAAGGATTTTGAACTTCTTAAAAATTCCGACAGTGAGCTTTTTGGAGCTTTCGAGAAAGAGCAGGTTCGCCAGAGCAGAAATATTGAGCTTATTGCAAGCGAAAACTACACCTCTGCGGCAGTTATGGCTGCAAGCGGTAGTATTTTCACAAATAAATATGCTGAAGGTTATCCTTCCCGCAGATATTACGGCGGTTGCGAATATGTTGACATTGCAGAGGACCTTGCAACAGAAAGGCTCAAAAAGCTTTTTGGCTGTGAATATGCAAATGTTCAACCCCACTCAGGCTCCCAGGCAAACTTTGCAGTGTATTTTGCACTTCTTCAGCCCGGGGACACAGTTCTCGGTATGAGCCTTGCTGACGGCGGTCACCTTACCCATGGTTCTCCGGTAAATGTAAGCGGTTCTTATTTTAATTTCCAGAGCTACGGCGTTGACGAAAAAGGTTATCTCGATTATGATGCTCTTGAGAAAAAAGCAAAAGAATGCAACCCTAAGCTTATCGTTGCTGGTGCTTCTGCTTATTCAAGAATTATCGACTTTAAAAGGATTCGTGAAATTGCAGATTCAGTAAACGCACTCTTTATGGTAGACATGGCTCATATTGCAGGTCTTGTTGCTTCAGGTATGCACCCCTCTCCCGTTCCCTATGCTCATGTTGTTACATCAACGACTCACAAAACTCTTCGCGGTCCTCGTGGCGGTATCATTCTTACCAATGACGAAGAAATTGCAAAAAAAGTAAACAAGGCTATTTTCCCCGGTATTCAGGGCGGTCCTCTTATGCACATTATTGCCGCAAAGGCAATTTGCTTCGGAGAAGCTCTTAAACCTGAATTCAAAGAATACGGAAAGAAAGTCGTTTCTAACTGTAAAGCTCTTGAAAACGCTCTTTGTGCTCAGGGCATCAATATGGTTTCCGGCGGTTCTGACAACCACCTTTTACTTCTTGATTTAAGAAGCCTCGGTATTACCGGTAAAGAGCTCGAGCACCGTCTTGACGAGGTTCACATTACAGTTAACAAAAACGCTATTCCTAACGACCCCGAGAAACCCTTTGTTACAAGCGGTATCCGTATCGGTACAGCAGCAGTTACCACAAGAGGCTTTGAGGCACAGGATATGGTTGATATTGCAGAATATATCAAGCTTGCCGCAACAGATTTTGAAAACAGTAAAGCTTACATCATTGAAAACGTTGCAAGAATCTGCGACAAATACCCTCTTTATAACGATTAATATTAAAAGCAAAAAAGTTAGTAGTTCCAAGATCGGCTCTACTAACTTTTTTAATATACTCACTTTTTAAATACAAACAAATACTCATGAGCAATTAACAAGAAATTGTATTTTACACTATTTGTTTTCCAATAGCCTGTTGCTTTGCAGTTGTGCTGTTCTTTGATTATAAGCTCCTTAAGTTTGAATCCTGTATCTTCAAAGATACGCATAACTTCAAATGACATCGGTATCATATGACCTTTTTGACGAGTGTCACCCATAAGTATTGCACAGAATTTATCGTCTTTAAGAACTCGATAACTCTCTTTAGCGACCTTTTTCATTTCTTCAAGAAAATCTTTAACCTTTAGTAAAGATAAGTCTTCGGGTATGTCTTCACTATACTTGATAATATCTGCATAAGGAGGATGAGTGCAAATTAAATCTATACTCTCATCCGGTATGAAATCAAGATTTCTTGCATCACCTTTACGGATATAAACCTTACCGTCAGCACCCTCGTGTTCAAAGTTAATTTTGTCTTTGCAGCGTTCTAAAGCAACATCGTTAACATCAACACCAACGATATTTCTGTCGAGAAGTTTTGCTTCAACAAGAGTTGTACCACCACCCGCAAACTGATCAAGAATCAAATCATTTTCCTGAGAGTATCTGAGTATTATGTTTCGCGGAATGTAAGGCGACCAATTACCTCGCCATTTTGCATCATGAGTAGCCCAATCTCCTCGTTTAGGAAAAGACCAATGAGTAGTCATTTCTAATTCAAAATTTTCGGGTTCCCATTTAGTAATTTTCTTAGCCATTATTTGAAAACCTCGTTGATGATTCCATCTTCTAAATCTTTTATGCTATAAATATGTTCCATAACATCAAAAGTTTCTTCTAGATTATTGCGAGCACTTGTCCAACCTTTTCCATCAGTGAACCAAACAAAAGTAAAACCATCTACGGTATCTGTTTCCATTGCAAGGGTCTTATAACTACGAGCAGTTTCGTTCAATTTACTACCACCACCGCCATAAAAGTTAGTTTCAATACCGTAAATCATATTGGGTGTTTTAATTACAAAATCAAAACGCTTTTCCATTTTTCCTTTATTGGAAATAGCTGACAAATCTATACTCCACCTATCAGTAATTTGATGAATATACATTTCTTTGAAGTAGTTAACACCTTTTGTGAAGCCAGCCTTTTGAATGAAGCTTTCCACTAAATCCTCCATAAGGTGCCCCCCACGATTCTTTCGACCATTTGAATCAAGGCCTGTTTCAACACCGGTTGCATAGTCAACAAGGTTGCTGATTATATGATTCTCAATCAAATCAAACAAACCTGTTTTCCTCATAAAATTTTTGTATTGCTCTACAGAAAGAGTTTGTTTATTGAATGTGTATGTAAACGCGCCATCTTTATCCATAGCATAAATTTCATTTGCTCTCACAGCTAAAAGGAGAGGGATACATTTTAAGACGTTTGGATACGCAGCAATTAAATTTTCGAAATCCACTTCAATAGTTTTTGAACCAATCAACGAATTGAGAATATTAAGTTCAACTTTTACAGAATCAACATTCCTATGTACTTTTTCAAAATCTACATAGTAGCCATAGTCAGCTATGCTATCACGGAAACCTGACAGCCAATTATTAAAATCTCTTGACATAAATTATTCCACCTTAATAGTTCGTTATCAACAGTTCGTTTATTTTTCCTCGGTTATTACCATTACTGTTGATCGCTCTGTTTGCAGAAACTCGATTTATATTCAATCCTGAATACAAGTCATCAAAGAAATCGTCTGTTTCATCAACGTTCTTCGGATCAGAGTTGCTTGCCATTACTTTAGCTTTGTTTATCGATTTAATGAACTCAGCTAACTTGGTTTGATTTTCATCATTAAAGTCATCTGCATTGTATGAAGTAAACTCTGAAGTTTTTGTTAATGGTCTGTAAGGTGGATCAAAGTAAATGAATGTTGTTTCATCCAATTTATCTGAAATTAAGGTATAGTCCCCTGTTAATATTGTAACTTCCTGCAAGAGTTCGGATGCCTTTCTTAAGTTATCTATATCGCACACTGTTGGGCTTTTATATGAACCCATAGGTACATTGAAGGCACCTTTTCGATTTACTCTGTACAACCCATTGAAGCAAGTTTTGTTAAGATATATGAATAAGGCTGCTCTTAATAAAGCATTATCAGAATCAGATTTTTGGATTTCTGAATTGTACTTTTCTCTTTGTTGATAGTAGTATTCTTTTCTTTCCTCATCATTTTTAGGCAAATGACTGGATTCAAGTTTAAGCAATAATTCAATAAGTTCTTCTACATTGTCACGAACCACCCTATACACATTCATTAATTGAATATTGGTATCGCAGATATATACCTCATCCATTTCATAAGTGTTTAAGATATCAAACAATACTGCACCTGCACCAACCATTGGTTCGATGTACTTTGTTATAGTTGTTCCCAAACCGTCAGGATAGAATTTTCTGATAGTAGGAAGGAGTTGACCTTTTCCACCAGCCCATTTTATAAATGGTTTTGTTGGGTTCTTTTTATCATATCTGATTGTTCTACCATCAATAGGCTTTGTAGCATCCTTCGGAATCAGCCACATTTTTCCTAACATAGCTGCATCTGGAACTCGGTTTTCCTGGCAGAGCGTAATAACACGTCTGTGAGAAATATTCCATTTTTCAGCAGCTTCGCCGGCAGTCATATATGCAAGCATTTAATCACCTCACATTTTATTGGTTTCATTATATTCCAAATCGAGAACAATAGCAATACCATTCCCTCGAATTTTAAAAATTCATTATACCGATTTAACTGGGACTTTCTTTTTTATTGACATCTTTTGAATGTAGTTTTATACTTATCATATAGGCAGGTGTTTTATTATGAGCGATAAAAAATTATATATTCTTACATACGAGCACGGCGGTTATGTTCTTTGGAAGGACCAAGTTAAGCCCCGTTTAAAAAAGCTTTTTGAATGGTTGGAAAAATATCCTACACTTAAAATCGGTCTTGATTATGAATCATTTACCTTTGATGAATTTTCAAAGGAAGACCCCGAGGTTGTGGATCTGACAAAAAAGCTTTTAGAAAAATATCCTGAACGTGTCGGTCTAGGTGCCACTACTTATGGTCAACCCTTAGCTCTTACAATTTCCGAAGAGTCAAACGCCCGTCAGCTTCTTTATGCAGTCAGAACAAATCTTGATTATTTCGGCAAAACGCCCTCAGTTTACGCAATTTCTGAATTTGCTCTTCACAACCAAACACCTCAGCTTATTTCCAAATGCGGATATGAAGCGGCTATTTTGCGTTCTCACGTTATGGGTTACGGTTATCCGAGAACCTTTGACTGTGCTTGGGGAAAATGGATTGGTAAGGACGGAACTTCAATTCCTGCCGTTCCCACATATGAAAAGCAAGGACGAGGATTTAACTGCACCACAGTTGATAATTGGATTCTTTCCCGTTGGCCCGTTGATTCCGAACTCTATTCCCTTGAAGATTTTGAAGAAATGTTCGAGAAATACGAACCGCTTCTTGCTTCAAGATATGATGATTTAACTCAACCTGTTGAGGAGTGCATTGCGTACACTCAAAACAAAGAAAACTATCAATATGTTCTTCTTGAAGAAATCCCGGAGATATATGGTGAAGCAAAAGAAGAGATGCCCACAACCGACAATGATTTTCACGTACAGATGCCTTGGGGTTACTGTGGCAACGAAATCTTTAATGGTTGCCGTCAAGGTGAAGTTCAGGCTGTTCAAGCAGAAAAGCTTAATGCACTTTCCGTTATGTTGGGCGGAAAATCGCTTCAAAAAAAATCTGAATACGCTTGGAAATATATTCTCGCCGCAGAACACCACGATGTTACAATTTGCGGTCTTCTTGACCTTTCAAGAAAATTTATCCCCTCTTCTCTTGAAGCATCAAAAGAAGTAAAAGAAGAATCCTTAAAATATATCTCTTCAAAATTCGCCCGTAAAG
Source organism: uncultured Eubacteriales bacterium (assembly GCA_964624385.1). Taxonomy (GTDB): domain Bacteria; phylum Bacillota; class Clostridia; order Oscillospirales; family Acutalibacteraceae; genus DTU089. The sequence goes on along the minus strand of CAZUZV010000003.1, from coordinate 8,835 downwards.
ACGGAGAAAGTTTACTTGTTATAAACAACCACTCCTTCCCTATTGATGAATGGATTGAAATTGGTGTGGAAAAAGACTTCTCCGTTTTTGATAACGGTAAGAAAATTGAAGATGAAATTATTGATAACGTAAACGAAAAAACTCTTCGCGCTCATATTCAATTACCGCCTTTTTCTGCAAAAAGCCTTGCTCTTGTTGAAGAAAAAACAGATTTTCCTGCTCTTTTCTCCTGGTTTGAAAACGATGGCATTCTCACAACGCCAAATTATGAGATAAAATTAACCGACACAGGTATCGCTTACATAAAAGATGTTAAAAACGGCAAAATGCTTTGCGACAATGGTGACGGTGAACTTCTGAGAGGATTTGTCAATGACATTGACTGCATAGCAAGTGGCTCTTGGGATGTAAAAACTTCTTGCTTTGGTGCAGTTGCAACCCAAAAGGGTAAAATCGGTTTGATTCCCTACGAATTCCAAATGAAATTCAATGGTAACGAAAAGAGAATCGATTGCAAAACAAATTTTGAAATGAATGGTGAGCGTGTAGGTAGAACTGATATCACCCACGGAAAACCTGCTCCACTTACAGTAAACGGACACCACCACGAAGATAAAATCTGCTTCGTTATTAACCCCTGCCTCCAAAAAGACAGAAAAATGTTCAGAGATTTGCCCTATTCAATTTCTGAGTGGAACGGTGCTTTAAGAAAAACCGAAGAATATTGGTATCCTGACGACAGAATAATTCTTGATACAGATGTAAGTGCTGAAGAATCTTTCAACGCAACAACCTATTACCACGGCATTTATTGGGTATCCCTTAAAGACGAGAAAAACGGACTTGCGATTTTCAATAAAGGTTGTATGGGTGCTACAGTAACAGGAAACAGATTGCATATTCCGCTCTTGTATTCCAACGAATATTTATGCGGAACAAGAATCCTCGAGGGTGTTTTTGAAGATGAATTTTCAATTTTACCATTTGAAAGTGACCTTTCCGAAGCAGCTCTTCATAAGAAAGCTCTTTCTTATGCTTACTGTCCTGCAACGGCAATTCTTCCTCAGGGCAACGGAAATTTAAGCGAACTCAACTATGCAAATATCAAATCAGATAAAGGTAACGTCATTCTTACTGCACTTTATCCCGAGGAAAATCATATTCTGGCTCGTTTCTGCAACTTTTCCGATGAAAATGATACGATAGAATTAAATATGAATATAGGAAAAATGACATTTGAAACAGATTTACTCGGTAAAGAAATCAACAAAACAGCTGACAATAGGTTAACCTTCAAGCCGTGGGAAATCAAAACAGTAAAAATAACCGACACAGAAAAGGTTGACCTCTAATCAGGTTAACCTTTTTTATTTTCTGTTGTCAGATGAACCTCAAGGTTACAAAATTGACCTAAATTATTACAAATGACAAATTTCTATTGTTTTAGACCTTGGTTTGTGATATTTTTAACTTAAACCACAAAAAATAAAAAAGGAGTGGAAAATATGAAAAAAATTTTAAGTATGATTTTAGCGGTGCTTTTGATTTTCTCAGTTGCGGCTCCCATATCAGTTTTTGCAGAAAACGGACCGTACCCCTATAATCCGGACAGCCAAGAAATAAATATTTATGAATTTTCATCCCTTGCCTTAATGGATATAGAAACCTATGAAATGGGGATATTGTATCCTTCAGAAGCAGGCTATACTCTTCCCGATGTTTATTCAGGCGCCTCTTATGACCTGGAAACAAACACTTTAACCCTTAAAAATGTTAAATCTAAAACATCCATGCTTTCCGCTATGGAGATGGGCGACGATTTCAAAATCAATCTCATCGGCTACAATGAACTCGGGTGTATCATTTCAATGGCAGAGAGTCGCGGTGGCTCAATTACCATTACAGGTGACGGTGAGCTTGTTCTCAACAGGAACAAAACTCTTGGCGGAATCTATATTGATGCAGGTGAAACCGCTTCCGTTTTACATGTTGAAGATACCGCAAAACTTAAAATATACAGTGAACCTGCGACCTATCAGTATGCAGTTGCTGTGTATGGCTCTACTGTTACTGACACTTCCGAAATTATTAAACTCGGAGGAACTGTTGTTGCAGAAGAGTCTGTATTTGAGAAATATATCGTTGACATTTACGAACAATTAGAGGCCTATGATTTAGAGTGGAACAGTCTCGAATATTATGATGCAGGTTTCCAAAAGGATGGCGTTTACTACATAGGTTTTGAAGATTATAATGAACTCACCTGGGAACCTAACGGCAAATACGAGCTTTATTCAATATCTTATGACGAGCTTCTTGATTGTTATGTAGCAACGAGCTATACCGGTGAGGAAACAATTAAACCCAGCGGTTTCACGAAACTCACTGAATACGAGCCTATTTATGATTCCGAAAAAGGCTTGTACATAGGTTACACCGATTATGCCGAAGAGGGTGACAACTCTTATAAAGACGTTTTTTACCCTGAAGAAAAAGATCCTTTCGACCTTTGTGTTGATGAAAACGGAACAAAATACGGCTTCTGGCAGTACACCTATGAGTACGATGACGGGACATCCGAAACAGACACCTATATTTACAATCTCGTAGAACACCCTGTCTATGGCTGGGTTGCCATTGAAGATGAGTCCAAAACGACTCTAGACGGTTTTACACCTATAAAAATCGGTGAAAAAGAGCTTGCCGACAGTTATATTTCTTCCGATTTGGTAATCAACAACGGCGGTGCTGTTGTTGAACCGGCAACAATAAAAGGCATTACGCTTAAAAATACAAATCAAGGTGTTAAAATTTCCTGGACTGCTGACTCTTCTGCACAAAAATACAGGATATACAGAAAAGCTGACGGTGCTAAAAAATGGACTATACTCGACACCATTGATGCAGACGAAACCTTCATAATTGATAAAACTGCAAAGAGCGGTACTAAATATTATTACACCGTAAGAGGCTACAACTATGTAGGTTGGGGTAGCTACAACACTAAAGGTGTGGCAATAACTCATATAGGTGCTCCCGAGGTTACTGCAAAGAATACCTCAAATGGAATCTACCTCAAATGGACAAAAATTGCCAATGCAGAAAAATACAGAATTTACCGTCAGACAGAGGGTTCATCAAAATGGACGCGAATTGACACTGTAACAAAAACCTCATTCACCGACAAAACAGTTAAAAGCGGTACAAAATACAATTACAGAGTGCGCGCTGTTATCGGTGACGATATGGGAAGCTACGAAGTAGTAGGCAGATATTATCTTTCAACTCCCAAGCTCTCTTCTGTTAAGAATTCTGCATCAGGTGTTAAAGTTACCTGGGAAAAGGTAAGCGGTGCCGAAGGTTACAAGATTTACAGAAAAACAGGTTCAGGTGATTGGAAGCTTATAGGCACAACAACTAACAACAAAAAATTCACCTATACGGACAAAACCGCAAAAAGCGGTAAGACCTATTCTTACAGCGTTCAGGCTTATTACAGCAAAACTAAAAGCACATATAGCAAAACAGGTCTTAAGATAAAATATCTTGCTGCGCCAAAAACCGAAACCAAGGTTTATACAAGTTCAATCAACATTTCTTGGAACAAAATCAGCGGAGCAAAAGAATATGCTGTTTACAGAAAAGCAAATGGCGAATCAAAATGGACAAAGCTCACCACAACACAAAATCTTTCTTACAAGGATACTTCTGTAAAAAACAATAAAACATATTCATACCGCGTAAAAGCTATCAACGGCAAAACTGTAAGCGGCTTCAGGACTGTTAAACAGTTGTTCCTTGCAACACCCAAACTCTCTTCTGTAAACAACACCAATAGTGGTGTTGTTCTTAAATGGAATAAGGTAAGCGGTGCAGAAGGCTATAAGATTTACAGAAAAACAGGCTCGGGTGATTTTAAGCTTATTGCTACAACAACCGGCAATAAAAAATTCACCTACACCGATGGAACCACAACAAGCGGTAAAGTTTACACCTATACCGTGAAAGCATACAATGAAAACACAAACAGCTATTACAACAAAACAGGTCTTAAAATCAGATTTGTTGATGCAAATGCTCTCTACACTCCTGAAAATGAAAAAGATGGCGTTCTTTTGCGCTTTGAACCCGCTGATAAAGCAGATAAGTATCATATTTACAGAGAAGTTGACGGAACAAACAAAAAAATAGAAATCGCTGTGTTAGACACTGACAAAATAGAAAAAGACCAATACGGTGTGTTTATGTATATCGATGAAACTGCAAAAAACGGTGAAACATATGCATACTATCTCAGGGCAAGCTACAAAGGTTCTTTCAGCGATTATATGAGTTCAACCGGACTGTATGTAACTCGTATGGAGCCGGTGGATGTTCTTTCTGCCAAAGCAACCTCCGAAGGCATAAAAATAAAATGGGAAAAAAATCCCTGTGCAACAAGTTACACTATTTACCGCAAAGAAAAGGGAACTGACGAAAACTTCTCCCACTATTATTATGCAGACAGTGGCAAAACAACCACCGCTATTGATTGCGATGTAGTTTCAGGAAAAACATATTATTATGCAGTACGTGCCAATTACGAAGAAACCAATAAAAACGGTTGGGCTGTATTAGGCGAAAGCAAATCGGCAAAGGCAAAATAAACTATCATAATTTAAAAGCCTCGATGAGTTAATCAAAACTCATCGAGGCTTTTATTTTCAGTCTTGTTCTGTTGTTACTGTTCCTTTCTCTTCAGAAGCATCATTTTCTTTATCTTTTAACTTTTCAAAAATACGGTAGTTTACTTTACCGATTTTTGTTGTTGGTAATGCATCGGTAAATTCAATTTCCTTGAACTGTGCATTCTTTGCGATGTTCTTTTTGCAGAAATCCTTGATTTCCTTTTCAATTTCCACAGTACGCTGAACACCGTTTTTAAGAACAATAACCGCTTTGGGAGCTTCCTCGCGGACTTTGTCTTTAATACCAACAACAACGCTTGACGCAACATATTTACACTTGTTGAGAATATTCTCAAGCTCTGTGGGGTAAATGTTATAGCCATTTGAAATAATCATACGTTTAAGACGGGAAGTAAAGTGAAGAACACCGTTTTCGAGATAACCTAAGTCACCTGTATGGAGCCATTGAGTTCCGTCAGCGTGAGTTCTGATAGCATTGTCGGTTTCTTCCTTATCATTAACATAACCTAGCATTACAGTAGGACCGTTCACGCAAATTTCACCGATTTCGCCATCGGGAAGCTTTTCATTTGTAACAGGGTCGCAAACTCTGATATGAGTATCAGGGTTTGGAATACCGATATTGTCAATATCTTCTGTACCATAAGCAGTTGCAGTAAAGAATGCAGTTGCTTCGGAAAGACCGTAACCGATTCTAATGTGAGCCTTTGAACCGCAGGAACGGAAATAATCAATAACCTTTGCTCTTAAATCGTCGCTTAAATAGTCTCCACCGCTAAGAATAACCTTAACGCTCTTGAAGCTCTCAGGTCCCAAGTTTTTGTTATTGGTAATTGCCTTTAACATTGTAGGAACTGCAGGAACAATAGTTGGCTTCTTCTTCTTGATTGTTTCGTTAAGCTTTTTAATATCGATTTTGGGAATAAGAATACATTTCATACCCAAGCAAAGAGGTGCGTGAATTGCTACACAAAGACCAAACCCGTGGAAAATGGGAAGAGCGGACATCATAGAAGCTCCAGGTCTTGCCTCGGGACAAACTGCATAGCACTGAATTGCAAGAGAGTTAAAGCAAAGGTTTGAAAGAACAATACCTTTGGATTTACCTGTTGTACCGCCACTGTAAATAAGAACTGCCGCATCATCTCTGTTTCTCTTAACAGAAGGAGCAATTGTACTCATATCTGAAACAAATTTTTTCCAGGTAATTGTATCTGAACTGTATTTCATCTGCTTCCTGCTCTTTAAGTTATAAAGAGCTTTAAGAACAGAGGGCATACTCATACTTACTTCGCAGACAACAACCTTATCAACACAAGCATCGCTTACAGTCTTGTATGAAACATCCGTTGTAAAAATGAGGCTTGAATTTGTAAGGGAAACCGCATTTCTGATTTCGTTCGCATCGCTTAAAGGATGAATAACGTTTGCAACCGCACCGATTTTATTGATAGCATAAATAAGGAAAATTGCCTCGGGCATATTGGGCATACAGATTGTTACACTTTCGTCCTCAACAACTCCCAATTTTTTAAGGGCATTTGCAACAATATTGATGTTTTCATCCATAGCCGCAAAGCTGTAAACAGTATCAAAAAATTCCAAAGCCGGAGCATCAGGCTGTTTATCCACCATTTCTTTGAGGAGCTCATAAATTGAACCTTCGCGGTAGCACATATGCTCGGGCATATTACCGTAATGCTGAAGCCATGTTTTCTCTTCCTGGGGCAAGTCCGTCAAAGACATTGCTTTCATTGTTGAAAAATAATTGCATTTTGTGCCCATTTGGACCTCTTTCTTTCTCCTTTTGGAGAAAATTTTATGTAAAAACGATAATATGTGAATCTTCAAAAAATTCAAAAATTTCATTTTTTCGCTGTTCGCGTAGTTTGATAATATAGAGTTTTTCCGACAAAGTCAAGCAAATTTGTAAAAAAACTCCCGTTTTGAGAAACATTAAACACTTGTTGAATTAAATGTTGAATTTATATGGGAATTGTAAATAGAGGATGAACAAGTCATACATAAATGTGGGTTCAAGTCCCACCAACTTTGTTTATACAAAAATAACAGAACCACTTATAGTGATTCCGTTATCTTGGTGCAGAGAATGGGACTTGAACCCACATGAACTTGCATTCACTAGAACCTGAATCTAGCGCGTCTGCCAATTCCGCCACCCCTGCATATATAAGTAAGAAGTAAAAGTGACTAGTGAAGAGGTAATTTTTCTTCCATCAACTTTTGCGGACTTGTATTTTACCACATATATTTTTTACTGTCAATAAAACTAATTTTAACTTTTATTTTTTAACTTGTTCAAAACTGTATACTCTCTTAAATATAAGCTTGCTTTATCTGTGGGTCTACTTTGATAATCACTGAAAATTTCTATTGCTTTATCTATTTCTACCCATTTTTCAGAAACTTTATTATATTTTTCACTTTCGGTCAGGTTTCTTTCGCATTCGCCTTCTATTTCGCAAATAAAATAATTATTTTCCCAAAGAACCTCATAGGCATATTCTTTTACTTTCAAAAATGCCTTTAAAGGCTTTACCTTAAAACCTGTTTCCTCCTGCAATTCTCTTGCAACACATTCTTCAAGGGTTTCTCCGTTTTCAAGTCCACCACCGGGGCTCATATAAACCCCTGTTCTTTCCTCGTAAGACAAAAGAACTTTATTATCTTTTACAACAAGTCCTCTGCAACCCACTCGCACTCTTTCAGGCGGGTAGGTATAAGCTCTTGCAAACTGTTTTATTGTTTCAAAATTATTTTCTGCTTTCATCTTGTCACCCACTGTATTCTTGATACTTTAATTATAACCTCTATTTTTAAAAATGCAATTATCACATCTTGTTTTTTTCAAACTCTATGATTCATAGGTTGACTATTTAAAATGCTTTTAACTATAATTATAGCAAGGCGGTGATACTATGACATCAAAAGATTGCGGTAAGTTTATTACCGAATTAAGAAAAGAAAATAATCTTACCCAAAAAGATTTAGCTAAAAAAATTAATGTTTCCGATAAAGCGATTTCCCGCTGGGAAACAGGGAAAGGTTATCCCGATGTAACCTCTCTTTTAGCGTTAAGCGAGTTTTTTGGAGTGAGCGTTAACGAACTTTTAGCAGGAAAACGAATTGAAAAAGAAAAACTGATAGAAATTACAGAAAATAATGTTATTAATGCTATTGAAACAAAAGAAAGAACGGTAAAAAAGAAAAAAATTCAGATGATTATATGCTCTGCAATATTTTTAATTTTACTTTTACCGGCGGCAATACCAACATTTATTTATCTTTTTGATATGATTGCTTCTAGTATATCTTTTGAAAATATAACCGAGTTTATTGGATTGCTGACTGTTGCGGTTCTTTTGGTTGCATCAGGTTTTGCAATTAAAAAAGGTCATATTTCTCTTCTGCACTCCTACCATTACAAAAATGTTGTTGACCGTGAAGGTTATTGCAAGTCAATGGGCAAAGGAATCATATTAATGAGTATACCTACTTTTATTTGCAGTTTAACCTCTTTATTTCCTACAATTCATTTTGTACAGGTATTGGGTACAACTGTTTTAATCATAGGGTACATACTTTGTGTAGGTTTGCTTTTTAAGTATCAATATAAATATAATGGTGGGTTGTTTTAAAAGTTGTTGGGTTTACTTTTGCTCATTCTAAAACAATTGTACCTACCACCGCTAACGCGGTCCTCCCTCCTTTTTGCCTCGCAAAAAAGAGGGATAATTATTGCTCCTTCTTTACCTCTTGCAAAACTTCGTTCCGCATTGATATTGCAACTCTTTCTTAAAAATAATAGAATAAACGAAAGTATCTTTTCTTCGAGGTGGATTTATGTACCCAAATCCTTTTATACCCCAACGTGCTGACCCGTATATTGTTAAAGGTCCCGACGGATTTTATTTTCTTTACTGCAGGCGATTCAGATAATAAATGGAACATCCGCCCCTATGTTTTAGAGTGCCTTGGTTCTGACCCTATAAAATATCCTTGGGAAGAAAAAGGTAAAATGCAAGCTGCAGAAACTGATAAAAAATCATTTACCTATTGACAAAGTAGGTGAATGGTGCTATACTTATACCAACCTAAATGGTAGGTAATTCGTAAAGAAAGGAGA
>CAZUZV010000002.1:0-103249 GCA_964624385.1 uncultured Eubacteriales bacterium | reverse complement strand
CCTGCCGAACCAATCGGAAAGGGTCTGAGTGCCGATGGTTTTGCCGTAGGTGAAGGTGTTATTTTCATCCGTAGCAGTTACAACACTAACGGATTCATTCTCAGTTGTTTTGCCTGTTTCGTCACTGTAATCGCCCTCATAAACCTTATAGTTATATGATGTTCCGTTTGCGATTTCTTGAGTGATGCTTATAGGAAGTTCAACAGTTTCTTCTGTTGTTTCTGTATCGTCTGTTTCGTCTTCAACAGGGGTTACATCTTTGGTTTGATATATTACAGTTCCGTTTTCGCTGTCTTTAATAACAATACCTTCATCGGTATAATCAATAAAATGACCTGTTCCGTTGTCTGTAATACGTTCAAGATTACCGAGGTTGTCATATTTGTAGTTATAGGTGACTGAGTCCTTTTCACCCTCAACCATTCGATATTTTTCAACAGCTTCAATATTGCCGTTGTTGTAGGTATATTTAACAGTAAAGCCTGTTTCTTCCGAACTGCCGAAAACAATGCTTGAAATTCGAGTGCGATAGACTCCGTTACCATAATTATACATTATTATGGTTTCTCCGTCAACTAAAACTTTTTGGAACTGACCCCAACCGTCATATTGATAGGTATATTCAACATTGCCTTGGTTAACATTTGTCAATAAATCTCCGTCATAAACATAGCTTATTGCCATTTTAACGGCACTGTCCGTGAGTCCCGATACATTACTTTCGGCAAGTGTAAGGTAACCCATGGCGTTGCTTTGATAGGTTGTTGAGTTCTGTGCGCCGTCGGTGAATTCGGTTAAACTACCATTAACATTATATGTATAACCTGATGAAATATTGTTTTCATCGGTTTCGGAAATGATGTTATTTAAATCATCCGAATATGTAACGGTTGACTGCATATATTTTTCGCCGTCAAAGGAGCTTGTTGTTACGGTTTTGCCGTCCTCGCTCTCGGTTTCAACATCACTACGTCGTAAGCATTGAACGCAGACACAAGCCTCTGCACTTTCGCAACGGCAAGCGCAATCAAGCCCTTCACAATCCTCACAGGGACATTCTGTTCTTTCTGTGCTTTCGGTCTCGCTGCTTTCAGTTTCGGAATCTTCTGTGGATTCGCTTGAAACAGTTTCTTCATCTTCAACAAAGCTGATTGAGTCATTATCTAATGTAAGCTCAATTCCTGTTGCAAATGTGTCCGTCGGAATATTCTTTGCAATAATTGTAACATCAATAGATTCTGTATCACCTTTAAGGGCGAAGGAATCAACTGCATACTGCCAACCGTCGTTATGGGGTTGGAAATCAACAACAAAGTTTTCGGTTGCGGTTTGCTCGGTTGTGGTTTCTGTGCCGTCTTCTGCGGTTTCGGTTACAGTATCTGTATAAGAATAGGTAACCTTAATCTGAGCAGAGCTGCTTGTAAGTTGTTCTGCTAATTCAGTATATTGAGTCGGAACATTTTCATAAATATAGTTATCGTCAAACTGCCCCTTGAACCAACCGCCAACAGAATAGGTTTCACCCTTTTTGCCGTTAATTTCAACGTTTTGAGTGACTGCGGAAATATGGTCTTCAAGGTAATAGGTATCTGCGGGACGGTCAAGACCGTCCCCTACGTTGTAGGTGGGTAAACCACCGGTTAATTTTACTGCTTTGACGGATTCTTGGTTTAAGGTTTCGTCAACGATTGTTGCAGTTGACCAGTTTTCATTGGAGTTGTTGAAACTGCCGTTTTCAATAAGGTTGCATTCTGCCGTACCCAAACCACTTTCAAGCTGAGCACAGTCAACGTAATATGTACCTTTGTTATCTTCAAAACCTATGCTAATAAGAATTTCTACAGGTTCAAAATTCTTAGATGGTGTGTAGGTAACTGAAAATCTTTCCCAACCATCAGTTGAAATGATTTGTGTGGTTCCTTCTTCATCTGCATTACCCGAAGCATCAATACCTTTGATTTTTAATGAAAGCTCGCCTGTAGTTTCACTTCGTACAAAAGCAGAGAATGTGTAGGAAGAGGTGTTTGCAACCTCAACAGTTTGAGTTACAAAGCTTGTACAATTATCTGCACTTGAAATTAAATATGATTTTTCGCCAAAGGTTGAAGAATCATAACCTATAGTATCGCCGTCTTCTTCAACTTGCTGAGTTGGCAAAGCAGTTGTTTCAAATTCTGTTGACCAATACTTTGCTCTTGTTGCATTTAAAACGGAATCTTCCTCAAAACTACCATTCTTCAAAAGGTTCTGTGAAGAGATTTTCCAATCATAAGAGGAACAAACATTTTCGTCATTTGCAGGAGCATAATCGGATTTATAATAGTTCCCCTTGTCGTCAAAGATATAGTGAAGTCTTCCGTCCTTGCCGAATTGGTAGGTTTCGGTTCCGTTGTAGCCGTCAACCACTTTAACCTGACGGTTTGAAAGCTGTGTAAGGGTTATCGTGTTGCCGGGCGTACTGTCCGCATATTCGGCAATGTTTGTGACCTTGCCTAAATCATCATAAGTATATTGAATATTGTAGTTATCAATATTCTGCACCTTAACAAGATTACCGTTAGTATCGTAGGTATATGTAACTGTTTCACCGTCGGGGTAGGTGACGGTTGTAAGGTTGCCGTTACTGTCATAGCCGTAGGTAACCTTTAAATTGACATCGGTTGTACCTGCTTTGATAGCTTCACCCTCGGCAGTAAGGCATTTGATTTCAGAAAGTAATCCAGTTTCGGTACTGTAAATGAAATCATATTTCCTCCCGATACCGTCGGTTACATAGTCTATTTCAAACAGTGCATCAGGATTATATACAATTGAAATTTTATCATAACTACCGTCAGAATTGGGCTCTTCCTCGCGAATTTCCGTAACAAGACCCATATCGTTAAAATATGCAGTTTCACCGTTAGGATTGGTAATTTTTAGATTTTCAAATGAATCGCCATCCTCTTGATTAATGAGTTCAAGAGTATAACCTCTGTCGCTTGTTTCATCTGCTTCAAAAACAATTTCGGTTGTGGTTGTTTTATTTCCGTTTTCGTCTGTTTCTTCAATTGTTTCTTCGATTTTGTTAAATGTTACAAGGGTGCCTTCTTCGGTAAAGAATTGAAGTTGACCTTCAACAAATTCAACTATATATTGGAGATATGACGGACACCAATTTTCACCATACAATAAATCAAATTCAATTTCTTCTCCTGCAAGTTCTAAAATAGTTTTATAAAAATTAAAAAATGTTGTTATTGCAGGACTATAGTTGAAGCTAACAGATACAGGCATACGAAGTCCATCCATTAAAATATCGTTTCTCGTAACAGATAAGCTACGAGAAAATATATTAACATTCGCTTGACCTGCTCGTCCGATTTCTTGTGTTAAATATTCAAATGAATCATTTGAACAGCTTGTATCAACATAATCAATAGAACAAAATGTGTTAAATTCAAAGGTGTTATTTGAATTTGGCGGTATATAATCACCTGCTAACACCATTACGCCTTCTGTATCTTCGGTTTCAGCAGTTATAACAAAGCCCTCATTAATGCGATCTCCTGTTAACCACTCGTTAAACAAATCTGTTATGTTAAAATAAATAACAGACGATTTAGGATTATTGGTTTCAGGTGTGCCCGTGTAATAGTCAATAACAGTATTTTCATATCTTATGCTACTATCATCGGAATAAACATCGTTATAGATTATTGTTTCGCTGTTCCAGTCACCGGTTATCGCCTTTACTAGAACATTACCGCCCGTAACATAACCTGAGCTATAATAATTAACATCTGTTACTACAACACCTGTTTCTTTAAAGGGTTCAAAAATAGCTTCATTGAGCTTGACGAGAACCTCAGAATGAGCAGTAGCGTTATTAACTATATAACCTTCGATAGAATTTGAGAAATTCTTATTTTCGTCACCATCGCTGATACCTTTAGTAATGGCAGTATCTTCAATGATTGTATCATCCAAATCAGGTAAAGCAACGGTCGGAGTTCTTAATGAATAAGTGAAAGCACTTGAATTTTCAATCGCTTCTTCCTGAACCTCAACAGAATAATCAATTTCGTTCCATTGACCGTTTTCATAAGTGTGCAAGGGAACCTGAGAAAAAATTGAGGTGAATGAGCCATCTGCGCGTTTATATGTTTTTGAATATTCATCGCGCTTTTCCGTAACCTCGCAGACAATTTCTGCTTTTTCCTGTTCCGTTTCAACTGTTTCGGTTAACAAGTTTTCCTGATACGCTTTGTTTTCGGCATATTCATTCAAATCCTCTGCAAAAACTGTTGTTGCACAAGAAAATATGCCAATCAGCGTAGCAATCGTCAGCAATATAGCCAACACTTTTTTACTCGTTTTCATTATTTTGACCTCCTGTTTTCATATTTTGTGGTTCCTTTATGGTTCCATATATATATGTCAAAAAAAGGTAGAAATTACACGAAAATTTTCAATAATTGAGAAAATCTGCAAAACCGACAATAAACAACTTATTGATTTGGGCAAAATAACAAAAAAGAGAGGCTTTCACCTCTCCTTTTTTGTTTATAACATTTTATTTATTTGTTGCTCTGTAGCCTTTGCCCAATCATACTGCTCCATATATCTACCGAAATACTTTGTATTTTCTGTTCTTCCGTTTTCTAAAAACTCATAATAATCGCAGGCAAATTTACTTTTATCAACACTGCGCTGATTACGATTATCAACAAGTATATCTGAAATTCCTGCTTCTTCAAGGGAAAGCCTTAAAGATTTGAGAACCTTTCTGAAAAGGGACTGCACGGTTTCATCATATTTTCTGCCTTCCCAAAGAACTGAAATCGCTTGCTCTGTATTAACAACGCCACCGTTTCTGTCAACAAGGAGCGCTAGAAGTTCCTTGCTTTTTGCACTGGGGAATGAAACGGATTTACTGTCAACAAAGACATCAAAAAAGCCAAAAGTTTTTATAAACACTCTGTTTTCTGTTACTACATCCTTAACAAGAAGTGCCTTTTCATAGGCTTTTTTTATAGTTTCAGGTTCATAGGGCTTCATAACATAATCCACCGCATCCACCCCGAACGCTTCCAAAGCATAGTTACCATAGCTTGTAGCAAAAATAACCCGAACGTTACGGTTTATTGCTTTAATTCTTTTGGCAAGTTCTATTCCCTTGATTACGGGCATTTCAATATCAAGAAATGCAATATCAACCTTATTTGTTGCAACAAATCCCAAAGCATCAAGAGGATTGTTAAACTTAACAATTTCGTCCGTTATTCCTAAATCACGGCAGGTATCTTCAAAATCTTCAAGAGCGAGAACCTCATCATCCACTGCCATTATTCTCATTTTGCTTTTTCCTCCTTGGGTATTACTATCGTTACTTTCGTGCCTACACCTTCGGTACTTTCAACTTCAACCCGAGCATTCATCAACTGTCTGAGTCGAGTTTTTATATTGCTCATGCCAACGTGGGAACGGCCGTCATTTTTCGGCTCATTTATATCAAATCCCACACCGTCATCTTCGATTATAACGAAAATTTTCTTTTTCTCTTCATAGGTTGAAATTTTCAAAGTGCCGCCGTCAACCCGTTGATTTATGCCGTGCTTTATAGCATTCTCTGCTATGGGTTGAACTGTTAAAGGCGGTATCAGAAAATCGTCATATCGTATATCGTATTCAACCTTCAATCTATCGCCGAAGCGCAAGCATTCAATATAAATATAGTTTTGAACATGCTCCAATTCTTTTTTAAAGGGAATCGGATCTTTTTGGGTGAGGGAATCCATATTAGCTCTTAAATAATTAGAAAATCTGACAATCGCGCCCTCTGCGGCTTTCGGCTCCTTTTTGGTAAGATATTTTATTGTATTAAGAGCATTGTAAAGGAAATGGGGCTGAATTTGACTTAACATCAACGTCATATTAATATCGCCCAATTCCTTTTGCAGTTCTGCTGCCTGACGTGCCTGTTTGAAAGCTTCAACCGTGTCACCAAAGTGAACAAGAACCACACTTGCTATAAATATCATACATACCATTGGCATAATATAAGTAACGTTTTGAGAAATATAGCCGTTTATATAGAAATTATCAATTACAATACCAGCAGATGTTACGCAGTAAACAACAAGATACAACACCGCAAACTTTTTATGCGCAATGATTTTTTCTGAAATTTTGCCTATAAGAATAACATCCAATAAAAATGTAACCGACTGAAGCCACATATACGATTTTGCAATATAGATATAATCATACAGAACATACGGAACAAATGCACACACAAGGAACAAAGCAGACAAGAGCACAAGACTGCTTTGCTTTATTTTTATACCAAGAACACTTATCAGATGCATCAACATCGATAACTTAATTATGTATGTTGATACATACACAAGGGATGTCATTATCTCATAGTCCAAATTTCCGAAAAAGCCATGAGAAACTATATAACCCTCATTGGTTATAAGCATTCTGAAAGCAAAGGCAAAGCAAAGGACAAACAGCCAGAATTGCCCTTCCACATCCTTGTTTAATATACCCAACAGTAGCACTGCAACGGCAATGAATATTACAATACCTATGTAAAAATACCTTTGCGCCAGTGTTCCCATTTCTCTTGTGTGGAACTGCTCATAAGTTGAAAGAGTCGGCACTGCTGTCAACCCACTGGAATATGTACAGGTCATTTCAATAACAACCTCACAGTTTTTCTCATCACCAGCTTGGAAGCTAAAAGGAATGGCATAAGATTCAACTACCGCTGAATAATTCGTTCCCGGTATGTTTCGGTTTGAAAAAACACATTCGTTGTTAATAAAAACCTCACATTTGCCTGAAAGATTAGGCACACTCACTACAAAAGGCATTTCAGTATTCACATTTTTCAGATATGCTCTGTAACTGGCCTTTCCACCGTTTGTCAGCTTTTCGCCGTTGATTGTATAGGTTGTCCATGATGAAGGAACCTGAACGAATGCATCCGCTTGAATCTCTCTTAAATTATCAGAAATGATATGCTCTCCCCAAAAGAACTCCCATTCTCCTGACAGATACGCAAAATCACCATCGTCCAAATCATAGTTTCCTACATCTGCAATTGCAGAATAAACTTTCCCACTGTTAAATAACTCCGGCACAAATGTAGAAGTAAACGGTAAAAAAAATCCCGCAAATACTGTGAGAAACACAGAAACGAAAATTATCAGATTTTTTTTGAATTTATCCGTCAAGCTTCTCACATCCGCTCTGATTTAATATTAAAATAATTATATATTAGAAATGTGAATAAATCAATATGTTTTTGTAACACAAACGAAACCTTTGCGCGAACAAAAATAAAAACAACAGTTTATTAAATGGTCGAATTTAATAAACTGTTGCCGTGGTATTATTTGTAATTTTTTAAATAGTGTTTATAAAAAGCTACAGCATTACCAATTGCTTTTAAAGATATGTTTTCATTTTCGCTGTGGACACTTGCAAACTGCTGACTGTCCATTTCTATAGGAGCAAATCTTATAACACAGTCGCAAATATCACTTAAATGTCTGGCATCGGTTCCTGCAGGTAGAATATACGCTGCGCTTGCAACATTCGGAAAAATTTCCCCGATACATTTCTTTGTATATGAGAAGGCAGGCTTCGTCATATCGGCAGGCGTGTGATATTCGTTATTTTCCCCGTCTTCAATCTCAATGCCGTATTTTCCCGCAACTTTCTTTATTGCTTCGATATCTTTTTCCAAATCCTCATCATTCACGCATCGAAGCATTGCTTTTGCGGTGCATTTTTTATCATCTCTGGAGCCGGATATTTCATTAAAAGAGCAGGATGTTCCTATCATAGCCCCTGCTTGTGCATTAATTCTAGGCATTGCCCATTTTAAAAGTCCCCCAAAGCACCAAAGATTGCCTAAAAGAACCGTCATAATAAAAGGAGTGTACGGGCAAAGGCCCTCAAACATTGCTTTAACTTCAGGATAAAGACGGCGAATAAAGATATTTTTTGAATTTATTTCTGCAATAAAAGCAGACATTCTCGCAACAGGAGTATTCACATTTGCCGCTAAACCTACATGAGCATTTCCCTCTTTAGCAGTACAAACAAGACGGTGAATTCCTTTTTCATGGACTGCCATCATGGCACATTTGCATTTCATTCCTGCAAGAGGCGGGTCAATTATTGCGCCACCCTCATCAAGAATTGTTTCAAAGGTAATTCCATTTTCTTCAAAGTAGTTGAGAGCCGTGGGTATTCCGTCTCCTGATATTTCCTCGTTATGAGAAGAACCTATGTAAAGGTTACATTCCGGAACAAAGCCCTCTTTCAAAAGCTCCTCAAGAGCTTGGAATTCTGCAAAAAGAGGAGTTTTTGTATCAACTGCGCCCCTTCCCCACAAAGCACCGTCAAAAATTTCTCCGCAAAAACCGGGATGAAGCCATTCCCCTTTCACATCAACAACATCGTGATGGGACATAACCATAATATTACGGCTTTCGTCTTTTCCCTTTACTTTATAAATCCAACAGTCATCGGAAAATGTCATTTTCTCGCATTTTTCGTGAACCAAGGGGAAAAGCATTTTCATAGTTTCCCTCAATTTCTTAAACTCCGTATCATCAAAGGAATCGTTTTTTGAAACCGTTTCACAACGAATCATCTTTCCTAATTTTTCAGCATATTCGATTTGCTCTTCTTCAGTTCTGTGTATAATTTCAGCCGTAAGCTTACGTGCTTTAGCTTTGAACTTTAAAGCGTTGAAGATTAAAATCAATATAAAAACCACAACCGCAAAACCGATTAACGTAAAAAAATATTTCATCCGGCACACACCTTAAATTTGTTTTTCTTAAATTATACCATTAACCGAAAATAAATCAAGGGAAAACACCTCTGCAAACCGTTTTATATTCTTGAAAATCCACATAATATATGATAGAATGTTAAACTAGATAAATATGTTCATCAAAGGAGAATGTTTATGCTTAACAATGCTCAAAGAACAGAGATTATTAAAAACCTTATTTCAACAGGCGTAGAAATCCCCTGTCCCGATGGAGTTATCATTGGAGAAGATGTAAAAATTAAAAAAGGTACGATTATTATGCCTAACACAGTTATTATGGGCGAAACCCAAATCGGTACTGACTGTGTGATCGGACCAAATTCATATATTTGCGACACTGTTGTAGGAAACAACACGAAACTCAATAATACCCAGAGTTACAATTCCGAAATCGGCTCAGGTGTTACCGCAGGTCCTTTTGTTCATATACGCCCAAACTGCAAAATTGCAGATAACGTTCATATTGGTAACTTCGTCGAGGTAAAGAATTCAACGGTTGACGAGGGCAGTAAACTGCCTCATCTTCTTTATGTAGGTGATTCTGATGTTGGTAAAGATGTCAACTTTGGTTGCGGTTGTGTAACAGTCAACTACGACGGAATGAATAAATCCCGTACAACAGTAAAAAACGGTGCTTTCATCGGATGCAACACAAATCTTGTTGCCCCCGTTACAGTTGGTGAAAATGCTTTCACCGCTGCAGGTTCAACGATAACAGAGGATGTTCCCGATAATGCTCTTGCAGTCGCAAGAAACAGACAAACAATAAAAAAAGATTGGGTTAATATAAAAAAACCCTATAAAAGACAACATAACGGAGAAAATAATGTTTAATAAATTTAAAAAAGACAGCGGTAATTCCACCTACGATTTTTTAGTTGTAGGCTTGGGAAATCCGGGCACAAAATATGAAACCACCCGTCACAATGCGGGGTTTCTATTTATCACATACTTAGAAGATAAATTGGGCTTCAAAGCAAAAAAATTGAAATTTCACGCTCTCGTAGGTGATGCTAAAATCGGCAGTCACAAGGTTCTTTTTATGAAACCCCAAACAATGATGAACAACAGCGGTACCGCAGTGGCAGAATGTGCTAAATTTTACAAAATACCACCTGAAAAAATTATTGTTATTTTTGATGACATTTCATTGGAGCCCGGTAAGCTTCGCATAAGAAGGAAAGGGAGTGCCGGTGGTCACAACGGAATAAAGAGCATTATTGCCCATTTAGGCTCAGAAAATTTCCCCCGAATTAAAATCGGTGTCGGTGCAAAGCCCCACCCGGATTATGATTTAGCTGATTGGGTGCTTGCAAACTTTCCCAAGAAAGACATTCCTGCCGTAAGAAATGCTGTTGAAGACGGTGCAAATGCTCTGGAAATGCTTTTAAACGGTGATTTTGAAGGCGCAATGTCCAAATACAACGGTTGAGGTTTTTATGTCAGGCTACAAAAAACTACTCCAAAACTCAACTCAATACCAAGATGTGGTCCGTTACATTGGTGCAGATATGTTCCCCTCGGGAATTGTTGGTTTACCACCTGCCCCCAAAGCTCATCTTGTTTTTTCGCTTTGCGAGGAATTTTCTCGCAGAGCTATTGTTGTTTTGCCCGATGAAAGCACCGCACGAAAATTCACATCTGACATAAATGAATTAAATGGTAATAAAACAATCGCAGGATTTTTCCCCGCAAGAGATTTTTCCTTTAATTCATCACAAGGTCAATCAAGAGAATATGAGCAATTACGAATTAAAACACTTTGCAGTATTTTGAAAGGTGAATGTAAAATTGCAGTTTGCTCTGCAGAGGCAGCGTTACAGCTTACAATTCCACCGGAAGAACTGAAAAAACGTACTTTTAAAATCGACTTTAATACCGAAGTTTCCACCGAAAAGATTACCGAAACCCTCATTTCTGCGGGCTTCAAGCGTGCAGAAAGCGTTGAAGGTGCAGGTCAGTTTGCTGTAAGAGGCGGTATTATTGACTTTTTCCCACCCGATTCTCCCCAACCTGTGAGAATTGAGCTTTGGGGCGATGAGGTTGATACAATTTCGCTTTTTGACGTTTCCACTCAGAGAAGAACGGAAAATCTTGATTTCTGCGAAATAACTCCCTCAACAGAAATAATTTTTGATAATGATGATACATTAAAAAATAGAATTGAAACTTTCATTTCTACAGTTTCAGGCAAAGGCTCAAAAAAAGCAAAAGAACAGTTAAATAAAGATATAGAAATGTTAAATTCCGGTGTCAAGCTTCAATCCGTTGACAAATACCTTTCTCTCGCCTACAAAAACCCTGCATCAATATTTGATTATTGTCAGGACGGTTTCATTTTTGTATGCGAAAGTACATCGGTAAAAGATAAAGTGCAAAGCTCCTCAAAACTTCTTTTGCAGGAAATAAAGGCTCAATTTGAAAACGGAGTTTTAACAAAAGGTCTTGACCGTTTCGCCTTAACATTCCCCGAATTACTTTTAATCTACGAAAAAAGAAAAACGATTTATATAGATAACTTTACCCGCGGTAGTTTTGACACACCCGTTAAAAGTCTTACAACCTTTAATGTTCAGCAAAATCCTCTTTGGAACGGTTCATTAGAGGTTCTCCTTGATGATTTAAAACCGTCACTTTCCAAAAAAGAAACCTGTGTCATTCTTGCAGGTACTGATAAAAGTGCAAATTCACTTGTTGAAGCTTTGGAAACAGAAGATATTAAAGCAATGTTCTTCCCTGTGCCACCGGCTGAGTTTCCAAAAAACACAGTCAGCGTTTTATCGGGAAGCTTGTCAGGCGGTTTCCGTTATCAGAGTGAAAAATTCAACATTATTTCTTACGGCAAGGGTGTGTATAAATCCACCCAAAAGCGCAAAAAGAACTACAAGGCTGCCGATGCAATTCAAAGTCTTGAAGAACTGTCCCGTGGTGACTATGTTGTGCATTCCGTTCATGGTATCGGTGTTTTTGACGGTATTCAAAAGCTTGAGGTTTCAGGGCTTACAAAGGATTTCATAAAAATCACCTATGCCAAAGGTGACGTTTTATATGTTCCTGTTACACAACTTGATTTAGTTTCAAAATATATCGGTCCTAAGGATGACACAAAAACTCTCAAACTTTCCCGTTTGGGCGGTAATGACTGGGAGAAAATGAAAGCGCGTGTCAAAGCCTCTGCCAAGAACATGGCAAAGGAGCTTATCGAGCTTTATTCCAAGAGAATGAAAACTGCAGGTTATGCATTCTCTCCCGATATTGATATGCAAAATGATTTTGAAAGACGTTTTGAGTACGAAGAAACCGACGACCAACTTCGCAGTATCAATGAAATAAAAAAGGATATGGAAAAACCTCACCCGATGGACAGACTCCTTTGCGGTGATGTTGGCTTCGGTAAAACAGAAGTTGCGTTAAGAGCCGCTTTCAAATGCATCGCAGACGGAAAACAATGTGCAATCCTTGTTCCCACGACAATTCTTGCTTTACAGCATTACAACACAATTATGCGCCGATTTGAAGGCTTTCCTATCGAAGCAGAAATGCTCTCCCGTTTCAGAACACCAAAAGAGCAAACGAGGATTATAAAAGCTCTCAAACGAGGCTCAATTGATATTATTGTGGGCACTCACCGTCTTATTTCAAAAGATATTGTTTTTAAAGATTTAGGTCTTATAATTGTTGATGAGGAACAACGCTTTGGTGTTGGTCAAAAAGAAAGGCTTAAAGAAATGTATCCCGACGTTGACTGCCTAACACTCTCCGCAACACCCATTCCCCGAACAATGAATATGGCAATGTCGGGTATTCGTGATATGTCGGTAATTGAAGAAGCTCCCCAGGACCGTTTCCCCGTTCAGACCTATGTTCTTGAGCACGACTGGGAAGTTATTACAGAGGCTATGGCAAAAGAAATTCGTCGTGGCGGTCAGGTTTACTATCTTCATAACAAGGTAAACACCATTGAAAAAACTGCCGCAACAATTCACGATTTTTTACCCGATGCCAATATCGGAATTGCCCATGGTAAAATGAGTGAGGATGAGCTTTCGGAAGTCTGGCGTCAGCTTTTAGAGGGCGAAATAGATATTTTAGTATGCACCACCATTATTGAAACGGGCGTTGACGTACCTAATGCAAATACCCTGATAATAGAAAACGCCGATCACCTTGGACTTGCTCAGCTTCATCAAATAAGGGGCAGAGTTGGTCGTTCCGCAAGGCGCGGATTTGCTTACCTTACCTTTAACCATAACCGCGAATTAACGGAAATCGCTCAAAAGCGACTTACCGCAATCCGAGAATATACAGAATTCGGTTCGGGCTTTAAAATTGCTATGCGTGACCTTGAAATCCGCGGTGCAGGTAACCTTTTAGGCTCAGAGCAACACGGTCACATGGAAGCGGTCGGTTACGATATGTATATGAAGCTTCTTTCCGAAGCGGTTATTGAGGAAAAAGGCGAAGATATTAAAACCAATCAGAAAGAATGCCTTATTGACATTCGTATCGATGCTCATATTCCCGAAAAATATATTGAAAGCCTGCCGCAAAGACTTTCTATTTACAAACGCATTGCAGATATTAAAACTGAGGAAGATGCTTTCGATGTTCTTGACGAGCTTATTGACCGTTTCGGCGAACCACCCGTTGGTGTGGAGGGGCTTGTAAAAGTTGCTCTTCTAAGGAACACCGCCGCATCCCACGGTATTTACGAAATAGGACAAAACAATAATAGCCTGCTTTTGTATGTTGATGAAATTGATATGCAGAAGGTTGCCCTACTTGTAAAGGGTATGCGAGGCAGAATTCTTGTTTCAAAAGGTCCGAAACCATATATAACATTAAAAAAATCAAGCGGACAATCACCACTTGATACATTGGAAGAAGCATTTAATTTATTAAAAAACAGTCAACAAGAAAGCGAGGAAAATAAAAATGACATTTGAGTATAAGCCTCAGGGCGTTTGTTCAAGAAATCTTACATTTGATATTGAAGACAGCATCGTAAAAAATGTTAAATTTCAAGGTGGTTGCCACGGAAATCTTCAGGGGATTGCCGCACTTTGCGAGGGCAAACCTGTGGATGAAATTATCAATGCAGTTTCAGGCATCCGTTGTGGTTTCAAATCCACATCATGCCCTGACCAGTTAGCAAAAGCACTTACTCAGGCTCTTGAAAAAGGAGAATAAAAAATGAAATATCTTATTTTAATTGCTGATATTGATGAATTCAATCCTTGTAAAAACAGTTTGGGTGAGCTCGTAAAAAAAGAATACAAAATCAATCATATGCCGGCTTTTGATTTTTCTTATAATAACCACAACTGCACTGCAGTTTGCTTCGGCATCGGTAAAGTAAATGCGGCTATGGGTGCTGCTCTTGCTTTGGATTACGATAAATTTGACGGAGTTATCAACACAGGCTGGAGCGGTGCAGTTTCAGGAGTTTTCAAAGGTGATATTATTGTTTCCGATTCCTGTGTTGAATGTGATTTTGACTTAACTCCCATCGGCAGACTTCCGGGTCAAAAACCCGGACAAGAGGATTACATATATAAATGTGATAACGACCTTTATAAAGCCGCTTGTTCCGTTGAAGGCTTCAAGCACGGCAACTTAGGCACAGGTGATTTCTTTCTTACAAACAAAGAATTAGGACAGAAATATAAAGAAATTTTCAACATCAATGCTTTTGATATGGAAAGCGGCGCTTTAGGTGCAGTTTGCTACCTTTTAAATACACCATTCGTAAGCGTAAGAAAAATTTCTGATAACGCAGATGATGTTTCCGTCAACGAATACACAAATTCCGTTGTATCTGATGTTACCGCATTTTCTGATATTGTATTGAAGGTTCTTGAGAAACTTTAAAAAAATAAATTTACCGCCTACGATTTTTTCGCAGGCGGTTATTTTCTGCACAGATTTTTCAGACTATTCACGGACGACCAAATAGTTTTTCCGTCGCCACCTGAAAAAACACCGCTGACGGCATAGTGCTTGTTTACCTCATACTATGCAAGTCAGCGGATTTTTGTTAATCATCAAATTTTGATATAAAGGCTCTTGTACGCTCTGATTTAGGATTATCAAAAACCTCTTCGGGTGTACCCTCTTCAGCAATTACGCCATCATCCATAAAGATGACCTTTGTGGAAACTGCCTTTGCAAAGGACATTTCGTGGGTAACGATTACCATTGTGGTTTTCTCTTCTGCAAGACCTTTTATAACCTTGAGAATTTCTCCCGTAAGCTCGGGGTCAAGAGCTGATGTGGGCTCATCAAAGAACAAAACCCTTGGTTCGAGCATCAATGCTCTTGCAATAGAAACTCTTTGCTTCTGACCACCTGAAAGCTCACAAGGATAGCTTTCCAATTTATCGGAAAGTCCGACTTTGCCGAGAATCTCTTTTGCTTTATCAACAATTTCATCGTGAATTTGTTTTTTATTGTGTTTGTAATCCTCGCGCTCTTTCGCTAGAAGCTCTGCCGCAAGAGTTACATTTTTAAGAACATTGTATTGGGGAAAAAGGTGAAAATCCTGAAAAACAAGACCGATAAGAAGCTGACGTTTTCTTTTTTCCGTGGCGTTTTCCTTTTTCTGTGTGCCGTCAAAGAAAACCTCACCGCCAACAGCTATATAACCGCTGTCAGCAGTTTCAAGCTGATTAATACAACGGAGAATTGTGGTTTTACCGCTACCGGATGAACCGATAATACTTAAAACCTCGCCCTCTTCAAGATTGAAGCTGACACCCTTTAAAACTCTGGTCTTTCCAAAGCTTTTCATTAAATCTTTAACTTCAAGTACAGACATTGTAAAAGCTCCTTTCGACCTTAAACCTTATAGTAATCAAGCTTCTTTTCGATTTTTCCGAAAAGAACCGTAAGAAGTCCGCTGAACAAGAGATAGAAAAGAGCAGTTGCCATAAGGGGCCACAAAGTACCTCTCAACTTGATGAACACTTCACCTGCCCAGATGAGCTCATAAACCGCAATAACTCTTGCCAGAGATGTATCTTTTACAAGTGTTATGATTTCGTTGCTCATAGGAGGAATTATTCTCTTAACAACCTGCATAAGTACAATTTTAAAGAAAATCTGTGTTTTGGTCATGCCGAGAACCTGTCCTGCTTCATACTGACCGCGAGGAATACTTTCGATACCGCCACGATAAATTTCTGAAAAGTAGCAGGCATAGTTAATTGAAAAAGCAATAATAACCGCAACAAATCTGTCCATTACCGCCCATGTTGCAAGCCACTCGATAAAACCATTGGTTGTACCGGATGCGATCATATCATTAGCCCATGCGCCTAAAAGTCCGGGACCATAGAAAACAAGAATAAGCTGTAGCATAAGAGGAGTTCCTCTTATAATCCAAACAACAAATTTAATTATATATTTAATGGGTTTGATTTTACTCATTGAACCAAAGCTTATAACAAGCCCTAAAGGAAGTGAAAAGAGAAGCGTTAAAAGGAAAATTTCAATAGTGGTGACAAACCCCTCTGAAAGCCTTGTAACTACTTCAGTAAAAATACCGTTGTCCATTAATCTTTCTCCAAATGTATTTTTTACAGTATTCAACGGCAGAGCGCCTTTCGGTACTCTGCCGTAAATATATTAACTAAATTTTAGTCAGCAAGGGTTACGCCGTATTTATCAGCAAGTTTCTGAAGAGAACCGTCTGCTTTAAGCTCAGCGATAATCTTGTTAACTTCTGCACAAGTGTCTGCTCCTTTACGGAAACCGATACCGTAATACTCTTCGGAAAGAGAACCTGTGTAGGTAAGACCTTCGTAGTCTGTTCCTTCGCCTGTCATAGCTTTTGCCATTGTGATATCGATAACTGCACAATCAGCACTACCTGATTTAACTTCAACAAGTGTATCAGCCTGAGTTTTAACGGG
The DNA here is from genome assembly GCA_964624385.1 of uncultured Eubacteriales bacterium. GTDB lineage: Bacteria > Bacillota > Clostridia > Oscillospirales > Acutalibacteraceae > DTU089. The sequence goes on along the minus strand of CAZUZV010000002.1, from coordinate 86,494 downwards.
GATTACGTTTGTTGCAACTGCGCTTGCTTCGGATTCGCCCGCTGAACCGCTTTCAACTGCAATAGCTGCATCCTTGATGCCTTCTGCATCTGCATATTTTTCTGCATTTTCTGCTTTTGTAACGATAACCTGAGCATTGAGAACATAAGCATCACTTATTTCCATAGAATCTCTAAGCTCTTCTTTAATTGTCATACCGTTCCAAACAGCATCAATTGTTTTTGTTTTAAGCTCTGTTGTTTTTGTGTCCCAGTTTATTTCAACAAATTCTGCCTTAACGCCGAGTTTTTCACAAACGAGTTCTGCAAATTCTGTATCAAAACCGGTCCAGTTACCATCTGCATCATAATAGTTCATGGGTTCATATTCTGTAACACCGATAACCATTGTGCCCTTATCTTTGATATAAGCAAGATCGGATGTTGTTGCTGCATTTGTTGAGTCTGCAGTAGTTGTATCATTGTCACCACTACCACCGCAAGCTGCAAAAGCGCAAACAATACCGAGAACGAGAACAACGCTCATTACTATAGCTAATACTTTTTTCATAATAATTTCCTCCGATAGACATTGTCGTCTTTTTGATTGTGTCAGCATTTTACCACTTTAGCGCATTAAAGTAAAGGGGTTTTGCTAAAATTCTTTTATTTTGTAGGTTTTGCCATAGACCCCTGCCTAATATTCCATCCTTTTATGCAACTTCACCACTTTAACACACTAAAGCGATTGCTTTCCAGAAAATCGGTATATATTCTCATTGTAAATTTCTTTGCATCGTGATAAAATAAAAACATTAAATGTACGAGGTTTATTATGAATAATTCCCCAACCCCCATTGATATTAATTCTGTTATAGACGAGCTTGACCATATTTTAAGCAAGAATGAATATATTTCTGCCCGTGATTTTCTTGAAAAATGGGTAAAAACTGCCGAAAAACAAAGTGACAACAAATCCTTGTTCTCCCTTAGCAACGAATGTATAGGTCTTTACAGAAAAATCGGTGACAAAGATAACTGCTATAAATATTGCGAAAAGGTTTTAGAATTACTCAAGGTTTTAAAACTTGATAGCACTATTTCCGGTGCAACTGCTTTTATAAATTGCGGCACGGCATATAAAGCTTTTGCGGAAGCAGAAAAAAGTATGCCGTTTTTTGAAAAAGCGGTTACTTTATATGAAAAGCTTTTACCTGAAAACGACCGTAGACTTGCAGGGCTTTACAATAATTTTGCTCTTTCGCTTGTAGATTTAAAAGAATATAACAAAGCTTTATTGCTATATCTTAAAGCAATAAATATTTTAGAAAGTAATCCTCAATATAATTTAGAGCAATCTGTAACATATCTGAATATGGCAAATGCAATAGAATATCAAAAAGGGCTTGAAAATGCTTGTGAAGAAATTGATATTTTGTTAGATAAAGCAGAAAAAGTCCTTAACGAAAACTATTCTGAAACTGACGGAAATTATGCTTTTGTTTGCGAAAAATGTGCCCCCACATTCAGCTACTACGGAAGATTTTTATATGAAAAAGAATTAAAAGAAAGGGCGAGAGTCATTTATGAAAGGGCTTGAACTTTCACGAAAATACTATGAAGAACACGGCAAACCTATGCTCAAAGAACATTTTTCTGAAATTGAGCATTTAATTGCGGTCGGTCTTGTAGGTAGCGGTTCGGACTGCTACGGCTATGATGACGAAATTTCTCACGACCACGATTTTGAGCCGGGGTTTTGCCTTTTCCTGCCTGACGAAAACTTAATTGATGAAAAAACTTTTTTCAATTTAGAAAGAGCATACAGTAAACTCCCAAGCGAATATGAGGGTTACAAACGAACTCGCGTAAAACCCGTTGGCGGAAGCAGAAACGGCGTTTTCAGAACAAGAGATTTTTATAACAAAAAAATCGGCTCACCCGATGGTGAACTGACACTTGAACAATGGTTTTCGCTCCCTGATTATGCTTTGGCGGAAGCCACAAACGGCGAAATATTTAAAGACGAACTAGGAGAATTTACTGATATTCGCAACAAATTAAAAAATTTACCTCAAGACATATTTTTGAAAAAGCTTGCAGGAAATCTTCTTATAATGGTGCAAAGCGGACAATATAATTACCCCCGTATTTTAAACAGAGGTGAAACAGCCTCTGCACAACTTTCACTTTTTGAATTTTCAAATGCTGCTATGAAGGTTTATTTTCTCTTAAACGGAAAATATATGCCCTATTATAAATGGCAGTTCAGAGCATTAAGGGATTTACCGAATGGAGAATTTGTTGCAGACTCTCTTGAATTTCTCATTTCAACGGACAACTCAACAGAAAATGCAAACATAAAAAACGAAATCATAAATAGCGTTGCAGAAGAAATAATCAGTATTTTGAAACAAAGAGAAATCACAAAAGCAACCTGCAATGACTTGGAAAAGCATGCCTATTCTGTTAATGATTTTATAAGTGATGCATCTTTAAGAAACGCACACATTCTTTTTGGCGTTTAATGTTAAACACACCAAGAACACATTACATAAAAAATGCCCGGGTTCATTAACCCGAGCATTTTCTTTTTTAAATATTATTTAAAACATAACCTGAGTACAATAACGAATCTTCGTCACCCGAAACAAAAACAGCATCTTTTTTGATTTCTTTCGCTGTTCTTACATCGGAGAAAAGACTTACAGAATAAATAACACCTTTAAAATATTGTGTATTTCCCTGTCTGTTGTCACCACCTATGGTAAAGTTTTGAGTGATACCATCGTAGGTTGCGCTAAGAGTATTGGATTCAACTGCCTCACCATCAACGTAAAGAGTTGCGGTTTTTCCGTTTACGGTAACTGCAATATGCACAGGTTTACTTGAGCGAATATCTTTGGAGAACAAGCAACTAACTTTTTCTTTGCCGTTGTTAAAGAAAAGTCTTACTCTACCGTTTGTATGAACCTCAAGATTAAGCTGTTTTCCGTCTGCTCCGTTATTGTTACCAACAATAACACCTGCGCGACCTTCAAAGCTTTTTGCTAACTTTATTGTAGCTTCAATGGTACGCGGAGTTGCTGACAAGGTTTCCAACAAGCTTGTTTTATCAGAAGCAAATTTGCTACCTGTGTAATTAACGGCATTATAAGTCTCGTTCTTAATGATATAATTGCCTGAATAAATTAAGGAGCTTGTTCCCTCAGGAGCGAAAATTGCATCTCTTGTAATCTCTTTAGCAGTTCTCACATCCGAGTAAAGGCTTACAGAATAGATAGTACCTTTAAAATACTGGGTATTACCCGGTCTGTTATCTCCGCCAACTTTGAAATTATCGGTTGCACCTTTATATTCGTCACTTAATTTCTTTGTTTCAACTGCCACACCGTCAACGTAAAGTATTGCAGTCTTTTTATTTACGGTAACCGCAATGTGTACCGGTTTATTTGAACGAATGTCTTGGGAGAATAAGCAATACACCTTTTTACTGCCGTTGTTAAAGAAAAGTCTTACTCTGCCGTTTGTATAAATTTCAAGATTTAGTTGCTTATCGTTGTTGTTACTATAGTTTCCTACAATAACACCTGCACGATCGCTAGTGTTCTTTGAAACTTTAACAGTTGCCTCAATTGTTTGGGGAGAAGAGGACAAAGTGCTCAAACTATATGCCGTATTACTGCCAAAGGTTCTGCCGGTAAACTTTGCAGAAGAATAACCCTTCTTTTGAGAGGTAAAGATTCTTGAGCTCACAAGACCTTTTTCGCTTCCCGTTACAAAAATACTGTCTTTTTTCACTTCTTTTGATGTTCTTACATCAGAAAACAGTGTAACGGAATATATAGTTCCTTTAAAGTATCTTGTGTTATTTTTTCTGTTGTCGCCGCCGATTTTAAAGTTGCTTGTGATACCACTGTATGTTGTACCTAACGATTTCGTTTCAACAGCTTTACCGTTAACATATAGTGTTGCCTTTGAACCGTTTATCGTCACGGCAATATTCACAGGAGAAGCGGAACGTATGTCTTTTGAGAACAAGCATTCAACTTCTTTTTTGCCGTTGTTAAAGAAAAGTCTTACTCTACCTTTTGTATAAACCTCAAGATTCAACTGCTTTTTGTTAGTGTTATCGTAGTTTCCGACAATAACACCTGCACGACCATCAATATTCTTGGAAACCTGAACAGTTGCTTCAATTGTATAGGGTGTTTCAGAAAGTTCGCCTAAAGAATAACAATTTGTTTTGTCAAAAGTTCTTCCGTTTAAGCTTACATCCGAATATTCCTGATTGGTTATTTCAAAATGAGTACTATAAACCAAACCGCTTGTGTTTGCGGGAACAATTATTGCATCATTTTTAATTTCCTGTGCAGTTCTTACATCATCAAACAAGCTAACGGAATAAATCTTGCCTTTAAAGTATCTGCTGTTTCCTGTGCGGTTATCTCCGCCAATTACAAATTTTTTCGTTATTCCGCTGTAAGTTGCAGCCAATGTTTTGGTTTCAACCGCTTCACCATTTACATAAAGAGTTGCAGTTGAGCCATTCACAGTAACAGCAATATTAACCGGAGAATCTGAACGTATATCTTTTGAGAACAAACAGTCAACCTTTTTGCTTCCGTTATTAAAGAAAAGTCTTACCCTGCCCTTTGTATAAATCTCAAGATTAAGTTGTTTTTCTGTTCCGCCGTTGCAGTTACCCACAATGACACCGGCACGCCCCTCAATATTCTTAGGAACCTGTACGGTTGCCTCAATAGTATATGGTGTTGCGGAAAGTGTGCCAACAGAAAAGCTGTCATTTTTAGTAAATGTTCTTCCTACAAATTCACTTTCTGTAAAATCAACGTTAGCTATGCCTTTAGTTGTAGTATCTGCAATAGTATAGAAAACACTTTCCTTGTCCATAGTTTTCTCTTTAATAACCAACAAATTGTTCGTCTGATAGTACATTGAACCGCCGTGAATATTAAGAGAGTTAAGAATGGATACATAATAGCGCTGTCCGTTTTCTGAATATGACACCTGCATATCCTTGCTGTGAATTGCACCGAAATCCATTTTATTGAAAGATTTGTAGCCAATTGTCTGACCTTCAACCAAATCATCAAAAGCAGAACCGTCAAAATTCTCAAGATTCAAGTATATTCTGTTTCTTGCATCGGCATTTTTGTGGAATGCGGTAACTAAAATATCTTCCATCTGCTTTCCTAATGCAAAATTGTTATTGTAGTTTGCGTTATTCCAGGAAAACAGTATATAATCATCGGAATCATACGTTTCCCTAAGATATTTGCAATAAGGATTGTATGTTTCGTCCCAGACTACTGCATCACCGCCGAAAGGAGCAAAATAAAGCTCAAAAACATCGTCATTGGGTCCACCCAAATAAACAATTTGCTCATTTTTGGGTATCTTGTTTTCTTTTCCTGCAAGTATTAAATCAATCTGATTTTTTGTTCTTTCATTAACAAGATTACGGAACAAATAAACATCCTCTTGACCGCAATATTGAGCAATAAGTCTGAGATAATTTGAGGATGCACGGTAAATAGCCTCGTGGTCAGAAACAATGGTTGCTGTTTGAAGCTTACTGTTACCGTTTTTGCCGTTATCTCTTATCCCGTCAAGGTTGGAGCTTGATGTCCAAACGGCGTTTTTATGTTCAACACCGTTCATATCAATGTAGTCAGAAACTGCACAGAGTTTTGTGTGCATCATATCTGTTGCATCATTGTCTCCGTATGATGTCCAATAACAATATTGGAAATTAAGGTAATCGCCTATTACCCCATTCTTAACATATGAAGGATCACAGGGATCGTTAAGTTGATTTGTAAAATACTCTTCTAAATTGGGGTCATTTTCTGAAATCGGATATCCGTCCATTTGACCGATAACATTAACATGAATACCCATTTTTGCCGCTGTAATCAAAAGATATGAAATGCGCACAAAACCGTATTCATCATAATCCTGACCCACAAGATTACGCATATAACCAAAATACCTGCTATTCCTGTTAATATTTACTGCTGCTTCAATTGAGAAACGGAAAGAAGAAACATCAATATAAACCTCTTCATCGGGATGCGCTTTTTTATAAAGCAACGCCTGATAAATGAGAAGTCCTTCACCCACGCTTACATTGTTTGCTTTTTTTCCTGCTTGATAGACGAATGTATCAACCGTAACTGTATTTTTATTAATATTGTCAAAAGTTGTTGTATTGCGACTCATAAAGTTTGAGCTGTTATCAAGCTTCTTAAGCGCTGCATATTCTTCGCTTATGTCGGCATCGCTTGATTTTTCTCCAAGATTGAACACGTCGGTAACAGGAACAGCCTTCTTTTTCTGTGTTGTTGTAGATGTTGTTTCTGTTTCATCTTCAAATTCCGGCTTTTCAATTTTTTCTCTTGCTACATAGACTTCGTAGGAAGGAATTGAATCTGCAATTTCGTTCACTTTGAGTTTGTTTACAATAGCATTTGACCAATAATCATCATCGAGAGCACCTGTAACGTCACTATCAACATAATTTGATTTATTGATGTTAAGGATAGCTTTATTGGTGTTACCATAAATAATAGCACCTTTATCTGCCGTATTACCGGAAACTGTAAGTCCATTCAAAGTAACGATTGTGTCGGTTGTAGTGTGGTAAAGCACACCGCCATTGTTTGCATGGTTCTCTGTTGCAGTGTTGTTGTACATATTAATAATACTTCCGTTAGAGGCGTAAACCGCACCACCATATTTGGTTGCATTATTTTTAGTGAAAGCACAATCCTGAATTACTGTTTCGGAAGCGCCTGAATAACCGTAAATAGCACCACCGTGTGTGCCTGCTGTGTTCTCTTCAAAGTTTGAAGTATATATGTTTGTTACACCAAGGCTACGGAGTGACATTGCTCCGCCGCCTTTTGTGGCAGAGTTCTTTTTAAATGCACTATTATAAATATTAACAGTTGAGCCACTGTTATAAAGGAAACCACCTTCACCGTCAACTCTATTGCTTGTTGCGGTAATGTTATTAAGGATTGCTATACCTTCGGAATAAACGCCAATTGCACCGCCGTTATATTTTGCAAAGTTGTTCTCAAACTTCGCTCCATCAATTTCAACCACACTTGCAGTAACGTAAATTGCACCGCCATTGTAATCTTCTGCCTCTGCGTCTGCAATGTTAACGTTTGTGTTACCATTGAATTCAACGTCTGTCAAATATGTTTCTGAGCCGGAAGTAAGGTACAATGCACCACCTTTAAGTGCTTCGTTTGAGGTAAAGATTGTGTTATCTGCAACAACTTCTTCAACTTTTTCTGCTTTGCTGTAATGTGTTGCATAAATAGCACCACCGTATTTGTGTGCAAGGTTTTTGTCAAATACAGAATTTGTAATATTAACATCTGCATCGACTTTACTTGTGCCAACATATGCAATATACATAGCACCACCGTTTTTATCTGCAGAGTTGCTATTGAAATTGGCTTCGTCAATATTAAGCACAGCACTTCTCACAGCAATAGCACCGCCGTAAGCATCTTCACCTACTGCATTGTTTGCAGTAAAGTTGGTTTTAGTAACAGTTACCTTACTCTTTTCAGTAGCAAACAATCCACCACCTTCGACTGCGGAGTTATTGCTTACAGTACAATTATCAACAGCCAATGTACTTGCTCTACCGGCGTAAAGTGCACCGCCATCGCCTGTAACTTTGTTCTGTGTAAATTCACAATTTATAACGTTAACATTGGCGCCATTTTTAAGTGTTTCGTTTGAAGCATATGCTGCAACAGCACCACCATGCTTTGCTGAGTTGTTTGTAAACACGCTATCGGTTATTTTTGAAATGCGTGTGGTAAGCTCGTCCGTTGCATGAGCAAGGTAAACAGAGCCACCTCTTGAACCTGCGGTGTTTTCTTCAAAGATTGTTTTATTGAAGTTTGTAGTACCATAAGCTGCAACAGCACCACCACTACTACCTGTATTATTACCACGGAAGGTTACATCACCATAAGACACAATGACACTCTGTGTATAAGCGTAAATAGCACCACCATTTGACTTGGAAGTATTATTTGCAAAAGTAACTGCATGACCTTTATCGGCGCCATCAGTACCGAGGTAAATTCTCGCATACTGAGAACCTGACTGGTAAATTGCGCCACCATAAGTAGTAGCTTTATTTCCTGTGAAAACACCTGAATATACTTTAACAGTACGATAGTTGTACACCGCGCCACCTCTTGCAGCTTGGTTGTCGGAAAATGTACCGCCATATATTTTAAGGTTGCCAAAGTTATATATTGCACCGCCCTGGGAAGAGTTGCGTTGTTCTTCAGTTGCACCTTCTTCGGTATTCTCTTCATTTACAATATTATCTTTAAAAATACCGCCGTACACATTTATTGTACCGCTTGCAATAATGGCAACCGCACCACCAACCCTGTTAGGATAAGAAACACCATAAGCTTCATCAAGAATTTTTTCGTTTCCCACTTTTTGAGCGTTGATAAAAGAAACATTGTCATATACATTAACTTTTGAACTATTGCATACGAAAAGCATAGTTCCTTTCACTTCGGCAGTCATATTATTCTTGTTTCCGTCAATAACAAGTAAATTATTAGTTTCCGAGTCAGGATTACCTAAAGTCAAAACAGCATTTGCGCCATTTAAAAGTGCACTTTCCCCTTTGGAGTTTTCGCCAATAACGAAAATATCTCCGCCGAAACTAACATCTCTTGTCAATGTGTGAGCATCGTCAGAATAAATAGTTGTTTGACCTGAAATATAAAAAGTTCGATCCAACTTAAAATCTGAAACTATTCGAATATATTGAGAGCCTTTTCTCAATGCATTTTCAAGTTGTTTTGCTGTTGAAACATCCACCGTTGCAACTGATGACTGCGCAAACACAGACACAGGGAAAACCGATAGAAGCATTAAAGCAGACAAAAACAAACAAAAAAGCTTTTTATGCATACTTTTTTTCATAATATACCCATCCTCTTTTAAACAAATTGCATTAAATCCGCATATTTCCCATTTCTGAAACATATTTAAATACGCAAATTTTAGAATGATTTGCACAAGCAAGTATAACACATTAGAATTTTTTTGTAAACAGTTTAAGAATAATACAATAAACAAAAAAATGGTACTAAAAAACGATTCAGAGGAAATCCTCTGAATCGCATAATCAATATATTAAAGTTCACCACTCAAGATTTTTATAAAGAAGCTGTAAATTGCGGAGAAGATTTTTTCAAATGTAAAGTAGAAATCATAGTTGTTTCTTCCATCCATCTTAGCCAACTGAGAATCGTCTCTCTGTGCGAGTGCATTTGATGTTACGTTATAAGTTTCGTATGTGGTAAGGTCAGCCTCGTTAAGTTCAATAACTCTTGCACCTTGATACATATTTGAATAGTATGAATTATATGTGCAACCGGGAGTCTGAATAAGGTCAACACCGCCACAATCCGCAACGAAATTATTTTGATGGTCATGACCGACAACAAGACCGAGAACATCGCCTCCTGCAACCATAGCATCCCATTGACCGTCGTTGCCATAGCTGGGACAGCTCTTTTCTAAAATCAAGCCATCATACTTAGTAATATCGGGAATAGGTGTATGAACAGTACCATCGGAGAAATTGATAGTAGCTTCACCGAGAGCAATAGAGCCTTCATAGAAAATCATCGAAACGGGTTCCTGGGGAATAATATGCTGGAACGCTAAAGCGGGAACAACCTCACCGCCGTTTTCAGCTGCCAAATCCTCACGAGTTGCATTGTACCACTCAATCTGGTCTTCTCTTACCCAATCATAACCGAGCCAAGTACCATTTTCGTCGCGATAGCTTCCGCCGCTGTCAAAGCACCAGATATTAAACGCAACCTTGCTTCCGTCGCTTGAAAGAATGGGAAGATTGTGTGTTGCACAGCCATAAAGGTCGGGATCTGCATCATAAGCCAGACAACCCGGGAATTTTTGATATTCTGCAAGCTGATCTTCCTTAACTAAGCCCCCTTCATCATCGTGGTTACCGAAAACAAAGGTAAAGGGAACATTTCTCTCTACGAGAGGTGCAACCATTTCGCCTATTGCTCTTATATCCTCACCAACAATATTGTCACCAACAAAAACAACAAGGTCAGGTGCTGTAAAATCAAGAGCTTCTGCGATAAACTGCAGCACATCGGGCTCCATAGGATAATCATCCTGAACGTCGGCAAGGCAAAGAATTTTAAATTTGCCGTTTGCATTAAACTGAAGCTTTGCTTCTTCCTTGTAACCCGCAAAACTCATTGTCACAAGTGAAAAGAGCATTGTTACTGCAAGAACAACAGAAATAACTTTTTTCATCTTTCTATCTCCTTTTAGTTTGAAATTTGTTATCTAATAGTATATTCCTAATCATTCAATTTGTCAAATTTTGGATTTCAGACTTAAAATGTCTTCCTTTTTCTTCGAAATTTTTATAAAAATTATAGCTTGCCGCCGCAGGTGAAAAAAGACAACTTTTACCTTTTTCGGTTATATCAGCACATATCTTCACTGCATCTTCCATATCTTCAGCACAAACAAGATTTTTATTGACACCGTTTTCTTTAAGGGTGTTAATAATATTGTGTCCCGTTTCAGGAAGACCAACAAGATTTTTAATATTGCACTCCGACAAAAATTCTATAAAGTCTGTGTAATCTATTCCTCTGTCAAGACCGCCGAAAAGAAGGGTATCAACATTTCCGAGAGCTTTTACCGCTCCCATAACTGCAGTTGGAATTGTAGCTATACTGTCATTGTACCAGGAAATCCCATTAATAATACCTACGTATTCCATTCTGTGCTCAATTCCGCCAAAGGACTTAACAGCAGTTCTTACAGCATCATCACTTACGCCAAATATCCTTGCAACTGCAAGGGCATAAGCAATATCCTGACGGTTATGCTCACCTTTAAGATGCTCTGTTGACTTCCAAAGTTCATTTACAAAAGCATCTTGTTTTGCATCTGTAAAAGTTACAGGTTTGCCAATACCTTTAAGCACCTTTTCCCAATCGACAACACCCTCTAAATCCTGCTCAGGATTATAGATTAAATAATCCGTATCTTTTTGATGAACTGCAATATTAAGCTTTGCCTCAACATATCCCTTAAAACCTGTTTTATAGTGGTCAAGATGCTCCTGATAAATATTAACAAGAACTGCCACATGGGGAGAAGCTTTTGTAAATTCAAGCTGATGGGAGGACATTTCAATTACTGCCACAAGGCTTTCATCCTCATCCGCCTTTTCAAAAACCGGAACGCCGATATTTCCTATAAGACAGGTATTAAGACCACCTGCTTTAAGCATTTCGTAAATAAGCGTGGATGTTGTAGTTTTTCCTTTTGAACCTGTTATACCTACAACAGTCGGTTTGCAAAATCTCAAAAACATATCTGTCTGGCAGGTTATTTCAGTTGTATCGGGATAAACCACATCATCTAAAAAAGCAATTCCCGGACTTTTAAAAACAATATCAAAATCACCTAAAGAACTAAGATAGCTTTTTCCGCTGATTACAGAAATATTTTCATCCTCGGTTTGAAAACCGTTTTTATCACCAATTGTTAAATGCTTTTGAGGTAAATGTTTTCTTATATATGAAAGGGTGGACTTACCCTCTCTGCCCATTCCAAGAATCAGAATTTTTTTGTCCTTAATATATTCAATAATTTGCGGCATAAATTCATTTCTCCGTTATATTATGCTATTTAACGAACGCATAGCTGTTTTTCCCGCTCTTCTTCACGGAATACATAGCTTCATCCGCTTTTTCATAAAGCTCTGTGTAGGTTTTTCCGTCATTCGGAAATCTTGCAATACCGATGCTGCAAGAAAACTCTTTTTCGGGAGCAACTTCCAAATGAACACTGTTACAAATATTTAATATCTGCTGTGCTTTTTCCTCAATGTAATGCATATTATCACCAACACCGCTTAAATAAAGAATAAACTCTTCACCACCAACTCTTCCTAAAATATCGGAAGTACGGAAAGAGAGAGAAAGCTTATTGGTAAATTCTTTGAGGAACAAGTCTCCCACGTGGTGCCCGTATGTATCGTTGAGTTGTTTAAAATCATCAATATCAAAAAGAAATAAAGCACCCTCTTCATCTTCGTCTCTGATAAGCTCATTGATTTTAAGCGCTGTGGAAATCTTATTAAGAAAACCTGTCAACTGATCCGTTTCTGCCTGGACAATAAGTCGTGATTTTTCTTTCTTTTCTTTGTCTACGTCCGTAAGAGTTCCTATAAATTGCGCCGCATTACCATCTTCATCATAAATAACAGTGAATTTAATTCTATGCCAAACACCATCACCGCGATTATTAATTATTCTTGCATCAAAGCTGTTTCTTCTTTGACCTGAAAGAGCGTTACTCAAAGCGCCAATAAAAGCAGGAACATCTCTGTGGTCAAGCATATCTCCGTAAGTTATGTTTTCTATGGCATTGTCAAACCTTGTTCTTGTTCCCAGGGAACGAAGTATTTTTGCAGAAGCCTCAAATACATCGTTTGCAACATCATAGCTGAACAAAATATTATCTGAAAGCTCTTCAACTATTTCATAGCGGATTTTTTCTTTTTGAAGCTGCATTTGCAAATTTTTAACATCATTAATATCTACAATACTGCAGATAAAGGTCTGGTCTTCTTTTTTTGAGTTATAAGGTTTGCGGGTAGTAATAAGAACCCACGGCTGTGTTCCATCCTTTTTATTTATTCGACACTCAAATTTTGTGACCTCACCGGGAGCATAATCTCTGTTGATTCGCATTATGATATTCATAAAATCTTCGCTGTTAAAAAGATTTAATCGGGCTTGCTCCCCTATTTCCTCATACTCTTCTCTTGTATAACCGAAAATCTGAAAAAATCCGTTATTTGTATAGATAAGCTTAACACCATCCGGATGAGGTGAAACAATTGCAATACCTGAAACTGTTTCTCGAAGGATTGTTTCAAGCTCTTCTCTTGTTAATGCTGCTTCGTAATCTCCACCGAACCTTGTCATATTTTACCTTCTCTCGCAAAAACTATAATAGCCTAATATCAATAATAACATAAACCCTTTTAATTAACAAGGATTTTTGAAAAAGACTTGAATAAACACATAATTTTGTATATAATTCATAATTGAAATAATATGCTATTAAAATATTACATTTTTACGGAGAAAATTATGCTCGAGTTAAAAAACATTTCATTCAATGTATCAGACGACTTGGGGGAGAAAGAAATTCTCACAGATGTTTCTTTAACCCTTGAGGACGGAAAATTTCTTGTAATAACAGGTCCTAACGGTGGAGGTAAATCCACATTGGCCAAAGTTATTATGGGTATTCAAAAACCAACAGGCGGTCAGATTATCTGGAACGGTACGGATATTACCGATATGTCCATAACAGAACGCGCGAAGCTCGGTATAGGCTACGCCTTCCAACAACCACCTCGCTTTAAAGGACTTTCTGTGCGTGACCTTTTGAGCCTTGCTCACGGTGAAACCTTGCCCGAGGACCAATGTTGTGCTTATCTTACAAATGTGGGGCTTTGCTCAAAGGATTATCTTAACCGTGAAGTTGACGCTTCTCTTTCAGGCGGAGAAATCAAAAGAATTGAAATTGCAACTCTTATGGCAAGAGATTTGCAACTGGCAATATATGACGAACCCGAAGCAGGTATTGACCTTTGGAGCTTTAATATGCTTGTTGAAAGCTTTAAAGGTATTTCCAAAAAGCGTAAGGAAAGTATGATAATTATTTCACATCAGGAAAGAATTATGAAAATAGCAGACGAAATTGCAGTTATTGCAAACGGGGTTGTATCTAAAAAAGGTCCTGCTGAGGAAATATTCCCTCAGCTTATGTCCCAATTCGATAACGTTTGCACATTCAGATAAAAGGAATCAGAAAATATGAACAATACAGATAAACATATGCTTGAAGCAATTGCTGATTTGCACGAAATACCTCAGGGTGCATTCAGTTTAAGAAAAAACGGCGAAAGTGCCGAAAGACGTTCAAGTGCCAATATTATAATAGAACCTAAAAAAGACAAGCCCGGTATTGATATAACCGTAAAAGCAGGAACCAAAAACGAAAGTGTTCACATTCCTGTTATTATTACCGAAGCGGGTGTAAACGATCTTGTTTACAATGATTTTTATATTGAAGAGGATGCAGATGTTTTAATCGTTGCAGGTTGCGGTATTCATAACTCCGGCGACCAAAACAGCGAACACGACGGTATTCACCGCTTCCATATCGGCAAAAATGCCCGTATCAAATATGTTGAAAAGCACTATGGTGAAGGCGATGGCAAGGGCGAGAGAATTCTCAATCCCACCACAGAAGTTTTTATGGACGAAAACTCTTTCTGTGAAATGGAAACCGTTCAGATTAAGGGCGTTGACTCCACAAAACGTGACACGGTAGCAAAACTCAAATCCGGAGCACGTCTTGTAATTCTTGAAAAGCTTATGACCCACGGTGACCAGATTGCACATTCCAACATGGTAATTGAGCTTAACGGAGAGGGCGCCTCTTCACAGATTATTTCCCGTTCCGTTGCAAAGGACAATTCCGAGCAGGTTTTCTATCCCCGTGCAGTCGGTAACGCAGAATGCAAAGCTCACGTTCAATGCGACTCTATTATTATGGGAAATGCACATATTCGTTCCATTCCCGAAATTGTCGCTAACCACTGCGAAGCAAACATTGTTCACGAAGCCGCTATCGGCAGAATCAATAACGACCAGCTTTTAAAGCTTCAGACCCTCGGCAAAACGGAAGCGGAAGCGGAAGAGATTATTATTAACTGTTTCTTAAGATAACAAAAAAGGTGGTAAATATGAAAAGAGTTCTTGCATTTGACTTCGGCGCATCAAGCGGCAGAGCAATTCTTGGTATATTTGATGGCGAAAAAATAAATCTTAAAGAAGTTCATCGTTTTTCAAATGACCCTGTAAAAATAAATGGCACTGTTTACTGGGATGTTCAGCGACTTTTTTATGAAATAAAGCAAGGCATTTTGAAAGCTAAAGAGGACGGCGGTTTTGACTCCATCGGTATTGATACCTGGGGTGTTGACTTCGGTCTTCTTCGTAAAGACGGTACATTAGTTGAAAACCCTGTTCATTATCGTGATGCAAGAAATGACGGAATGGTTGAGAAGGCAACTGAATATATGTCCAAGGAAAGAATGTACGATATTACAGGAATTCAGTTTATGGATTTCAACACCATCTTCCAGCTTCTTTCCCTCAAGGAAAACCGTCCCTACATATTGAAAGAAGCGGATACTCTTCTTTTTATGCCCGACCTTTTAAACTATATGCTTTCAGGCGTTAAATCAACAGAATTTTCTATTGCTACCACATCACAGATGGTAGATTTAAAAACAAATGATTGGTCTGAAGAGATCCTTGATACTTTCGGCATTGACAAAAATCTTTTAACTCCAATTGCACCCACAGGTGCTGTTATAGGTCAGCTTTCAGACGAAATCTGCGAGGAATTAGGTGTTCCTAAGGCAGATATCATAAGTGTTGCCGCTCACGATACGCAGAGTGCCATTACCGCTACACCTTGTGAGTACGATGATTTTGCATTTATAAGTTGCGGAACCTGGTCTTTATTCGGAACAGAAGTAAAAGAACCAATTATAAACGAAGCATCTAAAAAGCTTAATGTTACCAATGAGGGTGGATATGATTTCACCACCGCATTTCTTAAAAACATCTGCGGCCTGTGGCTTATCCAGGAAAGCCGCCGTCAATGGATTCGCGAAGGTACTGAATATTCTTATGCAGAACTCGAAAAGCTTGCGTTGGAATGCGAACCCTTCAAATGCTTTATTGACCCTGATGCCCCCGAATTCGCACCTATGGGTAACCTTCCCCGTCGTGTGAAGGAATACTGCGAAAAAACAGGTCAGTATGTTCCTCAGACCGTTGGCGAAATAATTCGTTGCATCTATGAAAGTCTTGCTCTTAAATACCGCTATACCTTCGATGGTATCAAAGAATGCACCGGCAAGGATTATGACAGAATTCACGTAATGGGTGGCGGAACCAAGGATAAGCTTCTCCTTCAGATGACTGCCGAAAGCTGTAATGTAAATGTTTACGGTGGACCGATTGAGGCTACTGCTTTAGGTAATGTTGCGAT
Source organism: uncultured Eubacteriales bacterium (assembly GCA_964624385.1). Lineage (GTDB taxonomy): Bacteria > Bacillota > Clostridia > Oscillospirales > Acutalibacteraceae > DTU089. The sequence continues at coordinate 70,280 of CAZUZV010000002.1, read as the reverse complement.
TCAGCTTATGTCAACAGGTACTGTTAAAGACATTAAGGAAGCTCGAAAAATCATTGCGCAAGGCGAAAACCTTAAAGTTTATGAGCCCACAGAAAATGCTTTATGGGAAAAAGCCTATGAAATTTTCAAAGAAATAATAAAATAATAATTTGGGAGTCTTATCTATGACTGCTTCACCAAATTTAGAACAAAAAAACATTGAATACGTTCTTGATACGGCAGAACTTGTTCTGAATTCTTCAAGAGAGCGCAGAGCGGGCTCTTCCGGTGAGGAACAAGCACAGCATATTTTTATGAATGAACTAAAAAAATCCTGTGACGAAACTCATGAGGAGCAATTCAAAACCCATCCCGGAGCGGGTACATTAGCAGAAAAGCTTTTGTGCGCGCTTTTGGTTATTTGTGTAATTCTTTTTTCAAATGCGGTAAATACAGGCTCTGTGGCGCAAGCTTCTCTTTCGCTTTTAATCAGCCTTATAATATTTTGTATTTTCTCATATAAATTCATTTTTGACGGTAAAAAGCTGGATTTTATTACTCCTGCAAAAATGAGCAAAAACCTTCTTGGTGTGCGCTATAGCAGTAGCGAAACCCTTAACAGAGTTGTACTCGTGGCACGTTCCGACGCTCCTCAGAGTATGCGTGCCCATATTTTTGGTAATCGCTCACCGTTTATTTTAAGTATGTGTTCATTAATAGGCAATACCGTCCTCTTTTGCAGCGGACTTTTATTTTTATTTTCGGGCGCTCCTGAAAAAGTTCCTTTTTTCTGTTTTCTTACAGTAATCTGCATTGGTTTTGTACCCTTTTATATAATATCCGCCATTCTTATAAACAACCACAAGGTTGCCTCAGGCATCAGTTCAAGTATAATTCCTTCTTCAATCCTTCTCAGTATTATGAAGCAATTGCATGATAACGGATTCCGATACGACAAAACAGAAGTATGTTGTTTAATTGTGGGAAGTGATTATTCTTCACGTGCTGGCGCATACCATTTCGCTAAAAAACACAAACGACTTTATACCGATGTTCCAACTGTTTTTATTCCCATTGAGGAAATAACCACTTCAAGAAAGCTTTCCGTATTTTTCAAAGACGGAAGCGGTACAAAAGGAAGCTCGGAGGTCGCCTCAGTTATTGGCGAAGCGGCTGAAAATCTGAACATCAATATTCATAAAGAAAGCACTCTTTTAGGAACAAGCACCTTTACACCATTTTCAAAAAATAATTTTTCTGCTTGTTCTTTAGGAACTTCAAAAAAACATATTTCAAAAACAATTTCAGCAAATTCAGATAAACTACACACAGTCAGTAAAAAAGCAATCGCCGATGTTGGTGGACTTTTAATAGAAACCTTGAATTATTACGACGGATGAAGTAATACTATGGCAGTCCCGACCTTACCTATTGGGGCGAACATCGTTTTGTTATTAAACCCGAACATAACCGGGAAATGACAAAGGTAAGCGCATACCCCCATTGAAACGGATGAAGAAAAGTAAAGCCCCCCGAGCCAAATGGTTCGGGGGGCTTTATAATCATTAAAATTATTTTACAGCGTCTTTGAGAGCTGCGCCTGCTTTGAAAGCGGGAACTTTAGAAGCAGCGATTGTGATTTTTTCGCCTGTTTTGGGGTTACGGCCTTCTTTAGCTGCTCTTTCGCGAACTTCGAATGTACCGAAGCCGATAAGCTGAACCTTTTCACCTTTTGCAAGTGCTTCTGCAACTGAATCGATAACTGCTGCTACTGCTGCATCTGCTGCTTTCTTTGAAATGTCTGCTTTTGCAGCTACTGCTGCTACGAGTTCTGTCTTATTCATTTTTAAATCCTCCAAAAAATAAATTTTTGTATTTTCCAAACCGTTAAATCGGTTTAAATTGGACTAATTAATTTTTCTTTGCTTCATCCCAAAGCTCATCAAGAACTTCTATTGAAGCACTTTTCATATCTATACCTTTAGCTGTTGCAAGCTTTTCGGTAACAGTAAAGCGTTTCATAAATTTCTGCGTTGCTTTTTCAAGAGCGGTTTCCGCATCGCAACCGCAGAAACGGGCAGTATTAACAACTGAGAAGAAAAGGTCACCCAATTCATCTTCAATTTTATCTTTGTCGCCGACTTCAAGTGCCTCTTTAAGCTCTGCACTTTCTTCCGCTATTTTATCAAAGGCACCGTCAGGATCACGCCAATCAAAACCTGCCTTTTTAGCTTTTTCCTGAACCTTCTGGGCTTTCATAAGAGCAGGATATGTGGCTGGAATAGCCGCCATAGCTTCACTCTGGGTTCTTTGCTTTTTGGTCTGACGCTTTATATCATCCCAATTCTTGAGAACCTCGCCTGTTGAACTGACGCTGATATCTCCGAAAACGTGAGGGTGTCTTATAATAAGCTTTTGACAAATATCGTTGGCAACATCATCAATTGTGAACCAACCGTCCGTTCGAGCCATATCGGAGTGCATAAGCACCTGCAAAAGCACATCGCCTAATTCTTCCTGCATAAGCTCTTTGTTGTTTGTGTCTATCGCTTCAATAACCTCATAAGTTTCTTCGAGAAAATTTTCTCTTATAGATTGATGAGTTTGTTCCATATCCCAAGGACAACCGCCCGGCTCACGAAGAATTCTCACTATATCAACAAGATCATTGAAACCGTATTTGTCCTTGAACTCAAAATTCACTACCATAATTCACATCCCCTATTTTAACCTATAAGCTTATATTTTTCAAGTATTTTTGCCAATTTTTCTCCTTTGGGGAGCATTAAAATGTCATCTTTTACCAAAGTTTTCATCAAAAGTACAGAAATTGCGTATACAACTACTGCAACACCGATAGAAATCAAGCAAGAAAGGGACTGTCCGTTAAGTCTGCTGCTCATATCACCGAATGTCAAAACGTTACACAAAACTGCATATGAACCGTATGCAGCACCACCGCAAAGTACCGCCGCAATAAGCGGTTTTACTATAACAGTCTTAGTATCTATTCTTACACCGGTTTCTTTTCTCAACACCGCATAGTTGTAGAAAATGCAAAGAAGATAGAAGAATGCTGTTCCGAAAACCGCACCCTTAACATTGATTTCGGGAATACCGATAAGAATATAGTTAAGACCGATTTTGAATACACAACCGAGAGCCAATGCTTTTGCAGGAACATCCGCTCTGCCGATTGCCTGAAGAATATTTGTTAATGGTGAAGAAAGAGTGAGTATTGCCATCATAAGACCGTAAAGACCTAAAACGGGAGCGGCAATAGCGATACCTGCTTCATTCTCTGTTCCTTTATAAAGCAAATTCATAATCGGCTCTGAAAGGGCAAAGAAGCCTGCGCCTGCAGGAAGAGCAATAAGCATTGTTATTCTAAATACAGTATTAACTGTTGCGTTAACTGTTTTAAAATCCTTCTTTGCAACTGCCGCAGAGATAATGGGAATCGCGCTTACACCCAAAGTCATCATTACCGTAGGAACAAGGTTTCTGAAGTCGAGCGTTGTATCGTAAGCACCGTAAAGGAAAGTATGAATATTTTCCTTTGCAATATTTGCCGCCGTAACAGATTCGCCATATAAGCCCATTATTGTATCATAATTCTCAGCAACAACGCTTTCCAAACGGCTCTGAATCATAAATGTATCAATAAAGTTGGTGATATTAAGAACCAATGAGCTTGCCGCAGTAGGAACTGCAATTGCAATAATCTCTTTTAAAGTAGTTTTCCTTGGAGATGCAAGAGGAGAATTAACAAGCATTTCTTTGGTTATTCCGTCTTTTCTTACTTTATGGCGCAAGACGGTATATATAGCACCAAAAACCGTTCCCAAAGTAACGCCCAAAATTGCACCTGCTGCTGCGAGAGCATAAACAATTGCACCGTCCGCATCAGTTTCTACCTTATAGCCAAAAACAGAGCCATTAAGAGCAATTTGCTCGTTTGCATAGTCGAGCATCGCATAAGAAAAAACAAGACCAAAAACAAGTTTTCCTAAAGATTCTATAACCTGAGAAATTGCAGTCGGGTACATATTACTGAGACCCTCATAATAGCCTCTGTATGTACTCATTATACAACAGAAAAGAATTGAGGGTGCAATAGCAAAAACGCTGAAAATTGCAAGTGGTGAACCAACAGATTCAACATAGGGCCTTGCCGCAAGCAAAAGTGCACCTGTACCCACAACACCTAAAGCAAGAAAAAGAGGAAAGGTGATTTTCAAAACCTGTTTTACATCACGATATTTTCCTAAAGCTGCATTTCTCGAAACAATTGTAGAAACCGCAACAGGAAGACCTGCCATTGAAATAGCATAAATTGGGGTATAAATATTATACGCCGAAGCAAAATAGCCCCTACCCAAAGAGCCTATAATACTCGTTAACGGAATTTTATAAACCGCACCGATAACCTTTACAAGAGCCGTTGCAATAACAAGCACCATTGCACCGTTTAAAACATTTTGCTTTTTAATTGATTTATCGGACATTTCTTACTCCTTTCCAATAAATTCTCTTAAAAGAGAATCTTCAGGGACAAAAGATGAATCTATTTTCGGAAATTTATATAAAGAACGAATTAATCTTTGAGATTCCTTATAAAACTCCGAATCTTTACTGACCTGCATTAACAAATCTGCCGCCAAATCCTTTAAAACACAAGCTTCGTAAAGATGAATTGTGTTGATTTTTATATCAGCATTTTCTTTAAACGGAAAAAGATAAGCATCCTCGCCGTAACGAACGGTTATCCACATTTTAAAGGTTTCCTCAACTGAATTTCCGCGAAACCTATAATCTCGTACTAGACGGCGAACAAATCTTATATTACGTTTATTAAGAATTATATTCCGCTCTTTATCGTAAATTCTTGAAGAAACACTGATATATATTTTTAAAAGCCTGTCTTTAGGAAGATGCTCCGTTATTATGGGGTTGAGAGCGTGAAGCCCCTCAACAATGATGACGTCATTTTTCCCTAATGCCAATTCGTTATATTTTTCCTTACGTTTACCTGTTAAAAAATCAAATTCAGGCATTAAAGCGCAACCTGTGTCAATCAGAGTTGCCATCGTTTTTTCAAAGCAAGGTATATCCAATGCTTCAACAGTTTCATAATCAGGAGTGCCGTCAGGGAACCGTGGCGAATCCTCATTATTCAAGTAAAAATCGTCAAGCGAAACTGTATGACTTTTGACACCTAAATCAGCAAGTGCCTGACAAAGTTTTTTTGCGGTTGTTGTTTTACCCGAGGAGCTGGGACCTGCAAGCATAACAATCTCTGTTTTTTCACTTTCCGCAATATCTTTAGCAATTTTATTTATTTTTTTATTGTATTTTTCTTCACAGTTCAAAACAAATTCTTCGGGATTAACCGCATTGTCAACAATATATTCCAAGGTGTTATTTACATTAGCCATCATTTCACCGCCCTATTAATATATTATTTTAATGAATATTGAATAATGATTATTCAATATTCAAATTCACACATTCTCTCTTTTTTATCTATTATCTCATCAAATCTCGATATGTACTCAAAGGGATATTTAAAATTAAATATTCTTTCGATGACACTTCCGTCTTCTGTGCGAAGCTTCGTAACTGCTCCTGCGCCGACGGAGAAAATACTCTGATATTCTTCCATCATAAGAACATTATAGAAGCATTCTTTATCTTTCTTGCACCAACCCACATTCTCAAGATTACCTAAAGATTTGCTTTGACGGTACATATAATATGGGTAATACCCATATTCTGTAAGCGTTTTCCCTGCATAATCCAACATTTCCCATATATCTCTGTCGGTAACAGAAGCGCTTTCATTTTCTGTAACAATTGTTGAGGAACGTTTCAAGGCTAAGGTATGAACAGTAATATTGTCTGCACCTAATTCTATTGCTCTGTTAACACTGTTTTTAAACCCGTCAACAGTATCCGTCGGAAGACCTGCAATCAAATCCATATTAATAGCATCAAAACCAACTTCACGTGCAAGAAGATATTTTTCCTCAGTCTGCGCAGTCGTGTGCCTTCTTCCGATTGCATTTAATACATTATCGGAAAAAGTCTGGGGATTTATGCTTATTCGTCCTACCTTATGTTTTTTGAGAACCTCTAATTTCTCTTTGGTAACAGTATCGGGTCTACCTGCCTCAACAGTATATTCAAGACAACCCGATAAATCGAAAACATTTTCTATATGTGTAAGAATTTTATCCAAATCTTCCTTTTCAAGAGTTGTTGGAGTACCTCCTCCCCAATAAACACTTGTAAGACACAAATTATTTTTCTTTGCCATTTGAGCGGTAAAGGTCAGTTCTTCTAAAAGTTTTTCAATATAATCAGGAATAAGGCTCTTTGCCTTTTCGGAATTTATTGAATGGGAAACAAAAGAACAATAACTGCACCTTGTTGGGCAAAAAGGAATGCTGATATATAAGCTAAAAGACTTCTCCCCTGCTTTTTCAATAACCTGAAGTTCTGTTTTTGCTACATTAATTGCAAGTTCAGTTTTTTCGGGAGAAACCTTATAGGTATTTAAAAACCAATCTCTTGCATTATCCTCACCGTAAAGAGAAAGACGTTTTACTATAAGCTTTGATGGTCTTACACCTGTAAGTATCCCCCACTTTGGTGTAAACCCACACATTTTACAGAGCAAATCAAAAGCAAGAAGTAAAAGTTCGAGTTCAAGGTCTTCGCATTCCGCTTTTGTTACGGTTTTAACTTTTCTTTGTGTTTCACTTTTGAGAGAAAGCTCTGCAATAAGAGTAAGGGTTTCTTCACCATCAATGCGAGTCAAGAGATAATCCTCTTCTGTTTCTGTAAACTCTGTATATTCAATAATTTTTTCAAGGGGGAAAAACAGTCTTAAAAGCTTCTCCGCCTCATATCTGTAATTATGATTAATATAATATAAATTCATCTTAAAAACATATTTGTTCTTTTTTCATAGCCTATTGTGGAGCTTTCACCGTGACCTGTGTGAATAACATAATCCTCGGGAAATTCTTTCATCATTTTAAGAGTTCTCAAAAGGGCAAAAGCGTCGCCGCCTTTAAAAGTGGTTCTACCGACACTTCCGCAAAAGAGAGTATCCCCTGTAAAAATTATTTTTTCGTCTTTGAGAACATATAAAACACCACCGGGAGTATGCCCGGGAGCAGAAAAAATTTCCACATTTATATTTCCTATTGAAAACGTGTCGCCTTGAGAAAATTCCGTATCGGGAGGACAGGGTTCAAAATCCGCTTTAAAAATTGTCGCAAGAGATAACCTTCCATCCGCAAGGTAGGGTGTGTCTTCTTTACCTATACAAACCTTCGCCTGAGGGTACTCTTTCTTCATTTTTGAAACACCGCAGATATGGTCAAAATGACCATGAGTGCAAAGGATATATTTTAGCTCCGTCATACCCGAACGCTCAATTGCATTTTTCACTTCAGGCGTATACACACCCGGGTCAATAACCGCACCTTTTTTTGTTTCTTCATCACAAATGACAAAGCAATTGGCTTCAAGCTCCCCTACGGCAACACATTCAAGAAACATTATTTTCCACTCCAAATATCAGTGTCAAAGCAAATCGTTACAGGTCCGTCATTAATAAGCGAAACCTTCATATCCGCTCCGAAAACACCTTTGTCAACTTTTCGTACACCATTCTTTTTAAGTTCGTCGCAATAATGCTCATAAAGTCTATTAGCGTTCTGGGGTTCTTCGCTGTTTGTAAAAGACGGTCTGTTTCCTTTTTTACAATCAGCGCAAAGAGTAAACTGAGAAATTGCAAGTATTTCTCCATCGATATCAAGAATGGATTTGTTCATTTTTCCGTTTTCATCTTCAAAAACTCGCAAAGATGCTGTTTTTCTTGCAAGAAGCTCTGCTTCTTTTTCGGTATCACCTTTATTAACACCAACTAAAATCATATAGCCTTTTTCCGATTGACCCACAATTCTTCCGTCAACAGAAACCGAGCTTTCAACAACCCTTTGAATAACCGCTTTCATCAGTTTTTACTCCTTGTTACGCTTTCAACACCGCTGATGGCTTTTAATTTTGAAATAACAATATTAAGAAAATCTGTGCTTCTTACTGTAATTGTAAGATAGATAAATGTATTTCCATTTTTCGCATCACGGGTATTTATGCCATTAATCATAACACGCATATCTGCAAGGACATTAGCAACATCCGCCATCATTGCAACACGGGATTCGCATTCAAGAGCAAGACTCGCTTTAAATTCCTTACTTTCCGTTCCGCTTTGCCAACGGGCGCTGAGCCATCTGTTAGGCTCTTCACAATTCACAATGTCAACCGGTACATTACTACAATCTCTTTTATGAATTGAAACACCATGCCCGCGGGTAATAAAACCAATTATTTCATCACCCGGAATGGGTGCACAACAACGGGAAAGCTTAATCAGACAGTTATCAATACCGTCAACTATGACACCTTCACCTGCAGAATGCTTGGTAGGCTTATTATCCTCAGCAATTTTAATTTTTGCAGGTTGACGGGATGTAACTATACGATGATACTCATCTCTTACAAAAGGTATAACTCGTGATATGGGTATTCCGCCATAACCCAAAGCTGCATAAAAATCTTCAACAGTTGCACAATGCTGTCTTTCCGCAAGAGTTTTCACAAGGTTTTCCAACTCTTCATCAGTAAAACGAATTTTGTTTCTGCGTATTTCTCTTTCAAGCTCCGCTTTACCTTCAACAATATTTTCTTCTCTGCGTTCTTTCTTGAACCAAGCACGGATTTTTGTTTTTGCAGAACTTGTTTTAACAATATTAAGCCAATCTCTTGATGGCCCTTTTCCCTGTTGAGAAGAAGTAAGAACCTCTACAATCTCACCGGTCTGAACCTTGTAATCAAGAGGAACAATTCTTCCTCCCACCTTTGCCCCTACCATTTTTGTACCAACAGCGGAGTGAATTGCATAAGCAAAGTCAATAACAGTTGCTCCCATAGGAAGATTTATAACATCACCTTTGGGGGTGAAAACAAAAACCTCTTCGGGAACAAGGTCGCTCTTTATTGTTGTAACAATATCTTTAACATCATCAGCTTCTTTTTGATTTTCAAGAAGCTGTCTTATCCAAGCAAGACGTTCCTCGAATCTTTGGGTTCCGTTAAGACCTAATTTATATTTCCAATGTGCCGCAATACCGAACTCTGCAGTATGATGCATATCCCAGGTTCTGATTTGAACCTCAAAGGGTATACCTGCTTTACCGAGAACGGTAGTATGAAGTGACTGATACATATTGGGCTTTGGTGTGGAAATATAGTCTTTAAACCTTCCCGGAATAGGGGTAAACATATCGTGAATAATACCGAGACAGTCGTAACACTGGATAGTATTATCAACAATAATTCTCACCGCATATATATCATAAATTTCATCAAAATTTCTGTTCTGCATATACATTTTTCTGTATATTCCATGAACGCTTTTGATTCTTCCCTCAAGTTTTGCATCGGGAACAACCTCATGCACTCTGTCAGAAATTTGTTTTTTTATTGTTTCAAGAAATTCCTTATGTGATTTGCCCTGACTTGAAAGCGCATCTTCAATCTCTTTATACGCAATGGGATCAAGATAACTTATCGCCTTGTCCTCAAGCTCTTCTTTAATCGCTCTGATACCTAAGCGGTGAGCAATTGGAGCATAAATTTCCAAAGTTTCTACCGCTTTATCTCTGCGCTTTTGCGGAGGCATAAAGTTAAGGGTTCTGATATTATGAAGTCTGTCAGCAAGCTTAATAATAATAACTCTGATATCCTCCGACATAGCAAGAAGCATTTTTCTTACATTTTCAGCCTGCTGCTCTTCCTTATCCTTAATATCAAGAGGAACTTTACCTAATTTGGTAAGTCCGTCAACCAAAGCGCAAATCTCACCGCCAAACTCTTTTTTCACATCTTCAAGAGTCAGGTCAGTATCTTCAACAGTATCGTGAAGCATTGCCGCAGCAACGGACTGACAGTCCATTCCGTATTCTAAAACTATTTTAGCAACGGCGACAGGATGGATGATATATGGTTCCCCTGAAGAACGCTTCTGTCCGTCGTGACGGGCATTGGCAATCTCAAAGGCTCTATCTATTATTTTTGCGTCTTCTGCTCCAAACACAGCAATCGCTTGTTCTTTGAGCTCGTCGTACATAAGCTCAACCGACATATTTTCATCCATTCAAGTCACCTTCTTTATTTTCTATTATCGGTTTATATGTTTGCCTTTTTAAAAACCGCACTGTTTTCAAGAGGATTTTTCACAGTTTGAGCAGGGAGCGTATATTTACCATCCTTTAAAATTAAAATACCCAATTCTGTTAATGCATCAAGAGAAATCTGACAAGCAGCAATGTATTTCGGAGCAAGACCTAACCTGTAACAAAGTACCTCTGAGGAAAAACTCCAACCATTATTGGATTTTACATACTTGTAAACATTACCGCAAAAATCTCTGTTTATGCAAAGTTTTTCTTTTTTTTCTTGGGATATTTCTTCAAGAGCACAAAAATCTTCATAATCATTAAGTGAAGAAATAACCTCATCGTCGTTAACATTACTCAATTTAATTGCCTTTGCCTGAATACTTATCTGCGTTTTACCCTGAAATTCATTTTCACTAAGCTTAACAGCCAAATCCACAGTATCACCAATATTATAAGGGAATTCTGCCAGACTAACAGAAAACATAATCACAGTTACAAATACGCCTTTTCGCTTCACGGTTATCCTGAGGTGCTTGCCTGCACCTACGGGCTGAACCCCGGTTATTTCCATATTATAAAGCCCAAAAATCGGCTGGGCATTGTCTGCTCCAAAAGGCTCAAGAACCTTTAACGAAGACAACATATCAATTGTAATTGAAGAGGGGTTAAGTTTGCAATCAATTTTAAGCACAGGAACAGGTGTCTCAATACTTTCGGCATACGCATTTATTTTTTCTCTGAATACATCGATTTTATCACTTTCAACAGTTAAACCTGCAGCAAGCACGTGACCACCGTATTGAACAAGAACATCACTGCAATAAGAGAGGGCATCGTAAAGACTGAAGCCGTCGATGCTTCTTCCGCTACCTTTTGCAACATCACCATTTTTCGAAACAACTATACACGGCTTACCGTATTTTTCCACAAGACGAGAAGCCACAATTCCGATAACACCCTGATGCCAATCTTTACCATCAACCACAATGACTCTTCTGTGCTTAATTTTTGGATTTGTTTCTATGTATTCCACCGCTGAAGCTGTTATCTGTGTTTCGATTGCCTGACGTTCGGCATTGGCATTGGAAATTTCCTCTGCAATTTCAACTGCCTCGGCTTTTTCCTGAGTAAGAAGAAGCTTTAACGCTCTTTCAGCAGAACCCATTCGCCCTGCTGCATTAATTCTCGGTGCGATTCTATACGCAAGAGACGAGGAATCCAGCAAACCCGAAGAACCACTCACATCCAAAAGTGCTTTAAGTCCTTGGCGAATTGTTCCATCCTCCAAAGTTGCATTTAAAAAAGCAATGCCACTTCTGACAATTATTCTGTTTTCGCCTTTCAAAGATACGATATCGGCTATTGTACCCAAAGTTATAATATCACCGTATTGCTCCAAAAGCTCGTAGCCTTCACTATCATCAAGTGCGCTTATAAATTTAAAAGCAACACCCACACCTGCCCAGTCAGAAAACTCACAAAGAGAATCCTCTCTGTGTGGGTCTACTACCGCAATTGCATCAGGTAAAACATCTCCGACACGATGATGGTCCGTAACAACAACATCAATACCGAGAGTTTTTGCGAAAGCCACCTCTTCAATAGCACTTATACCATTGTCAACGGTTATAATTACATTTGTTCCTCTGCTTTTTAAAAGGTCAATTGCCCCAAGATTCATTCCGTAACCCTCAGCGGAACGGTCAGGAATATAATAATCTACATTTGCACCGCGCGAAGAAAGGTAGGAGTATAAAAGAGCCGTCGATGTAACACCGTCGCAATCATAATCACCAAAAACAGTAATTCTTTCACCATTTTCAAGAGCCTGATTAACTCTTTCAACCGCCTTTTCCATATCGGGCAAAGTGTAGGGGTCAATTAAATCCGTATCATACAAAAAGCTTTCTACTTCAAATTCATCCGTCATTCCGCGAGAGCACAGAAGAAACGCTGCAAAAGGCTCAACGCCGCAGTTTTCTGCAAGAGTTGCCGCCGCATCTCTGTCACAAGAGGAAACGACCCATTTCTTTCGATTCAAAAAATCACCCTATTTTAGTTTTACAGTCTAATATTATAACATATACGGGGTCATAATGCAACGAAAAACGGCAAGATTTATTGAGTTACCAGCCGCCAGTCACCAGATGGCGATAACCATAGGGTACAGGCTTGCCTGTACCGCACAACATAGTAAGGTTAGGGGTGTCGGCGCGCGAAAGAAGAACAAATATGATTTCCTTTGTGCCTTCCTTCAAAGGAAGGTGGATTTTGACATACCTGTATGTCAAAAGACGGAAGGTTCTTTATTGCAAAGCAACATTTCACAGCAAGATGAAACTGTAATAAAGTAATTGTTATGAATTTATTTATTCTGCGGAACGGTCAAGCCCGTTACCTACAGGTGTATTGCAACGCTTTGTTATTTGGTACGCTTGAAACTGTGTTGTATTAGCGAGAAATCAAAAGGTGGTCCCCCTCTCCTCAAAGAGAGGTATGACCACCAACAACTTTTTTGTTATTAATTTATAAATAACAATTTTAAAAACTTTTGCATATTTTATATAATCATTTGATCTGATTTATATCACACCAAAAAACTTTTTAACAACGGGTAAAATGAGAAAATCTGTTTTTCTGAATGCGGTGCTGTGTCCGCCGTTGAGAACCATAACCTCTTCCGCACCCTCAACCGCTTTTGTTATTTTTCTTGAGTGACGGCGCTTTATCATATCAAATTCACCGAAAACATTCAAAAACGGCACTTTAATTGCGGAAAGCTTCTTATAATTCAAATGAGGTTGACCTACCATAAGACCCTCAATTTCTCTTTTTCTAATCATCTCAGGGTCTTTGGTAATCGCTGCTTTAATAGCATATATTCTGTGGTCTTTTATAATTCCAAGCTGGTCACCTGTTTTTGTTCCTCTTGTATTGAGATTAGAGCCGAAAACTGCAAGACGTGTTACATATTGGGGGTATGTTACCGCAAAGCACATACCAAGGTTTCCGCCATCAGAAAAACCGCAGAAATTCGCTTTTTCAATTCCGAGATAATCAAGCAAAGCTTTCAAATCATCGCAAAACAACTCAAATGTGAGTTTTTTATTACCAAGAGGAGTTTTACCCGTACCTCTTGTTGAAAAACGTATTATTTTAAAATATTCGGAAAGAGGCTTGTACAAATCGCCCTCAAAGCAACGATAATCTCCGCCGTTGCCATTTAACATAACAAGAGCTTCACCGTCAGATTTTCCGCTTACATGATATTCAAAAGCCAAGCCGTCGTGTTTGAAAAAACCGTAATCCAAAACCTTTATATCTTCCATAAATACACCTCCATGCAATTACAGACTATATAATACTCCTTTTCTTTTAAAACTTCAACTGTTGACGAAAAAGACAGAATTTAGTAAAATATTGTTTGTATTTTTGTATTCGAGGTTTAAAATGGAATTAAAAACTTATTTTATTACACTTTGCAGACTTTTGGGTGCTCATTTAAACGCTGATTCCCCTGCAATCAAACCCTTGGTAACAGGCAAAAACAAAAAAACCGAAAATGGAACTGTTGTCCGTTACAATTTCGGTGAGTTTTATATGGATATTTATTATATAGAAAATATGAAGGGCGGTATTCAGCAGGTTATCTGGCTTTCATTTTTCTTTGAAAACGAGCCCTCCATTGTGTTTTCTCTTTATGATATTATATCCTTTATCGAACCTGAAAACTTTAATTGTTACACATTTTCTTATGTGGACTCGAAAGAGCTTATGAAGGATTGCTTCGAGGAAATTCAAAAATTATTACAAAGAATTATACCTGAATTCTTAAAAATATCCGAAAACGGCGTCCGGAAGAATAAGATTATTGAGAAACAAAAGCAAAAGGTTAACGAATATTTCGGTGATAATATAATTGAGGCAAGTGCATTCCTTAAAGAATCGGGAGATAAAATACTTTCATTGATGTTTTATAATTTTTTCCAATACCAAATTGATACCTTTCTGGTTGGCTCCCCTGCTATTTTCTTTAAGGGCAAGGAGGAAAAAGCACTTAAAGCTCTGAAAAAAGCAAAATATCGATCCATTTATGAAGACAACCTTCTTCAATATCTTGAAAATGGCGGAAAGCTAACTGAGCTTTCCCAAGCGGCAAAATCCGCATCCACAGAAAAAGGTGCAGCCCGCCAGGGAACAGATGCAAAGGGTTCTTTAAAACTCCTTTTATATACAGTTCTTTGTGCTTTTCCCATTTCAATTGTTATGGGCGTTTTATTCATTCTTTTAACCTATCTTACATCAAGTAACAGCCTTTTCATTTTCGGGATAAAAGAAAACTTGATTTTCATCCCCTTTTTCTCTTTTCTTCCTGCTGTGAGCATCGCTTTAAATATACATTTGAGAAAGAAAAGCAAAAATAAAGACATTCACACACCTGAGTTACCACCAAAAGCCAAAACAGTTTTAAAATATTTCACAATTCTTTCTGAAAGCGTCGCTTTGATTACGCTTTTCACTTGTATCAACTCTACATTGGTGCTTAAAGAAGAAAGTTTTCTGTATTCAACAGAAGACCTCCCTCTTTCAAGAAATGTTTGCGAGTATAATTCTGTTGACTACGTAGCTATTGTGGATGGTTACACCTATGAGGGTAAATTCCAAGAGGACAAGCATATTGTTTTTGTCACCAAAAGCGGTACTATAATTGATTTATATAATTCCACATTCTTCTCTGCTGAAGATTTCCAAGAAAAAACCGAAAGCTTTTTGAAAGAAAAAGAAATTGATTTTAAACAGATCAAAACTATGGATTAAGCAATGTAGCTTCCGTAATTTTTTGGAATACGGTTGTGGCTTGTTATTTTTAATGATATAATTATCTCAGGAAGTGATTAAATGGAAATCAGAACTTTTAGTATAAAAGGCGATTATGTTTTAAGACAAATTGCAGGTGAATATCTGGCAATTCCCATAAGCAACGAAGCAGGTGAAGATGCTAATATTGTAATCTTGAACCCTGTAAGCCAGTTCATTTGGAAAGAGTTGGAAGCTGAAAAAACTTTTGATGAACTATTAAATGCAGTTACAAAAGAATTTGACGTTTCAAAAGAAGAAGCCTCTGCAGATATTAAAGAATTTTTAGAAGGACTTGAACAGTCGGGATTGTTAAAAAAATAATTTAAATCGTGTAATTAAATGACAAACATTTAATTACACGATTTATTCTTTTTCAAATAATTTTAATTGGTTGAACATTTCAGCTCTTTGTTTCGCTTCATTTATAAAGCTGTTAACATTAATTTTCGGTCTTTCGCCCTTTAACGAACGGAAAACATATCTTCCACCAAAATAAATCCAGCCAACAGGTAAAAGGATTTTATTTTTCTCTGCACTTCTCCAGTTATTTTTTACTGATTGATTTACATACGCAATCAATCTTTTAGAATTGCTTTTTTCTTTGTGATTTTTATCACCGTACTTGGGCAAAATCATCGCTTCGTGACTTCTATCGTCACTTTTTTGCCCTAAATTGCCGCCTTTGAAAATATCTTGTGCCAATCCGTCGACCAAAGCATCGTTAACCTCACCCACCCACTTTTTTGGGGGACAAGAAAGATATTTTTCACAGACCTTTGTTAATACACAGGCAAAATTCCATAGACCGATTTTTTTGAATTTATCTTCAAACAAATTGCAAAATTCATCCTCGGCAAGGGAATTGACAAAAACCGCCCAATCGCAAAGGTGACGAAGACCTATACCCGAGCTTGTTAAGTGGTGGCAAGTGTGAAGGAGAATTATAAGCCCGTGGTGGAACGCAGAAGGCACAACAATTTGTCCGAACAAGGTGCTCTTCTTTTCTGCCTTATCCAATATATCAGCTAAATAAGTTTCAACCAATTCCCCTGCTTCACCTTTTGGCATACCTGCAGGTTGTGTATGGAGTTCATATCTGCAGACATCATCCGTATACACCAAATGGTCACCGTGGGATTTATCGGAAGGATTAAATCCGTTTTCTTCTAACACCTTGCAGGTTCTTTCCAAATCAGCTTCGCTTACAAGAAAATCCACATCACCCATGGACCGCAAAAGAAAGTCGGGATAATAGAGTGCCGATGCAAGACCTTTCAAAATAACATAAGGAATACCTGAATCAGTAAGAACTTTATGGATTTTAAAATGGCTTTTATTTACTAAAAAGTTATCCGATATTCTTTCTTGCAGTTTTTTTCTTATAACTGAGAAATCTGACGACTCAGTCAACTCTGCAGGAAAATCTGCAAAAGCGGTTAAAGAAACCCCTTGCATATATGATTCATACCAAACAAAGCGCCAATCCGAAGAAATGCCCTCAAAGGACTTACCTGCAGAAAACAAATTGTTCCCAAGCAAATCCAATAACACCTGTTCAGTTTTATTCAAAACGCTTTCTGCCATTTCTTTAATCCTGTTTTAGTTTTTTATTTATAAAATATTATTCCTCAACCTGCTCAACACAAGGAAGAACTGCATTACCCCAGTCCTTGAACCAATGCTTGAGTTTAATTGATTCTTGGCAATGTTCAATAGTAAATCGCAAAGCGGTTGTACGATCATAAAACATAACATTCCCCGCTTCATCGTTATCGTATAAAATCACGTCAACCGTATATTTACCGGGCACAAGATATGAAGTATCAAAAACAAACTCTTTTTGATTTTCACCTTTATTATGGGAAAGTTCGCCACAAAAAACAACACCAACGGGACTTGCATCAATACCGTTAACAACAAGCTTCATTTTTAATGCTTCATTATCATTTTCGCTTAACCATTTTGTTCTGAAAGTGAATTTTTCGCCATATTCAAATTGCGGTGTTTCTTTATTAAGTATTTCAAGACTCTGCAAAAGATGTCTTTTATTGCATTTCGGATGTCTTTTGGCTTTTGATGTATCAAAAAATGTTGTATCATCAAGAGCCTCATTTTTCATATAAATTGCAATTGCTTCTTCAGTATTACCTTCAAAAATAACTTTACCTTTAGAAAGAACAATGCAACGATTACAAAGACTTTTAACGGTAGCCATATTGTGACTTACATAAAGAATTGTTCTGCCTTCTTCAGAGGCAACCTTTTTCATTCTTTCTATGCACTTATTCTGGAAATTAACATCACCAACAGCAAGAACCTCATCCATAATCATAATTTCTGAATTAAGGTGAGAAGCAACCGCGAAGGCAAGCTTCACCTTCATACCGCTGGAATATCTTTTTATTGGTGTATCAATAAACTGACCCACCTCTGAAAATTCAACAATTTCGTCAAATTTTTCATCAATTTCCGCTTTACTCATACCGAGAATTGCACCGTTAAGATACACATTTTCTCTGCCTGTAAGCTCGGGATGGAATCCTGTACCGACTTCCAGCATAGATGTAATTCTGCCGTTTAAATATATATTGCCCTTTGTTGGAGTGGTAACACGGCAAATAAGCTTTAGAATTGTGGATTTACCGGCACCGTTATGACCGATTATACCAATTGCTTCGCCTTTTTCCACCTCAAATGACATATCATCAAGTGCCAAAAATCTCTCGTTTTTCTCGTGATCTTTTTCACCAATTTTAAGGTTAGGATCTTCTTTTTTGCGAAGCTTAGCTATTTTGGACTGTATTTCGCCCTTTAATGTTGCACCGCCGATAGCACCAAGGCGGTATTCTTTAGAAACGTTTTCAACTTTTATTGCTAATTCTGCCATACCGCACCTCACACTGTATCCATAAAGGTTTTTTCGGACTTACTGAACATAAGAGCGCCTATAACAGCCACAACAACAGTAGTAACCCAACTTATTAACCAGAAAAGCCAATCTATTTCACCACAACCTAAAAAGGCGAAACGGAAAAGATTGATTGCAGGCGTAACAGGATTGAGCATATAAATGTTATATAATGCGCTTCCGGGTGCTAACTGGGAACGAGAAAACATATCGTAAGCCACAGGTGAGCAATAGCTCCAAAGACTAACACCAAAGCCAACAACCATGGCTAAATCACGATATTTAGTGGTAAGAGAAGAAATAATCATACCAAAGCCCATGCCCAAAACCGCCAACTGAATAAGCACCAACGGAGTTAAAAGCATGTATAAATTAGGCTCAACACCTGCACCGGTTGCTACATAATACACAAGGAAGCAAAGCATAAAAGCAAACTGAATAAAAAAGCCTATAAATTGGGAAATTGCCGTTGAAATGGGCATAACAAGGCGAGGGAAATAAACCTTGCCCATAATACCGGAGTTTCCGATAAAACTATTAGAAGTTTCTGTCATACAGCTTGAAAAAAGCGTCCATACTATTGTACCTGAAAGGTAGAAAATGAAATTCGGCACACCTGAGGCACCCAACCCTGCAATATTACCAAAGAAAACGGAATAAACAACCGTTGTGAAAAAAGGCTGAATAACTGCCCATGCAGGTCCCAAAACGGTCTGCTTGTATTTTGCAACAAAGGTACGGCGAACAAAAAGGAATATCAAATCCTTGCAGTTTCTGAGCCCCTTTATATCTACATCAAATATTTTATTTTCCGATTTAACAACCGTTGTCCATTTCTGTTCTGACATATAGCTTACCCCTGATTTTTTACATCATAGTGTTTTACAATTTTTGCAGGATTACCTGCTACAAGCACTCTGCTTTCTGTTACATCTTTTGTAACAACCGCACCTGCACCGATAACGACATATTCACCCGTAATTTTAACACCGGGAAGAATTATCGCATTTGCACCAAGCCAACAATTATCACCTATATGTATTGGCTTATCGTCAATATGAACTCTCTCCCCTGTTTCCATCCAATGTTCAACATCATAACCTGTGGAAATAAGCTTTGCACCGTGAGAAAGTGTAACATTATCACCGATTGTTATGCCACTTCTGCCGTTAAAAAAAACATCGGGATTTATTTTGCAGTTGTTACCGATAGAAATGTTTTCACCTGAAAACACTTCTATTTCACCCAATACTGTAAGATTAGTTCCGCAAGAACTGAGCTTTTTTTTCACAGCATCAGCAAGCCTGTCCCAATATTTATTAGCCTTCTTCAATTTATATTGCTGAATAATTTTTTTAATCTTTCTCATCATCATACCTTTGTGCTTTCTATCCTATATCAATGACCTGATTTTTCTGATAGTTTTAATTAACTTTTTCTTTTGTTTTTTAGACCATTTTTTGATGTTATATAGACTTTCTCGGCAAATGCATTAGCAAGGTTGGTTGAACGCATGGCAACACCGCCGTTTTTATAATTGCCTATAACAAAAGCTATATGTTTCATACGCTCACCATCTTTAAAATCATTTCTTACTTTTAATCTGCAAATTTCCTTATTCCCTCTTCCACCTTCGACTGAGCCAGATGGAGCTCGTCTGCGGACAGGCGGAACGGAACCTGAAAATCCTTGAAATCCCCCACTTTGCTTCGCACATTCACACAAAAGTTATAATGCTCTCCGCCGTCACGGGTGTCAAAGCAAGTGTCGGGTATTGAATAAAGATATTCTTTCCCCTTATATTCATAAGAGAAAATCTCCATATCATCTCTTTGCTTCATCAAGCTTCACCTCCTTATCTTATTTTAGAGTGTATCTTTTCTACCAATTTATTGCTCATTAGCTTTCTTGCAAAAGGCTTGTACTTGTTTAAATAAAAATCATATTTTTTAAGTTCTTTGCACACAGATTTACCGTTTTTGCCCTTTAAGCCCTTATATACAGCTTCATAATAACCGTTAAGCTTACTTGAATCTATATATGGCAAAGTTTGTTGTATTACCTCGTCTTTAGCAATTTCATCGAGTTTTTTTATTTTTTCCTTAAAAGGTAACACACTTGTGTAATGCTCGTTTCTTACGCCCGAGGCTGCAAAGAAAAATGCACACAAATGCATATTGTAAGATAAATCTTGTTTTTTATAGTTTGCTACATCAGTATAAAGCACATCAATCAAAGGTCTTATAAGTTGCCAATAATTCTTGGTATAACCCCTTGAAAGTGAAGAGGTGTTGTTATCTGTTCTGTTGTGATACAGGTATTCATCATTTAAGGAAACATATTTTTGTGCATACAAAGCAGTTTCGAAGGTCAACTGCAAATCCTGACTTCTTCTAAATTTCCGGTTAAAAGAAATTTGGTTTTTTACAATCAAATCCCTCTTATAGAGTCTTAAACAGTTAGACCACCGTATAACTGAATTTGCGCCTTTAGGCGATAATCCTGAAAGAGAGCGAGGAAGAATTTCTTTTTCTATTCTTTCTCTGTCGTAAACTCCGGGTTCAAGATGTATTTTATCCTTTACATTTTCGTCCAGAAAAGAATTACAAAATACTACATCAGCATTTTCTTCTTTCGCCACAGAATACATACGCTCGTACATGTTAAGCTCAAGCCAATCGTCCGAATCGACAAAGCCTATGTACTCGCCACTTGCTTTTTCTATTCCGTCCTGACGGGCAGCAGCAAGACCTTCATTTTCTTTTTTGAAATAAATTATTCTTTCATCTTTTGTTGCGTAGCCTTTACAAATTTCAGAAGATTTATCCGTTGAACCATCATCAACAAGAATTATTTCAACATTTCTTAAAGTTTGGTTAACTACACTGTCAAGACATTTAACAAGATATTTTTCTGCATTATAAACAGGTACAATTATACTGACTGCAATATTTTCTTTTGTCAAATTCACCAGTCCCTTTTCACTCTGCCTTTTTTTATTTTTAAAAGCTCAATCCAATACTTAAATGGAATATTCGTTAATATTTTTATAATACTTAATGGGTTTCTTTCCTTTGCCAAGGCAAAATACGAGGTTTCAACCCATTTTCTCCACAAAACGTCCTCTAAAAATTTTTCATTATATACCTTAAATTCTTTGTTTTGTAAAATGAGTTTCTCTAACCATTTTTTGTACTGCAGGTCATAAGGTTGCCTTTTCAACAAAAAGTTATAGTGAATTTCTTCGTTTTCAACTGTTAACTCAATGCCTATTGCTTCCAGTTGTTCCTTCATATTCATAAGTGCACAGGCATATTGTTTATCCGTCTTAGCACTTGACACCGCTCCCTTATGCACTCGGTAATAAAGCAAAGTTTCTTTCAAATTGGCAAATTCGCCATAATTACAACAAGTCACCCACATTTTATAGTCCTGCGCAACAGGGTATCGTTCATCGTATTTAATCTTATTCTCTTTAATTATTTTGTTGTTAAACATTGCTGTAGGATGGACTATGTTAGGATAGTTGCCGAACAACAAGCACACTTTAAATAAATCCTGTTCAGGTATTTCTCGGCAAATAAATTTATTTGAGTGTCGTTCTTGCCAATCGCCAATTAGCTCAACACTGGTTCCACAAACAACAACCTGCGGATTATTCTTTAAATATTCAACTTGTTTTTCAAACCGATTCCGAAAACAAATATCATCCGCATCCATTCTTGCTATGTATTCACCTTTAGCAATCTCTAAGCCTCTGTTCAAGGATTTTGTTATACCCAAATTCTTCTCATTTTCTAATACAATAATTCTGTCATCTTTATATGATTTTATAATTTCAAGAGAATTATCTGTTGAACAATCGTCTATAATTATAAATTCAAATTTCTTATATGTTTGGTTTAAAACACTTTCAATTGCTTCTCTAAGATACTTTTCAGGGGTATTGTAATTGCTCATAACCACAGAAATCAAACCTTTGTTTATTGTCATCAACTATCCCCCTACTTTTAATTTTCAACTAACAAATCTCGCTTTAAATTTTTTATATTTTTTATACATTGCCTTTTTGAGAAAATAAAACCTCAAAAATATATAGTTTTTTTCTTTTATTTTTTTATATAGCATAAGCGAATAGGTATCGTTGGTTTTAACTTCTTCAACGGAGAAATCCTCCGGTAAAAATGAGTCCCAATCAAAGTCAACTACGGCTTTTCGCTCGATGTTATTTTTTGATTTTTCATAGAAGTTCGAAAAAGTATACATCGCTTCTCCCAAAAAGCGGTTCTTAAGTTTATTCAAATGCTCTTCATCATCCATATTCCAATTTGGAAGGTATTCTAAAAAATGTTCATACACATATATAGTATTTTTCTTCCCTATCATTTGGGGATTAAATGACCGTGAAACACTTTCATTATCAATCCTATAGTTGTATAAAGGTTTATTTATGTACACAATTTTTTGGGCTTCAGAAATGAGATAAATTGACATAAATAAATCTTCTGCCATTGTGTATTTGTAATAAGGAGTGTAATCCGTATTATCCCTTTTCAATATTTCTGTTTTGACGGCTTTTGTACATAATGATGTTATAACAGGACCTGCTATAAGAGCATTATATAGCACTTCTTTATCCGCTTTCTCATATACTGTTTCTATATCTGCAAGTTGGTTTTTTCGATAAGAAATATTGCCATTATTACTATACTTAAAAGAATAAATCACCATATCAAGATTGGTGTATTTATTAATAGTGTTTCCTATGACTTCTAACAAATTATTATCTATATAATCGTCAGAATCACAGAAAATGCAATAATCCCCTATGGCATTTTTTATTGCTTCAAGTCTTGCCGAAGTATGACCACCGTTTTCTTTATGAACAACCTTTATTTTTTCAGGAAACCTTTCTGCATATCCATCGCAAATTATACCTGAAGAATCTGTTGAACCATCATCCACAAGAATTATTTCATAATCATCCTCATAGGTTTGAGAAAGCAATGAATCAACACATTGTTCGAGATATTTTTCAACATTATATACAGGAACAAGTATGCTGAATTTCACTTCTTTCACTCCTCTAAAAGATTTTTCAATTGGGTTTTATATTTGTTTAATTCATCTGAATAGTCAATATTCTTCAAATTTTCTTTTATATTTTCAAAAGTAGCTTTATCTGTGATTAACTTTTCAACTGTAGCTGCAATTGATTGAGCATTTATATCACACAAAATACCGTTAATACTTTCTTGAATGGTTTTTAATCCACCCATTGTTTTGGTTGCAATAACAGGCTTATATAATCTGTGAGCTTCTAAAATTGTAAGTCCCAAAGATTCCTCATATGATGGTTGAACATATATATCGCAGGCATTCATATAAGGATATGGATTTTTCTTCATACCTGTTATTATAATTTCTTCTTGCAAATTATATTTATTTATAAGTTTTTCAATATTGGCTCTTTCGGGGCCGTCACCAACAAAATACCAAATGAAAGATATTTGCTTTTCTTTTAATAACCTTGCCGCTTCAACCGCCAGATCGAATCCCTTAACAATTGAAAACCTGCCGCATGAACACAAAACAATCTTATTTTCAGGTTTCTCTACTGAAAACTCTTTGCTTTGCTCTTCAATTAATGCTTTGTCACAATAATTTTCAACAACGCTTATTCTGTCTTTTATTTCCGGATACCATTGTTTTATTAATTCTTTTTGTTCGCTATGTATTGCGACTATTTTGTCAAATTTATTTTTAATTTTTTCGTGCACCTTATGAAGCTCGTCCACACTTGTGTGAAAAAACACAAACTTTTTATCTGCTTTAACACACTCTGCCACAAAAAGCGCCGTATAGCCCTGAACATAAGCTATTGCAATGTCATATTTTTCTGAATCAAAAAAACGTTTTTTCTCATAATCCATTGACCAATTTACAATTTTCTCGGAAAGCTTTTTGTTAAGCTTTTCGGTTTTTTCTTTTTTGCCTAAAAGATTGAAAATTCCAATTAATATTTGCAAAATAATTGCATATGGTTTTCTGTAATAATGATGCTTATCGTCATTGATTATTACATTAACTCGCTCGTCAACAAAAGGTAATAAATCCGTTCTGTTTTTTCTTAAGTAAAGAGTTACATCGAATTTTTCATAATCAAGAACCTTAAGCGCTGAAATCAAAGATTTCTGCACTCCGCCGATTGTAAGGTGATGAGCCACTATGAGAAGCTTTTTCTTTTTCATAACAACTCCATCCATTTCTTTGCTATATTTTCGAGAGAAAGCTCGTCCTTGATTTTTACGGCATTTTTTGAAAGCTTTTCTGATAGCTCTACTTCAGAAATAACCTTTTTAATTGCTTCTGCCAAGGCTTCTGAATCCCCAACAGGAACAAGTATTCCGTTTTCTTCATTTTTTATAACTGCCGCCGCACCGCCTATGGGACAATCGGTGCAAACAACGGGCATACCAATCGCCATGGCTTCAAGCATTGCGTTGGACATTCCTTCATAATCGGATGAATTTACATATACTGCATCTTCTATTATTTCCTTATGCACGTTTAATGAAAATGGCTCAAAGTCAACAAAATCTGCAATCTTCAACTCTTCAATTAAAACTTTAATTTCTTTAAGAGCCTTTTCATCGTCTTCATTCTGGGTATTGCCGATAATACGCAAGCGATAATCTTCATACTCTTTATGAATGTTTGAAAAAGCTTCAACCAAAAGAGGTAAGTTTTTCTGATATGAAATCCTGCAAAAAGTAGTTATATTTTTATTTCGTTCGCCCATATACCTTTCGGGAAGATTTTCTTTTATTGGGTTGAAAATTACTGTTCCTTTAGAAGCGATATTTTCAGGATATGTATTTTTGGCATCCTCTGTCTGAAAAATAACTGCATCTGCTCTTTGATAGTATTTTTTTATAAATTTATAGCCGTAGCGATGCTTCATTAACCTTTTTGGGTCATTTCTCTCGGAAATGACTATTCTGTTTTTAGTTTTTCTTCCTGCTAAAAGCACCATTGGTATTGAGGGCTGCAAAAAAGTCACAACAGTAGCATCGGGGCTTTTTTTCAATATTTCTTTAAGTGCATCTATTTCTTTATGATAGTTTGCAACAAAGGAAAGATATGAAAAAAAGGATGGTACTGATTTTTTTGTTGTTTCAAGCGGCTTGCATAGAACGGAAGAGAAAACACGCAGAAACTTATATAAAACATCTGCAACTGAATTTTTGAAAAAATCTCTAAGTATTAATACAGGAATATTTTCATCCAAGTCCCTGCTGATAACCTCATCTCTGTTGCAAGAAGTCAGAAGAAATTCGCAAGTATAACCGTTTTTATAAAATTCATTTGTAAGAATGGAGGCAACTCTTTCCGCTCCCCCACCCTTTAAAACGGGCATTACCATTAAAAATTTTTTATTCATAAAAATAATCTTCCTACTGTTTTTTCAAAAACTTTATAAACGAACCAAAATATTTTTCCGTAGCAACGCATTTTTAATGCCGTATCACCGTAAGCATTATCTTTTAAAATTGATTTTTTTAATGATTTGTAATCGTTTTTATATTTTTCCTTTTCTGCTGTTGATATTTTTAAATAATTATCAAGTGCATTATATGCACACCTTACAACAAAAGCTTTCGCCGTAGCATCTTCATACTTTCCAATATTCTCGGAAAAAGTTTTAATTTCCTCGTAAACTGCTTTGCAGCTCAAGTAATGCCGAGCAGTCTTTTTCGATGTAACAATTGAGCTTTTTCTGTATCTTCTGTAATACAAAACCTCATGGCATTGAGCTACCCTTTGTGCAACGCAAAAAAGCTGATATGTAAAAAGCATATCTTCTGAGCAGAATGCGGTTTCTAAAAAATTAATATCATTTTTAAGCAAAAAGCTTTTTCTTATCAACAGCAAATAAATAGCACAATGAAAATCCTTGTTTTTGTTTAGTTCTGTTAAGACACTATAGCCGGCATCGGTTTTATAGTCATTCTTTCTTAAATAACCTTGCCTTGTTTTAAAGCTTTTGTTTTCATCCTCAAAGGATTTGGCATCAAAAAACACAAAATCTGAATTTTGCTTTTCTATAACAGAAACTAATCTTTCAAAAGCTTCGGGTTTTATATAATCATCACTGTCAAGAAAATAAATATATTCGCCTTTCGCTACAACCAAACCCATATTACGTGTTTTTGAAGGGCCGCTATTTTCTTTATGAATAACAGTAATTTTATCGCATTTTTCAGCATATTCATCGCAGATTTTTCCCGAGCTATCTGTTGAACCATCATTAACGAGAATTATTTCGTAATTCTCATAGGTCTGGGAGAGGACACTGTCTATACATTCTCTCAGATATTCTTCAACATTATAAACAGGAATAATTACACTGATTAAACCGTTGTTTTCCATACTCTCAACCTTTTAATTTGCACTTTAACACTATAATTGTTGTAGCAATAAATTTTTCAACATCCGAAACAAATCCGTAAGAATAATGTTTCTTCATTATCTTCTGGATATTTTTATTTAATTCAATATCGGAAATTCTCGGCTCTTTTATGGTTTTATTTAAATCTACAGCCATTTTTTCCGCATCCTCGTTCTTACTGTGAACACCTGATTCATCGCAACCGATATTTTTTATATAAGAAAATCTCGGGTAAACCGTTAACCAATCATTTTTTACAAGATGGGCGCCAAAACGAACGGACCAGGAGCTGCCGTTTCCTTTAGTCTGGCGGTAAAGACGCATAAATCTGTCATTACCATTGGAATTAAGTTTTTTAATAAGCTTGGGATTTTTACAAAACGCCGAAAATTCTTTAAGCTCCCAATCAACATTTTCCCAGCGAGCTTTCCAAGTTCCCCAAGACCAACTACATGAACGATAGGCGGTAAAAACATCTTCATTATACTCTTTCGGGAAATCTATAGCAGGTGCATAACCTGAAATTGCACCGATTTTTTTATTATTTTCATAGAAATCAAGGCATTTGTTCATATAGCTAAGAAAATAAGGTGCGCAAACACAATCATCTTCCAGAACAATAATCTTACCATACTCATTTATAACCTGAGTAACGCCATCTATAATTGATTTAGCAAGACCTTTGTTACAAGGACTTTCAATTATATTGACACTTTTAAAATCCGCTCGTTTTTTTATTTCTTTGGAGAAAGCACGCACCTCTTCAACCTTTAAGCGAGCATTATCATTCTTCCAACCATCTGAAAAAATGAACAAGTCTGTTTGCTTTGCTTCTTCGCAAAGAGCAAGCGCATCATATGTTTCTTTAAAATGGTCCGCTCTGTTGTAAACAAACATTGCAACCGGTGCATAATTCATTTTTTCACCTCGCCTGATTAATTCTCCAATATTTCTTTATATACGCTTACAAGTTTTTTTGCATTAAATTTAGGATTATGGGTAATTTCTGCTTTCTTTTTGGCATTTTCTGATAATTTTAATGCTAATTCATCGTTATCAAAGATTTTTTTGATATTCCAAACCAAAAGTGACGGATCATCATTTCTGTAGAAAAGGGCTTCTTTTCCATCCTCTGCCATATCTGAAACACCGCCCACATAAGCGGCAATACATGGTGTACCAACAAGCATTGCTTCACCTAAAGTATTAGGACTGTTTTCAACAGTTGAGCAAAGAACATAGGCATTTACCTTTGAAAGTCTTTCCGCCACCTGCTGAGCTTTTAACGGACCTGTAAAAACAATATGATCTTGTACACCTAAATCATTAATTAACTTTTTAAGGTATGCTCCATATCCTTTTTTGAAAAATGCACGTTTGTCATTTTCTGTAAAAGGCTTGTGCCCTGCCACATAAACTTTTATGTCAGGGTATTCCCTTATTAACTGTGGCAAAGCTTCAACAACAAAATGAAAACCCTTTAACGCATTATAACCATTACCAACATATATTGAATGTCTTTCAATGTTTGATAAATCCCATTTTTCGGTATAAAACGGTGTTCTCAAAATTCTATTACAAGAATAATATTTTGCTTGCGGATTTATTGCATAGGAATGGGCTCTGTCCCAGGTAGTTCTTCCCAAAATATATTTTGAGTTTTCAATAACCTCTTTTTCGTGAGCCAATCTTTTCTTATACCACTTTGTTTTTCTGAAATGGAGTAAAAGTCCTGCTAAAATATTAGTGAGGGACTTTGAAAAAATCAAATCGTCAACCTGAAGCTGACCGCATTGGTAATTATACTGCCCATTTAATATACCTTGCATTGAGGTCACGCTCGGAATATGTAGCTTTTCACAAATTTCAAGAGCTGCTTTTGCGTGCAAAAATTCTGTTCCTTCGATGTGCACTAAATCAGGCTTGAAAGCCTTTATAATTTCATCAAAGCGCTTTTCTATATCTTCGCAAGGCGTTGAGGGTGTATATGCAATACTGTAATATTTAACGCCATCTATTTCCGTTTCAAAGCTTTCACCGTTTTCGCATTTACAGGCTATTGCCAACTCAATATCCGAAAAACTTTTCAGTTGTTTTGCCATTGACTCTACCCAACCGCCTAAAACATCAGAAGAAACACCTATTTTCGAAGTAAGGTTAGCCGGTATTAAATTAACTGTCCACAATATCTTCATTTTTAATTCCGTCCCACCTTATAACATCTTCAAAAAATAAAGGTAATGCAAGTAAAACCGTACAATATATTGAATAGGTAACCGAATCCAACAATGATACTATCATCAAGGAAACCAATACGGCATTTCCCATTCTTTGTATTTGGGGATGCTCGTATTTTCCCTTATAATAATTAGGTACATAGTACACAGATTTTATGAAAAACCAGCCACCCCACAAGCCATATTTTGCGATAGTATCAAGCAATCCGGAATGGCCACCACCATTACCGCGCCACAAAGCACCAATAATGGGGTATTTTGCTATAGTTTCTAAGCTGTTCCTATAGCGAATCATACGAGATTCAATAGAGCCCTCTGCCGCACCTGTTTCGGTGGTTGCTACCAGATCATTAATTTTTTTCGCAACGGCAGTTCCGTCAAACATCTCCAAAAGAAAGTTTCTGAATTCATCAATATAAAGAATCGAAAGCATAATAGCTCCGAAGAGTAATCCTGCAACCAAAAAAGCTTTGGTACCGCTTTTACCGTTATAGAAAAACAACAATATCGCTCCTATAACACTCGTAAAAATGGCGATTGAGTAACCTGCCTTTGCGACAAGCTGAATAAAGCTTATCGCCCATACTAAACCAATAACAAAATAAAGCTTGTTATGTTTAAAGGCTTTTATTATCCATAGCAATACTGCAGAAGAAATACAAACCTGGGGATAAACAAGGCTATATCCTCCAACACCTTGGCGAAGATATTGATAAATATTTTCATCATCCCGAACAATCTGACGGGCAATTGTAGGATCCAAAATAAGTGCTTGAACTGTTTTATAATTATAAACAATAAACAAAATAAGGATTATCGGAATCAACCATCTCAATTCTTCCCAATGTTCCTTATAAAAGCTATTGAGAATAAAACAAACCACCAGCATAAAAAAAGCAATCTGCTTTAAAATTCCTCTGAAATCACCATTATCAATAAAAGTTACACCAATAACAGTAAAAAGGAAAAATATTGATATCAGCTGATTTTTATCAAGCACAATAGGATTTTCTCTTATTAACCAAACACCCGCCCAGACAGCAAGTGCAGCAACAGCAACTATTCTGTAGATTAAATCAATTTCCAACGGTGGTGAAATTGACCATATAACAAGGTATGCTACAGCAATTGATTGAATTGTTCCGTAATTGAAACCTTTTTTTACCATAGCAACCTCCCTTTGCTTTTATTTATCTAACCAAGTTTTTGTTTGATTACCATACTCTTCATAATGGAATGTGGAATTCACATCAAAACTTTCTTTTTTCTTTCCTTTTTCTAAAACTTGTTTCATCGCAAAACAGATTTTTTCTTTTGTTATATTTTCAAGCAATATACTGTCAGAATTGTCTGTAATGTATTCGTTTATATCGCTCACATCCGTGGTTATTATAGGAACACCACAAGTAAAGCTTTCAACAAACTTTGTGGGAAAGCCCGCGTTATTTCTTCTGTCTGACGGTCGTATGAAAATATAACAATCACAGTTCAGAATTTCTTTTATAGTTTCTTTATGTGTTCGTTTACCAAGAAAACAAATTCGATTTTTATTTGGGTCTTTAATTTTTGTATTTGGATAAATTTCTCCAAACTCTTCTTTTGAAATTCCGATTATATGCAATTTGGTTTGTGCATTTTCGAGAAGTTCAAAAGCTTCTGCAACCTTATCCAGCCACTCCTTGTTGCCACCGGGAAATCCCGCAAAACAAAAAGTAAAGCTATCATTTTTTTCTTGAATTTCCTGATGCCATATTTCATCATTAATATCTACAAGAGGTGGCAATCTCAAAATCTTTCTGTTTTTCTTATAAGCATCTTCCATTGTCCTGCTTATAACAATCATTTTATCGGCAATTTTATGAGCAAACCTTCTTACAAAAAACTCGTCAATATATTTGAATACCTTTTTCAAAAAAGAGCCTTCAGTAAATTGAGTCCATTCTGTACAATCATAAGCAACCTCAATTCCTTTTCGAGAAAAATATTTTTTTGCAATACAAAGAGTCACAAACGGAACATTGTAAAGCAGAACCATTTTAAGATTTTTACATTCTTCCGCAAGTTCTTTAAGGTTAGAAAAACTCAGAATCTGCTTAACCCATTCTGCAGATGTTACGGGATGCGCCTCTTCAAACATATTTTCAGAAATCCTATGCATTCCTGAAATTTCAGCAGCATAGCAAGCACCCAAGAAAATTGTTTCATAACCTAAAGAAGCAAACAATTTGCCGTTTGAAACCACTCGGTTCGCCGCAGCATTTTTATCAGGTAAAGCAAACCCGCCGTAATAAATTATTTCGCCTTTCAAGACAAATTCTCCTTATACCACTCAATAGCGGCTTTTATACCCTTTTCAAAGCTCCATTCAGGAGCATAGCCCAAAAGCTCTCTTGCCTTTGAAATATCAGCGTTGCTATGTTTTATGTCACCGGCTCTGTCAGGACCAAAATTGGGTTCAATGTTTAACCCCAAAGACTGTGTTAAGCCATAGTAAATATCAATAAGATACTCTCTTCCGCCGTAAGCTATATTGTAAGCCTGACCTGCTGCTTCGTGAGAAGCAAGACAAGCCTTAAGATTTGCTTCAATTACATTCTCAATATAAGTGAAATCACGACTTTGCTTACCGTCACCGTTAATTGTAGGAGTTTCACCTTTTAAAAGCATTTTTATAAACTTCGGTATAACTGCTGCATAAGCCCCATCAGGATCCTGACGCCTTCCGAAAACATTGAAATACCTCATACCGTAAGTATCAAGACCATAATGCATTGTGTACATTTTCGCCCATTCTTCATCACACATTTTAGTAACAGCATAAGGCGAAAGAAGATTTCCTTCTCTGCCCTCTTTTTTGGGAAGGTTGGGTTCATCTCCGTAAACAGATGAACTTGAAGCATATACAAACTTTTTAACCTTATTCTGTCTTGCCGCCTCAAGCATATTGAGAGTACCTTCTATGTTATTTTTACAATAGAACAAGGGCATCTCTATACTTCTGGGAACACTTCCCCAAGCAGCCTGATTAAGAACATAGTCAACACCGTCACAAGCCTTCATACAGGTTTCAAGGTCTTTTATATCACCCTTTATGAACTCATAATTAGGGTTATCAAGAAACATATCAACATTCTTCTGCTTACCTGTTGATAAATCATCCAGGCCACGAACTTTGTACCCCATATTAAGAATTGCTTCACAAAGATTGGAGCCGATAAATCCGGCGCATCCTGTCACCAAGAACAAAGTGTTTTGGGGAAACTTAAGATTTTTATAACTCATTAAAAGCACCTACAAATAAAATTACAATCTCCAATAAAGGTATCCGTTAGTTTCGTATTCTTTTCTGTTAAGCACGCCCTTAATATCAAGAAGCACTTTTTTTCCGTCACCGAAAAAGCTATCTACTTCTTCAATTGAAAGCTTACAGAAATTGTTATGAGCTACTGCAAGAACAACTGCATCCATACCTTTTACTGTCTTTAAATCAACGAACTCAATATCATAAAACTTTTTCGCTTCTTCCGCATCCGCTTGAGGATCTGCAACAATGGGATTTATTCCGTACTCCTTAAGCTCATTTATAATATCAATAATTTTTGTGTTTCTTGTATCGGGGCAATTTTCTTTAAATGTAAAACCAAGTATTGAAACCTTTGCATCTTTTACACTTTTATTGGATTTTATAAGACTTTTTACCACATTTTCTGCTACATATTTACCCATATCGTCATTAATGCGCCTGCCTGCAAGGATAACCTGACTGTGATATCCCATCATTTCTGCTTTGTATGTAAGATAATACGGGTCAACACCTATACAGTGTCCGCCAACAAGACCCGGATAAAAATTCAGGAAATTCCATTTTGTATCCGCTGCTTTAAGAACCGACTGTGTATCAATACCCATTTTATTGAAAATTATAGACAGCTCATTCATAAAAGCTATGTTAATATCTCTCTGGCTGTTTTCAATTACCTTTGCCGCTTCCGCAACCTTGATAGTTTCAGCGCGGTGCACACCGGCATCTACAACAAGCTCGTATATTTTCGCAACTATTTCGAGTGTTTCTTCGTCCATACCCGAAACAATTTTTGTAATGGTTTCGAGTCTGTGAACCTTATCTCCGGGATTAATTCTTTCGGGAGAATAGCCCACTTTAAAATCCACTCCACATTTAAGACCTGATTCCTTTTCAAGAATCGGTACACAAACCTCTTCTGTTACACCGGGATAGACAGTTGATTCATAGACAACGATTGAGCCCTTTGTAAGATTTCTTCCAACAATTTCCGATGCCCCTTCAACAGGTGAAAGGTCGGGAGTGTGGTCATCGTTTACAGGTGTGGGAACTGCAACAATATGAAACCTTGCATCTTTGAGTCTTGTTTCATCCGCTGTGAACTCAACCGTGGTTTTCGATATAACTTCATTCCCCACTTCATTTGTCGGGTCAATTCCACTTTTGTAAAGTTCAATTTTTCTTGGGTTCAAATCATAGCCTATTACATCTATTTTTTTAGCAAAAGCAACTGCAATGGGCATTCCAACATAGCCTAAACCTACCAAAGAAACTTTTTCTTCCTTTTTAACTATCTTATCGTATAAATCTGAAAAAAGTCCGTTCTCCATAACTCTGTTTCACCTTTAAATAAATTCTTTTATTTTATTTATATATGCGTCAATAACAATATCGCGTGAAAAATTCTCTTTAATATATTCTCTTCCTTTTTCACCCATTGCTTTTCTTTGTTCGTTTGGAAGAGCAAGAAATCTCTCAATTTTTTCACATAACTCATCAACATCTCCGCCGTGATACAAAAATCCGGTTTCACCGTCAATAAAGGTCTCCATGCAACCCGGATTATCCGTTGAAATAATCGGTCTTCCGGAGGAACCGCTTTCGAGAAGAACATTACTCATTCCCTCGCCATAAGTTGACGGATGAATAATGGCATGGGCTTTTTTAATAAAAGGCCTTGTATCTTTTTGACTTCCATGGAACTTAATAACACCCTTATTTTCAAGATTTTTTAAATCTTCAAAATAATGGGATTCTGTTTCTTCCACAAACCCCAACATATTAAACTCGGTTTCAGGATATTTTTTTGTAATTATCTTAGCAGCCGCAATATAATCTTCTACACCCTTGTCTTCAAGGATTCTCCCCACATAATTAAAAACAACCTTTTCTCCCTCAATACCGTTTCCGCCGTCGGGGTATTCCTGCAAAACGAATTTCTCTGTATTGACGCCCGAACCGGGAATCAATTTAATATCCCCTTTTACCATTCCGCTTTCCTTGGCAAGCTTCATATTTGTTTCATTTTGAAACATAACACACTCGGCACGTCTATAAGAAAACCTAAAAAGCTTCATCACAAATTTTTGAGCCAAGCCGTTCTTTTTTAAAACACTTCCGAAGCCCGTAACATTTGATATAACAGGTATTTTAAAAAGATGGGCAGCTAACGCGGCATAAACATTGGGTTTAGCTGTGTAGGTTAAAACTACGTTAGGACGATAGCGTCTTATCAATGCAAAATAGTGCAAAAAAAGTTTTATATCTGCAACAATATTTGTACCCCTTCTGTCGATATCGGGGTTATCATATATGTACTCAATTTCTCGCATCAATTCAAATTTTTCCCCATAAGGGCAAGAAATTAAAACATCATAACCGTCTTCAACAATTGCCTCTATAAGCTCTTTTCTGAAGCAATAAATATCGTCGTCGTTATTTGTAAACAGTGCAACAAGTTTCTTTTCCTTTATCATACAAGCTCCGTTGATTCTTTTTCAGCTGTAACATTCTCCGAATAATCTTTACCCAAAACGGCGAAAACCGTCATAAACAGCAGTTTTGCCTCATTAGTTATTCCGAATTTTGCTATACCCTCAAGATTATACTTCATCTTTTGGGGTAAAATCGTATTCAAATAAACTTCTCTCGGATTTTCTGCATTTTGTAAAAGCTCGCTCTCATTTTTATAGATAATGCTAGCTTTTGATGTTATACCCGCAGGAAGTAAAAGAGTTGCCAACATTTCATCGGTATACTCATTAACATATTCCGGAACCTCGGGACGCGTTCCCACCAAAGTCATATTGCCCAATAAAACATCGATTAACTGACACAACTCGTCAACTTTAAATTTCCTTATTATTCTTCCGGTTTTTGTAATACGGGAATCATTTTTTCTTGTTAGATTTGCACCCGTAGAGGAATTGTTTACCATCGAACGAAATTTGAAAATTTTGAAGGTTTCTCCATATTGAGTAATTCTTTTCTGTCTGTAAAAAACAGGTCCGGGGGTATCAAGCTTAATAGCAATAGCGGTTATAAAAAACACCGGTGACAAAACTATAAGACCGAAAGCAGAAACCAATATATCAAAAATTCTTTTTATAAAAAGTTGTTTTCTGTGGGTATCCAACCTCTCGTAATATGGTCTAACCGCGTCTGTTCTGAGTTTTTCGGGAAGTTCTTCCCATTTGCAAAGCATAACACCCCTCCGTTTTGCTTTATAGATATTTCTTTACTGTGTTCTCAAAGCATTGGCAAATATATTCAACATCTTCATCCGTCAATTTTGTGTACAAAGGAAGTGTTATTTCATTAGCGAAAAAATTATAAGCATTCGGGAAATCTTTTATATTGAATCCCATATTTTTATAAGCCGTCATCATGGGAAGTGGCTTATAGTGGACATTACAAGCGACACCCTTTTGTGCCATCTCTTCAATAATATCATTACGTTCCTGAGGTGTAATACCCGGAATTCTTGTAATATATAAATGACCTGAACCGACACTGTTTTTGGAAATATGAGCTAAATATTTAACGCCCAAAGAAGAACAGGTTTTATTGTATCTTTCAATGATGCTTAAACGTCTCTCACGCAATTTCGGATAGCGTTCAAGCTGTTTCAATCCGATGGAAGCAGTAATATCCGTCATATTGCATTTATACCAAGGGCCGATAACATCATATTCCCAAGAGGCCCCTTGATTTTTTTCGAAAGCATCTTTTGACTGTCCGTGCAAACTGAACAACTGGAATTGTTCATACAGCTTCTGATTATCTATGCCTTCAATATTTCTCCAGGTTGTTGCTCCGCCCTCCGCTGTGGTCAGATTTTTAACTGCATGGAAAGAAAATGATGAAAAATCAGCAATTGAACCGGATTTCTGGCAATTTCTTATGCCACCGAAAGAATGAGCGCAATCGGCAACAACCGCAACTCTGCCTATTGCTTCCTGAAGCTTATTGCTTGGTTTGAAAAGATGTCTTTTATTCTCACAAGCTTTAAAAGCCTCATCGTAATGACACATTACTCCGCCGATATCAACGGGTATAACAGCTTTTGTTTTTTCTGTTATCGCTTCCTCAACTTTTTGATAATCCATTTCGAAGGAATCGGGTTGGGAATCAACAAAAACCAAATTCGCACCCACATGAACAACCGCCGATGCCGTGGCAGTATATGTATAAGCGGGCACAATAACTTCATCCCCGGGCCCTATGCCGAGTACACGTAAATTAAGTTCAAGTGCCGCAGTAGCAGAACTAAGACAAACAACTTTAGCCGTATTACAAAATTTAGCAAGTTCTGCTTCAAACTGCTTGGTACGGGGTCCTGTTGTAATCCAACTTGAGCGTAAGGTCTCGCAAACCGCATTTATTTCTTCCTCGCCAACATCAGGAGGGCTAAAGGAAATTGTCCTCATAAAAATCACCTTATTCTTTGTCAACCATATCAATGTCCTCTTCCTTCGAGGACTTTGCTCCATAACCGTGCTTTTTGTAACCATAGTTATAACCGTAGCCATAACTCTTGTAGCCATAGCCATAACCATAACCGTTTGATGTGCCGATTGCCCCGTTAAGAACACAGCCTGCAACTCTCACATCAGTAGAAAGCAAGTTATTGAGAGAGCTTTTTATTTTAGAAACACCTACAACATCCTGATAAATAACATATATTGCCGCATCTGCTGCCTGCGCAATAAACATAGCGTCTGAGACAAGTCCGCAGGGTGGAGTATCAACAAATATATAGTCAAATTTATTTCTTAAATCTGAAAAAACAGTTTTTGCAAATGCGGTTGAAACGTATCCGTCCTTTTTCTCTTCGGAGAAAATAAACCTCAATACTGAAATTCCGTATTTTTCCAGATATGCGATTTCGTATTTGTCGGAAATAGTCTGATACTCTATTTCTTCCATATCAATATCTAATAAGCGTGCAATGCTTGGGTTTCTCAAATCTGCGTCCACAAGAAGAACATTTTTATTTCGTTTAGCAATAGAAAGGGCTAAATTAGTTATAACGGTTGTTTTTCCCTCGCTTGGTGCAGTACTTGTAACCAAAACTACTTTTTCGTCTTCACTGAGCGAATTCACAAGAATATTTCTGCAAACCCTGATAGCCTCTGAAAATGAGGAAGAAATCTTATTATCGGTAATCAAAAGCGGAAGAGCTTCCTTATTTTTTCTCTTCTTTGATGTTACCTTGGGAACTGTACCTAAGACATTGTTGTTAAGTTCTGTTGTGATTTCATTTTTTGTTCGTATTGTGTTTCTGAAAACAGCATACATAAAAATTAAAATCACACCAACAAGCACCCCAAAGGTTGCCCCTGTTACAAAGTTTTCTTTATATTCAGGAGAGTTAGAGGGATTTTCGGGAAAAACCGGAGAAGTTATCATATCCATTTTTATATTACCGATAACATGCTTCGCAACAGAAGGGTAGTTATCAATAACCGAAAGCAGAGTATCATATGTTTTTTGAGGATCTTTTCCTACTGTGGTAAGCTTAAACATATTTGTGCCTGTAACAACCTGCGCTGAAACCGATGCAGGCATACTTGCCTCACCCAACTCGGTGCAAACCATTTCCTGCAAAAGATTACTGCTCAGAATATGAGGAAAGGTAGAAGCAAGGTGTTCCGCCGTTGTAGTATCATAGGAATAGGAATATTTTGAAAGGCCCGTATCAGCGCCGGATACGCTTTGCATACTTACAACAAATGTTGCCGAAACCTTGTATTGAGGTGTGTATTGCAGTCCTCCGCGAATAGCAAGGCCACCGCCTGCCAACACAGCTAAAGCAATGCATACCCACCATAATTTTTTAATACCCTTAATAAAATCCGTTAAATAAATTTTGAAATGAGCTTCAACATTTTTCGAATTTTTTTGTTCCTTTGCCATATAATTTATTCCTCTGTAGTATTACTGTAAACTTGATACTTGTTGTATTTAGCATATTTACCGTATTTGCCGTATTTATGGTACTTCGATTTACCGCCGTAATATCTGTAGCCGCCTTCATCGCTTCCCGTCATTTTAAGCAAGGAAAGCTCCGGATAAACATCGTTCAAAATACAACCCGCCAGATTCACACCAACATTGGTCACTGTCGTGATTGTGTCATTGATTACATGGGTGCTTACAACATCTGTTCTGACAACAAGAATTGTTTTATCAGTGATATCTGTCATATCTGTGATTGTTGTATCTGCTGAAATAGGAGCTGTATCAATAATAACAAAGTCCATTTCTTTACGAAGATACGACATAAGATTTTTACATTTTTCGCTATCAAGCCACAAGTGATAATCACTGTAAGCTCTTGTGTTCACAGCTAAATAAAGGGAGCTTTTTTTGAAACGTTTAAATTTAAATTCTCCTGCAAAATCATCATTGAAATAACGACCAAGCTCGGATTGCTCATTGAATTTCTTACCGAATATTTTATAAAGGGCAGGTTTTTTGCCGTCAAAATCAATAAGCGCAACCTTATGACCTCTGTCCGCAAGGGAAACCGCAATATTCGAAGCCACCGTTGATTTACCTTCATTTTCCGCAACACTGGTAATTGCAAAAACCTTTGATTCGTCCTTGTACTTTTCTCTCTCAAGCTTTGCGGCGATTGTATGGAACTGTTCGGAGAATTTAAGACTAATGAACGCATTACCCACAATAAGCAAGGATTTTTTCTTTTTTTGAAGCCTGTCCTCAAGAGTCATTCTTTTGTTTTCGTGGGGCACTGTTCCTAAAAGCTTTGCATCAATTTCATTTTCAAAACAGGTTACATTTTTAACCGTATCTCTCAAAACGGATAAAACCAATATTGCAAAAACAGAAACTACCGCCAGGGCAGAAATGATAATATTTGTGTTGCTGCTTGAAACTGCATTTGTCGCATTTTTGGGAACTGTTGGCGGTGTAAGAACTGTAATAACCGCATTTTCGAAAATATTATCGGAAATTTCGGGGTATACAACAAGCACAGATTTTAATAAATCATAAGAGGCTTGGGGATCATCACTCGTAACGCTGATTCTTAAAAAATTAGTGGATTCGAGAACCGTTGCAGAAATTCTGCCGTTAAAATAATCATAACCCGCATGTTCTGCGGCACGATCCTTCATAGAAGGCTCCACAAACACATTTGTATATATATCCGCCATTTCGGAAGAGGTTATAAGATATGAAATGGCGTTATTACCGGAACCTTTGGTGCTTACAACCAATGTAGCGCTTGATGTGTATTCCGGCTCGTACACAATTGTATCAACAATATATATTCCCATATATCCTATAAGCACACAAAGCACAACAACCCAGGCATTTTTTATTAAATCCTTTAAAATGCTATGCCATTCGATATAAATTTTGTTTCTGTCCATAGTATATTACCCAACTACCACAACAAGTACGGAGTGACCCTTGTTGCCGTTTTCATCATCAACATAATAATGCACAAGGTATGTACCTGCTTTTTTCATATTAATTTTCTTTTCGATTGTAACATCCTCTGTGATGTCCTCATTATCGCTGTCGGTCGCTTTAACCAGATAATCTTCAAAATCTATTTCATCGCCTTTGTCGGCATAGATAAGATATTCTTTAAGCTTGATTTCGGGAGCCGCTTCGCTTCTGTCCTCAACAATGAGAGGAATGTCAAGGCTGGCGGTATCACCTTTTTCCGTTGTAACCTTTGCCGTTACAGTAAAAACTCCTGCTACGGATTTTGTATAATCATCGCTTGTCAGAATCAGGTATGATGTTATATCTCCTGCAAGACTGTCCGTAACGGTAACAACATTTTTAAGCTTGGGGGTTTCATAAACAGAGTAGCACAAGGACCTGTTCAAATGGAAACGAGGTGATTCATAGCCCTCGTATCTGATTTTTCTGGTAGCGGAAGTAATATTGTTATCATCATCGCAAACAGCATAGGTAACTCTGCTCACTCCCGGCTCAATAAAACGGGAAACGGATTCAATAATAATTCTGTCGGTTAAGTCACCGTCTTTTTCATCATAAGCCGTGATACCCTCCAACAGTTCTTCATCCGTTGCTTCAAGGCTGACATCTATAATTTCATCTTCAATTGTGATTTGGGGGATTGTTGTATCTTCGGTCATTTTTTCTCTGATAAAAACGAAAGAAAAAGCAACAAAAGTTATTGAAAAAAGCACCAAAACAGCACTACGTAAAATTCGCATAAACAAACCTCTTTTGAAAACTATATGACAACAAGATATTCTACCTCATTATTCACCATATTATATAATACAATAATATGTAAAAAAAAGCAACAAAACACGACAAAAAAAACCTTGAAAACCAAAGGTTTTCAAGGTTTTTTTTGTTAATTTTTACGAACCGATAACAGTTGCAGCTGTGCCACTTTCGGCCGCCGTTATTTTACAAACACCTTCAATTGGAAGTTCTGTTACGCAGTCTTCGCCCATTGCAAAAGCATCCTTAGCGCTAACTCCGTAAATATCCATTATATCTTCATATTCTTTGAGTTGAATAGTACAGTTTGTTCCTGCCAAAGCAACAGGGAACAAGCCTGCAAGAGTAAATGTAGGTTTCATATAATCTTTCATTCTTTATTCCCTCCTTAAAGCAATTCTGCATTTCCAACTGTGTTGTAAAGTATGCGTTTAATAAGCTCAATAAGCCATTTGATTAATGAGAAAATGCCAAAAGCACCATCTGTTGACGAAGAGCCATTTTCACCCTCGTTGCTATTGTCACCGGGAACCTCGGGAGTTTCGCCCTCATTACCTTCGTCACCGGGGATTTCGCCTTCATTACCGTTGTTGTCTTCGGGAGTTTCCTCTTCCATGAGAAGAACAACAACACCGTTTTCTACAACACCCTGAACTGCTTCCTTAGATAAGCTGTTCTGTGCTTCAACTATGTTTTCTTCGGTGAGCGGTAAAAATCTGTTTTGTGTTACTTCGGTAGTTGCACCAACGGAACGGCTAACCGAACGAGGAGTGATACCACCGTTGGAGAAGGTTCCGTCACCACCGGAGAATTTAACGTGGTTAACTGCAAGAATCTTATCGCCTGAGTTTGTTACTGTTACAGTAACCTCTGTTTCCTCTGTAATGCTGTTTGTACCGATGCAATCTGTAATATCGTAATACATTTCAGTTGCACTTCCGATTGCAACATCTGTTACCGTTACATCACTCTTTGTGGAACCAATGCTGAATTTAGTTGCACCGTTAACTGCACGAAGTGCAATCATAACCCTTTCATTGGGATTTACGGTAATCTGGAAGGTTACTGCGTTATTACTGTTAAGGTAAATCTCGCCCTTAGGACCTTTCTTCTGGTAAGTTTCCCAGGTAAGACCCTCAGCTGCACCACCGCTGATATAAGCAATACCGCCAACTTCAGCTCCGGGAGTAACGAGAGAGTTTACAATATTAGCATATACAGCGTTTTTCTCAATATCACTGTATTTACTTGAATCTTTATTGAGGGCATTGTAAACACGGATGCCGTCAATGTAGTTTTCAAGAACAAGGTTTCCGTTTGCATCTGTTGTTCTTGAAGATCTGCTTACAGATGTTGCACCTGTACCACCATTGAGAACAGAGTTATCATCGAACCAAACAAGCTCAATATTTTCTGCTGATACATCATCAAAACCTGCATCTGCAAGAATTGCTGCTACATCAGAAGTGCTTTGGGGCTGAGCAGAATTCATAACAAGACCTGTGTCAATAAGATTGTTCTTGATTGATGATTTCTGTAATGCACCCGAGCTTGCAAGATAATATGCGGTAATTTCAACAGTATATATGCCGTAATCACCGGTCCAGTTTACAATGGGGGTCTGATAAATCAAGCCTGAATCAACAATGGGATTTTCCTCTGTTGTGTCATAATAGGTGTCAACAATATAGCCCTTTACAAGAGTTCCGTCCTTCCTGATGTTAACAAGCTGAACACCTGTGTTAGAGCCACAAGCGGCAACCAGGTCAAAGCCTGTTCCGGTAAAGGTGAAGCTTGCAGTTTCACTACGCTTGTTAACAGAATCAACGCTTACATTGTAGTTTGAATTGTTGGAGAATTCTGAAGAGCTTTCATAACGATTGTCGTAGCCGTAAACTCCTGCATTTTCTGCTGCTTCGCTTGAATTACTAACAACATTCCATGCAACCTTGCCTGTGCTTGAGCCTGTTGAAATTACAGTTTCTTCGTAATAAACGTTAGAAGCAGGAACTACTCTAACGGTATTTGTGAGTGTCTTCTCACTACCATCCCCGTAAAACAATTTTGAATAAAGCGTTACCTCTTCAACACCCAGTGCTGTTTTGGTGGGTGTGTAAACAATAGCAAAATTTGCTTTATCCACACTGAAATTACCATAAGCACCTGTTGCTGATGTAGTTAAAGTTGCACCGTTATCAGTACTGAAACCGAAATCATAGCCACCTTTTGCAACAGTCGACGCATGATAAATAAAGATAGCGGTATCATTGTTGTAAGGATTTATGGTTAAAGCAAGACCAAAGTCAATAACAGCAGAATCCTCAACAACACTGTCCTCTGTTAATTCCCAGACAGCATTGAAGGTTACGTCTTCAATATTGTCAGCATTAATGCCTTCAAGCTGGCTGACACTTATTGTTTCTCCGCCTGCATAATCAGCAGATGTGTCATAAATATCTAATGACCAACCAAGGAATTTTGCGCCCTCTGCAGTTAAATTATCGGGAAGGACAAATTCCTCTGAGTATGTTACGGAAAGCTCTCCATATTCACCGCTTCCGCCATTTGTATTGAAGAAAATACCGTACTGTTTTTCAGTCCAATCTGAATAGAGGTTTACTGTTGTAGCGCTATTAACCTCGTCGTTTTCGTTTACCCATTCATCGTTAGCATTTTTCCAACCGTTAAAGGTATATCCGACTCTTGTAGGAGTAGGAAGTGTACCATATTGGTTGCCGTTGCCAACAACTTTATTAACAGGAGAAACTGTTATGCCTGTATCCTCCCAAACACGAATGTTGCTGAATTTAACGGTATTGTTTGAACCATTGGCATCAATACGAATTACTGCTTTTGTTGCGCCGGCAGGAGCAGTAAACACACGAGTCTGGTTACCACTGCCATTTGAAGAGAATCTGTTTGTTTCGTCTGAGAAATCAATGCCTGTACCGCCGGTTGTATCGTTTCGGAAGAAGACATAAACATCCCATCCATCGCCTTCAAAATCTATATCAATTTTATAATCCTTACCTGCCGTAACAGCAAATTCAGGTGATTCAAATGTACCTTCAGCCGCACCTTCGTTTGAAGTAAGAGTGATATCTGTTTGAGTAAACGTAGCA
Source organism: uncultured Eubacteriales bacterium (assembly GCA_964624385.1). Classification (GTDB taxonomy): domain Bacteria; phylum Bacillota; class Clostridia; order Oscillospirales; family Acutalibacteraceae; genus DTU089. Next base: position 26,924 of record CAZUZV010000002.1, on the reverse strand, counting down.
GAAGCATTACTGGGATTCAATTTTCCCCAAGCACTTAAATCCATAAGGTTATCAAAAGTTACATTGACTTCTGACTTTGCCCAGACAGCGTAAAGAGTTATTGTTCCGCCGTCTTCAGCAGTAAGTCCGCTTACTGTTTGACCTGCCTGATACTCTACGCTATTATCACCGGAGCTTGTTGACCAACCAATAAGCTTATAACCGGTATTTGTGAATCCGTCTGCGGGTAAGGTTACATTTCCGGTGTAATTTACAGTCTGAGATATTGAACCCGAACCACCATTAGCATTATAAACGATGGTGTAGCTATGTTCATTCCACTGAGAATAAATTGTCCTATGCTCAGTGGCTATTGTAGCTCCTGTAATGCCAATGTCATTTACATCTGACCAGCCCGCAAAGGTATAGCCTGCTCTGCTGAGGGTGGGAAGAGTACCGTAAGATGCATATTCTTTATAAACATCCTCAGTTTTAGTGTAACCCTCAACATCTGTATAATATTTATCAGCTTCGACTAATCTTATGTTACTGAAAGTTGATTCAGCGGTAGTAGAGTTAATATTACCGAAACGGAAGCCGACTTTAATAGCCGAACCCGGTGTGGTAAATCTTACAACATAGTGGCTACCGGTGGTAGTGCTTGTGTAGTTGCCGAAATGAGTAACGTTTTCAGTGTTAGCGGTCGGATTGCCCGAACCTACCTGAACTGATCTGTCGGTTACATAAGCACCGCTGCCGTCTTCATTATAGAAGAATAAGAATGCCTGAGAACCTTTGTCTGATACAACATCATATTCATATACATATTCTGTATCGGGTTCCAAAGTAACGAGATAGGGTGCATCTGCAAAGTTGTAGTTAGAATATACGTCTTCTTTTTCAGTTCCGTTGCTGTTAACAGTGATTGCACCGCTTGAGTAGCTGACTGTAGCATTTGCAACATTCATTGTCATGTTAACGGAATGCCTAGAGAACTCATAAGCACTGAAAAGGTTATCGTATTTCAATGCATAGAAGGTCTCGACGATTTCTTCCAAAGCATTATCAAGGTCTTTTTTTGCTGCATCAATTTCTTCCTGAGTTGCAGAGGGGTCACCGAGAACAGTTGCTGCAATTTCAAGTGTCTCAACGAACTCAGGATCATCATCGATCTGAGTGTAACCGTTGAGTACCGCATCACGAAGCTCGCTCTTATCGGTTACGGAACAAAGAACTGATGTACCTGCGGTTGCGTAGTTATACTGTAAAAGACCCTGAGACTGACCATAGCTCAAAGCATGGATGTATTTACCATCAATTGTTGAAACATCGAATGAAGGAACAACTGTTTCTCTGTAAGGGATACTAGTTGTATCTGCAAGATACTCATGATAACTATTTTGAGTCCATCCCGAAGGCTTTGCAGACAAGGCTGAATCAGTAAAGGATTCGCTTGTACCCAAAGTATAATAAGTGTAATAGTCTTCAAGTGAGTTCTTTTTAGCAGAACCTACTCTCAACGCATCATAACCTATTTTAAGGTTAGGAATTTCATTTGTATTTGAATATCGAGATTTATCAACCGTCAACAAACCAAGATAACTCTGTGCTCTTGAACCGTCAGCACCATCGACTGCAGCCTGAAGAACATAAGCAGTGTCACTGTAGTCATCGCTTTCACTAATGCCACCATCATTCATCGAGCTGGGGTCCGTTGTTATGATATAATCAGCAGAAGTGCCTTTTGAACCAATACCTGACAAATATGTTTCATCATAAACCAATGGGTCATATTTGAAATAACCTGAATCGTGCAAGTCAGCATGAAAAGAACCGAGAGGTGCTCTTTTAGAATGGTCAACACCATTAGCACCTGTTATCCATGAAGAAACTTCATTATTCTGGGTATCCGAACGACTGGACTCCGCGACGGCACCGACCGTACGCTCAGGAGCATACATAACAGTATAAGCAGTGTAGGTTTCTGTTGTGCCATCTTTAAGGGTGACAGTTATTTCCCACTTAGCAGTCGCTGTTTCACCGGGTTGTAGACCCGTGCCGGAGAAATGCAACCCCCAAGCATTGTCAATTGTATATGTTTCGTTGATGTTGTCAAATTTCTCGCCGTCATAATTAACGGTACCGTCCACATTACCTAAATAAATATCGTTAGTGGGGTCTGTAACGTTTGTAACGTTAACTGTGAATTCTACAGCATCCTTAACATGTAAACCAAAGTACATATTATCGTTGGATTCGGCTACAGTTTCAACATTGTAATTATCGTTTGCGTTTAATATATTGTTTACATAGTACTTACCGATTGTTGAAGCCCCATCTGCGGGAGTCATATAAACAGTTTCAGGAACAGCAATTTTAGTCTTGTCGAGTTCAGCCTGAACATCTTCACTGCTTGCCCTTTGGAAGTCTGCACGGATTTCTTCTGCAGTACCTGTTGAAACGTAGTATGAATAAGTATAAGGAGTGTAGCTCTCAAAGGTCATTGTATCAATGGGAGCAATATATGAGGTGGGGTTTTCTGTAGCTGGGTCAAGAGTCTGAGCGTGTCTGTAGTTCTGTGTATTAGCATAGCTGTCAGAGGCAGTTTTATACTGATTTTCTTCATATATTGCAGGGAAGCAACCAAAATGGAAATCGGTTACACCTGCGGAATAAACGCCTATACCGAAGCTGTCTTCATCGGTACTTGCAGTAAATGCCGCCCAGTTTTCGTTACAGTCACGGTCTACATCAACAGTTCCGTTGGGGTTATTTTCATTATATGACGGAAGAACACCCCAGAAATCAGGCTCGGTAACATCTACTTTTTGGTTTTCGTCTGACCATGCTTCACCGCCCTCATAATAAACAAAGTTGTTAAGCGGTTCAATGGTGTAGAATGCAGGGAGTTCCTGAGTGGTTGTGTTGGAGGGGTAGCCTGAATAATCCACAAAACGGCAGGATACCTTAATCATTCCGTCTTCAAAAGTATACCATGCTTCCATATAAGAAGGCGTGTTGTAGGAATCGGGGTAGTCGGTGGAGTTTTTACCCCAATCAAGAGGACGGGTTTTAACATAAATCTGTGTATCTGTTATTCTGAAATCAATAATTTTACTGGCTTCGCCGCCATTGCCGGTAATCGCAGATTCAAGGTTACCGCCCTGAACGGGGTTATAATTCCATTCAAGCCCGTTATAATCGCCCAATTCATAGGGTCTCTGGTCTGTGCCGTAATATGACTGCTGAAGATATCTGCCTTTATCGTAGGTGTTAATAAGGTTAACGCTGTCAGTTGAATTGGTATAACCGGCTTCCAAATTATCTGCATAGTCAACCTTGGTATAAGTATTACCCTCTCCATCTGTATATGTAGCGGCAGTAACTTTACCATTGTCAGAAGCTTTAAGGCTTTCAATGTAAGAAACAACACCGCCGAAAGCAAGGTCGATACCAACCTTATACTCATCGTTCTTGTAGAACTGCAAAGATTCGGTAGGAACCGAAGCGTTGATTGTTGTTAATGAAAGCAGTTCAAAATTACCAAAATCATTGTTAAGACAAGTGAATTTAATTGTAGCAATATTAGTCTGAGTTGTTCCGTCAAGGAAGCCATCAATATACGAAGCGAAGCTTCCGTTACTGGAAGGCTCAAGGAAGAAATCCTCGGAAACCGCGCCCATAGTTATGGTACCCTTAACATAAGAGTCGGAGTAATAATTCATTTCATAGCGGTTAAAGGCTGAAGCAGTATAATCTAAAGTATATTCGTTGTTTGCTATTTTTACGGGTTGTGCAGCAGCATTAACAGGGATATTTGTTTCATTAAAGAGGCTGACATCAACTTCGAATGTAGCAGTCTTACCGCCATAACTAACAGTAATGAGCTGTTTTCCGGAAGAAGTCAGATACTCAGGTGTACAGTAATATCCTGAAGTAATATTAAACGTGTTAACATAGCTTTTGGTTTCTGTTTCACCATCATCAACTACGCCATCTTCATCTTTATCCGTCCATTCCTCTACCGTGTAGTTTTGAGTAGCAGTAAGAACAAGACCTGTTGTGTTCAGCTTTTCGCCAAGGGTATATTCTGTTTTAACAGGAGGTGTAGTGATTGTAAGCTCATCTACCTCAGGTTCATACTTGGGGTAAACGGTATAGCTATCGTACTGAATCTCTGTGTTGGCGTCAATACGCATACCGCTGCCGTCTTTACCTGTGTACCATCCGGCAAAAACATAACCATCGGGAACATAAGAAGGAGTGGGAAGCTCACCATAGGTGGCGCCGCTACCATAAGTATAAACTTTACGATGAGGGAGTCCTGTAACCGTCGTATAATCAGCACTGAGGACAGAGGTTTCGTAAACACCGAGGTCACTAACTGTACAGTGTCGAGATACAGCGGTATCATCATTTATAACAGCAAATACAACCTGAATACGAGCGGTGTCTTCTCGGGTGGTGAATACTCGTTTGTTTCCGGTGAGTTGAGGAGTTTCATAGTTGTAATAAGTTAAGCATTTACCGTCTGCATCCATCTCAACAATGAAAGGCTGGCAATGTACAGGAGCCGGAAGGCTACTTTCACCAATACTATAAGTTAAAGTATAACTCGTATTCGGCTGAACATCTATTGTATAATAAGCATCATTACTTGCATCTGTAGCTATTCCGAAACCGGTCCAGAGATAAACACCTGCAGTAGCTGCAGTTGTGAAACTGATAGTACCGGTTGCTACATCTTCGGTTATAGTACCGCTGCTACTGTCTACAGGCTCAGAGGACAATGAGTTACTTGCCCAACCTTCAAAATCAAAAAGATTCTGAGGGGCAATGTAGGCATCATATAATTCACTTTTATAAATCGCAATATCTTTAACATCAGCATAATAATACTCAACGTTTGTATTTGAACCGCTACTGTCATCTCCGATAGTAAAGCGAATCTGAATGCTGGTTACGTTGGCAGGGGTAGTGAATTCGAAGCTGTTCTTACCATAATTGGGTGTGGAGTATGAAACCATCGAATCCATCCCTGCGAACAAACCTTCATTTGTGTACATAAACACAAACGGAGTAAATTCCCATATATTTCCCTCTACATTGTAGGAAAAAGTATAGGTAGTATTTGGTTCAACCGGCATTGAATAATAGTTCGCATTCTGAGAAGCATTTTCCGTATTCATTGAGAATGCAGTATAAGACTCTTCTCCATCCAGATTTTTCTTTATAAATCTAAAACTGCCGTTTTCCACATCTGTCACCAATAGCTCCTCATCGCTTTGAGGATCTCCGTCGACTACTACAGTGGTTGACAAGGAGTTGCTTGCCCACTTTTCAAAGACAAAAAGGTTGTTGAACGCAAGCTCAACCGGATAAGTGCTTGCTGCTTTTGCAATTATTGGCGAAAATGCCGGGGAGCATACAGTAAGCACCATTATCAATGCTAAAAGCATTGACAATACCTTTTTACCTTTCATTTTATTTATGAGTTTTTTCATAACATTACCTCCATTATGTGGAATGAATTGTTTATTTATCTATAAAAAAGCCGAAGCTTTTAATTTTTGATGTTTTCTGCGAAGCTACCATCCCTGTTTGCCTTCGGGCAAATAGGGATGATAGGCGTTGTTTTCACTAAAAATTGTAGAGGTAAGGTGCCTACCCACCACCGCTAGCGCGGTCCCCCTCCCTATTTCACAAAAGGTGAATCAGGAAGGATAAGAATTGCGCTTTCTTTACTTTTGGGATTTGGTAAGTTTTGAATACGCTTCTGCCTTTTGGCAGACGTATGTCGGAACTACGTCAAATCTTCCCGTTTCCGCATAGGAAACTGCGGCACAAATATCGCAATTGTGTTTATGTTCACAATTAGTGCATTTGGGCGGGAGGATTATTTCTTCCCTGTTCTTGCGGATTTGGTTCCAAGCCTTTCTAAAATCATCACCAATTTCGGCAATGGGCTCAACCATCATTCCGCAGGGTGTCATTTTGCCGTCCCAGGTAACCCAGAAGGTTGTTGAACCTGCTCGGCAACGAATTCTTTCGCCTTCCTTTTCGCAATCGTCAAAATAATCCGTTGTTGGTTTTTGTTTGTCCTTATATTCAAGAAATTTATCAAATTCGTCGCCTAAACGATGCTTTTGCAAATCGAAAACAACATTCGCCGCATCCTCCGGAGAAAGGCGTGTTGTTTTACCGCAACCGACACATTTATCGGCTGTACGGTCAAGACCGTACCCTACGTTATCGTTGAACGCACGCAACGGCGGAAAAAGATACGTAACTGCTTGTATAGGTATTCCTAACTCATCCGCCAAATCCGATGCTCCGAAAACGTCGTCCTTATTATACGGGGTTACGGTATAGTTGATTTTAAGATTTATGCCTGCTTCTTTAAGGGATTTTATTGACCACATAACTCTGTCAAAAGCCTCCGGCACACCGCAAAGGTTACCGTAGGTTTCCCTTGACATCCCGTAAAGAGTTATATTCACCCTCTGGGGCGGATTCTCTTTAAAAAGCTTGATTTTTTCTTCATCAATGAGGGTTGCGTTTGTATTAACGGAAACCAGCAACCCCATTTTTTTGCAAGCGAGATAGATTTCTTCAAAATCTTCCCGTAGCAACGGCTCGCCACCTGTTAACAGCAACAGAAACATTCCTGATTCCTGTGCTCTTTTTGCAAGGTCAAGCCACCATTCAGTAGATTTTTCCTTTTCGATAACATCTCGGTCAGTTGCTTTATTGTGTATATAACACATTTTGCAATCAAGAGTGCAACGGGGCGTTAGTTCGAAAGTGCCCGAAAGAGGAGTGCCCGTTTTGGCAGCTTTCATAAAAAGTCGGGAAATGAAAGAATCGTATGTAAGTTTCATTTTCATTTCCTTTCTTTGTTGTTATGCTCAACAAACCGCAACTTTGTTAGCCTGAATTATTAAAACAGTAAAGGCACAAAGTTTAATCGACCTTATTTAAAGCTCTTTCAAGCTCCTCTACCGCTCTTTCGTCGGGGGTGCATTTGAGAGAGAATACATCCACCTTTTCCAAAAGCTCGATCACAAAATCTATACACATTTGTCTCTCCGAAGGAGCTAACAAATCGAGGTATATATTGTTGATAACACCTTGCAGGGCTTCAAAACCCGTAAGTTTTTTTATACAGTTTTCCTTACCCTGACTTAAAAGCACAATTGCCTTTAGCGGTAAATTTTTATTGTGGCAAATCCCGCTGGTTCCGCAAAAGGGTAAACCGCTTGCAAAAACCGCACCATCTTTGAAGAATATTCCCGCCTTGTCACCGTTTACGACTTCTGCATTTCTGTGAACCCGCCAAAGCTCTGCCTGAGTACTTTTTCCCGTTCCGCATGGAGCCGAAAACAGCACCGCCGAACCGCCCACATCAATATAGGACGCGTGCATAAGCACAACTTTTTTTGGCAACAAAAGTTGTGCCAGAGGAACAGAACTCCAGAAATAACGGTCATCGGTTAAAACAGAGAAGCTATCCGGCGTAAAATGCACCTGACAATCGGAACCATCTTTGTAATTATACTCTGCAAGAGAGCCACAAACCTTTCCCATCTGCCGCTTACGGAAAGCTATTTCACCTGAAGAATAAACCTCTGTTTCTCCCATTTCACCGCGAAAGCTACCAAAGCAATCAGGAAGCCTTTCTGCAACCTCACAGGAAACGACAATGTCGGGGTCTGCTTCATCTGTTTCAAACAACCGCCAATCCGCACTGTCATTGGGAAAACAAGGCATTTCAACTCGAATTTTTTGACCACAAATTGTGTAGTTTTTAAACATAATAAGAACACTCTACCATTTTAAAGATACACTACTATATATTACATTTTAATTTTTGTATTGTCAAGGAAAAAGCAAAAAAAGAAAGAGAGTTTTTCACTCTCTTTCCTTCATTTTTAATGTACCGTCTTCCTGAAGTTCATATATTCTATGGCAATATTTGAGCATACTGGGTCGATGGGTTGTTATAATGCAGGTTCGTTTTCCGTCGGAATCCATCAAACCCCTGAGAACGCGCTCTTCCGTATCACTGTCAAGGGCTGATGTTGCCTCGTCCATAACAAGAATAGGCGCATCGCAAAGAAGCGCTCTTGCAATGGATAATCTTTGAACCTGTCCCTCAGAGAAATTAACGCCTCTTTCTCCCACTATGGATTTAAGACCCATAGGCAAAGCCTCAACAAAATCCAATGCATCTGCTATCTTCAATGCCGAACGCAGTTCTTCATCCGTTGCATCAGGGTTTACTACCCGCAAATTCTCTGCAATCGTTCCTGAAAAAATCGCATTTTCCTGGGGAACATAAGAGCAAAACTGCCTTGTACTCGGTGAAATTTCTATGGCTTCACCGCTGTTCACATTCACTTTGAGGCTACCCTGCGACTTATCAACAAGACCCAGAAGAAGTCTTAAAATAGTGGTTTTTCCCTCACCGGACGGACCTACAAAGGCTATGGTTTCGCCCGGGTGAGCAAAGAAGCTTATATTATTCAAAACATTCCTGTCACTGTCGGCATAAGAATATGTAACATTTTCAGCAATAACGCTGACACCCTTTTTCCTTGCCTCAGGAAGCATCGCCGCCGCTTTGTCAAAGTCCCCAAGATTCTCTTTCGGAAGCTCGGTTATTTCCTTAATGCGTCCTGCCGCGGTTGCAACGGAAATCACGCCGGGAACCATTGAAACAATTGCAGAAAATGATGAGGTAAGACTGCCGGAAAGCTGTAAAAACAAGGTCATTGTTCCGAAGGTTATTGCTCCGTCCCAAAGACGATAAACACCCCAACCGTAGCAAGAATAGGACACTATAAGACCGATTGAAGAAAGGCAAAGGGTTGTCAGAATTGTGAATTTATCGTGAGCTAACCTCATATTACGATAATTATTTAAAAGCACCTTGAACTTTTCAGCATATTCCGTTGTTAAACCAAAAGCTTTTATAGTCTGCAAATTCTGAATGGACTCTTCGCTGAAGGACAAAACCTTACCGTTCATCTGACGGGTTTCAAGATTATATTTCCTCATCATTTTTGTCATAAACCGAGAAGAGAAAAACAACACAGGTGCGCTCATAAGCGCCAAAAAAGCTAAAGTAACATCATAGTACAAAACAATTGCAAGGCAACCGAAAAACTGCATCAGCTTTGTAAAAAGCCCCGGCAAAAACGAAACCACACTACTTGAAACAGAGTTTACGTCGCCTTCAAGACGGTTAACAAGGTCGCCTGAGTGGTATTTATTTATTCCCTCCCAACAGGCAGTTGCCATTCCGCTATATATTTCAGAACGTATTTCGTTGCTGACGCGAGTCCCTACCCGAGAAGAAATAACTGAAGATACCGCATTAATCAAAATTTGAAAAACGCCAAGCCCCACAACCATTGCTCCCGCAGGAACAATGGTTTCGTTGTTTTGACCCACAACGGCATCTATAAGATACTTGGAAGCAATGCTTGCACCTAAGCCCATAGCGATGCCAACCACACCCATAAGGGTGTAGATAATTATTTCCAAGCGATAACGACTCATTATTTTTAAAAGCCATTTCCACTCTGATCCGATATTTTTGAAAAGTGTGGTATATTCGCTGACTTTCTTCATTTAAACTAAACTTCTCCGTTTACTAAAATTTTTATGCGTTGACGGAATCGAGATATTTTTCGATATATTCCCAAAGAAGTTGTTCTGCAAGTGCCACATTCTCTGCATCCAACTCCAAGCCGTGACCCGAGGTAGGATAGGAATTGAACACGTGTTCTATTCCGTATTCCGTAAGGATCGCATCTAAATCAACAGCGTTTCTGTATGGAACAATATCATCCATAACCCCGTGGTTTATTATAGTAGGAACCGTATTTTCATCTACATAGTAAATAGGTGAAACAAATTTCAAGGCATCCTTAGCTTCGGCACGTGTTGCATAAGAGTGAGAATAACCACTTGCATACCCGAGCACTAAAGCAACATATTCTTCGTCACCAAGTCCATTATTGGCTTGAAGAACTTCATTGTAATAATAATATTCATCTGTTAAATCTGCAGGACCGCAATAGCTTGCAACAGCTTTCGGCGGAATTGGTGAGGTATCCGCACGGGAATAGGCATAATGTAGAGATAAATGACCACCTGCAGATCCGCCCGTAGAAAGGAACCCTGAAATTTCAACATTATGAGATTCGCCAATTTCCTTTACAAGAGCCATTGCCTGTTCAATATCATCCATTATATCATCAAGATTTACGTTTTCATCAATATAACGGTATCTTACTGCCACCCCTGCATAGCCGGCCTTGGCAACCTGCTCAAGTCTGGCTGCAAATTCATTTTCGTCACCAAACATCCATGCGCCACCGTGAAGCATAAGAACTATGCCCACGGTCTTTTTGTCCTTAGGAATGTATAAATCAAAGTAATGTCTTTCATCATCCCCGTATTTTGTATCAAAATACACATAATTATCAACGGCAGAAATACCGAACGCCTCTTCTAAATCGTAGCAATCTGCACTACCGTCGCCATTGAAGTCGCAGGCCATTAACGCAGATTTGCCCACATATTTTTTATTGGTTATGGCTTGCTTTATATTGGTTGTATCTTCATCTGTGCAAACACCGTCACCATCGAAATCGCCTGCATCATACACATCTAATGTTTGATGCCCGTAATAAAGAATCAGAGCTTGGCTTACATCTATAACATCCACTACCCTATCGCCATCAACATCCGCTCTGGCAAAGGTTACACTATCCTCAGCAGTTTCCTCTGTGTTATGTTCACCTAAAGCCATATTAACAAAAATCTGATAATCCGAGGCACCGATATTTCTATCACCATCTAAGTCACATATACTGCCAACAGAATAACCTGTATCTGAATCATACTTTGCAACTGCATGCATTGGTTTTCCGGATATTACAGGAAACGCACCCGACATATTGCTCTTTTGTCCCCAAATACGACAAGCATTCCCCCCCTGAAGCAAGTAAGCAACCTCACCGCTACTGAACTGAGCGAGAGTTTTAACATCTGTAGTTCCTGAACTGTCCGATGATGTGCCCCATCTTGATGCACCTATTCCGCATTGAGCAGTTCCGTCTGCACTTACAGAACCGCTCAAATAATAACAATTTGAAACTGTTCCGCTGTTATCACCGCATATAGCACCTACATAATATGCCGGATTTAAATAAGAGCTTGTACCTGTTCCAGTGATACCGCCAACAGAATAGCAATTATTTATCGTACCTTTGTTTTGACCTGCAATACCGCCTAAATATCTTGTGCCGCCAACAGCACTACTACTGCAGGAATTCTGAATTGTACCTTCGTTAAGAGCAACAAGCCCTGCAACATATTTCCCGCCTTTAAAATATGATGAACTGATATTTGCGTTTCTCACAATGCCGTTGCTACCCAAGTAACCTATCAATGCGGTGTAATCATCTTCATCAGCATTATAAAAATTCCTGAGAGTATAACCGCAACCGTCAAAAACACCGTTAAATGCAACACTGTTACTGCTTAAAGTTGCTTTTATACCAATCGGAGTCCAAGCGCGGAAGCTACCCGATATAAGAGCACCTGTAGAATCATAAATATCCGTATTATCACTTATATCGCAAGCAAGCCTGCAGTTGATAGCATTATTCCCATTATTTACCTGCTCACAGAACCAATAAAGATTACCTGCATTTTCTATTTTATAAAATCCGCTTGAATCTTTAAAGGGAACATCATAATGGCTGTTATCCGTAAGGCAAAAACCGTTGGATAATGTGCCGCCACAGGTTTTACAGGTATTAAGCTTTGTAACAAGACTGGGACGGGTTGCCCATGTATAATCTGCACCTATTTCACGGGCAAGCCAGGATTTTACAACTTGAACAAAATAGAAATCCTCGCTTTTTTCATAACCATAAGTGCCTGTTGACTGGTCATAGCCGAAAACTGTTATGAGTTTAGCGTTACCACAAAGGCTTTCTTCAAAATATGCTGTACAGGTTTCCACATCATCATAATGAGCATAACCCTCTGCATTAACATACTCATTTCTTCCGTTTTCCCCAAGTTCTTTTTCAAGCTGTGCCAAATTGTAGTTACAGGTTTTTGGACTCATTGTCCAGCCGGGAGTGCAATAATCGTTAATGCACACATCTGTGGGAGGATATTCTGTTGAACAACCGCCCAGATATGACGAAATCGATACTATATGAGAAAATATTTTGTCTTTTTCTATGCCCGCATCATAAAACATTTTGCAGGTGAACTCTATATAATCTGCAATAACCTCATAGAGAAGCTCCCTTATAACCTCAGTTTCGCTGAGCATACGGCTTACCGCTTCTTCATAAATTGACTGAGCATCATAGCCAAGATTATATAAAGCGTGCATACCGTATTGAGCTTTTTCGAAATCCTCGAGAGAATCATAAGTTTTATCTGTGTAATCTGGTATCTGTGTTTCCCAGCCGGTGTTGATGCCTGCAAGAAGGTATGCTTTGCCCTCCTCTTTGAGCCTTTCATAGTTTTCAACCAATGGTTCTATGAAGCCCTCCGTTACCTGCTTTTCATACCAATCGAGATATTTGGGCGAATTAAAGCACGGGAACCCACCTGCAGTAGCAAAGGGAGTGCCACTCCAGTTACAATGCCATCTTGGAAGCATACCATAGCTTTGACCGCCCCATTCTTCTCCTTCCTCGGGAAAAGCAATCCATTCACACATTTCAGGGTCGTTATAAAATTTATTGCCCTCATCATCAATGGTTGCACCATCGCCAAAATAAGTAGAGTAATTTGTGCAGTCGTCCATTTGAAAGAAAACAGGTACATTATATTTTTCTGCAAGAGCAAAAACAGTGTTAACCTCTTCATTCATCTGCTCAATAGACTGCGTTAGGCACATAGGACCCACAACGCCGAACGCATACATTCTGTCGGAAGAAGAATCTATTTCACCATGAAGGGTCACCATTTCGGAAACATAAGATTCCAAATCGTTATAATGCACATTTGTGACCATAAATACTACATACTGCACCCCGTCATCAGAGGTAGCTGTTATTGTACCATCAGACGCTACTGAAATACCACTTTCGATATCATCAACACCGGAAGCCGGTATTACCACACACGAAACCGTCAACAATAACGCAAGAATTAAACTCAGAATTCTCATAATCATCCTCATTTTCATTAAATATTTTCGTCATAAACAAATTTGGAGAATAAAATCAATTTACTGAAAAAACTTTTCAAGTTTAAACCTTTTTTAAATTCAAAAAAATGCTCCAAAAGCTTTGAGAAACGGCTTATTAAAAATCCGTTGATAAAAGCGCAGATTATTGTGCCTAATTTCACTCCCTCAAAAACACCAAACCCGAAAAATGAAAAAGACAAAATTATTCCAAGAACAACGCTGAAACAGTCATAAGCAGTTTTGATTTTATTTATATTTATTTTCGTTTTCTCAGATATTTCTTTGACTATAAGCTCGTAGGCTTCGGGAGAAAGGTATGTATGGAAAAAAAGCGACACCGCAAAAGAACAGAGAACCGTTCCCAAAACATACCAGACAATGCGAATTATAAAAGTATCGTCCGGTAATCCCGAAATAACCGCCATTGCGCCGTCAAGAAGTGTGCCGTAAATAACCGCGGTTACAAACGAAAACAAATAAGACATTTTGAACTTTCTCATTATGATTATTGTTAAAATAACCAATACACCTTGAAAGAAATATTCCGCCACACCGAAGGTAAACCACGGCAAAATTTCCGATATTTTTAAATGCAATATGTATGCAGGCGCCACAACCATCGACATACCGAAATCTGCTTTTTCCGTAAATGCCGCCGCAAACGCCATAATAACAAGCCCTAATACATAGGAAATTTCAGTATAAAAAACCTTTTTCTTCATAAAGTTACTTCCGATAATTATTCCTCAGCTTTAGACTTTTTTAACTTTACAGACAGTTTTTCAATCCCCTTTTCAACAACGGGGTAAAAATATTTAACAATAAGCACTGCTATAAAAGCGCAAATCGTTCCTGAAATAACACCTGCAAGTACATCTGTGCAATAATGAACTTCAACATAAATTCTTGAAAAGCCCATAAGTGCCGCAAAAATTGTTACGGGAACACCTAATTTTCTGTTGTGGCACAAGAGAGCAATCGCAGCAGCAAATGCAGATGCCGTATGTCCCGATGGGAAAGAATAGCTTGTGGGCTTGCTTACAAGCTCGGGAAAAACATAGCTTTCACCCCAGAATGCGTATTTTTCCGGATCTGTTTCAAAAAGGTTAAAGGGACGGGATCTTGCAAAAAAATCTTTAAGAAAAAGGTCATTGCAAATAAGCATCACAAGAAGCGCCACAATAACCGCAAGACCCTCTTTGCGATATCTTTTTGAAAACAAAAGCACTAAACCCAACACAATAAAAATCGCGCCTGCGTTACCGAGGGTTGTGATGCCAACCATCAGCGCATCCAAAAACTCATTTTGTACGCTCTGGATCCACTGAAATACACTTAAATCAAAATTTAAAAATGAATCAAATATTCCTTGCATTTTACCACTTCTTTCTTTTTTCTGCTTCTGCTCTATTTTAATAATACCGCACTACCAAATCAATAACAAGAATAAAATCTACACCGATTTGCTCGGTGGGGTTGCTTATTTCAGTAAACTGTTTCGTAAAAATTACACATCCCAACTGCTGCCTGTAGCACACGAAACAAATGCAGAAAATTGCAGTATATATCTTTTACTTTTGAATGTCTGTACAAAGTTTAATCAAATCATCTACGTCTGCCGTAGCAAGACATTCAACCGTATCTGATGCACCGTAATATATTTTAACTTCGCCGTTGTCCTCAAGTATATTTCCACAAGGGAAAATAACATCTTTTCTGAATCCGCCCTCTGTTTCAAAATCCATATCCTGTGTTGCACGACGGGTATTATTTGTAATGCTGCGCATTACAACGCCGCCTTTTACTGTTACATTACGATTATATTGACTTTGAGAAATAAGCGATAGTATTAAATCCTGACAAACCTTCGCTTCTGCATTGGTTTCATCGTATCCGGATTCTTTTGCTTTTTCTATCATATCATAAATTTTAATCATCAGAAAACCTCCAACTGGATAGTTTCAAAAATATAATTTTGTTTAGGAAATACAGAAATGTATTCCTGCAATTTTTCAATATCCAAAATATCTGTTCTTTTTCTGTAGCTTTCAATAATTTCCTTGTAATAATCAAAGGGAAGATTTCTTTTATTGCGTATTAATTCTATCAGCATTCGCTCCCGATCATAGATACGAATTTCCGTATTCCCTTGTTGTGCTGTTGTAACACCCACACTAAAAATTTCATTACGATGAAAAAACTGCTTTACTCGCTTGTCAGTAATAAGACGTGCGTTCTTTTTTGTTGCCAGACAAAATTGTGAAGGAATCACATCGGTGAGATTATGATAATAAAAAGCACTATCCATTGTAAAAACCGCATGAGAATATTTGTATGATATAATTTCAAGCTCAGATACTCGTTCTTTATCAGAGTAGATTCCCGGTTCTACCTTATATAATCGCCCGGATGTGAGCATTTTGTTTATCTGATATTGATTTCCATATTTCTCCTGACACTCATTAAATGACATCAACATCTGAACTTATCCCTTCTTTTTGTGTAAACGTAGGCTAAAATCGAATTGTGTCCTGCGTTTGCATAAATTGTAGCATCAATTCATACAAATGTCAAGCAATCATAGTATTTCATAAAAAAACTCGTTCATTCCGTTGATTAAAAGGTTACACTCGAAGTCCGTGAGCTTCAGTTTTGTTTTCTTATTAAACATAAAAATGACCTCCTTGTATTTGGTAAATACCATTTTACAAGGAGGTCTGTCTTTTGTCGAATGTGCGGAAATTTACTATTAGATTTTTATTCTTAGAATATCTCTTTAAAGAACAACCATATTTGTTCCAAAAAAGTCATTAAATCCTTCATCAACTGTCTTTACTAGTTCATCAAACTCATCGTCAATTTTACCCATAACATAAGAATCTCGCAACATAGGTTTCTGAACCAAAACCCATTTAAGCTGTTTATATGAATACCTAGCAAAATATATCCATTGTGGATAGTTTATCGCCACAGGATTTTGTGAAAAGTATACTTTTCCTGCATTTGCTGCTGTTGCAAGCGAGTGTGATATGAATAGCATGGTAGCAAGTTTGGGGTGTGTTTCTCTATTTAATGAATACGGTATTGCTTCTTTATTTGAACACCCCTCTTTTTTTCTTTTGATAGCATATCCTAATCTGACGATTACTTCGTTTAACATTGCTGGTATTGACATAGAGCAAAAGTGAATAAAGTCATATCCCTCATAGTACATTCCCTGCACTATTTCAGCTATTGTTTGTTCTTCTTCTCCAATACTGCCAAATTGCAGGAAATTAAACAAACTCATAAAAGGTGCTGGCAATCCCATTGATGTGGTAATATCTGATTTTAAATGACAGAATTGTTTAGCTATTGCGGCAAAAATCGTGCTTTCTCTCCTTCCTTCATAGTTTTCCATGAACTGAGAACAGAACTTACCCATCATATCAATAGTTGTCATATTTCCTGTTAATATATCGGCCACTCCAAAAACGAATCCAAGGATAGGGTCATGACCTAATTGCAATAATCTGTGATAATATGCAGATAATCCCTCAACATAAATTGATGTATTCCTGTTATCCTGAGCATCATACGGAACTTTGCTTATTTTTGAATTTGCAAGTTTTTGCATTTCTTCTTCCGGAAATTTTTTATCAAAATAGTCGCGGATATAATTTGACAAAGGTGCAGCTTTCAAACCTTCTGTTGTTTTTTGTGGTATACCCACCAATAATATATCAACTGCCGCACTTATCAAACCAGCAAGAACTGAAATCATTATATCATATTTATCAAGATGATGAATCATATTATATTCACTATTAAGTTGCTTTATATACAACTTGTTATCTTTTAATTCTTCCTCTGTAAAAAGATCATCCAATTCGCAATTCAATCCAAATTCAACAACTGCATTGTTTCGTAAAGCATCCCACTCAATCTTTTCTGCTGTTCTTTTGTTTTTTATATTATGCGTTGCCTTTTCTGGCAAATCATAACCAGCTTCAACAAGAATTTTTTTTGCGGCTTCATCCTCAGTCCTATTTTTAATTTCGGAGATAGCCTTTTGTAACTGAGCTAACTCTTTATCTTGATGATGCAAAACTGCATTCATCTCTTTTTCAAAATTGGAATATTTATTTTTACTCAACAGACTTTTCCTCCTCTGAAAAACTCAAAGAATTTGCATTATCAACTTTTTGAGGCAAAATCTCTGAAATTTGGCTTTTTAAAGATTGTATTTCAGCCTCATGTTGTATCATTACTTTTTTTGATTTTTCGGATGTTTTAATATATTGCTTTTGGTCTTTTCTTCTTGCATATCTTTGATAGAGATCATCGGCCCCCAAGAACATTAAAAGAGAAGAAAGTGTAACTTCTACCTTATGTTTTTTACAAAAATCTACAAACTGATTAAATGATTTACCTGCTGTATCGATAATTTTATTGAAATCAATTTCAGAGATTACTGTTTTTAATTTCATATAAACACCTCTTTACGCTGCATCTATATCAGACTTTAGATCTTTAATTGCCTGCTGAAGGAGTATATTAAGACTTTGCAAATAATCAATTCTTTCTTTTGTTGCATTTACTTCTTCTTTAAGTGCTTTAATAATTGCTTCGTGTTTAAGCAATACTTCCTTATATAAGCGTTCTTTTTCTTGCTTTAACTGTTTGTTTTTTAAGTGAATCGCAACACCCACACCTGTTGCAGCAAGACCTGCAATAGGTGCCGCTAAGACAAAAATACCGGCAACCATACCGCCCCCGACAATAGCACCTGCTGTTGCTAATCCAGATGTAATTCCAGCTGCAGATAAACCAACAACACCCAAGCCATAAAGTGCCGCGAAAGAGCCTACACCACCTATACCTGCGCCTAAAGCTCCAGCTAAAACTTCAGGTATGGCACTTTCTTTTATCGTGCGTTTAGAATCGTTTAATGCAGATGCTGCTTCATTTACAACATTAACAATTTGCTGTAAGGAATCAACAGATTTAAAAATCATTTCTTTCTTTTTCATATACATCATTCTTTCTGTAAGTTAATAGAATTGATATAATCTACTTAAAAGTATAACACATTCAAAAATATAAATAAAGCCTTAATCGCACAAAAACTCCTCACCGATTTCTCGATGAGGAGTTCATTTTAAATATAAAGTTTTACTTCAATATCTCGCCAGCATTTTACTCTGCGTTTGGTGGATAAGCAATAGAGATATTCCTGTGCACCCGCTACCACTAGGATAAATTCGGCAAACTTAAAGAAGTTCTCCGTTAGTCCTTGATAGCTGCCGGTGCTTTAGGCTGATAAATTGAAAGGCATGTTGTTGAATTCGCATCGACTTTAAGTGAAACATTTATCAGTTTCATAATTTTTTTTACAATATTATTTTTCATTTTTTACACCTCCCAAGTTCTTTATACACTATTTTTAATAACAATATCAATAAAACAATTCCATAGTCTTCTTTTTCATACAAAACTCAATAATTTTCAAATGAAACCACAAAAATTCAAAATAAATTATATTTTTTTGAAGCTCAACTTCAAGTTTTGAAATCTCGTTTTATTTCACTATCCCCTAACAAATGTTAGTATATTTAGGGGCGATAATATGAGAATTTATGGTAATGAATTAATCGGTTTAAGAATAGCTAAACTCAGAAAACTGAATAAACTTACTCAAGCTGAGTTTGCAGAGAAAATAGAGCTATCACCAACAGAAATATCAAATATTGAAAGAGGCAAAAATAGTCTTTCTTTTAACACCCTTGTTAATATTTGCAACGAATTTGATGTTTGTCCATGCCAAATTCTTTTAGGTGCAATAAAAGATAATGTTGGTGATAATATCATCGATTTAATAAGAGAACTAAGTAAAGATGAACAAAAAATTGTTTATAAACTTTTGTTAGCATATACAGAAAAATGACGGTTCCAATATAGTTTGAAAAATTTAAAATAGTATGTTATAGTAAAACTCAAAGCAGTAGGCTTTGAGTTTTCTTTTTTCAAGGAGTTGATTAATATGACAATAAATGCTCTGATTTGTGATGATGAAAAAAGTTGTTGTGATATAGTGTTGCAATATCTTTTAAAATATTGCGAAGAAAGAAACTTTACTTGTTTCTATGATTTGTACGATAACGGTGAAGATGCACTTTCCTCTGAGAAATCATACAATATAGCTTTCTTAGATATAGAAATAAATAATATTTCCGGTTTGGATATAGCCAAACATTTAAAAGAAAAAAACAAGAATGTAATCATTTTCTTTATAACAGAATACGAAAAGTATATAGATGATGCGATGGACTTGTTTGCTTTACGTTTTATAAAAAAACCATTAGATTATTCACGATTTTATAGTGGCCTTGATAAAGCTATTGAACTTATCAATGAAGATGATGTTGAATTTTATCTAAAAGATACCAACAAAGTATTAAAAATCAAATCAAAAAATATTATGTATGTTGAAACACTTGACCATAGAACCAAAGTTGTAACACCGGAGGCCATCTATTATTCCTCTGAATTAATTGACTATTGGCACAAAAAATTAACTCATAGCAGTTTTTATAGAGTTCACAAAAGTTATATTATTAATTTAGATTATATTAATGAATATAAGCGAAATGAAGTTAAATTGATAAATGGTGAGATAATTGGTGTTTCTTATCGTAATCAACCAGATTTCAGAAAATACTTCTTTAATTATTTGAAAAGGAGAAAATAAATGCACTCAATCTATTTAAATATAATTTTACAACTCATAGAGGGATTGGTTTCTTTTGATTTTTACGAAAGTGTAAAAAGCAACAACCACAAATGGCGTAATTTATTCTTAATTCTTATAGGGTATATAGTAATGTGTGCAGTTAACTTGTTATTCAATTACAATGTTATCGTTAACACAATTGTATTAACCTTATTCCAATTATTATTTTCCCTTTTTTTATATAAATTCAAATTGGCTTTCTCATCACTTTACTCGATATTATTCACTTGTCTCGTGACTATTACAGAATTAAGTGTTTTAGAAGTGATTGCGATAATTACTGGGGGTTCTTCCAGAGATTTTATAAATGATACAGGTTCGTATATAATTTTAATCGTATTAAGTAAATCTTTACTATTCGTATTTTTAAAAATAATATCTCTTATCATTAACAAATTTCGGTCCAATGAAAAAACTTATATTACATCTTTAATTTATCCATTTTCTTTATTAATTGTAATTACCGTTTTCGGTCTTGTTTCATATTACGGTAATCCATCCAACCAACTAAGATTAATGATAGTATTTACCGCAATGGGATTAACGACAGCAGTAATCATTACTTGCATTCTTCAACAAAAACAATCTCAAAAAGATAAAGAACTTCTCGAATTGAAGGCATTTCAACAAGAACAAGAAATAAACACAACATATTTTGAATTATTAGAACACCAAAATGAGGAATTACAGGTTTTTGTACATGATACGAAAAAGCATTATCGAACATTGTATGATTTAACAGAAAATCCCGATAAGCTAAAAGAATATATTGAGGGAATTGTTACCGACCTCGATGAGGCTAATCAAATTGGTAAAACATCTAACAAGTTGCTTGATTTAATTATAACGAAATACAATTACATTTGTGACAAACAGGGAATTGTTTTTGAAAAGAATATTCATCAATCAAACCTCAACTTTATAAGTGATAATGATTTAACTTCTATTTTTAATAACTTGTTTGATAATGCTGTTGAGGCAGCTAAAGTCAGCCATAACAAATCAATTTTCTTTGGCTTAAACAAAGTAGGTAATATGCTGGTAATTGATATAACAAACGCATGCGATATACCACCGATAGTAAAAAACCACAAATTAATTTCAACCAAAAATGATACTGGTTTACATGGCTACGGCTTTAAAAGCATTTGTAGAGCAGTAAAAAAATATAATGGTGATATTGAGTGGGAATACAAACCTGAAGCCAAAGAATTTGTTGTTTCAATAATATTCCCTGTTCATTCTAACTTGATATAAAAAATACGATCCAAAGACATAAAATTTACATCTAAATTCTTGTGAAAACACGTCGAACTTTAATTGTTCGACGTGTTTTTGTGCAGTTTGGGGGTAAAAACAATGCAGTTTGGGAAAAGTACTTTAAATTTACCCCTATTATTGTATTATACAGTTGACAATGTAATTCGGAAAAATTTATGTTGAGGGAGGTCTGATAAATACATATAACACAACATTTGGCGTACAACTTAAAACTAATATAAAATCTATGAAAGGATGAATTTTATGAAAAAATCGACAAAAAGACTTTGTTTGAAATTAGCAGCTGGATTTTTATCAACAACTCTTGTTGCAAGCGTAGCATTACCTATGCAGGTTTTGGCGACAAATAGTTCGAGCAATAATGTTGACTACACACTTGCTGATTCAACCAACAATGAAACGCCTGAATTACGCGACGAGATACTTTCAGAACGCACAGAATATTCAAAAGTTTTCTCAACAAGTGATGGTGGCTTTTACAAAGTTGTTTCAGCTACACCACTCCACACATTAGAGAGTGACGGAACTTATTCAAACATCGTCGAAACTGACTACGATTTAAATTCAGAAGAAGCAGTTCAAAACTATGTTGCAACTGTATCCGAAGAAACCGCAACCATATCAGATACTTCTGAAATTGCAACTTTAAGTAACGATACTGAATCTTACGATTTATCTTCCGAAGATTCAATTTTAGAGGATACAAATAATTTAACGGTACTTTGTATGAATACAAGCGGCACTGTATCTGATACACTGTATGTTCAAGGTAGCAGAAAAGGAAACAAAAGTATTTATATAAAACCCAATTCACTCGAATGTAATGGTGATAAAATCATAACCGAGGCAAAGCTTATTGCATACAGTCAAGGCTCAGGCTCCACAGTAAATAATTTTGTTGTGGCATCACAAATTACAAGTGATTGGTCTGCTGACGCAACAACACCCCCGTCAAGCACTACCGATTACTTTGATTGCAAATATGTTCTTTCGTATTCATATAATGCAGATGATAGCATCACTTCCATTATACGCAAAGTTATAAATGAGGATAACACGGAAACTGTTGTTGCTCAATATACTTATCTTATTGACATAATTTATAACTATTCTACACGTTATTCAATCGCACCATCTATTCAGCATCTTCTTCCTGCATTCAGAAGAACTTTATAAACCAGAATTAATACAACAAACATTCAAAATTACGTAGTATTTACTACAAACAATGATTTATAAGAAAGGAAGATAGTATGAAACGGATAATAAGTATATTCATAGGTATAACTTTATTGCTTTCGTCATACAACTCACTCTATATAAATGCTTCTGCAGAATTCATTGATTCGGAAGTTCGCAGTAATATATCTCTTGATGAATTCAGTAATGAGTTGAATGAAATGATAGAGGATAATACTGCTCTGTACGAAGATGTATCAGAAGAAACAACCGACGATGTTGCAGTATCTCGTAATGGAACCGATTATACTTACAAAGACTTTGCAACCTGCAGGCTTATTGTCCGTTCATACAAATCCTTTGAAAAATCATACGGTGCCGATGAAGCGGTTACGGGTTACGAAGATTTACAAGTAATACAGTATGAATCAGTTGAAGAAACTATTGATGCTTTCGAATCACTTTCTTCCAAAGTTTCCGTTTTATCGGTCATACCGGATACCGAAATTGATATTACAACCGAAGAAAGCACTTATGAAACAAATACATATAACTGGGCGTATGACCGAGTTCGTGTGTATGAGGCTATTGAGTTTATTAAGGAAAACTATGATGTTGATAAATTACCTGAAATAAAAGTCGGTATTTTAGATACAGGAGTATGGACAGATGAAGAGGATATACAAGAACGACTTGTAAGCGAATATACTGTTGCTACCGGTACAAACACAACTGTTAAAACTTCGGAAACACATGCCAATATCATTGCTCGAATTATAACCGACTGTACAACGACTAATGTTAAAATATATTCCTATCAAATTACTGTTAAATATGTTTCTAATTTTATCATATGTGAAGAACGAATGTTACAAGACAATTTAGATATGGTGAATTTTAGTTTTGGTAGTGTAACAAACTATAACATTGGTGCAAAGTTAGATGAGCAAGGCGTTTTAGTCATAACATCTGCAGGTAATAAAGCTACTTCTCGTCCATATTATCCCTCAAGTGCATACTACGCACTCTCAGTTGCTTCGATGAATAAGTTTGATAAACTTTCAAGTTTTTCAAACAGAAACTCTGATTATGTAGAAGTTGTTGCACCCGGCGAAAATTTACCTGATATGGGTTCCGGTACATCATTTTCTTGTCCTATGGTTGTTTCCTTATGCGCAATGATAGCTTCTATTCATCCTGAATATTCAAGAGAAAAAATAAAAGAAGCCTTATATTCATCATGTGATTCAACTCTTTTGGCAGGTAACAAAACCAAGTACGGAACCATAGATTTTATGAACGCTCTTGTGGGTAGTGAATACAAAGAAGAACTTGCTGATGTACCAACTTTCAGTTTGACTTCTCGTCCATCTCCCACAACAATGTATTCGGAAACACAGTACCTCGAACTTTACTGCAATGAAGGTGAAGAAATATATTACACAACAGATACTTCTTACCCCACAAGGCAAACAGCCACCTTATACACAGAACCTATTGAGCTTGATGTAACAACAAAAATACGTGCAGTCACATTTTCTGAAAATAAATACAGAAGTGAACCATCAGATTTAACCTTATATATTCAAGTCTATGGTGATATTCCTGATAATGATAACGGATGGACAATAAACTCCAAAGGATATGTTACAGAGTATTATGGTTATGAAATAAATCCGATAGTACCTGATAAGATTTTTAATAAAACAGTAACAGGCGTTGCTGAGAGTGCTTTTGAAAATATGGCCTTTATAGAGGAAATCACCTTACCGGAAACATGTACATATATCGGTGATTGTGCATTCAAAGGTTGTAAATACCTCGATACCATCAATGCTCCAGGAGTTGTTACTATAAGCAAGGAATCTTTTTTGAATTGCAGATTACTTGATTATGTAAATATGCCCAAACTGACAAACCTTGCAAAAGATTGTTTTAGACGTTGTGGTGAACTTATTAATCTTCCTGTTGAAAATTTCACCATAATTCCACGATATGCCTTTGGAGGATGTACTTTTAGTTATATTACTTTACCTAATGTTACTGAGGTTTATGATTATGCATTCAGCGCATGTGAAAGTCTTATTGAAATTTCTTTACCATCGTTAATTGACGAATGTTTAGGTCAAGGTATATTTAGAAATTGTTTTATGCTTGAGAAGGTTAATTTCCCTGATGATTTCACAACTTTAGGTGGATATACATTCGAAGGTTGTAATATAAGTGATTTTAGTTTTTTAAAAAATATTCAATATGTATATTGGGGTGATTTCAACTGGTGTCAATATGTTGAAGTTATGTCCTTGCCAAATGTTGTATTGGTTGATACTCGTACCTTTGACTATATGCCGTCACTAAAAGAGGTTATAATCCCGTCTTGCACAACTGTTTTAGAACAGGCTTTCCGTAGCAATAGATATTTAGAAAAAATTGTTTTCTCCAACGATTTAGAATATGTAGGCAGAGAAATTTTTCTTAATTGCCCAATGATGAATTATGTTGTATTAAACGGATTAGTTGATAGTCCGGAAAACATATTCCTTAACAGTGCAATAAATCGTGTCGAGTTTAACAAGATACAAACTATCGCTTATCTTCCTGAAACTCAAAACAGTATAATTGCCTTACCAAGTACATTTGAATCTTGTTCGGAAGATACAACAGGTAGAGAGTACAAAGTTTTTGGCACTAAAGGTAGCACGGCAGAAACATGGGCAGAAGCAAATGGTCATACTTTCTATGAAATCTCACAAGAAAACTCAATTGTTACAGATGTAGTTTCTTTTTACGACGAGAATTCTATTGAACCTTTAACTTTTGATGCAATTGGAATAAATAGCTCGTATCAGTGGTACGGCTCTTTAGATAACAAAGTTGATAACGGTGATGATGTTTCCATTAAAGGAGCAACCACAAACGAGTTTACTCCTAAAAAGGGTGACAAATACCCTTATTACTATTGCAAAATGACAAGTACTGATAAAGATGTAACAGAAACAGAAGTAAGTACAGTTGAAATTTACAGCTCTATTTGTCAAAACAAGTTGTGTTATATAACGGCAAAAGATAATACCGAGATTGATTATGTTAACAAACGAATATTTACCACACAATTTGTTCAACAAGATTTTTCAAATATAGTTGGTACTCAAAAAACAATAACAGTTGATGGAATAGCCTCTTTTGCTAACCCTTCGTGCAAGTTTTATGGTACCGGTTCAATGTTTATTGTTTACGAAAACTCTGCTATATCAGAAATATATACCTTGATTGTTCAAGGTGATATTAACGGTGATAGCGCAGTTGATGTGCTGGATGCTTATAGTGTTTCTTTGACAGTTAACGGACATAAAGATTTAACAGGTAATGAATTCCTGGCAGCTGATATTAACCAAGACGAAGAATTGACTATTGTTGACTATCAGCAAGTTGTTAATTTTGCTTTATCCGGTTAATCGGAGGTGACTTATGAAAAAATTTACAATTTTAATATTAACAATTACACTTCTCCTTCTTTTTTCTTCTTGTAACAACCAGAACACAAAAATAAAAGAAGATAAAACAGAAGAAAATAAAATAACTGCACAACACTTTTTCAAGCAAACAACTACAAACGCAGTTATTGAAAATGATTATTTATATGAAGAAGTAGTGTTAGAGGTTATGGGAATTAAAACGACTAAAACTGTTGATAGTGTTTTAAACTCCCAACTCGAACAAGCAAAAAATGTTTCTACAACCTTGCTTGATGATTCCATGAAGGAAATCGGAACTATTTGGGTTAAACACAAAGATGGTGACGAGTTAATAGAATTTGGCAAGGTATATTCCGGTAAGGGAAGTGAAATGTATATTCAAGCTTTTGAAAACGAATATGGATGACACAGAAGATGATGGCAGCTTTGTTCGAAGTTAATGTTCCAGCAATATCAAAGCATCTTCAAAACATCTTTAACGAAGGTGAATTGGAGCAGGAATAAACATCCACCCGCCAAGCGGGTGGTTGTGGGCATAGCCCTATGTTCTTCGCGTATGCATAAACGCATAAGTACGGTCTGCCAGTTGCGTAAGATTGTTACTTGCTACCCGTAAACGGGCCGTATCCACTCATTGTCAACTAGTCACCCATTTGGTCTTCTTTCAGTTGGTTCTGTATATACTCTGCAATTCGGCTTTCATTCTTTCCTACTGTATCTACATAGTACCCTTTACACCAAAATTCTCTATTTCGGTATTTGTATTTCAATTCGCCGATTTGCTCATACAGCATTGTACTACTCTTTCCTTTGAGGTAACCCATAAAGCTTGACACAGCCATTTTCGGTGGTATCTCAACCAACATATGTATATGGTCTGGACACACTTCTGCCTCTAATATTTTGACTCCTTTCCATTCACAAAGTTGTCGCAATATTTTACCTATCTCTCTTTTCTTTTGACTGTAAAACACTTTTCGCCTATACTTTGGTGCAAACACTA
>CAZUZV010000001.1:0-131401 GCA_964624385.1 uncultured Eubacteriales bacterium | reverse complement strand
GTAGCCTGTCTTGGTTGTGGTGCAAAGGTGTGTGAGCGTGCCGAAAAATGCAAGACTCAGCCAATGTGGGCAGAATTTTACAACATGACAAATGCTTATTTTGACGGTATTACACTATCAGCTTTAATCGAGCAGGAACGATTCCAATAAACGTGTTTTCGC
This sequence comes from uncultured Eubacteriales bacterium, assembly GCA_964624385.1. GTDB lineage: Bacteria > Bacillota > Clostridia > Oscillospirales > Acutalibacteraceae > DTU089. The sequence goes on along the minus strand of CAZUZV010000001.1, from coordinate 131,239 downwards.
AGGGGGATATGTTTATCTCATATGGAGCAATGATCCGGCAGCCCGTTTGAAAATCATCACGGAGTATGAACAATTTGTAACAACTCAAACACACCGAGACACAACGGCAAAGTTGAACGCTCACACCGTAAAGATAACGAATATTTCTATGCTACTCACAAATTTTATTCATTTGGTGACTTCAAAAAGCAACTTTCTGTCCATAGCAGAAAATATAATGATTTTCCTATGCGTCCCCTAAATTGGAAATCTCCTGCCGATTATATTAAGGCTTTTACTACCAATGGCGAAGTTTTCTGATTTTGTAACACATCATTGACAAACCTACACTTCTTTTTTTAAAATTTTCCTTAATATTTGTTGTCTTAACTCCGTCTTTGTGGTATACTAAAATGTAAAGATATTTTAAGAAAGAGGTGTATTCTGTGAAAAAAATAGACCCAACGATTTTAAAAGAAACTTGTTATATTGCAGCTTTTGTTTTTATTTTCAGTTTAGCTATGCAATCGGTGTTTTTAATAATCGGAAAATGGGATTACACCGTACTTTTAGGTAATATTTTAGGCTTTGTTGCCGCTGTGGGAAACTTTTTTCTTATGGGCCTTTCCGTTCAGTCCTCTTTGGGAAAAGAAGAAAAAGATGCAAAAAACACAATGAAGCTATCCCAGTCCTTGCGACTTCTTCTTTTGTTTGTTATTGCTCTTATTGGCTATCTTGTTCCTGTTTTTAACACTTTATCGGTCCTTCTTCCCTTCCTCTTCCCTCGAATTGCGGTTGCATTAAGACCTTTATTTATGAAAAAGAAATAAATTCAACTCAATTTACAAAGAGGTGATGCTTTTGCAAACTTCAAAACTTAAATTCAAAATAGTAGATATTTTCTACATTGTTATGATGATTCTGCCCATTGTATGCGGTATTGTTCTGCAGGTGCTTACAGAACCCCCATCAACGGAAATTACCATAACAGGTGCAAGAATTTTCTTTACAATACCAATGCCTTTGCAGGATTTTCCTGTTACGGAATCTCAGATTAACTCTGCATTGGTGCTCATAACTCTTTTCTTCTTCTGCCGTTTTATTACCCACGGTATAAGCGAAAAGGCAGACCTTAAAAGGCAACATATTGCAGAGCTTGCAGTTGAGAAAATTGATGGTATGGTACTTGAAAATATGGGAGAATATTTTAAAGGCTATTCCCCTTTTATTCTTGCCATCCTGCTTCTTTCCGCTTGTTCAAGCCTTTTGTCCCTTTTCGGGCTTTTCGCTCCTACTTCCGATATTAATATTGTAGGCGGATGGGCAATTCTTGTTTTCATTCTTATTACCTACTACAAATTGAAATGCGGACCTGTAAATTACCTTAAAGGCTTTACACAGCCCGTTGCATTTTTAGCACCTATTAACTTTATCAGCGAATTTGCAACTCCCATTTCAATGTCCTTCCGTCACTACGGAAATGTTCTTTCCGGTACAGTTATTTCAACTCTTCTTGCATTTGCCCTCGGAAGCCTTTCGAATAAGCTTCTCGGTTCTTTACCCGGATTTTTAGCTGATATACCCATTTTTCAGGTTGGTATTCCTGCTGTGCTTTCAGTTTACTTTGATGTATTCAGCGGATGCTTGCAGGCATTTATTTTTGCTATGCTGACCATGCTCAATGTCTCGGGAGCATTCGATATTGAACTTTATGAAAAAAGAAGGCAGAAAAAGCTTTCAAAAAATAAATAATTTTTAAAAATATATTTGGAGGAAATATTATGGAACTCGCACTCGGTATTATTTTAGGATGTTGCGCTCTCGGCGCAGGTTTAGCAATGATTGCAGGTATCGGCCCCGGTATCGGTGAAGGTAACGCAGTTGCAAAGGCTTGTGAAGCTATCGGCCGTCAGCCCGAAAGCAAAGGTAATGTTACAACAACAATGCTTATGGGTTGTGCTGTTGCAGAAACAACAGGTCTTTACGCTCTTGTTATTGCAATTCTTCTCATTTTCGTTGCACCCAGACTTCTTGTTAACATTCTTGTTGAAACAATTCAATCTCTTTAATGAACAAAAAACTAAAGAGATAATTGGAGTAAAGCAATATGCAAACATTAGACGTTATTTCAATAAACATATGGCAAATGCTTGTTTCTCTTGCAAACCTTGCTATTCTTTTCTGGCTTGTTAAGAAATTTCTTTACAAGCCCGTTAAGAAAATGCTCAAAACCCGTCAGGATGCTATTGACGTGCAATACAGCGATGCGGAAAATGCCAAAAACGAAGCTATGTCAGAGAAAAAAGCATACGAAGAAAAACTGTCAGGTGCAAAGAAAGAAGCTGACGGTATAATTCAGTCTGCGGTAAATCTTGCTAAGGCGAGAGAAAACGAGATCATCGAAAAAGCAAAAAATGATGCTGATGTTATCGTGCGCCAAGCAAAAGAGGATGCACAGTTAGAAATGACAAAAGCAGAAGAAAGCATTAAACGCGAAATCATTGATGTCAGCACGGTTCTTACAGAAAAGCTTCTCGAAAGAGAAATCAATTCCGAAGACCACAAACAGATTATTGATTCCTTTATTGAGGAAATAGGTGACGGCTATGACACAAATTAATAAAGAGTATGCAATTGCTCTTTTCAATCTCGCAGCAGAGAATGATGCCGTGGAAGAATACGAAAACTGTCTTCAGAACATCAACAAGGTTTTTGAGGGAAACCCTGAATACATCAAGGTTCTGGAATCCCCTGCAATTCCCTTGTCGGAAAGAATTTCTTTTATTGAAGAGGCTTTCGGCAAAACCTATACAGAATACCTTGTTTCCTTTTTAAAGGTTCTTTGCGAAAACGGTCATATTGCAGAAACCTGCAGTTGTATTGATGAATTTCAGAACCTTGTAAGAATCTATAAAAACCGTACTATTGCTACGGTTTACTACGTTGAACCGCTCACCGATGAGCAAAAAACTGCTCTTTTAGATAAACTTCAAAAAATCATCGGTAAAGCTATTGAACCCGAATTCATCAAGGACGAAAGTCTTATCGGCGGTATCAAGGTTCAGATTGATGACAAAATTTTCGACGGTAGTATCAAAAACCGTTTAACTAAAGCTAAGGGAGTGATAAGCGAATGAATAATCCCGGCGAAATCAGCAGTATTATTAAAAGTCAGATTGAAAACTACAAATCCCGTGTTGAAATGACTGAAACGGGTAAGGTTATTCTTGTTGGTGACGGAATTGCCCGTGTTTACGGTCTTTCCAGCTGTATGGCAAACGAGCTTCTCGAATTTGAGGATGGCTCTTTTGGTATGGCTCAGAACCTTGAAGAAGAAACTGTTTCCGTTGCGGTACTTTCAAATAAAAACAACATCAGAGAGGGTTCATCCGTTAAAAGAACAGGAAAGGTTCTTTCTGTTCCCGTTGGTGAAAAGCTTTTGGGCAGAGTTGTTAATGCTCTCGGTGAACCAATTGACGGAAAAGGTCCCATTCAATACAGTGCTACCCGACCCATTGAATCGGAAGCACCCGGAATCATTGAACGCGAAAGCGTTAATGTTCCTCTTCAGACAGGTATCAAGGCTATTGACAGTATGATTCCCATCGGCAGAGGTCAGCGTGAGCTTATTATCGGTGACCGCCAGACAGGTAAAACTGAAATTGCTATTGATACAATAATCAATCAGAAAAACTCCGATGTTATCTGCATTTATGTTGCAATCGGACAGAAGAGTACATCTGTTGCACAGTTAGCAACCGAGCTTAACAGAAACGGTGCCATGGGTTATACCATTATCGTTTCCGCAACTGCATCTGAAAGTGCGCCTCTTCAATATATCGCACCTTACAGCGGTTGCGCTATGGCAGAATATTTCCGCGAGCAAGGTAAAGATGTTTTAATTATCTACGACGATTTAAGTAAGCACGCTGTTGCATACCGTGCACTTTCTCTCCTTATACGTCGTCCTCCGGGACGAGAGGCATACCCCGGTGATGTTTTCTATCTTCATTCACGTCTTCTTGAACGCGCTGCTTGCGTAGCAAAGGAATACGGTGGTGGTTCAATTACCGCTCTTCCCATTATAGAAACCCAGTCAGGTGACGTTTCTGCATATATCCCCACTAACGTTATCTCTATTACAGACGGACAGATTTTCCTTGAAACCGAGCTTTTCCATTCAGGTATTATGCCTGCTATTAACCCCGGTATTTCTGTCAGCCGTGTTGGTGGCTCTGCTCAGTTAAAAGCCATGAAAAAGGTTTCCGGTGAGCTTAAGCTCCTCTATTCACAGTATCGTGAATTGCAGTCCTTTGCTCAGTTCGGAAGTGACCTTGATGCAGATACAAAAGCAAGACTTGCTCTTGGTGAGCGTATTGTTGAAGTTCTCAAGCAAGGCAGAAACGCTCCCGTTCGTGTCGGTTGTCAGGTTGCTATTGTTTACGCAGCAATTAAAGGCTATCTTGATTCTGTTCCCGTTTCAAAGGTTCACGAATACGAACACAACCTTTTCTTAAAGCTTGAAAACGAAAAGGGCGAATGGCTTAAGAGAATTGAAGCAGGACACTATGATGATGCAGACGAGGAAGAACTTAAAGCAATTCTTTCAGAAATGCAGGTGTAAGTTATGGCAGGAAACACAAAAGCGCTTAGAGTAAGAATAAAAAGCGTTAACTCCACATTGCAGCTTACAAAGGCAATGGAGCTTGTGGCATCTTCAAAAATCCGCCGTGCAAACGAAGCAATGCAAAAAGCGAGAGAATATACTGCTTCTTTGGAAAATGCAATTTCACTTCTTACAAGTGAAAAGGAATGTTTAAAAAGCCCCTATATGCGCCGGACCGAAAACCCAAGAACAAAAATCATTGTTATCGCAGGCGACAGAGGTCTCGCAGGAGGCTATAACGCAAATGTTTTCAGACTTTGCAATGAGTTCCCCCATGCAGAATTTATTCCTATCGGCAAAAGAGCTTGTGAAAGATTTGATACAGCGATAAATTCTTCCGAGCATTTTTCTTTCAGTGATGCGGCTATTCTTGCGGATGAGCTTTGCAAGGATTTCAGCGAAGAAAAGTTTGACAGACTTGGAGTAATTTTCACAAGATATAACTCAGTTATGTCCTGGGATGCTCAAATCAAATGGCTTCTTCCCTTCCAAAAAAGCGAAAAGGACAGTACTATAAGTGCCGTCTTTGAGCCCGATCACCTAACAGTTCTTAACCTTACTGTTCGGGAATATGTGGCCGGCATTTTAATCGCATGCATAAGAGAAAGCTTTGCTTGCGAGGTTGCTTCAAGACGAATTGCTATGGATTCGGCAGGTAAAAACGCAAAACAAATGATAGACGATTTAGGTCTTCAATACAACCGCGCTCGTCAAGGCGCAATTACTCAGGAAATTACAGAAATTGTTGCCGGTAGCGGTAACTAAAAAATCTAATTCACAGAGGTGAATACATTGGATAAATTAACTGTGGGTAAAGTTGTTCAGGTTATGGGTCCCGTTGTTGACGTCAGATTCAACGAAGGCGAACTCCCTGAAATTCTTAACGCACTTACTATACCCGTTGGGGAAAGAAAACTGACAGTTGAGGTTGCTCAGCATATTGGTGACAATACCGCAAGATGTATTGCTATGGCATCAACAGACGGACTTCAGAGAGGTACACCCGTTACAGACACAGGTGCACCTATTTCCGTTCCCGTTGGTCGCGAAACCTTGGGACGAATTTTCAATGTTTTAGGTGACGCGGTTGACAATATCCCCAACCCCGAAACTCCAGAAAAATGGAGCATTCATCGTTCTGCTCCTGCTTACGACGAGCTTGCAACAAGTGCTGAAATTTTTGAAACCGGTATCAAGGTTATCGACCTTGTATGCCCCTATTCAAAGGGCGGTAAAATCGGTCTTTTCGGCGGTGCAGGCGTTGGTAAAACAGTTCTTATTATGGAGCTTATCAATAACATTGCAAAAGAACACGGCGGTATTTCCGTTTTCTCAGGTGTTGGTGAACGTACCCGTGAGGGTAATGATTTATACTGCGAAATGAAAGAGTCCGGAGTTATCAACAACACCGCTCTTGTTTACGGACAGATGAATGAACCCCCCGGAGCACGTATGAGAGTTGCTCTTTCAGGTCTTACAATGGCAGAATACTTCCGCGACAAAGAGGGTCAGGACGTTCTTCTTTTCATCGACAATATCTTCCGCTTCACTCAGGCAGGTTCAGAGGTTTCTGCCCTTCTCGGCAGAATGCCTTCTGCTGTTGGTTATCAGCCAACACTTGCAACTGAAATGGGTGCTTTGCAGGAAAGAATTACATCCACAAAAAAGGGTTCCATTACATCCATTCAGGCAGTTTATGTTCCTGCGGATGACCTTACGGACCCTGCTCCTGCAACAACCTTTGCTCACCTTGATGCAACAACAGTTCTTGCAAGAAATATTGCTTCTCAGGGTATTTACCCTGCAGTTGACCCCCTTGAATCCTCAAGCCGTATTCTCTCCCCCGAAATCGTAGGCGAAGAGCATTATCATGTTGCAAAAGAGGTTCAGAGAATTCTCCAAAGATATAATGAGCTTATGGACATTATCGCCATTATGGGTATGGATGAGCTTTCCGATGAAGATAAGCTCCTTGTTCAAAGAGCAAGAAAAATTCAGCGTTTCCTTTCCCAACCCTTTGACGTTTCAGAAAAATTCACAGGTATCAAGGGTAAATATGTTCCCATAAGCGAAACTGTTCGCGGTTTCAAAGAAATTATTGAGGGTAAGCACGATGATTTACCCGAATCGGCTTTCCTTTTCGTTGGCACAATTGAGGAAGCAATTGAAAAAGCAAAGAAGGTGCAGAAGTGAGCACATTCCGCTTAACTGTATCTTCCCCCGACGGCAACAAATTTGACGGCGAGGTTTATAAATTTGATGTGCGTGGTGTTGAGGGTGAGCTTGCAATTATGGCAGGTCATATCCCCTTTATCACTTCGGTCATCAAAGCCCCTTGCACAATTTGGCTCGATGAAGACAAAAAGAAAACAGCAGTATCCGACGGCGGTTTACTTACCGTTGATACTGACAGAGTGACTTTTATTTCGGGTTCATTTGAATTTGATGATTAATAGCAGTTCCCTTAACTTTTCGAAAAAGTTAAGGGAACTGAATTTTTATTTCATTTGTAAAACTGTTATATATTATTCTTCAGGAGTTTCTTTTATTCCTATGATATAGTCTGCTGATACATTTAAAATTTCGCATATTGGCTTTAAGTATGTTATTGGCATAACATTAATCCCTTTTTCATATCTGGCATATTGCTGCTGTTTAATTCCTAATTTTTCAGCCATTTCCTTTTGGGATATGCTCCTACAATCTCTCATCCATGCAATTCTCTCATTGTAATACATAGTAACACCTCATTGGCTTTGTACCATTAACCACAAAATTGTTATTGACAAATGAACCAAATTATTATTTTTTCCATATTGGATTAGGGTCATCTGTAAGGCATAAAATATAATCTGCACTTACATTATAATATTTGCATAATTTTACAAGCTGATGTATTTTTAATTCTCTTTTTCCTGACTCGTACAATTGATACTGTTGTTGTGTTATTTCTAAAATTTGCGCAACATTTTCTTGATTTAAATCTTTATCTTCTCTTAAATCTCGTAATCTTTGTGTAAAGTGCATCTTTATTCAATCCTTAATTTATTAATCTACACAAATTATAACAATAGCACAAATAAAGACTTGGCTTTACATTCATTCGAGTGTATACCATGCTTGCATGTATGCTCCAGTTGCGACGTAAAATCGAAAAAGGCAAACAAACCGCAGATGCCGATTTGGTATCCACGGTTTGTTTGTTTTTTATTTTAATTTCTCTAATTTTGCTGTATCTGCAATAACAATTAGCTTCATATTTTCTGTTAACGGCATTTCCGGGTCTATGCTTGTTACAACCTCATCACCCTTTAAAATTGCAACAACGTTAATTGAATATTTTTTTCTTAAATCGAGTTGAATAAGATTCTTGCCTACCCATTGAGATTTCATATCCAGCTCAACCATAGAAACATCCTTTGAAAGCTCAACTATATCAACAAAGCCCGAGCTTAAAAGATTTTTACCAAGGCGTGTGCCTGCTTCTTTTTCAGGAAACACAACTCTATCCGCCCCAACTCTGTAGAAAATCTTGCCGTGCATTTCCTCAACACATTTTGCAATAACAGTTTTAACTCCTGCTTCCTTGCAAAGAGCAATTGCCATAACAGTTGCTTCAAGATTGTTTGCCATTGCAATAATCACAACATCTGCATCGGCAATATCCAGCCTGTCAATTACCTCGGGGTCTGTAACATCAGCACATTTGCAAACAGGGATTGTCTGCGCCGCCTCATTTACAAGCTCTTCATTAATATCGACTGCGATAACCTCTGCTCCGTTTCTTACAAGCTCTTCTGCAACTGCTCTTCCGTAACGACCGAGACCGAAAACCGCATAAGTTTTATTTATACTCATAATATCACCTTTCACTCTACCCAACGCTTATATCTTCAACAGGATTTTTGATTATATTTGGATTTTGCTTTTTCAGATTAAGTGCCACCGCCAAGGAAATTGGTCCAACCCTACCAAAATACATTGTGGCAATAATAATGCTTTTACCAATGGTATTTAAACTTGAAGTCAAGTTTCTCGTAAGACCTACAGTTGCGGTTGCACTGACTGTTTCATAAAGAATATCAAGAGCGTCTGCCTTTGTTACCGCAGAAAGCAACACAGTTGAGGTAAACATAATAAAAAATGATGTGCAAATAACTGCAACAGCTTTGCTAACCGCTTCTTTTGACAGCGTTCTGTTAAACATAGTAACATTGTTTTTGTTTTTAATTGCAGAAATTGCTGCCGCTATAACAACAGTGATTGTTACAGTTTTAATTCCACCTGCCGTACCTACAGGAGAGCCACCTATAAACATAAGAAGAATTGATACGAGTGCCGAACCGTTTGTTAGATTTTCCTGAGGTACTGTAAAAAATCCTGCAGTTCTTGTGGTCACAGACTGGAAAAATGAAGCCTGAATTTTTTGGTACAATGTAAAATCCTTCATTGTAAGAGGATTGTTATATTCAAAAAGGAATATGCACAAAGCCCCGCCAAAAATTAAAATTAAGGTTGCTGTGAGAGCGATTTTACTGTGCAAGGTTAAGTTCTTTAATACTTTAATCCTTCTTTTTTTCCTTATTTTTAATACTCTTATAACATCCCACCACACGATATAACCTATACCGCTCAAAAAGATTAAAAGACAGGTTGTAAAATTAATTATAGGATTATGAACATACGAAGCCAGACTATCAGGAGCAATTATATCAACACCTGCATTACAAAAGGCTGAAATTGCCGTAAAAACAGAAATCCAGATACCTTTCAAACCAAATTCGGGAACGAACACAGTCATATAAAGAAGAGCTCCTACACCTTCAACCGCGAACGTACCCAAAACCACTTTTTTTATAAAAGTCGGCAAGCCTGAAAGAGAGTTAAGATTGAAAGCATCCTGAATAAGCAATCTGTTTGAAAGTCCCATTTTTCTGTGCATCATCAGTGCAAGCATTGAAATTATGGTGATTACTCCAAGTCCGCCAATTTGAATTAAAAACAGAATTACAATATGACCAAAAATGCTCCATGCAGAAAAGGTAGGCACAACCACAAGCCCTGTTACACAGGTTGCGGTTGTTGATGTGAAAAGTGCATCAACAAAGGGAGTCCATTCGCCCGTTGCAGAGCTTATAGGTAAAGTAAGTAAAACCGCACCCAAAATCACAGCTATAAAAAAGCTTAAAAGAATTATATGAGTTGTTGAAAGCTTGAGTTTTGATTTTTTCATAACTTCGCCTTTCTTTTAATTACTAATGCCTCAATTATATCACACATATAATTTTTTACAATAATTTAATTTAATTCATAATTATATATTATCAGTTGTAAAAGATATTGCAATGTGATAAACTAAAATAGTAAATAAATACGGAGGAAACAACAATGTCGACTTCACAAAACAATAAAAAAGCCGCCAGAAACACTTTGAAATATGCCCCTGCTATATTGGACTCCATTTTAAATATTACCCCCGATATTATTTTCGTAAAAGACAAAGAACTTAAATATATTACCGTTTCCAACAGTTTTGTGGAATATACAGGAAAAACATCTGTTGATGAAATAATCGGAAAAACAGATGAAGAAATCTACGGAAATTCAAAAGCAGCAGAAAAATACCGCTTACAAGACCTTGAAATGATTGTTTCGGGAAAATCCGAGGTCAATTTTGTTAATCTTGTTCCTGATAAGGAGGGCAATGCCCGTTACGGTTTCGCTAAAAAACACATTCTCAACAACGAAGACGGAAATCCCATCGGTATTTTCGGTATGATAAGAGAAACCTCAAAAGAATATCTTGATAAACAAAGCTATGAACAAGAGTTAAATTTCCTTCTTGACACCAACAAAAACACCTATTGCTTAAGTCTTATAGATGCGGACAATTGGGAAATCATCAAAGAACGCCGTAGAACCGTTGACGGTTTCAAGCTCCCGCTTTTCAAGGAAATAGACACTTTCTGCCACATTGCTTTTGACGGAGTTGCCGACAGCGACAGCGATGCTTTTACCTTTTACAAAAACTTCTCTAAAAAATATATTAAAGAAATTTTCAATAACGGCAGGCGGGACATTGTTATGGAATACCGCCGAATTCTTCCTAACGGAAAAATCCGCTGGGTTCAGGACATTATAAAATTCCTTGTAAACCCTGAAAATAATCATTTATCAGTCGCTCTTATTTCTCGTGATATAGATAACCGAAAGAAGAAAGAGGCTGCACTTTTGAAAGCCGCCCAAACCGATGAAATGACCGGAGTGCTTAACCGCGCCGCTATAACAAAAAAAATAACCACATTTTTAGGAACAGAGGGCATTAACACTTCTCACGCTCTTTTTATGATAGATGTTGACAACTTTAAGGCTCTTAACGATACATTGGGTCATCAGGAAGGCGACCGCCTTTTAATAGACCTTGTAAATGCCGTTAAAGCGTGTTTCAGAAATACCGATTTAATCGGCAGAGTCGGCGGTGATGAATTTTTCATTCTGATGAAGCACTGCCCCGCCCGTTACATAGCTGAATATAAAGCCTCCGCTCTAATGAGTGCTGTGGGTAATGTCTGCTCTGCCTATAAAAAATATGATGTTTCCGCAAGTGTTGGAATCAGTATATACCCTACCGACGGAACAAGCCTTTCTGAACTGTACAAAAATGCTGATGACGCTCTGTATTATGCAAAGCAACACGGAAAGCATACCTTCGTTTTCTCAGAAGATATTAAATAATTTTTACGGTGATTATATGGCATATTTATTTGTTCATTTTAAGGAAAAAATTACTCCCGAGGGAGAAGCTGTCTATTTTGGAATAAGTAAAGACGGGTTTAACTGGGAACAGGTCAACGGTGGGAATCCAATTCTAATGAGTACGCTCGGCGACAGAGGTTGCCGTGATATTGAAATCGTAAGACTTCATACCGGTGGTTTTATAGTTCTCACAACCGACCTTTGCATCGTTCACAGAATGGACGAAAACTATCAGGTGAATTGGAAACATATTAACAGTCACGGTAGTAAATGCCTTTGTATGTGGAAAACAGATGACCTTGTTAATTTCTCCGAACAAAAGCTGATTCATTTCGGACGTAATGATTTCGGTTGTATGTGGGCTCCAGAAATATTTTTCGATGAGAAAAAAGAAGAATATCTGATACATTGGGGATCAACCATTAAAGAAGATAATTTCACTCATATGTCAATTTACTGCTCGGTTACAAAGGATTTTAAAACATTCTCTGAACCTAAGTTGTATTTCACAAAAGACAACGAAATTCTTGACTCCCATATTACAAAAGTGGGCGATACATACCACCTTTTCTACAAAAATTCTTCAAATCCACCTATGAATATGCACGCTACCTCCAAGAACCTTTACGGACCTTTTGAGCACGACAAAGGATTTGAGGATTATATGAACAAAGAAATTTATCACCCCGGTTCTTATGAGGGCCCCACGACCTTCACTCTTCCTGACGGAAGATGGTGTTTACTGCTTGATTTCTTTGGTTGTGAAAAAGAAAAAATGGGTTATGTCCCTTTTGTTTCTTCTTGTCCCGGTGATATGAACTTTACAAAAATGACCGAGGGATTCTCTTTCCCCTATGGCTTTAAGCATGGTAAAGTTATCGAAATAACCGAAGAAGAATACGAAAGATTAAAAAATATATAAATAAAGAGATGGTTTTTCCATCTCTTTTATTGTATTCTTTTTATGGTTATGATAAAATAAACTAAATATTGTTCAAAAGAGGTATTTTTATGAATGCTATCATTACTGTTGTAGGCAAGGACAAGGTAGGAATTATCGCAGGTATTTGCGTTGCACTTCAGAAAATCAACGTAAACATTCTCGATATAAGTCAGACCGTTATGCAAAATATGTTTACAATGAATATGCTCGTTGACGTTAAAGAAGCAAACGTATCTTACCCCGAAATTGTTGACGCTCTTGATAAAGAGGGCGAGCGATTGGGTGTGAGCATCCGTATTCAGCGTGAAGATATTTTCGATGCAATGCACAAAATCTGAGGTGACTTATGCTTAATCAACGCGAAATTATTGAAACTCTCAATATGATAGATAATCAACATCTTGATATTCGTACTATTACTATGGGTATCTCTTTGCGCTCCTGCGGTCACCCCGACCCTAAAATTTGCGCTCAAAAGATGTATGATAAAATTACAAAATATGCAGAAAATCTTGTTAAAACAGGCGAAGACCTTGAAAGAGAAATGGGTATTCCGATTATTAACAAACGAATTTCCGTTACTCCCATTGCTATTGCGGCAGAAAGCTGTGAAACTGAGGATTACACAATTTTTGCCAAAGCTATGGACAATGCAGCAAAGGAATGCGGTGTCAACTTCATCGGAGGATTCTCTGCTCTTGTTCAAAAAGGCTTCACCATTGGTGACAGAAGACTTATAAGCTCCATTCCCGAAGCACTTGCGGTTACTGATTATGTTTGTTCTTCTGTTAATATCGGCTCAACAAGAGCAGGTATAAATATGGATGCCGTTAAACTAATGGGGCAAACCATAAAAGAGGCTGCAAAAAGAACCGAAGACCGTGACGGCTTCGGTTGCGCAAAGCTTGTTGTTTTCTGCAATGCAGTTGAAGATAATCCCTTTATGGCAGGTGCATTCCACGGCGTTGGCGAACCTGAGTGTGCAATAAACGTCGGCGTTTCAGGTCCCGGTGTTGTTTACAATGCACTTCAGCAAATCAAAGGCGAGCCCTTCGACATTGTTGCGGAAACAATTAAGAAAACTGCATTCAAAATCACAAGAATGGGTCAGCTTATGGCAAGCGAAGCCTCAAAACGTTTAGGCGCAGAATTCGGTATTGTTGACCTTAGCCTTGCTCCCACCCCAGCAATAGGTGACTCCGTTGCCAGAATTCTTGAAGAAATGGGTCTCGGTGTTTGCGGCACTCACGGAACGACCGCCGCTCTCGCATTACTTAACGATGCAGTTAAAAAAGGCGGCGTTATGGCTTCCTCCCACGTTGGCGGCCTTTCAGGTGCATTCATTCCTGTTTCCGAGGACGAGGGTATGATTGCCGCTGCAGAAAAAGGCGTTCTTACTCTTGATAAATTAGAGGCTATGACTTGCGTTTGCTCCGTTGGTCTTGATATGATAGCTGTTCCGGGTGATACAACTGCGGAAACAATTTCCGCAATTATTGCAGATGAAGCCGCTATCGGTATGATAAACAACAAAACAACCGCAGTAAGAATAATTCCCGCCCCAGGTAAAACTGTTGGTGATTCCATCGAAATGGGCGGTCTTTTGGGAACTGCTCCCGTTATGCCCATTCACAACGAAGGTTGTGCAGATTTCATAAACAGAGGTGGCAGAATCCCTGCTCCCCTTAATAGCTTAAAGAACTAAAGGTCGTGTAAAATATGATAATACTTACTGAACACTTTAAAGAAGTTGAAAAAAGACTTGGTCTTCCCGAAGAAGCAATTGAAGTCTTCGAAAAAACAGCTTTAAAAATCGAAAACATAAAAAGCCTTAACAAAAGATTCGAGGCAATTTTCAATGAATACCTCTTCCCCGAAGCTCATGATTTCGGAAAATGCTTTGATAAAGTAAAACCTCTCTCAATAATTTACGGTATCAAAGAATATACTTTGGACTTTGTTTTCCTTCTTCGTGCCACAGAGGTTATGCACGGGCTTTATAAAGAAAGAGGCTTAAGTGATGAGCTTTTTTGGAACACAATTATGGACTTGAAATACAAGTACGACGAATGTGTCAGATGCAAAGGGGTTCACGGTACTTTTGTTGCCTCATGGAACACGGGCTTCTATGCTCTTACCCGTTTTGCTTTAGGCAGATATCAGTTTGATATGAGTACATACGGTGGTGAAGATTTCACTTCCTCTGCAGGAATTACAATTAAAAAAGGAGACAAAACCCTCGGATTCCATATTCCCTCTTCCGGAATTCCCCTTACGGATGAAGTTCGCCTTGACTCTTTTAAAAAGGCTTACGAATTCTTTCCCGAATACCGTAGAGAAGATGGGCTTATGATTTTCGAATGTGGCTCCTGGCTCATTTACGAGGAATATAAAAAATTCCTCCCCGAAAATTCAAATACAATCAAATTTATAAATGACTTTGAAATAATTAAAAGTGAAGAAAATAAGAAGTTTAATGATGCTTGGCGTATATTCGATAAAAGCGGATTTAAATCACCCAAAAACTGGGATGAAAGAACATCAATGCAAAGAGCCTTCAAAAAGCACGTTTTAAGTGGTGGCAAAACAGGTCACGGTCACGGAATAATCGTCTTTGACGGTAAAAAAATAGTTATATAAAAAATAAACTCTTCCGAAAGGAAGAGTTTATTTTTTGTGTTAGTCCATAAAACCTGCAATAGTAAGTCTGATAAAGGATACATCAATTACATCGATAACGCCGTCAGCATCCATATCATTTGCTGTAAAGAAATAGTAATTTTCTTCAGGATAGGTTTCTTTTTCAAGACATACTTCAACGGATTTCTGATAGTCTGTTTCATCAACATCACCATCACCGTCAACGTCACCCATAACAATAAACATCTTGTACTCCAAAAGCTCACCTGTGCTTTTAAGGATTACTCTCACAGTTGAACCTGTACCTACAAAATCGGCACCTGCAAGTTCTTTTCCTGTGTAATCCTTGAATTCGATAATCACTTCATCAGCGTTGTACCCGCCGTTCTGAATAACATCTTCAGTAAGCTTATCAGCAGTTGTTTCGGGGTCAATAATTGTTTCTTCATAACCCTTGGTTGCGTCAAGTTCTGTTCTTAAATCCTTAAGAGCCTGAGCTGCATCATCAACAGTCTCCTGTTCGCTTGAAGGAAGATTATTATCAAGTTCACCATCAATCTCTGCAACTGCATCCTGATACTGTTGGAACGCTTCCTCATCATAGATAGGGTTACCGTTACCGTCATCGTTTACAAGATTATCTGCTTCAGTTTTAGCGTTATTATAGTCTGTATAATCTGCTTTTTCCTGTGCATTAGTGATAACCTGATTCATTGCATCGATAACACTATTAACTGCATCCTGATTTGTTGCAGGCTGGTCTGTCCCGAGAGCATCTGCAACGTCTTTTGCTTGTTGAGCAGCTTCAACAGTTTCAGCTGTATAATCATCGGGGTTATTTACAATGTTTTCTATCTGCTCATAAGCTGTATTGAATTCATCATAGTTTGCTTTTTCTTGTTTATTTGCAAGAACCTCATTCATTGCATCTGTTGCATCTGATATTGTCTGACGGTTTGCTGCTGTATCCGCAAGATCCTTGTCAATAGCACCTGACGTTTCCATAGCAGCTTCTGCAGCATCAACGGTTTCTTTTGTGTATTTATCAGGATTATCAATAATATCTTTTACCTTATTATAAGCCTCATCATATTCTGAATAATCCGCTTTGAATTCCATATCCGCAATTGCTGCTTCAAGAGCAGAAGTAATTGCATCAACCGTTTCCTGCTGGCTCGCATAGAGGTTTCTGTCGAGATTGTTTGCATCGTTAAGAACCTGTTTTAAAACATCAAGAGTTGCCTCTGTATATGTTCCGTCTTCCGCTTCGACAATTTTTTCTGCTTCAATAATTGCTTCCTCAAGAGCGGTATAGTCTGCGCGTTTTGATGCATTTGCCGCATCAACAGCCTCATTAATCTGCAATGTTGCAAAATCAATTGTTTCCTGATTTTCATCTGTTGCAGAAAGATTTTTGTCGAGTTCGTTATGAATCGTTGTTACTTTATCAACAAGCTTGTTGTAGGTTGCGTCATCATAAAGCTTGTTGCCATAGCCGTCATCATTACCTGATTCTATAATTTCCTGCGCTTTTACATAAGCTTCGAAATATTCGCTGTAATCCGCACCCTCTTGAAGAGCATCGTAGGCTGCTTTAAGTTCAGCATATTGTGCATTTGCAGTTTCTTGATCTACATAAACGTTGCCGTTTGCAACATCTGAATCTGTTGCCTGATATACATTGTAAAGATTAACAAGAGATTCGAATGTATAGTTTGCTTCAGAAGCCCCACTCATAATTTCTTCAACTTCGCCGTAAAGAGAATGAAGCGCACGAACGTCTGTAATTTTAATATTAACCGGAATATGAGCATGACGGCGGATTGTATCACCCTGAACACCTAAAACAGTTTCATAGTAAGACCAACCAAGTCTGAAAGCATATGAAGCATCTAC
Source organism: uncultured Eubacteriales bacterium (assembly GCA_964624385.1). Taxonomy (GTDB): domain Bacteria; phylum Bacillota; class Clostridia; order Oscillospirales; family Acutalibacteraceae; genus DTU089. The sequence continues at coordinate 114,359 of CAZUZV010000001.1, read as the reverse complement.
TTGTGCTGTGAATGATTCCTGGTTGTCACTTACACCTGTATAGTACATTTCAGCATAAGCAGAGGAATCTGATGTTGAAAGTGTTGTAGGATCATTAAGAACTCCACTTGTTGAAAGAGCAACACCTTCAGTATTAACCCACGTATTGTGTTCTGCAATATCACCGGCATCATCTGCTGCACTATAAACATTAACACCACTAACTGCATTGACAACAATTTCCGTTTGATTCAATGTAACTGCTTCACCATTGTGACAACCTGCATCGGGAGTTTCTCTAGCTTCACAGATACTTGCAACAGTGTCGGCGGCTACTGTGGAAAATCCTAAAGAAAGAAGATTACAGGTGTATCTTGTTTTTGAGTTTCTTGCGGTAAGCACTGTTCTTATAGCAAATTTCTGACCGTCAACAGTCTGCATAAAATTGTACTGCGTCGATGAAACGGAAAATTCAAGAGGACTGTTACCTGTTTCGGAAATATCATTCTGTGTAAACACATCATCATCGTTAAGATGGGCTGAAACAAGCTTATCATAAGCAGCATACAAAGAATCTACCGCTGCATCAATAGTTGCCTGCTGGTCTGCCGTAAGATTTTTTGCAAGACCTTGGTTAATTGCGTAAATTTCATCAAGGAATGTATCGTAACTGTCTTCTGTATATTTATCCTTGTTAAGAGAAGTCATCATTTCGAAAACTTCAACAAATTCGGAATAATCCCCAACCTCTTCCGGAATTGTAGTGATATCACTGTAAAGCTGATCAACCTCTGCTTGAGTATAGTACTCAACACCTCTGATCAGTTCATCCGGAATTGAATCAACGGCTGCTTGAAGTGCGGTAATATAAGCTTCTGAATGTGTTCCGGGATTTGCCAAAGTTTCTTTTGCATCTTCAACTGCAGCAAGAAGCTGACGAGCATCTGTAATTGTAATTGTTGTTGTGAATGATGTATTACTATAGTTGTTTTTTTTGTAAACAACATAATTCTGCTGCCAATTCAGAAAAATCTTCTGAACATATGTATACGTTTGTTCACCGGTTACATCTGCAGACATACCCATAAACACCGGTGAATTTTGAAGATAATATACCGAATCCTTTGCGAAGCCGTCATAACTTCCGTTAATAGTTCCATCAGAATTAATTACAGAACTACTTTGCACATTACCGTTTGCATCGACTTCCTTCCAACAAGAGAAAACCATTTGGTTGGTTAAAGTTCCGTCAAAGGCATTAGCTGTCAAAGAAGCTATAGTTTCTATAGATGCATCGTTAAACTTAGTTGAAAAAGAACTCGTATTAGAATCAGATGTATCAATCACAGAATAAAACATCCTACGAGAGTCTTTGCTTTCCAAATTTCTTCTGTCTATTGTCCAAGGCTGTGTGTAAGAGAAAAGCTGATTATCTTTAACCTGAACAAACTTAAAATTATTTCCTACCGTAAAGGCTACATCTTCTTTTGTTTCAGAATAGTTAGAACCTGAAGTCTGTGTGCCTACCACTACAAGCAATTCATAAGCATCTACAATTGCCTGTGTTGCTACATCAACTGTTTCCTGTTGTGTTTTATCAAGATTTTTTGGAAGGTTTGTATTGATCTCGGCGACTTTTGCCTGGAACGCCGCAAAACTTTCAGCAGAATAATCGCCGTCGCTATTCGTCATGTTTTTCGCTTCACTGTAAACTTTATTAAACTCTGTATAATCTGCTGAGTTTAAGCTGACATCCTGCAACATTTCAGTATAACCATCAATAACACTCTGGTCATAAACTGCAGAAAAATCTCTTAAATCATCAGGAATTGTATTGAGAGTTGCCTCAACAGAGGAAATATACGCATCCGTATAATTTTCGGGATTAGCAAGAATATTCTCAGCCTCTGCAATTTCTTTTGCAAGTTCCCTTGCATCGAGAACGCGAATAGTTGTTCCGATACGAAGAGTAAAGTTTGCAGAGCTGTCATCACTTACCCAATTCCATTTAAGCTGTTCGTAGTAACCTGTATTGATTTCGCCGGATTCATTTGTAGAATGGCCGTGGAAAACAATATCATTCTGCCAGGTATATACACGACAACCGCTAAAATCGACACTACTACCTTGCAAAACAAACGGAATTTCTGCAACACCCTGTGCATTTGAGTTGCTGGCTGTCCATGTGCTTGAAATATGATATTTTGAAAGATATTCACTTGTTGGATTATTTGTAATAACAACCTCTTCACCAATACCGTTACTGGGTTCATTTACATATATATTATGTGTTTCGTCAAGAACAGGATTAGTAAGGCTTGTTTCCCCGGAATAAAACTCAATGCCTTCAAAAGTAAGTGTTCTCGAACTTGCATCATAATCTCCGTTATACTGCTGAATACCTTGAGTCTGACCAAAAGTGAAGTATTCATCATCAATCGTCTGATAGAATGTGTACGATGTGCTCTGAGAGTTTATATTCATTTTGATTATATCTTGGTACTCAAGAACACCTGAAGCCTCTACAGGTCTTGTTGGATTATCAACTGTGCCCGTACCGCTTGAATATGTAACAGCATCTGCTGCTGCAGTGCCGGTATAAACAAAAGGCATACTGCTGAATACAAAAGCGATAGCAAGAACGAGAGATAAAACTTTTCTTGTTTTCTTCATTAATTTCACCTTTCTTTGTGTACGATACTCTGTGTCAAACATATTGATACATCTATACATATTGTTAGATTATTATAAAGAAGTATAACATTTGTGTTTTTGTTAGTCAATAATGCACAAACAAATTCGGCAATTATTGACATTTCGTTCAGCTTTTTTCAATATTATTGTTAAATTTCACAATGTATTTTTTAGGTTGTTGTTAATAAGTGACAAACCCACCAAAAAGTGTTGGATTTTTATTCATTCCGTTTTTCACTAGCCACTCTTATCTCTTAACTGAAAAAGACTTGTAGTTCATTTTTGAACTACAAGTCTTTTTTTAATCGTGGTCTCTGTAATATTGTGTATGTGTTTTCGGATGAGGGTTATTCTCCCAGATTTCTGTTGCAACGGGCTTCCAAGCCTTACTGAAATCGTCACATTTTGAGCAAAGCTCTTCAACTGTTTCCTGCGATACAAAATCAGTGCTTTTTGCTCCCGTATCCTTAATAATTTTTCTCAAAATATCAGGATTTTCAAGCATAGGACAGGGCATCAAGTGATTATCGTTAAATGGTTGTCCCTTTCTGTATGCCATAAAAAGCGGTTTTTGAAGCGCTTGAATAAGAGTATCTGTTTTGATATTGGAATCAGAATAGTGAATAAATACACAAGGCTCCATATCGCCTTTGGAGTTAATATGAAAATAGTTTCTTCCACCTGCGATACAACCGCCCACATATTCGCCGTCATCCTGGAAATCCATAACAAACAAAGGCTTTCCCGTATGCCCATTTCTCATTTTCTTTAGCCAGAAATACATATATTTTCGCTGTGACGGTGTGGGAATCAAATCCTTATCCGCACCTTTGCCTACGGGCATAAAGTTGAAATAGAACGCATATTTGACACCCAAATCAATCATTTTATCAAGAAATTCGTCACTTGTTACATCGGTAACATTTTTACTTGTATAACAAACAGAAATACCAAAGAGAATTTTTTCTTTTTTAAGAAGCTCCATTGCTTCAATGGTATTTTTGTATGCACCTTCGCCACGGCGGTCATCATTACTGCATTCATCACCCTCAATGGAAAGTGCAAGAGTGATATTTCCGCACCTTTTTATATCATCACAAAGCTTTTTATCAACAAGGGTTGCGTTGGTGTAAATGAGGAAAGTACATTCGGGATTTTCTGAAGCAAGAGATACGATATCATCTTTTCTTATAAGCGGTTCACCGCCCGTAAGCATATAAAAATGTGTTCCTAATTCTTTACCCTGACCTACAATTTTCCTCATATCATCAAGGGATAACTGAAAGCTGTGACCATATTCCGCCGCCCAACAACCCTTACATTTAAGGTTGCAGGCACTTGTGGGGTCAAAAAGAATTATGAAAGGAATATTGCAGTTATATTTATCTCGCTTTGCACGGACTGTTTTTGTTCCGAAATAGCCTGCATGAATACCAAGGGAAATTAACAAAGCTTTTACTAAATCACGGTCAACATCTTTAAGAATATTTTTTGCAAGCTTCATATAGACATTGTCTTTGTCGCCCACTGCTTTTCGCATTTTTTCAAAGTTGTTTTTAGGATACATTGTGAATTTTTTTTCAGCAACATTTAAAATCTTTAAAAGATTTTCTTCGGGTGCTTTGTCAATGTACTTTAAAATTCTTGAAAGCGCTTTGTCCGCTGCGAAGTGAACCAAACGGTGTTCCAACTGCAAATACCTCCTTTCGAAAACTATAACAAATATAATATCACACATTCTAAATTTTGTAAACAAGTGAAATACCTACCAACAGAAAAATTATTGGTAGATTTATTGTATTTATTCAACAATCAAATTTCTTGACACATATTATATTTGGACTTATAATAATTTTATAATCTATTAAGGAGTGTTTTTATGAGTAAAAGCAAAATAAAAACTCCGTCCGAAAATAAGCTTTCGGGCAGAACTTGGTTTAACCTGTGCCTTTTTGGACTTGTTGGTCAGATAGCATGGAACCTGGAGAATATGTATTACAATACATTTATGTATTCAACCGTTTATGAAAACGGAACCGTAACAGGTACCCTTTCATCAATGACTGCTATTCGCCTTATGGTTGCATTCAGCGCAATTACTGCTGTTGTTACAACCTTTATAATGGGTAACCTTTCCGACAAAATGAACAAACGTAAAGTTTTCATTTCCGTTGGTTATCTTATCTGGGGTGTTATTACCGCCGCCTTCGGTTTTCTCACAAAAGAAAACATAGGCGGACTTTTAGGCCTTAGTGACACTTCTCAGATTGTTACCGCAACTGCAATTTCCATTATTGCTATGGACTGCATTATGACTTTTGTTGGTTCAACAAGTAACGATTCTGCTTTTAATGCCTGGGTAACAGATATCACCACCACCAAAAACCGCGCAACTGCAGAAAGTGTTCTTTCCATTCTTCCCATTGTTGCAACCGTAGTGGTCGTTGTTTTAGGCGGTATGATTGAAGCTTTGGGCGGTTATTCCAATTTCTTCTTCATTCTTGGCGGGTTTGTTATTCTTTGCGGTGTTATCGGTCTTTTCACTCTCCAAGATTCTCGTAACGGCGAAAGAAATCCCAATGCAAACTATTGGAAAGACCTTGTTTACGGTTTCAGACCCTCTGTAATCAAAGAAAACAGCAAACTTTACGTTTCACTTGTAGCAGTTGGTATTTATTCTATTGCAGTACAGATTTTCTTCCCCTACCTTCTTATTTACCTTGGTAACCTCGGTCTTAAAATCGAAGATCTCGGTCAATATCTTACAACACCCGTTCTTATTGCCGCACCCTTCGTTCTTATCGGTGCAGGCGCACTTATAGTAGGCGCAGGCAAGTTAATTGACAAAATCGGCAAAAAGAACTTTGTTTTAATTGCATCTGTTCTTTTCATTGTTGGTCTTATTATGGCCGGCTTTGCAGATACACTTGGCACATTTGGTATTGCTGCAATTCCCCTTCTTGCCGGTTACGCTCTTCTTGGTATTATGCTCAACTCCACAGTTCGTGACTATACTCCCGAAGATAAAACCGGTCTTTTCCAGGGTATCAGAATGATTTTCTTTGTTCTTATTCCCATGATTGTCGGTCCTGCTATCGGAGATGCAGTTTGCAAGGCAGTAGCAACTGATATTTATTTTGAAAACGGTATGGAAAAATACGAACCTTGCGCAGAAATGTTCCTTGCGGCAGGTGTTGTTGCTATTCTTATGCTTATTCCCCTTATTATTCTCCGCAAAAAAGGTATTGATAAAAAAGAGGATTAATTATGAAAGCGGTTTTACTTTCTTCTCTTACAAAAATTTTTAAAGAAAAGGAACCGAACTTTAACGAGTTCGATTCCTTTTCCTGCTTTAAAAAAGAAAAATTTTCTTTTCAATTGGCTTTTAAAGCTGAAAAGAAAGAGGAAACAAAGATAAATATATCAGTTTCTTCACCCTTGAAAAACGATATTAACCTTTATCTTGTAAAGGATATTCCTGCAGAAAAGAATGGTTATGACCACTCCGACTCTTTTCATTATGACCTTAACAGAAAAAGCTTTCCCGATTTACTTTTGCCCTATGAAAACTCTGTTACTGTAAAAAAAGGAGAATGGAATTCGGTCTGGGTTGAATATTCTTCCCAAAAGGCTATTGCAGGCAAAAAGAAAATTACTGTTACCTTAACAGCAGGTGAGACTGTTACAGAAAAAACTTTTACTCTCAATATAATTGACAAAGAGCTTCCCAAACAAGAGCTACTTTACACAAACTGGTTTCACAATGACTGCCTTTGTACTTACTATGGTGTTGAAGTTTTTTCAGATAAATATTGGCGAATAGTTGAAAATTACATAAAAAATGCCGCTGAACACGGTGTTAATATGCTTTTGACTCCCGTATTCACACCCCCTCTTGATACAGAAGTAGGTGGGGAGCGTCCCACAGTCCAGCTTGTAAAGGTTATAAAGAACGGTAAAAACTATTCATTCGATTTCGAGAATTTCAGAAAGTATGTAAATGTTTGCCTTGATAACGGCATTGAAGCTTTTGAAATCTCTCATTTCTTTACTCAATGGGGTGCAAAGCACGCACCGAAAATTGTTGCAACCGTAAACGGTAAGGAAAAGAAAATTTTTGGTTGGGAAACTGCCGCCAACGGAAAACCTTATACAGAATTTCTTGAAGCTTTCGCAAAAGCCTTTAAAAAAGAGGTTAAGGAATTAGGCATTAAAGAACGTTGCTGGCTTCACGTTTCCGACGAGCCTAACGAGGAGCAAATTAATGACTATAAAAAAGCCGCCGATACCGTTCACAGACTTTTCCCCGGCTTCAATACCTTCGATGCTCTGTCAGATATTGAATATTACCGCAAGGGACTTATAAAAAATCCCGTTTGCGTTGAGGGTGAAGCAGACCTTTTTAGGTCGGAGGTTAAAAATTTCTGGACCTATCATTGTTGCGGTCAGGTTGATAAATTCCTCCCTAACAGAATGTTCTCCCAACCCTCTCAAAGAAACAGGGTTCTCGGCATTCTTCTTTACAAATACGATGCAAAAGGCTTTTTGCAATGGGGACATAATTTCTGGTATTCTCAATATTCCAAATACCCCATTGATCCATTTAAAGTTACGGATGCAGGAAACGCTTTCCCCTCGGGAGATGCTTTCGTTGTTTACCCCGGTGAAAACGGAGAACCCCTTAACTCTCTGCGACACCTCGTTTTCTATGATGCCATTCAGGATTTACGCGCCTTAAAGCTTCTTGAAAGCCTTACATCGCGCAAATATGCTCTTGAATTCATCGAAAAAGGTTTAGATGTACCTTTAACATTCCAAACTTACCCCCATGAGCAACAATGGCTTCTTGATTTGAGAGAAAGAGTAAATAAAGAAATAGAAAAAAGATAAAAATAACCATCCGAGAAAATTATCGGATGGTTATTTTCATAATTTATGAAACTTGTGTCATACCGTAGGCATACCATTGACCTATATTAAACATGGATTCACCGCAGTAATGAGCTCCGTCATACTCGCCGTTTTCATTGTTGTTCTCTAATTTGGATTTGCAGGACGAGGTATCAATCCATATTGAATTTTGGAGCGTAGTGCTTGAGGCGGCAGTATTTTCATAAAGACCTGCAGATGAAATGTTAATTATATTAGTAGCATTTGACACGGGAACATACCAAAGGGATGCATTGTTTGTTTTGTGAGTGTTAACAGTATCAGAGTATAGCCAACTGTTGTAGGTTTGGGCGGTTGCCCCTGTCAGCGGGTTATCAAATGTATTGCTGTTATATGCGGCAATACCGCCGTCAACGAAACCGATATCAGAGTCAGCATCTCTGCTTTCAAAGGAAGAACGAACTTTGTTTACAAGAATATTCTGCAAATCGCCATATTGATCCGCCCATTCTTTAACACAGGAATCGCTTTCACCCTGATGCCACATAAATGAACGAATATTAATATTATTTGCACCGTGTATATTCTCAATTTCATTGAGAGCAGAGTTTACATAATCTATCATTAAATCTGACAGATAGCCACCCAAATCGTTATAAATATTCGCATCAGTAATCGCATTATTATAGTTGTCTTCATGCAACCAGTTACCGCCAAGATAAGTTCCTGCGGCGGTATATTTAATAATGTACCAGGTTTCATCCTTAGTGGATTCATTAGTTGCCAGATAGTAGGAAAGTCCAACCTCGGGACCGAACCAATTTTCTGCCTGACCCCCTATTCCCAATTGGAAAGTCTCAAATTCATCATTAGAATAGTGTGTTTTCCAATTGGACACACCATCATCGCTATTAATATTATTATACTTGATTTTTACATTTGAGAAATCCGTGTCGCCAACTGCCGCTTTTACCTCCGAAGTTAAAGGACTTGCACCATAAGCGTTTGACTGACCGCAGAGAATGATAACATTTGCCGTTGTACTTCTCAATCCTATCGCTTCTTCCATGGTTGTAAAGCTGTACTTAGTAACAGTACCTTGTTGCTCCGTCAAAATATCACGGTCTGTAATATCAAGAACACCGTCAAAGTTTAAATCACAAGCATATTTTTGTCTTGTATTTAACCCACTCTGATTTATAAGACCTTTTTTAATAGCACTTATATCTTCCTGAGTAAAGGGAATGCCGTCGCAGTCAAAGTCACCCTTTAAATAAACATCAACCTTTTTATAAAATCCGTTTATCATTAATTGCATAAGTGCACAGTCAATTACATCAAGATAACCGTCACCGTCAATGTCTGTGCGAAGAAGCTCTTCATATTCCTTTACATCATCGGAAAGCGCTCTGTTTACAAGCTGTTGATAATCCGATATATCAACATCCTCATCTTCATCGATGTCACCAATATCAACTAATGAATAGTTACCTGTTTCTAAAACCGAATTTACTTTGTACTTTCCGGTAGTATCAAGCACAGGACCTGAGCCCGAGCTGTTCATTTTTTGTCCCCAAAGCTGCTCTGTGTTTGCTTCCTGCAAAAGATATGCAACCTCGCCGCTTGCAAATTGTTCTATTGATTTTCCGTCGGTAGCACCTGAAATATCGGTAGTAACCGAACCTTCCGAGGAATTACCTACACCATTCTGTACTGTACCCGAACCGTCTGTAACAGCATTTTTAAGATAAAAACAATTTGAAAAAGTTGAAGCAGACGCATTATCTCCTGCAATTCCTCCAATAAAGCTATTTGCAGTTACAATACCTGCATTATAACAATTTTCTGCAGAACCGTTATTGTAGCCTACAATACCACCCACATAGGTGCTACCTTTAACAACTATATAGAATGTGTAACAGTTTTTGATTTTCCCGTTATTATAACCGCAAATCCCTCCAACATATTGGTTACCGCAGAAATAGGAATCGTCAACGCCCACCTTTTCAATTACCGCGTTAGAGTCAGTATAACCAAAAAGACCACCATAAGAAACGGTTGAGTCATTCATATAAAGTCCGTTGATTGTGTAACCCTGACCGTTAAAATGACCATTGTATTTATTGGTCTGAGTTCCGATGGAGGTCCAACTTCTGAAATCCGATGTATTACTGTTAAGAGTGCCATATCCTGAAAGAACACCGCTGTTATCGGTAATATCACAAGTCAAAACCGCATTGGCATCAACATCACCGTTATTTACATTAGCTCTGAACCAATGCAATTCGCCTGCATTGGAAATTTCATAAACATTGTCTTTTGTTCCGTCACCGTCAATATCGTATTTGTCAGTAGTAAGTGTGGGGGCAACCGGTCTTCCACACATATCGCAGAAACCATTTGTATTTGTTGCGTTACAAAAATCGCTTTCTTGCTGAGCAATAGTCTTGAAATTACCGCGAATAGTATCAACATCACCTGTCGATATATAATAGCAATAAGAAATCGGATTATAACTTTGGAAATGAAGTGTATCAACAACACCTATATATGATGTGGGATCCTCGGTTGCAGGAGTGGTTGTTGAGCAACGTGTTGCTCCGTCACCACCATAATAAACACCTGTGTGGAAAAGAGTCTGACCGGGGCAATAAATACCTATCGCAAAGCTGTCATCGTCGTCCCCCTTAAAAGCTGCCCAGTTTTCATTGCATTGGAAATCCTGGTCTGTGGCAGTTCCCCAAAAGCCTAAATCAGTAAGGGTTGTTTTTGTATTACTGTCAGACCAAGCCTCGCCACCTGTATAATAAACAAAATCGTTAAGAGGTTCAACACAGTAAAATGCAGGAAGCTCCTGTGTAGTAGTAACAGAAGGATAACCCGAATAATCCACAAATCTGCAGGTTGCTCTCATTAATCCGTTTTCAAGGGTGTACCAAGCTTCCATATAGGACGGAGTTATATATTGAGCTTCCTTTGCCCAGTCGAGCGGACGGCATTTAATGTAAATCTCATTATCTGTAACCTTTAAATCTACGATTTTACTTGCCTCATTATAAAGATTACCGCCCTGAACAGGGTTATAGTTCCAGACCGCTTCACCGTACATACCCGGTTCATAAGGATATGAACCGGTTCCGTAGTATGACTGCTGAACAAGTCGACCGGTGTCGTGAGCGTTTATTAGGTTGACATTACTGCTTGTGTTATACGTCCAGCTTGATGTACTAACCTTTGAGTTAAAATCGACTTCGGTAACTTTTGTGCCATACTTTTTAACGGATGACATAACGCTATTGGTTTTATCCTCCATATAAGTAAGCGCACCGCCCCAATCCAAATCTATACCGATTTTGTAATTGGTGCCATCAAGATAAACCATACCATCAGAATCTCCAAGACTGGTTGCTTCCGTCAAACCAACGGAATTCAAGGAGAAATCCATATAATCTTTGTTAAGAGGGATAAAGGTTATACTTGTGATTTCAGTTTGGGTTGTACCACTGAGGAAACCGTCAATATAACCTGAAAATTCTCCCTCCTCCGAAGGCTCTAAAAAGAATTCTTCAATTGTTCCGTTAAAATTCAGTTCGCCTTTAACATAAGCATCGGAGGAATATGTAATTACGTATTGGTTAAAAGCTGTTGCGCTATAATTAAGAGTATAATTATAATTAGCACAGGAAACCGTCTTTTGAGAACCGTTTATGCTGATAGTCTTATCTTCAGATTCATTAACATTCACAGAAAATTCTGCTGTACTGCTACCATATGTGACGGTAATCGTCTGTGTACCTGCCTCGGTCAAATATTCGGGAGAAAAACTGAAGCCTTCGTCAATATTCTCTTTTGTTCCGTCGGGATATTCAACTCCTATAACAAGACCTTTTGTATTAAGCTTTTCGCCCAAACAATAGCTTTGCTTTATAGGTAAAGAAACAATTTCCAAATCACCTACTACAATCGGGTCCCATTTAGAATAAAGACATTTACTTGATGGAGTAACTTCCGTAGTTGAAGTTATTTTTTCGCCTGTTCCTTCGGGGCCTGTAAACCAACCCGCGAACACAAGATTTTCTCTTTCGGGAACAGGAAGCGCACCGTATACCGCACCTGCAGAATACGTAAAGGTTTTTCGGGAGGTATTGTCTTTTGCATAGTCATAAACTGCTTTTGAACGAATTTTTATATCGGAAACAGTTACATCGGAGCTTGGGCTGTTATTATCAAACCTTACCTGAATATAACCTGCATTCTCGGGAGTTGTAAAACTCCATTCGTTAAGTCCGTACTGATAAGCAAATTTAGTTTCATTGGAAATATATGTGCCTTCGGTATCAAAATAAAAAACAAAGGTTTCAAAGCTGGTTGTAGTTCCGTTAGCTACGTACGAAAACATATATTCTGTACTCGCTTCAACCGGCATCGAATAAAAAGCACCTACTGAGGACATTGAAAAAGAAGTATAAACCTCTGTACCTGTAGTGTTATTTGTAAGCACAAAGCTTCCGCTTTCAATATCGGTAGTTAACGTGCCCCCTGCCTCATCCGAACTATATACAGTAAGATTCGAATGATTCGCCCATTGCTCAAAAATAAAAAGATTGTCAAATGTGAGTTCATAAACCCCCGTTGCCGCAAATGCTACGGGAGTAAGAAAAGTAATTGCAAAAATCGCCGATAACACAAAGTAAGTAGTTACCTTTTTTAAAAACTTCTTCATATACTGCAACACCTCATTGTAATTATACCACACAAAAAAATAAAGGGAAGATTAATATTTCACAACTAATCTTCCTCTTTTTTGTTTATTATTTCTCTGTATGCATCCTTACCTTTGTTATTCTTTTTATATTGGTATATGTATCCTTCTGACTGCAGCCTGCTCTTCCGCCACCGGCACAGGCACAAGCGCACGCACACGCACAACCACCACCGCGGAAACCTCCACCACTGCTACCTGTTGAAGTTGAGGTATGCGCTCTGTTATATGCTCTTATGTATCTTGGATTCTGATAACCGTATGTATGTATAGGATGACCATAACCAACAAGGAAGCCTCTTCCTCTGCGGTAGGATACGTGACTGTCTAAAAGGTAAATTTCAGCAATAAGAAGACCTGCAATTACAACACAGAAGACAACAATTTTTACAGTTCGGTCTTCTGCAAGCTGATTATATGCCCCGTTAGTCATAAAAGGCTCGTACTGAACAGTTTCAACCCCCGAAAAAGTAGTGAGGTTATAAGAAACCTGCATTATTTTATATTCTCCGCAATCGAAGCTACCGGTCCAGGTATAGTAACCATTTTTTACTTTTGCTCCATCCGCATCAAAAGATGAATCCGTCCTTTTCCACTTGAATTCATATTTTTCTACGGGCGTGCTGTTAAACCAGCAAGGAACGAACTCATAAAAATAACTGTCCATGTCCTTGCAAAGCATATTTGCCTGATTTACTTTGAAGGAAAATTTAAGATTTTCTCCGCCTTTATAGCCTCTTTGAAAATCAAGTCTCACCCCTGTGTAACCATCCTCATATATCTCAGTGTATTCCTTTATATTTCCGGAAATTGAATTCTCATAAACAGTAAACATAGAATTCGCCATACCTATATCAACCCAGGTAAGTTCCTCTTTTTCGTCAATAGCTTTCCACAAGAAAGAATATTCGATATCAAGAGTACCGTCTTCCAAAGGTTCAACCGTAACGGTATAATTTTCAATAATGTCCTGAGGCTCTGCTTTTGCGGTTACTGCCAAGAAAATCAAAAATATCTGGGCAACAACGCAAATAGAAATTATTATTGTATTTTTAACGGGAAAAGTTCTACGTTCTTTTATAGTTTTTGCAGAATAATCATTTTTATCTTTTTTAGCTATCATTTCCCGTTCACCTTTCTTTTTCTGAATGGGCAATTCAAGGCTTCCTCATCGGTCATATTTCTTAATTCAAGGCATTTTTGGTTTTCCCATATATGAGAAAATCTGTCGGTAAGAATATTTCCTAAATCTGCATCTGAACCCAACCAACTCTGGCACGGAACAACAGTACCATCGGGAGCAATTGCCATATTGCTCAATGCCGCACCGCACATTGGTACATTCATACCTATCGCTTCAAGTTTTTCTTTAGAAATAAGTCCCGGAGAAGTAAAATCCATTTCCATTTCATTTACCGTGCAGAACATTTTCGCTTCTTTTACAATTCCAAACAATTCATCTTCCGTAAGGTCATATTCCTTATGGTTGATTTCTGCCATACCCGTGCAAATAAGACCGCTGACAGTAACAAAAGGAACTCCGAGAGATTTTATAAATTCGAGAGTTTTTATGTAATCTGCATTTTTCTTGCAAAGGGGTGTGTTAATGCTTATATCAAGCCCTGCTCCAACGGCATTTTTTATACCGTTTACCGTATCTTTAAAATGTTCACAACCAACAAGTTCATTGTGAACCGCTTCATCGTGAGAGTAAAGGGTAACCTGAACGCTGTCAAGCCCCGCAGTTTTCAATTTGCTAACTAACTCAGGAGTTAAATTTACGCCGTTTGTATTAAGACGGGTAACCATTTTTTCTGCGTAGGCAACGAGAAAAGCAATATCTTCTCTCAGTGTGGGCTCTCCGCCCGTAAAGGTAACCATGGGAACATTAGCTCTGTAAAGCTTATCAATTATCTTTTTCCATTCTTCAGTTCCCAATTCTTTAGTTTGACTTTTACATTGACCTGCAGCATAACAGAAAGTGCATTTCTGGTTGCATTGCCATTTGCCCTCTTTATCTGTCATTGCGCTGACTAATAAATCCATTCTGTGAGGTGCGGTCATATTTTCAGAATATTGGCGAAGAGAAAGCTTTTTAATCTCAATTTCGGGGTCATCCCCTCTTGCAACTGCAAAAAGAACTCTTAATATAAAGCACAAATCCTCTTCCAAGTCGCTTTTGCTCATAGATGGGTATACGGAATGGGTCTTTTTTATTGTATTATTAAAAATTTTGTCCTCGTCACTTTCGGTTATGGGCTTGCCGTCAAAGGCGTTTACCTCTCTCATAAAATTAGAAAGCAATACCGCCCATGCATAACCCAAAGGCAACATATAATAACCGTTTAAAATAACTATATATGCCCTGTTTCCGAACAATTTAAACTTCGGAGGAACAAGGTGAATACGCACAACTCCCGGTCCTTCCGGATTAAACGTACAATGGCTTATACCTTTTTTATATTCCTTGTACTGTGCCAACAAATTTTGTATGCTCATAAAACAACCTCTTTCGATATTTTTATGTGCCTTTAATTTATTATACTATTATTTTAGAATAAACACAAGGAGAGATTGACACAAAATAAAATGTTACGAGTTTTATTAGTGAAAAAGTAAATCCCCGTACTTTCGTACGAGGATTTTTGGTGGGAGTGAATCAAGCGTATCCGAACCTTTTTCCAAATCTTCTAAAGAAAGGCTTTTTGCACCTTTTTTGAAGTTGAAATAAAACTCGATTCTGTCATCATATAAAATTACTGAATTTACAAAGCTGTCAACCAATCTTCTTCGGTTTTCAGGCTTCGATGCATCCATTTTTCTGAAACGGTGGAACCAAAATTTAATTTGGTCTCGGTCAAGCATCGGTCTTGCAATGCTTTCTTCTGCAATTTCTATTTCAATTTCTCGTTTTTGTTTCTCTAAATCTTCAAGGCGTTCCTTTGTTGATGGTGTGAATATGCCCTGTTCGATTGCAGAAAGAATATTTGAAATACCTTTGTTAATTTCATTCTGTCTCTTTTTGAGAAGAGGAAGAACATTGTTTTCATTTTTCTGCAAGTCCATAACCATATCGGTTATATCTTCAATCAGATTATCATCCCATATAACCCGAATGATTTGGTTAATAACGAGATTTTCAATCCAGTCTTTTTTAACTGCTTTCTTATCGCAACCGCGTTTGCGTTTTGCAGATAAGCATTTGTAATAACGATATGTATTTTTATTCCTTGCAGTTCCGCTTTCACCAACCATAAATGTCATACACTTACCGCAATATAGCTTGGTCGATAAAATATATTGTTCATCTGCTCTGTATCGTGCAGGCGAATTTTTGTTTTTAGCAATCCTTTCTTGAACACAAAGAAACAAATCTTTTGGAACAATAGCAGGTATTCCATCAGGAATCACAATATCACGATAATAATACTCGCCCATATATCTTCTGTTTGACAATAAGTTAGAAACAGTATTGATATTTAATTTTGTGCCACGAGTGTTACGAATACCTTTAACATTTAGTTCATCTGCAATTTCCTGCATTGTCATACCATCTTCGTACATCTTGAAAGCTGATAACACATAAGGTGCAGTCTCGGTATCAATTTCAAATTTTCGGTCTTTATTTATTTTGTAACCTATAGGAATTGTACCACCATTAAAACGGCAGCTCAAAGCGTTTTCGGTCTGACCACGGATAACCTTTTCAGCAAGTTCTGCTGAATAGTATTCAGCCATACCTTCCAGAACCGATTCAAGAATGATACCTTCTGCACCTTGAGAAATTGCTTCGGTTGCAGATAAAACACGAACCCCGTTTTTGCGAAGAATAGCTTTATAATGAGCAGAATCGTAACGGTTACGAGCAAATCGGTCAAGCTTCCATACGATGACACAGTCAAATTGCTTTTTAGCACTGTCTTTTATCATCTTCTGAAAATCAGGACGGTTGTCCGTTTTAGCAGATAATGCTCGGTCAATGTATGTACAAACAACATCAATGCCATTTTTCTCGGCAAAGACCTTGCACTCTCTCAACTGACCTTCAATAGACTCTTCACGCTGATTATCACTTGAATATCTCGCATAAATTACACCTGTCAAAAGTATCACCTCGCTCGCATAGTAACTCTAATAAAAAGGGTTGTCAACTAATAAAAAATCCATTTGAGTAAACATCCGCAAAACATTGCCTGTGTCGGATATTCACTAAAAAAACTAACCTATTACTTTGTCAAAACCTTATGTAAAACAAAATAATTTATATATTCTGTGCCATCATGACCTATGAGTTTCTCATCAGATAAACTAAAGCCGAGTTCACCTAATGCTTTTCTTCTCTCGTTTGCTTCAGGATTGGCTTTTGTTGCAATTTTGTCACAATCAAACAACTCAAAAGTTGGTGCTATTATAAGCGTTAATATTTTTATTATTTCTGCAGAAAGCTCGTAATCGCTTCTTAAATCAAGGCGTAGTAAACCGCAGTTGGTAAAATAGTCGTTTGCATCACGATGAAACAACTCTATCGTTCCTATAGCTTCTTTCTTTTTGTTATCAATAATAGACCAACGGACAAAACCCTGTCTGCCATATTCCCAAAGCCAATACTTTATCGCTTCTGTCATTCGTTTTTCTGTGGTGTAATAGAAATCATCCCCGCCACAGTTGTCGCTGTTAAATAACGGAACAGACTTCACATCAGAATAAACTTTTAATAAATCCAAACAATCATCAGTTGTCACCATTCTCAATGTATAGCTTGAGTCTCCAAACACAGGACATTTCTTATAAACATCTATCATAATCGCACCTCAATACACGAACATTTGTTCTAAATATATTATATATAATTTAATTGAAAAGTCAACAGAATAATTACTTTTATCAATAGATTTTTGAATCTAAAATTATACTTGACCGATTGCGAATAATCAGTTATAATATACATACAATATATTGCAACATATATGTTGTTTGGGCTGAACAGTCTGTTCCAGGTCCAACTAATCGGCGGGGAGACTCCCCGCCATTTTTTATAGTGGTGAGTTATGAAAGAGTTAAGTATTTTTGTTGATGAGTCAGGTGATTTTGGTCCGGTAAGCAACCATTCTCCGTTTTACTTGTTTACATTAGTTTTCCACGACCAAAACAATTCAATAACTGAATCTATTCCAAAATTAGACGAACAAGTCCAAAATCTTGGGTTTCCTATTCATGCAATACATACCGGTCCGATTATCAGAAACGAGAATTTTTATAAGAGTTATTCCTTTGATGAAAGAAAACGCCTATTTAATAGCTTGCTTTTCTTCACAAGTAAGGTTGATATAAAATATCATACCATTTTTGCAGATAAGCGTATTCATTCAAACAAAAAAGATTTAATAAACTATCTTTCAAAAAGCTTTGCAACTTTCGTCAGAGATAATTGGGAATGGTTAAACTCTTTTGATAAAATAATCGTTTATTATGACTACGGTCAAAGCGAAATCACAACAATCCTGACTTCCGTTTTAAATAGTTTGTTGTATGAAGTTGAGTTCAGACATGTTCAGCCAAACGAATATAAATTATTCCAAGTTGCTGATATGATTTGTACTCTGGAGCTCTCAAGCCACAATTACGATAGCAACAAAATTTCAAAATCCGAACAAAATTTTTACCACTC
Source organism: uncultured Eubacteriales bacterium (assembly GCA_964624385.1). GTDB lineage: Bacteria > Bacillota > Clostridia > Oscillospirales > Acutalibacteraceae > DTU089. The sequence goes on along the minus strand of CAZUZV010000001.1, from coordinate 96,366 downwards.
AAAAAAGGAATTCAATAAATTCTATTATAAAACTATTAAGAAGAAACAAATATAGCACACCAAAGCAGAGGGTTCCACTAAACGCCTCTGCTTTGTTTTTTGTGTATGCGACAAAACAGTAAGACATCTTATAGTTATTATTTCTCTGAAAACTCTGTAAACTTAAGTATTTCAGATAATTCTGAATTATTCTCATTTAGTTTTTTAATAATAACATGTTTCTCGTATGGCATAACAAAAGAAATATAATCATCACTACACATATTAAGTGTATCTGTTATCATTTTGTATTTTGACACCTTTCCACTCGCAAAGTTGTCGCAATATTTTACCTATTTCTCTTTTCTTTTGACTGTAAAACACTTTTCGCCTATACTTTGGTGCAAACACTATATGATATTTGCAATTCCACTTTGTATGTGATAAACTGTTTATGTCATTCAATCCCATTTTGAATGCACACTCCTTCGTACTTTTTTGTTGCAGTTGGCAGACCGCAACTCCATTATATCACGAAGGAGTTTTCTTTTTAGGATTGTTTCATCTATATAATTTAACTGAACCACGCGTCTAACGCGTGGTTTTACTATACAAAAACAGGCAGAGAGCGAAAACTCTCTGCCTATATCATTGCTTGGATAATTTTTAATATTTTACAAGAACAAAAACTTTTATTTCGTTACTTCTTTTAACACTTCCTCTGCTGACACACCATACAATTTTGAAATAGCTATTAAATTAGATGTGCTTGGTTCAGATGTGCCTGTTTCCCATTTTGATACAGCCTGCCTGCTTACACCTAAAGTTTCAGCAACAAATTCCTGTGTCATATTGCATTTTATACGGTACTCTTTCAAAAACGCACCAAGTGTTTTTGCAGTTTCAACTTTTTCTTCTCTGATGGGCTTTGTTTTAATATATTTCCTCAATGCTTTAATACAAAGATAAACTAAATAGAACAACACACCTATAATAATTAGGGTAATAACCAAAAACAAAGGACCACCTATCGTAATACTCGAACTAGCCATAAAATAACCACCTTTCTGACTTGATTATATCAGATTTATTTTGGTTGCACCACCAACTATTACGCAACTTTGTGATAAAAATTTTATATTTTTCACATTGGAATACTTCTTCGGTGTGTTTAGTAGTAACAGTATTAGGTATGATTACACACAATACTCCATAAAAAGCAAAAATCCGAACGTGTCACCATTGATGACAAGGTTCGGATAATTTGACTTTGGTGGGAGCGGGTGGATTCGAACCACCGAAGGCGGTGCCAACAGATTTACAGTCTGCCCCCTTTGGCCACTCGGGAACACTCCCATATACATTATTCAAAAAAATGGAGCTGGTGGACGGACTCGAACCCCCGACCTGCTGATTACAAATCAGCTGCTCTACCAACTGAGCTACACCAGCAACTTAATGCTTGACTACTATATCACAAAAGATTTTGTATGTCAAGAGAATTTTTAAAAAATTTTTAATCCGTCGAAAAATTTTCGACGGATTAAATTATAAAGCTTATTCCTCTGTTTTTTCTTCTGCAGTTTCTACATTTTCAAAGGGAACTTCCTGGGCGGGTGCAACAGATGCTTCGGGAGCAACAGGAGCCTGAGGTACATAAGGTGCGCCTACAGGAGCAGCTGCAAATACATAACCTGCATCTGCAATTTTGTTAAGGTCGTTCTGCATTAAAGCAAAGTCGATAATAGTGAAACCAAAAAGACCAAGTATAAGGTACAATATTGAATTGTCTTTATGTTCAATTCCACAAGCCTGGCAACCTTCGCTAAGCTTTCTTTCAGCAAGGAAACAACCAACGAAAGGCAAGAATATACAAAGAAGAATTTCTAAAAGACCATCATCATTAACATCCTTAACCTTAACTGCATCTCTTGCAAGTTTGACTGCCCAGACAATCATATAAATACCGCAGGTTACAAATGATAAAATGATACACTTAACTATATTTCTGTTTTCAAGTTGCATAAAAACAACTCCTTTCCTTTGATTTGACTTGATTATATCATAAGATTTTTTTCGATTCAACAAAATTCTACAATTTTTAGCGGAATATGTTCATAAATTTGTGCAAAAGCGGTAAAAAAGTAACAAAATGGTTTATGACATCGCCTTGCTTTTATTTGATTTCTATTATATTATTGTATTATGCAGAAAATGGTGGTGTAAAAATGGACAAATTAACAAAAGCTCGCATAATTCATCTTGTTTCATTCACCCTTCTTTTTTTGCTTGGAATTTTCCTTTTATATCTCATTTACCATTTCACCGAAATCGGCTTTAAATGTCTTATTTTTGAAATTACCGGTTTTAAATGTGCAGGGTGCGGGAATACCCACGCCCTCGAAAGCCTTTTGAGGCTTGATTTCTTCCGTTCTTTTTCATATAATTACATTTATCCAATTGAAATGCTCTATATTATTTGGGTATATCTGATTTCTGCAAAAAATTATATAAAAAACGGAAAATTTAATTACAAACCTCCCTGTCAGGTGTTTGATATTATAATTCTTGTTATTGTTGTTCTGTGGATTCCTTTAAGAAATATTTTAGGTGTTTAAAATGAAAATTAATTATCAAAAAATGCTTGATGATGAAATTGAGAAAAACCAAAAAGCAAATATAAAGCCTACCCTTTTGCTCCACGCTTGCTGTGCGCCTTGTTCGAGTGCGGTTTTGGAATATTTATATGAACATTTTAATATTACGCTATTCTTTTACAACCCCAACATTTCTCCCGAAAGCGAATTTAATTACAGACATGAAGAACTGAAACGACTTATCGTTGAAATGAATCTTGAAAATATTGATATTGTTGTTCCTGATTATGACAACAATGAATTTGAAGCCCTTGCAAAAGGGCTTGAGGATTTGCCTGAGGGTGACAAAAGATGTAAAAAATGTTATCGACTGCGTCTTGCAAAAACTGCTGAATACGCAAAAGAAAAATGCTTTGACTATTTTACAACTACCCTTTCCGTAAGTCCTTATAAAAATGCCAACGCTCTCAATGAAATCGGCGGTGAGCTTGAAAAGGAGCTTGGTATTAAATATCTCTATTCCGATTTTAAAAAGAAAGAAGGCTACAAGCGTTCCTGCGAGCTTTCCCGTCAATATAATCTATACAGACAAAATTACTGCGGATGTATTTACTCGAAGAAATTGAGTGTTGTCAATACGTTAAGTATGCTATTATGAAAAGCGGTGATTAAAATGATAAGTTATAAACCCTTTTATGAAAAGCTTTTTAAAAAGGATATTACTGAATAGCAGCTTATTTTCAAGCATGGCTTTTCTGCAAACACCTTTCATCGTATGAAAAATGGTGAGGCCATAAGCACAAAGACCTTGGATGCACTTTGTTATGCGCTTGATTGTAATGTTCAAGATATTTTGAGATTTGAAAAAGAATGATCGGAGGTTTCTTATGTACAATTTAACTTCTTTAAAACCCGAAAGAGTATTCTGTTATTTCAAACAAATTAGCGATGTTCCTCGCGGTTCGGAAAACTGCAAGGGTATTGCACGCTATTGCAGAAACTTTGCAATAAACCACAATTTAAAATATGTAATTGACGATGCAAATAATGTTGTTATATTCAAAGACGGCACACCCGGTTATGAAAACAGCGAACCTGTTATTCTTCAGGGTCACACAGATATGGTTTGCCAAAAAACAGAAAATGCTGATACCGATTTTATTAATCGTGGTATCGAGCTTTTCGTTGACGGTGATTTCTTAAAAGCAAAAGAAACCACTCTCGGCGCAGATAATGGGATTGCCGTTGCAATGATTCTTGCAATTCTTGAAAGCGACAATATTCCCCACCCTCCTATTGAGGCAGTTTTCACTTCCGACGAAGAAATCGGTCTCATTGGTGCAGGAAAGCTTGATATGAGCGTTCTCAAAGCCAAAAAAATGATCAATCTTGATTCCGAAGAAGATGATACAGTTACAGTTTCTTGCGCCGGTGGATGCCATTTTCTTGCAAAGACTTCTTTAGATTTTCAAGTGAAGAACGGCACAAAAATTACCGTTACCCTGAAAGGTCTTAAAGGCGGTCATTCAGGAGTTGAAATTAATAATAATCGTGTAAATGCCGACACTCTTGCGGGAAGATTTTTAAATCACATCAAACAGTCCATTGATTTTGATATCATTAACATTTATGGTGGCGATAAGGACAACGCCATACCCAATAAATGCACAATAGAGCTTTGTGTGGATGATGTTGATTTATTCATCAATAATGCAGAAAAATATCTCAATATTATCAAAACTGAAATTTCAGACAGAGAAAGCGGATTTACTTTCACTTGTGATAGCGGAGAAAAGGCTTCTTATAAGGTTTTGAGCGATGAAATAAAAGAAAAACTTATTTTTGCTCTTACCTGTGTTCCCAACGGTGTTCTTGAAATGAGCGCAGAAATAAAAGGTCTTGTTCAGACATCTTTAAATCTCGGCATACTCAAAATTGAAAATGATGTTTTATCTCTTCATTTCGGTTTAAGAAGCAATAAAAAATCAGGTCTTTCTTTCCTTATAGAAAAGCTTGTTGCATTTTTTGACTCTGTTAATTGGGAGAATTCTACCAATGGTCACTATCCCCCTTGGGAATACAAGGAAGATTCCCGTTTAAGAGAGCTTTACAAGGATGTATATAAAGAATATTTCGGAAGAGAGCCGAAGGTCGAAGCAATCCACGCAGGTCTTGAATGCGGGGTATTTGCAAATGCAATCGAAAACATTGACTGTGTTTCAATGGGACCTGCTCTTTATGATGTTCACACAGTAACGGAAAAACTCAGCATTTCTTCAACTGAAAATGTATTTAACATTCTCTTGAAAATATTGGAGAAATTGAAATAATTATTATGTTGTAATTATTAAAGTTTTATGATAGAATAAACCGATTATTTTAGTGTGAGGGTATATACTTTAAGTAAAAGCTCTTACAGATTGGAGAAAATATGGACAACAAAAACAACTTTAAGCCGTACATTCCGGCAGAAAAGGTAACTCCTGAAATTACTGTTACCTCTATTGTTATGGGCATTATTCTGGCAGTTGTTTTCGGCGCAGCAAATGCTTACCTGGGTCTTCGGGTAGGTATGACGGTTTCAGCTTCTATTCCTGCGGCTGTTATCGCAATGGGTGTTATTCGCATCGTTATGCGCAGAAACTCAATTCTCGAAAGCAACGTGGTTCAGACTGTCGGTTCTGCAGGTGAATCCCTCGCAGCAGGTGCAATTTTTACTCTTCCTGCTCTTTTCCTTTGGGCAGCAGAGGGCAAAATGGACAAGCCCGACCTTCTTGAAATCACTCTTATTGCCCTTATCGGCGGTCTTTTGGGTGTTTTCTTTATGATACCCCTTCGTAACGCTCTCATTGTTAAAGAGCACGGAACTCTCCCCTACCCCGAAGGAACTGCTTGTGCAGAGGTTCTTCTTGCAGGTGAAAAAGGCGGTGCAAGTGCCGGAACTGTTTTTGCAGGTATGGGCTTTGCAGCACTTTTCAAATTCATCATCGACGGTCTTAAGCTTGTTTCAGGTGAAATTTCTTTCCGTGTAAAAGGCTTTGCAGGTGAAATCGGTACTCAGATTTACCCCGCTGTTATGAGCGTTGGTTACATCTGCGGTGCAAGAATTTCCTCCTATATGTTCGCAGGTGGTGTTCTCAGCTGGCTTGTGCTTATTCCTCTCGTCGTTCTTTTCGGTGCAGATATCATTCTTTATCCCGGTACCGCTCCCATCAGTGAAATTTTCGCAGAGGGTGGCGCAAGTGCTATCTGGAGCACATACATCCGTTACATCGGTGCAGGTGCTCTTGCAGCAGGCGGTATTATAAGTCTTGTTAAATCTCTTCCTCTTATTGTCAAAACCTTTACAGGTGCTTTGAAGAGTATGAAAGGCGCAGGCGCAACCTCTACAGAACGTACAGCAAAAGACATTAACCTTAAAATAGTTATCATTGCTATTCTTGCTCTTACAATTCTTATCTGGCTCATTCCCGCAATTCCCGTATCACTTCTTGGTGCATTTATCATTGTTATTTTCGGCTTCTTCTTTGCAACCGTTTCTTCAAGAATGGTTGGTCTTGTAGGTAGCAGTAACAACCCCGTTTCAGGTATGGCTATTGCAACCCTTCTTATTGCAACTCTCATTCTTAAGCTTACAGGTGCGGACGGTGTTGAAGGTATGTGCAGTGCAATTGCAATCGGTTCAATTATCTGTATTGTTTCCGCTATTGCAGGTGACACTTCTCAGGACCTTAAAACAGGCTACATTTTAGGTGCTACTCCCAAGAAACAGCAGTTAGGTGAAATTATTGGTGTTGTTGCCGCTGCGCTAGCTATCGGCGGTACACTTTATCTCCTTGATTCCGCTTGGGGCTTTGGTTCAGACGAGCTCGGCGCACCTCAGGCAACATTGATGAAGCTTATCGTTGAAGGTGTTATGGGTGGCGATCTTCCCTGGGGTCTTGTATTTATCGGTGTATTTATTGCAGTTGTGGTTGAGCTTATCGGTATTCCTGTTCTCCCCTTTGCGATCGGTGTTTATCTCCCCGTTCAGCTTAATGCTTGTATTATGGTTGGCGGTCTTATCAGACTTGCTTTTGACAAAATCAAAGGCAAAAAGGCAGAACATAAGGAAGAAATCGTTAATGACGGTATTCTCTTCTGTTCCGGTATGATTGCAGGTGAAGGTCTTGTAGGTATTCTTCTTGCTCTCCTTGCAGTATTCGGTATTGATTCCGCTCTTAATCTTTCCGAGAAAATCGGTATTCCTTCCGCAGTTTCCGACCTTGGCGGTTTACTTCTTTTCGCTTTGATTATTCTCACAGTTCTCAAATTCACAATTTGGAAAAAGCGTGATAAAAAAGCATGAAAAAGAAAAATATAAATTCTGAAAACTACCTTGAAAGAAAGCCGATTTGCAGAAAGGCTCTTGGTTGGTCCACGGACGAAAACGGCAATGTAACTCTTGAAATGGAAAACAAGGGCGTTGCAAACAGAATTGCTCAAAAGCTTATTAAAAAACCGAAAATCAGTTACATTCACCTTGATGAAATGGGTAGCTTTATTTGGCCACTTATGGACGGTGAAAAAGATATACTTGAAATCGGGAAATATGTTGAAGAGCATTTCGGCGAAAAAGCAAATCCTCTTTATGAAAGGCTTTCACAGTATTTCAAAACTTTAGAAAAGTATAATTTTATAGAATATAAATAAACAAAATGTCAGTCAAAAGAATTTCCCTTTGACTGACATTTATTTTTCTTGCATTACCCTCACTTTTTTTATATACTGAAAATACAAATGAGGTGGCACTATGAACAATGTTGAATTTTTTAAAAATGCAGGTTACGGAATGATGATGCATTTCGGTCTTTATTCTCTTCTCGGTGGTGAATACAAAGGTAAGTTCGGTGATAATTATGCTGAATGGATTGGCTCACACTTTGCAATTCCCAATAAGGAATACGAAAAACTTGCAACTGCATTTAACCCTATTTATTTTAATGCGGATGAAATAATCAAACTTGCAAAGGATTGCGGAATGAAATACTTTGTTGTTACAACAAAGCATCACGACGGTTTCGCACTTTTTCATTCCAAGGTTGATAAATACAATGTCGTAGATGCAACACCTTACGGCAAAGATATTATAGAAGAACTTGCAAATGCTTGTGCAAAGCACGATATAAAATTAGGTTTTTACTATTCCCAAGACCTTGATTGGCATGAAAAGCACGGTGGCGGTTATCTTTCAAATCATATGGGGTGCTCAGGTGTTACATGGGACAACAGTTGGGATTTTCCCAATCCCGAAGAGAAGAATTTTGATATTTGCTTTGAAAACAAAATCCTCCCTCAGATTAAAGAGATTATGTCAAACTACGGTGATATTTTTCTTGCTTGGTTTGATGTGCCAATGACATTGAGCGATAAACAGAGTAAGATTATCTATGATACCGTTAAATCCTTGCAACCGGACTGCCTTATAAACTCCCGTTTGGGTAACGGTATGTACGACTATGTTTCCTTGGGTGACAATGAAATCCCCAAAACAAAGGAAGAATGGGAGAAGCTTTCAAAAATTGACCCCGATAAAGTAAATTACCAAAGCATTGACGGATTTAAGCCAAGTCCTTATGGTTTGTACGAATCCGCTTGTACGCTCAATAATTCCTGGGGATTTTCTTACAGAGATCATAATTGGAAAGCACCCGAGGAGCTTTATAAAAACAAAAAGCACCTTAACGAGTTGGGTATAAATTATCTTGTAAATGTGGGACCCGACCATTTGGGAAGAATCCCCGGTCCATCAATTGAAATTTTAAGAACAGCTGCTGAGATGGAGGAAAAATGATGGCTATTCGTATAAAAAGAATCATTGCTTTTATAATAGATTGGAACATCACATTACTTCCCGCTATTGTTTTATTTGAACTTTTTATGGGCATCGGAATAGAGAATAAAAATCTTTTGCCCTTAAGAATGATTGTTTGTTATATAGCCGTTTTCGGTGGATTTACTCTTTTTGTTTTGAGAGATTATATTTTTAAGGGACAGAGTTTGGGCAAGAAAATCTTTGGATTGATTGTTTTGGATAAAGATAGTTTTTCCGTACCTAAAAAAAGGCAATTAATTTTAAAGAATATTTTTCTTTTCATTTATCCTGTTGAGGGAATTCTTTTGCTGGCAACAGGTGAAACATTAGGAAACAAAATAACCAATACTGATGTGGTTTACAAAAAACAAAAGGATGATAACAATGCTCAAAGTAATGACTTTTAATATCCAACACTCATTAGATTATCAAAAACAAATTATCGATTTTGATTTGTTCATAAATGCTATTAAAACATACGGTGCAGATGTTTGCGGACTTAACGAGGTGCGAGGATTCGGTCCTTTGGAAGACTACACCGACCAGACCAACACCATTGCCGACGGACTCGGTTTTCATCGTTATTTCGGTGAAGCAATAAAAATAGATGGAAACAGTCCATACGGAAATGCAATTGTAAGCCGATATCCCTTTAAATCTTTAGAAACTGTTGCTATACCCGACCCAATAATTAAAATCGGTAAATACGGCTTTGAGTCCCGTTGTGTTATTAAAGCAGTGGCAGATATCGAGAGAAAAGATATTTGTTTTCTGGTTTGTCATATGGGGCTTAATTCAAGTGAACAGAAAAATGCAGTTAAAACAATTTGCAAATTACTAGATGAAATCAACATTCCTGTTATTTTAATGGGCGACTTCAACACAACTCCCGAAAGTAAAGTTTTAAATCCTTTACGTGAAAGGCTTAAAGATACAGATGAATTAAATCCAATTGAAACTCTTGGTACATACCCCTCGGACAAGCCTGAGAAGAAAATTGATTATATTTTTTACAGAGGCTTAAAATGTTTAAAGACTAAAACAGTTGAAGAGATTTATTCCGACCACTTGCCCATTATTGCAAATTTTGAAATATAAAAATATCGTAAAAGGCAAAACCTTTTACGATATTTTTTATTTTGTCCTAAGTCCTTTAGGGTAATGATTCTTTGCTCTGCCGTTTGAAACCTTTGCACCTCCGAGAGCGCAACCGTCAACCATAACAACTGCCCAACCGTTAGGGCAATCAACGGAAATTTCTTCTCCGTGAAGATATTTTTTTACCTCTTCACAATCTGCGGAAAGAGTTATTTTCCGCTTAAAAGCCTTTCCCATTGCCATAAAAAACTGGTGGTGGGGTTGAATATAATTTTTCTTAATTTCACCTATTGTAACACCAACAGAAAAAGCTGTAACGTTTTTTACATCAAAATCGGGTGTGAAATAAATCGGTGTTCCCTTGTGCATTAAAACCTTTTCTTTGCTGTAATCTGTTAATGTATCATCAAGAAAATCAAAAACAGTTTTATCAACTTTCTCAGGTTTCTTTTTTAGTTTTTCATAGTTGCCGTAATACTCGTTTTTATTATGAAGAACTGCCATAAACTGACCTTCGCCCCGATTTTTGTGAGGGTAAAATCTTCGGGCAAAAGAGATATTTTGACATTTGCAACCGTCAAAAAATATACCGTCCTCGGTATTTTCTTCAACAATCTTTTTGACTTTTACAATTTCAAACTCGGGATGGTCTGAAAGAAAATTATCCACCATCATCTCATTTTCTTCAAGAGAAAATGTGCAGGTGGCATAGACAATATAACCGCCGTTTTTAAGACAAATTGCGGCGTTTTCTAATATTTCTCTCTGCCTTTCAGCACATTTTTTTACGTTTTCCGTGCTCCATTCATCAATAGCAATTTCTTCTTTACGGAACATACCCTCTCCCGAGCAGGGAGCATCAACCATAATTAAATCAAATGTATCGGGAAAAATTTTTGCAAGTTTTCCCGTATCTGTGCAGGTGGTAACTGTGTTTTTAAGACCTAATCTTTCAACATTTCCCGTAAGAATTTTGCATCTTGAGGGAATAATTTCATTGGAAACAAGAACACCGCTTTCCCCTAATTTATTTCTCAACTGACTGCTTTTCCCACCGGGAGCGGAGCACATATCTAAAACAATCCAGTCAGGGTTAATTTCTACACATTCAGCAGGTGCCATTGCAGCCGGTTCCTGAACATAAATCATCCCTGCGTGATGATAAGGGTGATTACCGATTTTATCATAATCAAAATAAAAACCATTTTCTACATAAGGAATTTCTTCTGTAGAAAAAGTATTTATTTTTTTGAAATCTTCAAGGCTTATTTTATCGATATTAACACGAAAAGCTCTCACAGGACTTTCCTGCAAAGCTTTTTCATAGTTTTCATACTCTTCGCCCAGAAGAGTTTTCATTCTCTTTGAAAATTCTATGGGTAGGCTTTTCATTATTCATCTCCCACTTCCGTTTCCGCGTAGAGCATACACATTCCCACTGCAGTTATTGCAGCGGTTTCTGTTCGGAGAATTCTTTTACCGAGTGAGATTGTTTTTCCCCCTATGTGGGCAGCAGTTTCAATTTCCTTTTCGTCAAAGCCGCCTTCGGGACCGATGAATATCCCAACACGCATACCGTTTTTTAACCCTGAAAGAGCATCTTTTGTGGCTTTCATTCCGTCTTTATTTTCGTAAGGAACGAGAACAACATCAAGTTTTTCCGCGATTTTTAAAGCGTTCTTATAGGAAACAATATCCTGAATTTCGGGAATTATACTTCTCTTGCTCTGCTTTGCGGCACTTTCGGCAATTGCTTGCCAACGAGTTTGCTTACTTTTCTTTTTCTTTTCTTCGATTTTAACAACGCATCTGCTCATTTCAACAGGAACAATGCTGTCAACACCCAATTCAACACATTTCTGAATTATAAGCTCCATTTTGTCGCTTTTGGGAAGACCCTGAAAAAGAATAATTTTTATGGGCAGATTAGTGTCCTGGTAATTTTCCTTAATGATTTTTGCAACAACACTGTCACTATTTATCTCTTCAATAAAGCACAAATTACTGACACCAGCCTCGCTTACAAGGAAGCTGTCACCCTTTTGCATTCTTAGAACATTTTTTATATGGTTAAAATCCGAATCGGTTATGTAATAGCAATCTCCGACCCTTTTCTCTTTATCAACAAAAAAATTAAACATTTTTTCACCTTAAAAACTCACGGGGTTTCCGCCGTTTTCTCTTGATTCATCTGCTTTATACACGCTCATATGCCCAACCATTGAGTCAAAAATTGAGGTACAAGCGAGGCTGGGCTCTTCACCTCTGACGAATTTCACAAAATCTGCTGCAAGGCGTTCGTCACCGCCACCGTGACCGCCGTATGCACCAACCATGTCACCGCTTACATTAAGGTCAACCTCTTCAACATCGCACTCTTCATTATGAGCCTCGGGTGAAGGGTTGATTTTAAGAACCGTAAATTTTGATTCCTCAAAATTACCGAAAATTTCACCCTTTGTACCGATAATGTGTATATTTCTCAAGGACTGAGAAGAACCGCCAACCATATTGTGTGTACCTGTTGCACCGCTTTCAAAATTAACAAGAACGCTTTGATGGTCAACAACGTCATTATCACATTTATAAATGCACCTTGCATAAGGGGAATCACTTTTCATAAGAGCAATTTTATCTTCTATTGTGGGATTTTCTATATGCTCTAATTTGTCCCAAACATAAAATGCCCAGCGGTCAGGGTGTTCAATATAAAGGCGTTTTGTGGAATAAACGCAGGTATCAACATGAGGACAGTCTTTCATACAGATTGTTCCTGCGCCCTCGGGAGCATTTTCGGGCTTGAACTGATATTTACCGCCGAAGGATGCAATCTGAATTGGTTTTGTTTCGCTCATCATCCACATCATAAGGTCAATATCGTGGCAACATTTTGCAAGAAGCATCGTTGTGTGGCTTTTCTTGGAATTTGCCCATTTACCGCGAACATAAGATGTTGAAAGATGGTGGTAGCTTACGTGCTCGGTTGTTTGAATATTTATAATGTCACCGATTTCGCCCTTTACAATTCTCTCCTTGATACCATAATAAAAAGGAGTGTAACGAAGCACATGACAAATCATAACCTTCGAATTACTCTTTTTAGCGCAATCTCTTAAAAGGAGAGCTTCATCCTCATTCACCGCGAAAGGCTTTTCAAGGAGCATATCATATCCGCACTCTAAAAGCGGAACTGAAGTTTCAATATGCTGTTCGTCCATTGTGCCGTTAATAACTGCGTCTGCAAGCTTACCTTTTTTTGCAAGCTCTTCCGCAGATTCAAAGCACATAGCTTCCGAAAACCCGAATTTCTCCATTGCAATTTTTCTTCTGACAGGATTAGGGTCGGCAACACCAACTATTTTTAAAAGCTCGGGATGAGTTATTGCAAGCTCACTGTAAACGAACGCTCTGTGTCCTGCGCCAACAATAATCGCGGTCACGGGTTTCTTTTCCATAAGACTACCTCCAAGGAAATTTCTGCTCTATATTCTATCAAATGGCATATATTTTTTCAACTGATTTGCGAAACTAAAACATATTAAATCTTATTTTAGCATATTCTATATGGTATATATTTGGAAATTCCAGGTATCATTTAATATTAAAAGGGAAAAATATGGACGATTTTACAAAAAAGTCTTGATTTGTTCACAATTAAGAGTTATTATATATTTAGCACTCAAAGCCAAAGAGTGCTAAAGCACAAATAATTAACTTTATATACAGGAGGCTACACTATGACACTCAAACCCTTAGGCGACAGAGTTGTTCTCAAATTCTGCGAAGCAGAAGAAACCACAAAAGGCGGTATCATTCTCGCTGCCGCATCCCAGGAAAAACCCCAGACTGCTGAAATTCTTGCAGTCGGTCCCGGCGGTATCGTTGACGGAAAAGAAATCAAAATGGAAGTTAAAGTCGGAGATAAAGTAATTCTCAGCAAATATTCAGGCACAGAAGTTAAAATCGACGGCGAAACACTTATTGTTGTTCGTCAGGGCGATATTCTTGCTATTGTTGAATAATTTACGATTTTTTAGGAGGCAATACTATGGCTAAACAAATCATTTACGGTGAAGAAGCTCGCAGAGCTCTTCAGACAGGTATCGACAAGCTTTGTGATACTGTTAAAATCACACTCGGACCTAAGGGAAGAAACGTTGTTCTCGATAAAAAATACGGCGCTCCCCTTATTACAAACGACGGTGTTACAATTGCAAAGGAAATTGAGCTTGATGATCCCTTTGAAAATATGGGCGCTCAGCTTGTTAAAGAAGTTTCCACAAAAACAAACGACGTTGCAGGTGACGGTACAACAACCGCTACTCTTCTTGCTCAGGCTCTTGTTCGCGAGGGTATGAAAAACGTTGTTGCAGGTGCAAACCCAATGGTACTCAAAAAAGGTATCAAGCTTGCAGTTGACAATGTTGTTGAAACAATCAAAGCAAATTCAAAGCCCGTTGAAAGCACAGACGATATTGCAAGAATCGCAACAGTTTCATCCGCTGACGAAAACATTGGTTCTCTTATTGCAGAAGCAATGGAAAAGGTTACTGCTGACGGCGTTATCACAGTTGAAGAAAGCAAAACTGCAGAAACAAGCTGTGATGTTGTTGAAGGTATGCAATTTGACCGCGGTTACATCTCTCCCTATATGGTAACAGATACCGATAAAATGGAAGCAGTAATTGACGACCCCTTCATTCTTATTACAGATAAGAAAATTTCCAACATTCAGGAAATTCTTCCCCTTCTTGAAAAAATTGTTCAAGCAGGTAAAAAGCTTGTTATTATCGCAGAAGACATTGAGGGCGAAGCTCTTGCAACCCTTCTTGTTAACAAGCTCCGCGGCACTTTCACCTGCGTTGGTGTTAAAGCTCCCGGTTTTGGCGACAGAAGAAAAGAAATGCTCCGTGATATTGCAATTCTTACAGGCGGCGAAGTTATCACAGAAGAACTTGGCCTCGACCTTAAAGATGCAGATGTTTCTCAGCTTGGCAGAGCTCGCCAGATTAAAATTTCCAAAGAAAACACAATCATTGTTGACGGTGCAGGCGACAACAATGAAATTGCCGCAAGAGTTCAGCAAATTAAAGCTCAGATTGAAACAACAACTTCCGATTTTGACAGAGAAAAGCTTCAGGAAAGACTTGCAAAGCTTTCAGGCGGCGTGGCTGTTATTCGCGTTGGTGCGGCAACAGAAACAGAAATGAAAGAAATGAAGCTCCGCATTGAAGATGCTCTTGCAGCAACCAAAGCCGCTGTTGAAGAAGGCTATGTTGCAGGCGGCGGTGTTGCTCTCCTTAATGCAATTCCTGCTCTTGATGCTTACATCGCCTCTCTCGACGATGCAGACGAAAAAACAGGTGCAAAAATCGTTCGCAAGGCTATTGAAGAGCCCGTTCGTCAGATCGCGGCTAATGCAGGTCTTGAAGGTTCAGTTATTATTGACGGCATCCTTCGTTCCGAAAAAGCTGGCTACGGATTTGACTTTGCCAAGGAAGAATACACAGATATGGCTAAAGCCGGTATTCTTGACCCCACTAAAGTTACCCGTTCAGCTCTTCAGAACGCATCAAGCGTTGCAGCAATGGTTCTTACAACAGAGAGCCTTGTTACAGATAAACCGGACCCCGCAGCAGATGCAGCTAACGCAGCAGCAATGGCAGCAGCTCAAGGCGGCGGAATGTATTAATAGAAAAAACCTCTTGCTTTTCGGAGCAAGAGGTTTTTTAGTTGCAAGTTGAAAGTGGCAAATTTCGGGGCAAGCCGATTATAATTGCTCACGCTTTGCGATAACTTGGTTATGAATATCTTCTTTTGTTTTGCCGGTGAGCTTATAGAAGAAGAACGGAACACCTGCAAGGAACATCATAATACCGTGGAAAATGGTATAAAAGAAGAGCATCATAATCTTTGTATTAAGTGTCTGTTCGGGGTCGGGGACAGCGTCAGTAGGTTGAATATATTGGATAATTGAGTTTTCGCCGTAAAGAATTTTAGGAGAAAGAGATGTTGCGATAGTACCGCTTATCATTGTACCGATACCGATAACAAATGGAAGCGTTGCATCAAGACGTTTGCTTGTTTTAAGCTCGATAACTTCAAGTACATCTGCCTGGAACATTGACGGAAGAAGGTTTGAAGCACCAAACTGAAGACCGATAAGGAAAAGACAAGCAATAAAGAGTATCTGCAACGCGGAAGAGGGCGAATTGAAATAGGCGTAGCCGATCATAAATGCTATTGTATTTGCAATAATTGAATAGATACCCGATGCGATATAAAGCTGTTTTGCATTGAATTTTTTGAGAAGCGCATTTATAATGAGCATACCAACTGCAGTACCTATGCCTGTAGGAAGACCGAAAAGCAAGAATTTACTTGTACTGCCAAGAAGTGCTGCTGCTAAGAAAACGCCCATATAGTTTGCAATTCCACGGAAGTTTTTGAGCGTTTCGCTTATGATAATAACCCAAGCGTATTTGTTTTTAAGAATATCTGCTATTCCGTCAAGAGGATTTTTCTTTTCTGCTGTATATGCCATACGCTCTTTCATAAAGCGCATACCCATAAGGGTAATAAATGTACCCACAACACTGATAACAGAAGCGCCGATTATATATTCTAAGTATTCTCTGTTAGGGTTATCGGGGGAAACTTTTTTGATAATTTCACCAATAACAAGAACAACGACCAATGGTGCTGAGTTACCAACCGCACTTGAAATACTACGGAATGAAATCATTTTGTCACGTTCTTTGTTATTCGGTGTCATAACAAAGGACACAAGGTTAATCGCATTACCAAAACTGCAACAAGCACCATGAAGCATACCGATTGTTATGAGATATATCATAAGAAGTGTGCCTGTAAGTCCGTCAGGAGTGTAGAAAAGAAGCATTGTAACAATACCCATAGGGATTGCTACGGCATTTACAACGGGTATAAATTTACCTCGTTTGCCGATTTTTCTGTTATCTATAATAAGCGCATAAACAAAGCTCATCAAAAAGCCTGCAACACTTAAAAAGGCATTGTAGAAAGAAACTGCATTATCTTCCATTCTCAATACATTAACAAGATATGCCTGACGATAAGAGCCAACCATACCGGTCATCATTGTGTAGAAGAAAATGGCAGCAAGGTAGAATATCATTTCCTTGTTTTTAATGTGATTTTGCTCCAATGGATTTTTGATTTTGTTTTCCAAAACATCACAACCTTTTTATATATTAATTAATAATATATCAGTTTACATATACTTTGTATATAGGTTTACAAAACTTTTTTTGCAATATCTGCGCTCATTTTTGCATCCTTGGCATAGAAATCTGCACCGATTTTTTCTGCATATTCGGGAGTGAGAACTGCTCCGCCTACCATTATTTTGCAGTCGGCGTTCGCTTCTTTGAGTGCTTTTACCGTTTCTTCCATAGCAGGAAGAGTTGTTGTCATAAGCGCCGAAAGACCTACAAGCTTAACATTCTGCTCTTTCTGAGCTTTAACAACTTCCTCCGGGTCAACATCTCTCCCAAGGTCAATTACCTCGTAGCCGTAATTTTCAAGAACGGTCTTTACAATATTCTTTCCGATATCGTGAACATCACCTTTCACTGTTGCAAGAATAATTTTTCCCTTGCTCTCTGTTTTGGTGTTGTTCATTTTCATTTCTTTTTTTATAACCTCGAAGCACGCGCCTGCCGCTTCGGCGGCTCTCATAAGTTGAGGAAGGAACAATTTCCCGCTTTCAAATTCTGCCCCTACCTTATCGAGAGTGGGAATTAAAATATCATTTATAATGCATTGAGCATCTGTTTCTTTAAGGACTTTTCCGGTTAATTCAGCACCCTGATTTTTTAGACCTTTTTCAATACATTCTCCGAGAGCCAGTTCTTTTTTCTCCTGAACTGCAGTTTTTTCTCCTGCAAAAGCAGAAATATACTGAACAGAATCTTTGTCAATTGATTTTAAAACCTTATACGCTCTCACTGCGCCAATCATCGATACAGAATTGGGGTTCATAATAGGTAAATCAAGACCGTTTTCAAGTGCTAGTGTTACAAAGGCGGTATTAACCGTTTCTCTTTGAGGAAGACCAAAAGAAACATTGGAAACACCTAAAGTTGTTTTAACGCTGAACTTTTCCTTTACTTGCTTCATTGCATCTAAAGTAATCTGCGCTGCAGACTGATTTGCGCTGACGGTCATTGTAAGGCAGTCAATTATTATATCCTCTTTAGGTATTCCTGTTTCAATTGCACGATTTATAATTTTCTCTGCAATTTTTACTCTCTTTTCTGCGGTTTCGGGAATTCCCTCTTCATCAAGAGTAAGACCTACAATTGCCGCACCGTATTTCTTCGCAAGATGAAGAACCGACGAAAGTGACTTTTCCTCACCGTTTACTGAATTTATAATAGCTTTACCCGTATAAATTCTCAATGCTTTTTCAAGAACCTCGGGAGAGGTGGAATCAAGCTGTAAAGGAAGACCTATTGAACCTTGCAAGGAGGTAACAACCTTTTGCATCATTTCTTTTTCATCAATTTCGCTATGCCCTACATTCACATCAAGGATATCTGCCCCTGCTTCAACCTGAGAAATCCCCTCATTAAGAATATAATCAAGGTCTTCTTTTTCAAGAGCCTCTTTAAATTTCTTTTTACCTGTTGGGTTAATTCTTTCTCCAATAACTCTGGGCTCATCAAGTGCGACCGCAGTCGTTGCACCACTTATTACACCTTTAACTACTTTTATTTTTTCTTTTATTTCTGTTTTATCCAGTTCTTTTTTAAGCTTTCTGATATATTCAGGACTTGTTCCGCAACAACCACCAAGAATTAGTGTACCTTTTTCATAGAAGCTTGCCATAAGTGAGGCAAATTCTTCTGCACCCATTGAATATTTTCCTGTTTTTAAATCGGGAAGTCCCGCATTAGGCTTTACAATAACAGGAACTGAGGAATATTTCAAAAACTCTTCTACAACTCCCGATAATTTGTCAGGACCGAGTGAACAATTAAGACCTACCGCATCCGCACCTGCTGCAACAAGGGTTACTGCCACCGCTGACGGCGTGCTTCCATTCATTGTAAGTCCGTTTTCGTCAAAGGAAAGCGTAACTGTTACGGGTAATTTCGTATTTTCCTTTGCAGCTATGAGGGCAATTCTTGCTTCTCTCAAATCTGTAAAGGTTTCAAGGCAAATTATATCTGCGCCTGCCTTTTCACCACAAACGCAAACCTCTTTATAGCATTCATAAGCACTTTCAAAGGTTAAATCTCCCGTTGGCGCAAGAAGCTTTCCCGTTGTGCTAACATCAAGGGCAACAAGTGTTTCTGTTCCCTCAGACGCTTCTTTTGCAAGTGAAATCGCTTTATTGATACATTCTTCCACACTGTACTTTGAATTTTCCAATTTAAAAGCGTTTGCACCGAAAGTATCTGCCATAATAATATTGCTTCCGGCATCTATGTAGTCTCGGTGAATTTCCTTTACCCATTGGGGATGATCAAAGACAGCATTAACGGTATCCTCACCGGGCAAAAGGCCTTTTTTAATAAGCTCTGTTCCGAATCCACCATCAAGGAGAATGTATTTATTTTCAAATGTTTTTTCAAAATCCATGATATCAACTTCTTTTATCCACAACACCGCGAAAAAAGTTTTCGCGGTGTTTTGGAATATATTTTATTTATGATATAATTTTTTGCTTTCGTAATGAGGTTCGCAAGTAAGGTTAATCCCCAACTTTCTGAATGTATCTCTGTCAACCTGGGAAAGAATAACTGTAGCGTGTGCCTCACTGCCTTTAAGGGCTTTAAGTGCGTCAAACGCTCTCTTTGCTTCCTCACTTTCAACCGCACTCATTGTAAGTGCAATAAGCACTTCATCTGTATGAAGTCTTGGATTATGATTACCGAGAATACTTGTTTTAAGATCCTGAATAGGCTCAATAATCTTTCTTTCAATAAGAAGGGCACTATCATCAATTCCTGCCACAACCTTCAAAGCGTTAAGAAGAGCCGCAGAAGCAGAGCCTAAAAGGTCGCTGGTTTTACCCGTAACAATGGTTCCGTTGGGAAGCTCAATTGCAACTGCAGGGCGATTACCCGTTGTTTCGCTTTTAAGAAGAGCCGCCTTAACAGTGGGGCGCTCTGTTTCCACAGTAATTCCCGCCTGATTCATAAGACTTTCGATTTTTGCAATTGCTCCATCGTTTTTATGTCCTGTTTTCTTGTCACAAAGGGCGCTGAAATACCGTCTTACAATTTCTTCATATGATGCTTTTCTGCATACTAAATCGTCTGAAATACAGTAACCTACCATATTAACACCCATATCCGTGGGTGATTTATAGGGGCTCACACCCTCAATTTTTTCAAATATTGCATTAAGAACGGGGAAAACCTCAACATCACGGTTGTAGTTAACGGTGGTTTTGCCGTATGCTTCAAGGTGATATGGGTCAATCATATTAACGTCGTTAAGATCCGCCGTTGCAGCCTCATAAGCAAGGTTCACAGGGTGTTTTAAAGGTAAGTTCCAAATGGGGAACGTTTCAAACTTTGCGTAACCTGCTTTATTTCCTCTTGCATTTTCGTGATAGAGCTGGGAAAGGCAAGCGGACATTTTTCCGCTACCGGGACCGGGAGCAGTAATAACAACAAGGGGACGAGTGGTTTCAATATAATCATTTTTACCAAAGCCCTCATCACTAACAATTTTCTTAACATTGTAAGGGTAGCCGTCAATAGTGTAGTGAACAAATGCTTTTATTCCCAGCGCTTCAAGCTTTTCCTTAAACTTGATTGCAGCAGGTTGTCCGCTGAATTGGTTGATAACAACACTACCCACGAAAAGACCTGCACTTGCAAAAGCATCCATAAGGCGCAAAACATCGCTATCATAGGTTATTCCGTAGTCACCGCGAATTTTGTTGCTTTCAATATCTCCCGCTGAGATAACAATAACAATTTCCGCATGGTCTTTAAGGTTTAAGAGCATCTGCAATTTACTGTCGGGCTTGAAGCCGGGCAGAACGCGGGATGCGTGGAAATCATCGAAAAGCTTGCCGCCGAATTCAAGATAAAGCTTACCGCCGAATTCGTCGATACGCTTCATAATCTGTTCCGACTGCTTTTCGATATACATATCGTTGTCAAAACCGATTTTCTGTTGAAAAACCATAAATACCACCCTTTCACAAAATATAATTTTAGCATTACACTTTCAATTTGTCAATGTAAATTAAAGACGTAAAACATTGTTAATATTAACGGATTTATTAAAGACGTAAAACATTGTTAATATTAACGGATTTATTGACTTTAAAACTTCTTCGTTGTATATTATAATTAGAGTATTATGAACTTAAACAAATTCAAATATAAGGAGTACATTATGGAACAGTTCTTTGACAGATTTAAAATCGACTGCTCACCTGTAGCACACAAAACTCACACATTGGTTCGTGATAACGTTCGATTTACCGTGCTTACCCCTTGTCTTTTGCGCGTTGAAACACAAAGCCGTGGAAAATTCTGCGACGAACCCACACAAAGCGTATGGTTCAGAGATTTTTGCAAACCCGAATTCAAGGTTAACGAATCAAGCGGAACAATAGAAATTAAAACAACCAAAGCAAACTTCCTTTATAATCTTAAAACAAAAAAGATGGTCAGAATCAAGCTCCGTGACGGCAGAGTTGTAACCAACTACAAAGCAGGAAACCTTAAAGGCACTTGCCGTACTCTTGATATTACTGCAGGCGTTATTACCCTTGGTGATGGCGTTTGTTCAAAAAACGGTGTTGCAATCCTTGACGACAGCGACACACTCGTCCTTAAAGATGATGGAGCTATTTTGCCCAGAAAACATAAAGAAACTGATGAATATTACTTTGCATACGGCAACGACTATATTGGTGCAACAACCGACCTTTATAAATTAACCGGTCAGGTTCCGCTTATTCCCAGATATGCACTTTCAAACTGGTGGAGCCGTTACAAAGCCTATACACAAGAAGAATATCTCACCCTTATGGACCGATTCAAAGAGGAAGAAATTCCCATAACAGTTGCAACTGTTGATATGGACTGGCATTGGGTTGACATTAAAGGTAAGTTCGGAAAAGACAGCCACAAGGTATTTATGCATCAAAACCTTATGGAATATGTTTACGATGTTTGGTCAGCAGGCTGGACGGGTTACAGCTTCAATACTGACCTTTTTCCCGACCCTGCAGGCTTCCTTAAAAAGCTCAAAGATGATGGCTACAAAGTAACGTTTAACCTTCATCCCTCCCAAGGTGTTCGTTGGTTTGAAGACCAATATGAAGAAATGTGCGAGGCCATGGGACAGGATCCTTCAAAAAAACAACCTGTTAAATTTGATATTACGGATAAAAAGTTCACAGAAAACTATTTTAAAATCCTTCACCATCCTTATGAAAAAATGGGTATTGATTTCTGGTGGATTGACTGGCAACAAGGCACAAAAACTCCCGTTCCCGGTCTTGATCCCCTCTGGGCTTTGAACCACTACCACTTCTATGATAACGCAAAAAACAACAACAGACCTCTTATTCTTTCCCGTTTTGCAGGTGCAGGCAGTCAGCGTTATCCTTTAGGTTTCAGCGGTGACACGACTCAAACATGGTCAGCCCTTGATTTTCAACCAGGTTTTACTGCAACAGCTTCCAACATCGGCTATCCCTGGTGGAGCCACGATATCGGCGGTCATTGTATGGGTAAGAAAGATGATGAACTTTATATTCGTTGGGTTCAGTTGGGTGTTTTCAGCCCCATTATGCGACTTCACTCCACAAACAACGAATTTGCAGGCAAAGAGCCTTGGAATTACAGCGGTCCTGTTGAAAGAACTGCAAAAGACTGTCTTCGTCTTCGTCATAAGCTTCTTCCCTATATTTACACAATGAACTACCGTACTCACACAGAATGCCGTGCAATATGCGAGCCTATGTATTACGCATATCCCGAAAGAAAAAGCGCTTACGAATGTAAAAATCAGTTCTTCTTCGGTACAGAGCTTATTGTTGCTCCTATTACTGAACACACCTCCACCGACAACAATATGGCAAGTGTTAATGTATGGATTCCCGAGGGAAGATATACCGACATCTTTACAGGTAGAATTTACTGTGGAAAACGCTTTTTAAGAATGTATCGCGATATTGAAAATATTCCAGTTCTTGCAAAAGCAGGTGCAATCATTCCCATGAGCGCAAACGACAGAAACAACGACTGCTCTAACCCCGTTGATATGGAACTTCTCATTTACAGAGGTAACAATACCTTTGAACTCTATGAGGACGACGGCGAAACCCTTTCCTATCAGAACGGAGCTTACTGCAAAACTCCTTTTACAGTAAAAGAAAACGGTTCTTCTGTTTCCTTTACAATAGGTGCAAGCGAGGGTGATGTAAGCGTTGTTCCCGAAAAGAGAAATTACAAACTCTTATTCAAAGATATTGTAGACGGTGAAATCACAGTAAAAGTTAACGACAGAAAACGTGCCGCTAAAACTGAAAAGGGCAAAACCACTACAATTATTCTTGACGGTATTGCTCCTACAGATACAGTTGAAATTGAATTTCTTGATTGCGTATATCTTACAAATATTGATAAGAAACAGGCACTTACGGAAACAATCGCAAAATATCAGATGGGTAATGACAAAAAAGGACTTCTCTTCACAGAATTCCTTAAAACAGAGAAACCCTTACCTCCTATGGCAGACAATTTCTCAGGACCTATTGAAGAAATATTGGCTTTATACAGAGGTTGACCTCAAATTCGTAATGCGTAATTCGTAATGCGTAAAAAAAGGGTCTGCGACGCTATTATTATAAAAGGATTTGTGTTATGTCAGTTATTGATATATTAAAAGCTAATGCGACTGATTACGATATAGTAATCAGTGACGATTTAGCCGAAAAATTAGAAATTTACGGCAAACTTTTAAAAGAGTGGAACGATAAAATCAATCTTACCGCTATTAAAGACGATGAGGGAATTGCAATAAAGCATTTTCTTGATTGCTTACTTGTAAGTAATGTTGCCGAATTCAAGGACGGAATGAGCGTAATTGATGTTGGCACGGGAGCAGGTTTTCCCGGTCTTGTAATTGCCGCCACCCACCCCAATGTTAATGTTACTCTTCTTGACTCAACAGGCAAAAAACTAAAAGCTGTTGAGAATATGGCAGAAGAAATGGGCGTAAAAAACGTAAAAATTGTTCATGCCAGGGCTGAGGAAACAGGGAAAAACTCCGAATTCCGTGAAAAATACGATTTCGCTACTGCACGTGCAGTAGCAGAACTTCGTGTTCTTTTGGAATACACCTTGCCATTTGTAAAAAAAGACGGCTATTTCCTTTCCCTTAAAGGTGCAACTGCAAAGGAGGAAATTGACAGTGCAGATAACTCCTTGAAGGTTCTTGGCGGTAAAATTGACAGTATAAATGACTTCGTTTTACCCGGCGGAGATAAGCGCGCAATTGTAAAAGTAAAAAAGATTTCGCAAACTTCGCCAAAATACCCACGACCTTCGGCACAAATCGCCAAAAAACCTCTCTGAACTTAACAAAAGAAAGCATTTTCGGTCGATTTACCCCGACCGAAAATGCTTTCTTTTTTTCTTTTTTAGTGTTATAGTGTTGTCAAAGAGAGACGGACAAGGCTTTGTGGATGAATGTTAACACAGAAAGGAAAACAAATGATTAAATCATCTAAAAACAAAGCGAACAGTCAAATACAGCTTATTCCCCATGACCTCATAAAGCCCAACCCCCAGCAACCGCGAGTGCGGTTTGATTATAACGAGCTCGAAGGGCTCGCCTGCTCCATAAGAGCAAACGGTATACTCCAACCCATAAATGTACGAGCTTTAGAAGACGGAGAATTTGAGCTTATTTCAGGTGAACGCCGTTTAAGAGCGGCGCGTATGATAGGAATGACAAGAATTCCGTGTATCGTAATGAACGTATCGGACCAGCAATCCGCTCTTTTTGCAATAATAGAAAATGTTCAAAGAGAAAATCTTGATTTCTTCGAAGAAGCTGTTGCCCTTGAGCGACTTATGACTGAATACGGTCTTTCTCAGGATGAAATCGCAAACAAGCTGGGAAAAGCACCGTCAACCCTTTCAAACAAGCTTCGTCTATTGCGTCTTCCTGAAGAAATCAGAGATAAGATTTCTTACGCAGGACTTTCGGAACGCCATGCAAGAGCATTGCTTACTTTGCCTGACAATTCAACAAGAAAAAGAGTTCTTGATATTATAATCGACAGACATTTAACAGTTGCAGAAACAGAACGTCTTATTGCGGATGTTCACCGCAGAAGAAAAACTACTCGAAAACCTCAAACAAAAGCGTATAAAGATATGCGGATTTTCTTAAACACACTGAATCACGCAGTTGACATTATCCGAAAAGCAGGAATTGAAGCAGACACCGCCAAAAGCGAAACTGACGAATACTTTGAATATGTAATAAGGATTTCAAAGCCTGAAGAAGCAAACACTATTGCAATCACAACACAAGCAATATAAACATTTGGAATCGAAGCTTCCCCGAAATTTTGCATTTTTCATTTTGCGCTTTGTATTGTTTGCAAAGCAAAACCGGTATAATCTCCTTTTGGAGTTTATATAGTGGCGAAAGCCACAGCCATATCTTTCTCTTTCACACCCCACATCCACAGCGGAAAACCATCGTCGAAAGGCGGTGGTTTTCTGCATTTGGAAGAGTGTATATATTTTAAGTTACATTTAATGGTCAATTTAAGCATGCGTTAAAAGAATTGCACAAGCTTCCAACAGCGTACAAGAGCCTGTAACCTCATGAGCAGCACCTATAAATTTAAGCTTCATATAATCATCTCTCTTTATATAAATAAAAATTACTTTCATCTATATATTTCTGCAAATATTAGATTTTTACACCAGAGAAATAAAAATTCCACGCTACTCAATTTAATTTTAAATAGCGTGGAAATAAGTATATTAAATATTATGAAGCTAAACAGATATTAACAACATTCTGATAAGAATTCACATCAATCTCATCAGAAATACAACCATTGGCTGCATATATCTCATTTTGAGTTGGTTCATGGAAACCTGCTGAATACAATTGAGCTTGAGCCGCATCAAGAACATCGCAAACACTGTCACCATTAAGGTCGCCTTCAACGATAATAGTGTAATCACCAACGTTTTCTTCTTCGTCAAATACAGATATGGTTGCTCCTGTACCAAAAAGAAGCAAATCAGAAATACTTGATGCTACAAGCTTATAACCCGTTGCAGTAACAATATCCTCAAATGAATTATTCAAATGATTTGATGTGAAAATAAATTTATTGTCCGTATCGATTTCGGTTTCACCTATAGGATTCATCTGATAAATTACATAGGGAATTGAATTTTCCTCGCAATAGGTCTCAGCAACAGAATCCGGGAAGCAATAAACAGTTATATTATCACAACCGCTGAGAGCATCTGTACCGATTGAGGTAACACTTTCGGGAATAATCAACTTAACAACATCCGAACAATTTTCAAAATCCAATTCATTAATAGTTGTTACACCCTTGGGAATTCTTAAAGAAACATCCTCTGTTCCGATATCCAACAAGGTAAGCCTTGTTTCATAATATTCACCGGAAATATGCACATTTTCGTCAAGAGTATAGGTCTGTTTATCGGTTAAAGAAACCTTTTTGAATTTAAGACCTATAACATTACCGGCTTCATCAAGAATTTCTATTTTTGCATAAACCTCATAAGAAGCAAACTCGTTATTCTGAATTACACCGTATGCGTGAACATAGCCGTCATTTAAGGATTCCCTTAATAATTCACTTGTTATACCTGAATTGTTTTCTTCCGTGAATACTGTAAGGCCACTATTGTTACCTATTAAATATTCGCTGTTATCAGCAACAACCTCTACATAATACTTGCTGACACCATCCTCATCATAAACCATTGAAGCCTTATCAAATTCTTGTGTTATAAACAACGCTTCGCCAACTGCAAGGTTATTAAAGCTTTCAATACAAACAATTGCACCATTTTCATCGTTTTCACGAATTCTAACAGTAAAAGCACCACTATCAACAGCACTTATATTGCAAATACGAGCAGTAATTGTATTTTTAAGAGCAGTTGAATAAACTGTTACATCGTCAACATCAAGCTCTGTATAACCATAGCTTACGGATATTTCATTATCTGTTGAATCATAATCCGAGGAGCTACTCGGTTCAGCAGTAATGGAAAGAGTTGTTTCCGCAACCGTTTCCGGAACTGTGTAATCTATGGTAACAGATGTTTCCTGACCGGGAAGCAAAGCCACCGCAACAGTTGAGTTAAACTCACCGTCAATATAAACATCAATACTATCAACAGAGGTTGTACCGTTATTTTTAACATTAAAGGTCAAGGGAATGATTTCACCGGGAAAGGCTGATTCAGCTTCAATTTCCAAACCTTCATTACTAAGGGTTATATTTGAATTCTGATAAACCTTTAAAAGTGCTAAATCTGTCTGAACATCAGTATAGTAGGTAAATTCCTCACCTGTATCTTCAACAGTTTCTATAACCTCCTCCTGAACAACGCTGTTATATACAACAAACATAGTTCCGTCAGAATCAACCACAGCACTTGGATTTAAAGCTTTACCGGTTGCTTCGCCTAAAAGAACAGGCTCACCCCATTCACTGCCGTCATAAACCGCACCATAAAAGGCTACCTGTTCGCCAACAGTTTGTGACCAAATGATATATGTAATATCCCCTACAGATTGAGCAACACTGTAAATATCCGTTGCACCAACATTTTCAGTAAACACTGTTGAAGCTTTATCGGAACCATTTGGAAGCACATTGAAATTACCTTCACTATACCAGACCAGAGTAGCTTTACCGCCTAACTCTGTATAACGCGGTGCAGAATCAAGCACGGAATTTTCGGTAATGCGAGTTTCCGTAGTGTTGCCGTCGGAAACCATTAATTGATATATTTCCATATCGCTCATATCGTTATACTCATTATCAAGGTCATATGCATAAGCGATATAAAGCTCACCGTCAGCCAGCTTACAATCTATTGATGAAACAGAGGTTAACTCGGTTTTTACGGTTTCTATATCACTTACAACACCATCTGAAATTGAGGCAGTATTGATACTGTTAACACCCTCTAAACCAAAATAATCGTTCTCGGAATTACTTACCCATGCAACAGAAACAATACCGTTTTCGGCAGTAATTACAGGTATAGAATCAACAACAGAATCATTTGTTACCTGAATAGCAGCTTCAAACTCACCTGTTTCTCCGTTGTATTTTGCAACATAAATTTCAGAAGCAACTGAATAATTTTCCATAGTTGCAGTGTCTTCTGTAAATGTTGTGTTCATATTCTGCCAGGTTACCCAAACATTTTCACCGTCTGAAACAACATCCGGCAAAAAGTCTGCGGTACCGTCATCAAAAACAGCAACCGGCTCTGCCCATGTAGCAGTTGCTTCATCATACAAGGAATAAACAAGCTCGGTTCTGTTTGCACTTTCCCGTGTGGTATCATCCATAATCCAAACAAGCATTTTACCGCCATCAAACTCAACAAGCTGTTGACGACTGTCGCTATAAATACTTGTCTGAAGAAGTGAATTTTCGTAACCGCTTACACTGATAGCACGAGCGCTGAATAACGTCGGTGAATAACCACCTATCCATTCGGTTTGAGTTATATAATCTCTATCGGCTAAAGAATTGTAATTATCAGAATCAAGGAAATTAACTGAACCTGAGGAATAATATTGTTCGGCAGAATCGGAGAGTGTATTTAGAGCAGTAGTACCATATGTACCTGACCAAAGATTCCAGGTTTTAGTGGCAAATTCTTTATCAAATGAAAGTAAAAACGCTTTTGCTTTAACCGATGCAGATAAAGTCAAGTCAATTTTGCGATATTTTTCTAAAAATTCCTGATACCATTCAATTTCACCCTTACCCTCAAGACCAAGACTGAGGAAAGCAGGACAACCAACACCTGCACCTAAAGATAGGATCGGTTTAATTGAAAGCATAATTTCCCATTCAATAGGAATATCACTATCTGCAATGATTCTCGAAGCAGAGCCACCAACAGAAGCAGAAACACCAACTCCTAATTCTGTATAACAGGGAACGCCTAAAACCACATAAGGTGTTTGCCAGCTATACTTTGCTTTAGCGGTTAATCCTATGTAGCTATCAGTAATTACAGGACTACCATTAACAATTTCCCATTCAACATAGCCGAGAATATTCCAATCAAAACTACCATTACCCACAGCTTTTCCGGCAACTGCTTTCGCCCCATAAGCTTTCCTAAGCTCTTGCATTTTCTTATATCTTTGTCGGTCGTTTACAATCTCACTATCTGAAGAGGACTCATTAAGCCCCATATCCTTAATTTCATCTAAAGCTTTTTTATAAAGATTCCACTCATCTTTTGTAAAAGTTTTATTATCCAGTCCAATAGCAACCTTGTATTTTGAACCCTCAACGGAAACAGAAATCGGCAGGCTTGCAAAATCGAGACCTATCTCCGCACCTCCTAAAAATGGTACATCATTGCTTATCTTAAAACTGCTACCGCTTGTTGAAAAAAGCTCAATTCTACTATTATTTAAAACTGTTGTAAAATTTTCATCAGCTTTTTCAATTTTAATCTCCGTTTTAAAAGCAGGTGACACATTACCACTAGTATCAATACAGTAAGCAATTATATCTTTATCTGGTTCAAAAACCTGAGCAAGTTGTTGATTGGAGAAAACACCTGTAGCGTTTGTTAAAGTTCTAACACCATCTTGAGCTAAACAAAATTTATATACATCTCCTATTTGTGCAGTAGCTCCAATCACAATTTCAAAAGATTCTTTACTTGAATCAAGTATCTTTGTGCTTTCTCCCACTGCATTTTTCCAATTTGAACCACTTGTTGTGTTTTTGTAATACACATAATTTATGTATGGCTTAATATCGCTTTTCTTTTTTTCAAGATAAATTGTTTCAGTTAAATCATCGAGATATTCAAGCTTAAAAGTTTGTACATAAAAATCTGAACTTGTGTTTTGAACAGAAATCGTATTTACGTCCAAAAACGAATTTTCATCTATTGAAATGTAACCCTCATCAATATAAAACTCTTCCCCATTTATCAGTGCTGTTGTATCTTTAATTAAAGTCCCATTTTCTTTATCTTTTATGTTTAAAATAATTTTACTTGCAGAATCAATCGATTTAGGTCCATTAAAGCTTTCGTATGAACCTAAATAAACTGCCGGGCGCACACCTACACCTGTATCGGATAGAGCAAAGCCCCGTGAACAGCGCCCATCTACATCTACACCGTATACATATCTTGTTTGTGAATCAGCATCTCTCAACCACCACCATCCATATGATGCATATGAACCTTGTGCCATCGCATAATCAGTTGATTTTGCCACTCTGCTATTATTTGATATAAATCCATATTGACTATTTGTTGCTTCTGAATACGATAACAAAAACACATTACCTAAACTTGAAGACATAATTATTTTCTTTTCTAGGTTACTGAAAGAAACATCATAAAATGTTGTACATAACCACTCCGAAATTGAACTTGTAGAATAATTGTTTGCATATGTAGTACATGTTGTATCCTTATAATAATACTTCCCATTATAGAATATTGTATTATTAAATGCTTGCGAATCAAGCAAATCCTTACTAACAACTAATCCTGTTTGAGGATTCAGTACAATCCATTTAATCGGTTCATATTTGAACCAATAAATTGTATTAACATTATATCCTCTACCATATTGATACGAAGCTTCTTCTGTTGTTAACCCCCCTGTGTACGCTGGTCTATATTGTGTAAAAATTACTGCTCGATATTTTGTATCAGCATAAGTAACATCAGCATATTTCATATAATCACTTGAGTACATTTGACCATCATACGAGTTGCCCGTGCCAGTGTAATAACCATATGAAATCCAGTTTAATTCAAGTGAATTTAATTCTGCTAAAAATGTTTCATCTGTAACTTCGTTTTGAGGATATAAACCAAACTCTATTATATCTCCAACCTCACAATCAGAAACAATTGAAGATGTTGCACTGTTTTCGCTCGCAGCTTCTACCTTAACCGCAAAAAGCCCACTGAAATCAATCTCACCAAGCCCTGCATATGCAGAACTAAAAATAATTGTAATCGCGAGAAGGATGGATAAGCTTCTTTTTAATGCGTTTTTCATACTCAAAACCTCATAAAACAAAATCAGTTTATATATAAAACCAATCATATTTTAATCCTGATGGAATTTTTTGTCAATCAATTAGTATATCTATATAACAATAAAAACCACCCTAATTTAAGTAGCGTTATTTTCTAATTAATCTCTCTAATATTCTTCTTTCAACCGAAGCGTATTTGCGTTGCTTTTCTTTACGAGGAATCCCACCACCATTCCGCCCGAACTTATTCAAATAAAAATATATCACCCGAAATATAAATAAGCAGAAAATTCAATGTAAAAAAGAATGGTTCCCATCCCTATTAACCTGAAGGCTAACAGGGATGATAGGCTTCGCAATACCTTTACATACTGGCAACAGGTAACTGTGCTAACTGCTATTCGCTATCCGCTACACTGCGACTGATAACCGGTGAATTTTTTGTTTTGCTTTATAAATTTTTGTTTTTCTATAAAATAATTCTCCCCTCGCCACAATGGGACAGCATTCGACAAAGGAAATATGTATAATGTAGTTAAAGAACGAAACACAAAGAAAAACCACAATATATAGTTTTTTGTGTATTGCTCTTAAAAATAAAAAAGGAGTCGCTGCTTTATGAAAAGCCTTAAACTGAAAATACTTGCCGCAAAAATCGAATACCATTGGTGGCGCGTTGACTGTTTGCGCAGAAAGTGCTACCGAAACAAAGAGAGGTACTCACCCTGCTGTGAAGATTTTCATAAATTCAGAGCAGAACAGTTGTCGGTTCTCTACGAAATGTATTTGGGTTTACGCGATTTTTGCGGAAACATTGTTGCATAACATATAACTGTTAACCAAGTATTTTGCCGTCCTCTTACCGAGGGCGGTTTTTGTATTGAAGAAATTATTTGTTTGTGTTAAACTGTTTTTGGTGAATATGAATGTTAAATTTTAAAATTGATAATTTATCTGTATGGGAAAAACTTGCTGAAACCCAAGAACCCATAATTATGTACGGTACCGGAAACGGTGCCGATAAGGTGGTTGATGTTTTAGAAAGTCTTGATATAAAGCTTTCGGGAGTTACTGCAAGTAGCGGTTTTGTAAGAGAACGTTTTTTCAGAGGCCTTCCCGTTAAATCTTTGGAATATTTTGAAGAAAAATATTCCGACTTCACAATTATAATCACATTCGGCACATCAATCTCCGATGTTATGGAAAATATTTTCAGCATTTCAAAAAAGCACAGAGTTCTGGTCCCTTGTGTTCCGGTTATAGGGACAAAAATTTTTGACAGAAGATTTTTAGAAAACTATGAAGAGGAGATTAATTATGCATATTCTCTTCTGGCTGATGATTTTTCCCGAAAAATCTACAAGGGCTACGTTAATTTCCAATTCGGAGGAGATATTTCATTATTAAAAGAAATCGAAACTGATGAAAGTGAAGCATACACTCAAATTTTAAAGCTGTCTGACAAAGAAACTTTTGTTGATATCGGGGCTTACAGAGGCGATACAGTAGAAAAATTTTTAAATTATACAGACAGAAAGTATAAAAACATCGTTGCTGCAGAGCCCGATAAAAAGACCTTTTTAAAGCTTTTAAAAAACTGTGAGAGCCTTAAAAACTTTAATGGTTTAAATGTTGCTGTCACGGATTTTGACGGAGAAATCGGATTTTCTTCCCTTGGGGGAAGGCAGTCTGCAGTCGGAGGAGAAAATATGATTAAATCACTTTCTCTGCCCACTTTGTGTAAAGGAATTGAACCCTCATTTATAAAAATTGATTCCGAGGGTTGCGAAATTGAGATTTTAAAAGGCGGCGAAAATATTTTAAAGGAATACAAGCCCAAAATGAATATTGCCGCATATCATAAAAGCGAAGATATTTTCAAATTACCCATACTCTTAAAAAACATTAACCCCGATTA
Organism: uncultured Eubacteriales bacterium; assembly: GCA_964624385.1. Classification (GTDB taxonomy): domain Bacteria; phylum Bacillota; class Clostridia; order Oscillospirales; family Acutalibacteraceae; genus DTU089. Next base: position 63,610 of record CAZUZV010000001.1, on the reverse strand, counting down.
TAAAATCTATCTTCGTCACCACCCTTATATTCCTGCGTGGGACACATTGTTTTACTGCACTTAATTCAGTAAAAAATTATTTAAAATTATTTTACAACAATTTTAAAAATATATTGACATTTTACGCAAATATCTATATATTAAAAGTTGCAAATTAAAACTATAATATAGTATAGTCTGTCAGTCACGGGTTCCACTTTGTTGATGCCACGGACAAATTAAAAATTCACCAATTTGAAGAATTATATTTGGGTTCTTTGGGTAGGTGGTTTTTTCTTTAATGAATGTATAGCAAACTGTTATACACTTCTATTCTTAATTTGCGGAAAGGGGCTGCATAATTGTCCAACAACATTATTGATTTGAAAAATATTTCCGTAGCTTTTGACGGAGAAACAATTATTGATAATATGAATTTATACATCCGTGACAAAGAGTTTATCACCTTTTTAGGCCCCTCAGGTTGCGGTAAGACGACCACGCTTCGAATTATTGCCGGTTTCCAGGAACCCGATTCGGGCGATGTTATCTTTGACGGTAAAATAATAAATGGTGTTCCGCCTCATAAAAGGCAGTTGAACACCATTTTTCAGCGCTATGCTCTATTCCCCCATCTTAATGTTTATGAAAACATTGCATTCGGATTGCGCCTTAAAAAGACTCCCGAAAAGGAGATTAAAGCGGCAGTCACCGAAATGCTTGCCCTCGTAAACCTTAAAGGCTTTGAGCGTAGAAATATATCTTCTCTTTCAGGCGGTCAACAGCAGCGAGTTGCTATTGCACGCGCACTTGTTGTAAAGCCCAGAGTTCTCCTCCTTGACGAACCTTTAGGAGCACTTGACCTTAAGCTTCGTAAGGATATGCAGGTTGAACTCAAAAACATTCAAAAACGTTTGGGTATCACTTTTATTTATGTTACTCACGACCAGGAAGAAGCTCTTTCCATGTCCGACACAATTGTTGTTATGGACGCCGGCGTTATTCAGCAAATCGGTACACCCACCGATATTTACAACGAGCCTAAAAATGCTTTTGTTGCAGATTTTATTGGTGAAAGTAACATTATCGAGGGTGTTATGCGCGCTGACTTCTGGGTTGAAATGGCAGGTCACAAATTCAAATGTCTTGACAAGGGCTTCGGCGTTGATGAAGAGGTTGACGTTGTTGTCCGTCCTGAAGATGTTGATGTTGTGCCTGTTAATGAGGCTATGATTTCAGGTGTTGTTACATCTACCACCTTTAAGGGCGATTATTACGAAATAATCGTTGAAATCAAGGGCTTCAAATGGATGATAGAATCCACACATAATCAAACCGTAGGTTCAACTATCGGTCTTAACATCATTCCCGACGCTATTCACATAATGAAAAAATCAAAGTACTCCGGTCTTTACGGCGACTACAGTTCATTCAGCGAAGAATTTGATGAGCTTTCAGACGCTACATATGAGGAAGAGGACGAATAACTTTTCCACCCTATTTTTTGAAAGGAGTGCTTTCGAGTGAAGAAAAAAACCTCTGTTATGTCACACTTGGCAGGCTCTCCGTACATTGTTTGGGCGGTTCTTTTCATTATCGTTCCTCTGTGTATGGTTGCCTACTATGCTTTTACCGACAAAAGCGGTAATTTCACTTTTGAAAATATGCTTTCCATCGGCACCTATGCCGATACCATAGTTCTTTCTATATGGCTTGGGCTTCTTGCTACGGTAATAAGCCTTCTTATTTCATACCCTCTTGCAATGATTATGGCGTCAAAAGGCCCCAAAAAGCAAAGTCTTATGACAATGCTTATTATGCTTCCCATGTGGATGAACTTTCTTTTAAGAACATATTCCTGGATGACAATCCTTGAAGACAACGGCATTATAAACACAATTCTTATGAATATAGGGTTAGAACCGCTTCAGCTTATCAATACTCGCGGAGCAGTTGTTCTGGGTATGGTTTACAACTTCCTCCCCTATATGATTCTGCCCATTTACACGGTTATGCTTAAATCTGACCATTCTCTTGTTGAAGCGGCACAGGATTTGGGCGGTAATAAGTTTGATGTATTTAAGAATGTTACTATTCCACAGAGTATTCCCGGTGTGGTTTCAGGATTCACAATGGTTTTTGTGCCATCGGTAAGTACCTTCTACATTTCTCAGAAATTAGGCGGAACAGGCACAACCCTTATCGGCGATATTATTGAAACCCAGTTCCAGACTGCAAACAATTTTAATTTAGGCGCATCTCTTTCCTTTGTGCTTATGATTCTTATTTTCATTTGTCTTGCGGTTATGAATAGATTCTCCGATGACGACGGAGGTGTTGTATTATGACAAAGAAAACCTCTCTCGGTGGAAAGCTTTACACGGCTCTTGTGTTCCTTTTCCTTTATGCCCCCATTGCCGTGCTTATTGTTTTCAGCTTCAACTCAGGAAAAAGCACATCTGTTTTTGAGGGCTTCTCATTGTATTGGTACGGCGAGCTTTTCAAGGATTCAGCGACACTTGAAGCCTTTAAAAACTCTCTAATAGTGGCAGTTGTTTCTTCAATTATTTCAACTCTTATGGGTACTGCCGCCGCAACGGCGATTTACGGTTATAAAAGTAAGCTTTTAAAAACCGGTGTTATGACCGTTACAAATATTCCTATGATGAACCCGGAAATTGTTACGGGTATTGCCATGATGCTCCTTTTTGTTTTCATCGGCGGTTTGTTTGGAAAAACGGGCACTTTAGGTTTTACAACTCTTACAATTGCCCATGTAACATTTGAGCTTCCCTATGTTATTCTTAATGTTCTTCCAAAGCTCAAACAGACAGATGCTCACCTTTCGGAAGCGGCTCAGGACTTGGGTTGCACACCCTTCCAGGCTTTTTATAAGGTGGTTCTGCCTGCAATTATGCCCGGTATAATTTCCGGTCTTATGATGGCTTTCACCCTTTCCATTGACGATTTCATTATAAGCTATTTTGTAAGCGGAACAAACTCACAAACTTTGCCCATCCGAATTTTCTCAATGACAAAGCGTAGAGTTACACCAGATATGTACGCTCTTTCCACCTTAATATTCCTTGCACTTCTTGTACTTTTGTTAATTTCAAACGTTATAAGCTCAAGAGGTGACAAAGCCCTTTCAAAGAAAGGCGGTGGAAAGAAATGAGAAAACGTATTTTATCTGTTTTCTTTGCTGTTCTTGTTCTTGGAGTAGCTCTTGCACCATGCTGTTTTGCAAAAGAAAAAGATTACTCCCACCTTAAAGGTACAACCCTAAATGTGTATAACTGGGGCGAATATATTTCTGATGGCTCCGATGGTTCTTTAGATGTAAACAAGGCTTTCGAAGAGGAATATGGTATTACCGTAAACTATTCCAACTATGAGAGCAACGAGAATATGTATAACAAGCTCCAAAGCGGTGGTGCTAATTACGATGTTATAATCCCCTCGGATTATATGATTGCAAAGCTTATAGAAGAGGATATGTTGGCAGAGCTTGACTTTTCCAATATTCCAAACTATAAATATATTCTTGAAAAGTATCGCAGACTTTATTATGACCCTGACAACAAATATACCGTTCCTTATACCGTTGGTATGGTTGGTCTTATTTACAACACAACAATGGTGGAGGAAGCCCCTGATAGTTGGGGAGTTCTTTGGGATGAACGCTATAAAGGCGAAATCCTTATGTTTAACAACCCCCGTGATGCTTTCGGTATTGCCCAATGTTATCTGGGCCAAAGCATAAATACAGAGAACCTTGAAGATTGGGATAAAGCTATTGAGGCTTTAAAAGAGCAAAACCACCTTGTTTCTTCTTATGTTATGGATGAAATCTTTAATAAAATGGAAAAAGGCGACGCAGCTCTTGCTCCTTATTATGCAGGCGACTTCCTCACAATGCACGAAGTTAATCCCGACCTTGCTTTCGTTTACCCCAAAGAAGGTGTCAATTTCTTTGTTGACGCTATGTGCATTCCCAAAAATGCAGAAAACAAGGAAGCTGCAGAGCTTTATATTAACTTTATGCTTCGAGAAGATATTGCTGTTGCCAATGCAAACTATCTTTGCTATGCTTCTCCGCATACAGCAGTTTTAGAATCTGATGATTACGATTTAAAGGGAAACGAAATTCTTTACCCCGATGAAGAAAATATGCCCCAAACACAGATTTTTGAAAACCTGGACTACGATACACAGAATTATATGTCTATGCTGTGGAACGAGCTAAAGATTGAAGGCAATTCAAATATGGATGCCTATATAGGTCTTTCTGTTACCGCAATTCTTATTGTGGTTTACGCGGTATATAAATTTATAAAAAAGAGAAAACGCGAAGCGATGTATTAAAAAATCCTCCGAAAAATCGGAGGATTTTTTCATTTTGCATTGTAATAAATAGTGCTTCCTGCTTCTACTGAATGGGTAAGCCAAGTATTACCGCCAATAATACAGTTATCGCCGATTTTTGTATTACCTCCGAGAATAGTTGCATTAGCGTATATAACAACATTATTACCGATATCCGGGTGTCGCTTGATATTTTTAACAGGTGCGCCGTTTTCATCAAGCTCAAAGCTTTTTGCGCCGAGAGTAACACCCTGATAAATTTTAACATGGTCGCCAATTGTTGTGGTTTCACCGATAACAATACCTGTGCCGTGGTCTATAAAGAAATATTCACCCACAGTTGCACCTGCGTGAATATCAATACCTGTTTTTTCGTGGGCATATTCGGTCATAACTCGTGGAATAAGCGGAACTTTAAGCGTATAAAGCTCGTGAGCAAGACGAAAAATAGAAATTGCATAAAAACCCGGGTAGCAAATAAGTACTTCTTCGTGGCATTTGGCGGCAGGGTCGCCTTCATAAATTGCTTCGATATCTTTAATAAGTAATTGTTTTATCTTAGGGAGTCTTTCAATAAAAGCGTTGCAAAGCTCCTCGGGAGTTTCTTCCATATCTGTACCATTAAAAGCATAAGCACCCTTTATTTGTTCAACAAGGCGGTTATAAATATTAAGAAGAAGCTCCGTTTGTGAAAGGACATTTTCACTTCCCTCGCTATGCTTAAAATAGTTCGGGAATAGAAGCGACTGCAAATCCTTTATAACCTTCACAACTTCTTTTCTGTTGGGTATCAGTTCCTTGTGGGAATCTTTTTTGAGAAAGCATTCTCCGTTTATATTTTCAAGACTTTTGACTGTACCTGTTATTAACTCCATTGATTCGAGAAATCTGTCCATTTTCATTACCTCTCATTCGGAATAAAGTGTTGTTGAAAGATAGCGTTCCCCTGTATCAGTCAACACAACAACAATATTTTTACCTTTGTTTTCGGGGCGTTTGCTGAGTTCAACTGCTCCGCAAAGTGCCGCACCGGAAGAAATACCGACTGCAATACCCTCTTTTCGCGCCATTTTACGAGCAAAAGAGAAGGCATCTTCATTAGAAACATCAATTATTTCGTCATAAATCCCTCTGTCAAGATTGTCGGGAATAAAGTTTGCACCAATGCCCTGAATAGCGTGAGAACCTGAAACGCCTTTAGTAAGCAACGGTGAATTTAAAGGCTCAACGCCAACAACTTTAATATTTGGATTTTGCTCTTTAAGATATTTTCCTGCTCCTGAAAGAGTTCCGCCCGTGCCTATTCCTGCTACAAGAATATCAACTTTCCCATCAGTATCTTGCCATATTTCAGGTCCTGTTGTTTTATAATGGGCTATGGGATTTTGGGGATTATCAAATTGGGAGGGAATTAAAGAGTTTTCATACTTCTTTGAAAGTCTGACTGCCTCATCTATTGAGCCTTGCATACCCTTTTTGCCGTCAGTTAGAACCACTTCTGCGCCATAAGCTTTCATTAGCTTGATTCGTTCTTCGCTCATTGTATCGGGCATAACAATTATAACCTTATAGCCTTTGGAAGCACCTATTGCTGCAAGTCCTATTCCCGTATTTCCGCTAGTGGGCTCAATAATCACGCTGTTTTCTTTAAGAATACCCTCTTCCTCCGCTTTTAAGATCATCTGAAGCGCAGGTCTGTCCTTTGCACTACCGGTTGGATTAAAGCATTCAAGCTTTGCAAAAATTCGAGCTTCCGCATTTTCTTCTTTTATAATATTGGAAATCTCCATAAGTGGAGTTTTTCCCACTAATTCATCTATATTTTTATAAATATTCATAATATCTACATCCTTCCTCAACATAATATCACAAAGAGTTTATCATTACAAGTACGGTTGAAAGGGTTATGCCTTGTAAATTTTCTCAAAAAAGCTTTCACTGCTTTTGCCGTAAGGTCTGTTAAATCTTCCTAATTCTTGTAAACTACCACCTACTGTAAGCAGATTTACTTCCTCGCGGCAGGTTAATGTGATTTGAAAACCCATATCCTCCACAATTGTTGTCAATGTTTCGTTTTTTATTCCGTATGGATACGCGATGATCAAGGGAATCTCCCCCGTGGTTTCTTTTAAAATATTGTTGAACTTTTCTATATCTTCATATATTAGCTTTTTATACTCGTCTTCGCTTTCTCCGTAAATCTTTCCCATTCCCCTACGACCGCTTAAAGAATGTAAATTATATGAATGGCATCCTAAAGTTACTAACTGATTTTTAAAAAGAATTTTTATATCTTCTTTATTCAAATAAGCATATCTATCGTCAGTATCTCCGTTTTCGGTATACAACTCCACCAACGAACCTACTAAATTTACATTTGCAGGAAAATTAAACTCCTCTAAAAGCGGCAAAACCTTTGTTAAAAAGCTTCTTTCTCCGTCATCAAAGGTTATAACTATGGGATTCTCAGGTAAGGCTTTTCCCTCCTGAGTAAACGACTGCAAATCTTCGAAGGACACCGGGTTTATGTTGTGACTTTTCATATACTCAAAGTCATCTTCTAAAACAGATAACGGTATAACATAATCACCCCAAATTGAGCTATTGTCACTTATTTGGTGGTACATAATTACAGGCACTTTTACTTGGTTTTGAGAAAATGCCGTCACATAAGGAGAAACAGTATTCAGTAATGCACCAAAAAGCATTATAAAGCAAATACAGAAAGATAATATTGCAATCTGCTTAAAAGTAAAAATTTTAAACACAATAATCACCCCGAAAATATAAAAAATCATTGTTTTTTAAATATATGAAAAATTTTTTCAAATTTTGCAAACAAATGTTTGCTTTTTTTGAATATATATGTTATTATGTACTCAGGAAACAGAAAATTTGTTCGGAAAGGTGATTTTATGGAACCTATTAACGAAACTCAAAAAAGAATATATGAATTTTTAGTGGAGCGTTCTCAGGACGGAGTTCCTCCTTCAGTAAGAGAAATCGGTGCAGCTGTTGGTCTTAAATCCACATCCTCTGTTCAGGCTAATCTTGACGCTCTGGAAAAAGCAGGTTACATTATGCGTGACCCTCTTCTCAAAAGGTCAATAAGAATACTCGGTCAGGCAGAAAACGTTACTCACGTTCCCCTTTTGGGTACTGTAACAGCAGGTATGCCTATTCTTGCAGTTGAGCAGATCGAAGGCTACATTCCCTATACAGGAAGAGTTTCAAGAGATAAGCCTCTTTTCGCTTTAAAGGTACGCGGTGAGAGTATGCTCTGGGCAGGTATTCTTAATGGGGATATTGTTATTGCAGAAAAAACCCCCTACGCTTCAAATGGTGAAATTGTTGTTGCTATGATAGAGGACGAAGCAACTGTTAAACGCTTCTACAAAGAAAACGGCCATTTCCGTTTGCAGCCCGAAAACGATGAATTTGAACCTATTATCACAAACGAGGTTGTTATTCTCGGTAAGGTTGTTGCTCTTATGAGATATTATTAAAAAAGAAAATTGACCCCTTGCTAATTCAATGAATTTGCAAGGGGTCAAGACTTTTATTTAATCGTCTTGTTGAGCTTCCTTTACTACTTCATCCGGCACAGCCTCACCGTGCTTAACAAAGAATATAAGAAGAATTGCCATAGCAAACATTACAGGGCTATATATAAACAAGGATTCATAAGTACCTGTAAACATACGCACAACACCATAAACAATGGGTGATGCAATCTGTGCAGAGAATGTTGCTGTGTAATAGTAACCGGTAAATGTACCAACCTTATCAATACCGCCAATATCAAGAACGAGAGGTAATGTATTAACAGTAATAAGCATATTTGCAAATCCACCGAATACGAGAGCAACCCAAATAAGTGCCATACTGCCTGTGATAATATAGAGAAGGAAAACAGCCATAAATACAACCAAGCCTATGAGGATTGTTTTCTTTCTGCCAAGCTTTTTACCCATTTTGCCTGCAGGAATTGCGGCAATAGCCGAACAAACTGCAAATAAAGTGGTCATAATTGTTGCTTCACTTGTTGATTTACCAAGTACCTCTGAAGCAAAAAGTGCAAAGAAAGTTGTAATGGCATTTGTACCGCAGAAGAGGAAGAACAAACCGCCAAGCATACAAATAAGGCTCTTTCTTTCACCTTTGGAAAGCTTTTGTGCTTTCTCAACTGCTTTCTTGGCAGCTTTTTCTGCTTTTGCCTGAACCCTTTCCTCTGCTGCACGATTCATTTCAGCAGTATTTTCAAGTTTACTTGAGGGCTCCTTTACAAAAATGCGCACAACAATCATACCGATAATCATAACAACTGCGCCAACAAGGAAAACATAGGGGAAGCTTGTTGACTGCTCATTATCAGCAGTAACTGTTACCTTTGTAACCAATGTATAAACAGCACCAACTGCTGTACCGGCAACCATACCGATTACGGAGCCTACACCACCCATAAGGTTAATGATTGCATTACCTTCACTTCTGAGAGTGGGGGGAGTAAGTGCGGGCATAAGTGCAACTGCAGGTGATCTCCACAAGGACATGGAGAAAACAAAAAGAATAATGCAGAGCATTGTTGCGGGAAGAGAATTACTCAAGGCTACCCAAGGAATAAGTGCAAAAAGCGCTGCTGAAACAGGTGCGCCGAAAACGATAAACGGACGGCGTTTACCAAGCTTTGAATGACAACGGTCGGAAAGTTTTCCGAAGGTAGGCTGGAAAATAACACCAAAAATGTTATCAAAGGTCATAATTATACCGATAAATAAAGGTACAAGGGTAATTCCGCCACCTGTGGCATTAACATCCTGACCTTGTGTTTTAGCAAATTCTGCCAAAACGGGAAATGCCTCATTAAGACTTTGGCTCAATGCGGTAATCCAAGAAGATTCTGTAAGCAATCTGTTAAGAATCTTTGTAATATAGGGGTCATAAATTGCCCATGCGATAGATGTTGAAAGAAAAGCGAAACCTGTCAATATAGTGTGACCTACATGAAGTTTACCGTTTTTCTCACAAAACAACTCTTGTTTGCTCATATCATATCCTCCTTTAAAACTCCCTACTGAAATCAGTAAGGACATATTGTCATTTTAACACACATTCTCTAAAATTCCAATAAAATAAAGAGCCTATATTATTTTTTGGAACATTCCATAAATAACATAGGCTTTTTTTGTTCATTTTATTATCGGTTTTTGTTTTTATTGTTTACTTCGATAACTTTCTGCTTCCCAGTTCACAATAAAATCTGTTAATTCTTGACTCTGATGCCTTGCACCACCGAAGTTCTCGGCGTAAACTGCAATTTTCATTGCATCGTTAAAAAGCATCGCTGCAGTTTCGCTTCCCTTTTCCGAATAATCAATTGCATAAAGTCCGCAATCTTTTACAAAAAAGATTTTTGGCAAGAAACCATTTTTATCTTTGTATTCCTCAACTGCAGTTTTTATATTTTCTCTATTCTCGATATACACGGGGTAAGGTTTACAATATACAATTTGGTCGGGGTTAAAAGGCTCATAAATTTTATTAAAGCTTTCTTTGTCCTTTGCATATTCCAAAGAAACTGCTGAAGGCTCATAGGTTATAACACAGTCTTCACCGAAAACATCACAAATTTCATTGAATATTTCCTGTGCCTTGTCACCGTCAAACTCACCAACGGACAAATCTGCTTCTTTTTCTGTAACAGCGCGAATTTTTGCCATTACAGAATATAACTTCTCCCCTAAACCGTCAACTGTATCGTCTGCAATAAAAATACCGTGATTTGCAAGGAGAAGAAAATCTGCATCCTTCCCGTATTTTTCTTTATATCCCTTTAATGTGTCACAGCATTTCTTTGCAAGGGTATAGCCGGGTTTACAAGGCTCAATCCACAAAACAGCGTCACCGAAAAGCTCTTTTGCTATCTTTTCACCATTCAAAGAGCAAGTGATACCGTTTACAAGTGCAGGATGCAAATGCAAAACGAATGTATACGGAAAAAGAGAATGGAGTGTTGTTTCAACGCTCGGTCTTTTATTTTCCTGTCCGGGTAATTTTGCCGCCATTAAATCCGCAAGAGAAAGCGCTTCTCTCTCTTTATCGTTGTCAGGGTAGGTTTTTGTGAAAATTTCCGCAATTTTACTGCGGCTCATTTTCACAAAGCCATCAGCGGTAATATCTGCAAGGCGAGTGCCCGAACCTTTTATATACATAACATCTCCGTCCTTTGCAGAGGTGTTTCCGCCACCTGCAAGAACAAGCTCTTCATTGCTGCCATAAAGGTTGGAAAATCCAACAAGTTCGTCAATAATCATCATAATCCACCCACTTTATATATGGTCGGGGTATCTTTCAACCCAAATTTTACCGTCTTCAACGTGCATTTTTGCAATTCTCGCATTTCTTCTGTCACCGTTGAGTCCGTCTGCTTCAGTATTTCTTGCGTGGTAAACAATATAATACTGTCCGTCTTCTTTTATAATGCTGTTATGACCTGTTCCCTCTTCCCAGTCATTACTGCGAAGAAGCGGTGCATAGGTATTGTCATCAGGCATTTTTTGGAATTTAACTTTAGTCAAATCCTGCTCGTTTGTTTTTGCAGCAGCATAACCGACAAAATAAGTTTCATCTTCATAGCGACCACCGCTATACATAACATACTGCCATTCGCCCTCTTGGAACCAATAGGCGCCTTCAATTGTATGCCAATGCTGACCCTTTTTATAGCGGTCACGACGGAAAATTTCTTCATCTATAGAAGCCTTGATAACGGGTACTGGCTCACCAATGGGTGTATAAGGGTCTGCCATTTTCTGAACTACGATATATGTCCCTATTCTTTCGCCCTCAAAAGTATTGGGAGAATAGAAAAGGAAAAGGCCTTCATCTGTTTTCACAATGTGAGAATCAATAGAAAAAGGCTTTAAAATAGGCTTAGCCACTGAGAAAGGTCCTAAAGGATTTTCGCTTTCTGTTACGTGCATTGTCTGATGGTGTCCGCCTTGGTCGGGCTCCGCATCATAATACTCGAAAGAAAAATACATATAGAATTTACCTTCGTGGTAAATAACTGACGGTGCCCAGAAATGCTCATTACCCTCAATGGTGAAAATTCTGCCTTCAAATTTCCAATCACCTAAAAGAGTATCACAGGAATGGGCATAAATTCCGTCATCGCCTGTTGTGTAGATATAATATTTTCCGTTATGCTTGAGAATATAAGGGTCTGCCTGACCAACATAATTCTCTTTATCTATTTTCAAGAGTTGCATTTTATCTCCGCTTTCCTTTTGAAGTGTTTCTACCGCTACCTCTTCGGCTTTGGTTTTTATTATTTCTTGAAGAATTTTGCTTCTTTGCTTGTTCAACTCTATCCTTATAGGAGGGTTTAACAAGGCATTTTTTATCGTAACCGATAAGATCTTCTCTGTGACATTTTTTAAGAGCGATTCTTACTAAATCTGCATTTTTGGGGTCCGCACATTGTAAAAGTGCTCTTTGCATACGCTTTTCCTCCGGGAGCTTCGGAACATAAACCTCTTTCATTGTGAATGGGTCAAGTCCCGTGTAAAACATCACCGTTGAAGCAGTTCCCGGTGTTGGATAAAAATCCTGAACCTGCTCGGGATTATAGTTCCATTTTTTAATATACTCTGCCAATTTCACCGCATCGGAAAGAGTGCTTCCCGGGTGGCTTGACATAAGATAAGGAACAAGATACTGCTCCATACCGAAGCTTTTTGTAAGTTCAAAATATCTGTCCTTGAATTTTTCATATATTTTAAAATCAGGCTTACCCATAAGGCGCAGGACATTCCCTGAACAATGCTCGGGTGCAACCTTTAGCTGACCGCTTACGTGGTCTTTAACAAGCTTTTTAAAAAATGCATTTCCCGACGGTGTTTTATCTGCATTAAGATAATCGTATCTGATACCCGAACGAATGAAAACTTTTTTAATTTTAGGTAATCTTTCAATCTGAGAAAGAAGGTCAATATATTCGCTGTGGTCTGCTTTTAAATTCTTACAGGGTTCGGGAGCAAGACATTTTTTATCGGCACAGACCCCACTTTTCAGTTGCTTTTCACAAGCAGGGTGACGGAAATTAGCAGTAGGACCGCCGACATCGTTAATATATCCCTTAAACCCTTTAAGCTCGGTTAAAAGCTTTGCTTCTTCCACAACGCTTTCAACACTTCTCGAACGAACACTTCTGCCTTGATGGAAAGCAAGAGCACAAAAATTGCAACCACCGAAGCAACCACGGTTATGAGTAAGAGAAAACTGCACCTCTGTTATAGCAGGCACGCCACCTTGCTTCTCATATGAAGGGTGATAATCTCTCATAAAAGGCAAATCATAAACCGCATCAAGCTCTTCTCTTTCAAGAGGGGGCATTGGTGGATTTTGAACAAGCATTTTATCCCCATAATATTCAACAAGAGCTTTTCCATATGCGTTGTCCTGATTTTTGTACTGAACGGAAAAAGCTTTCGCATAATATTCTTTATCTGTTTTCAGTTTATTAAAATCCCATTCTCCTGCTTTGTCAAAATGAATTTTATCGTCACGATTACCAAGCCACACAGTTCCTCTGACATCGCGGATCTTTGAAATCGGCACACCTTTATCAAGAAGTGATGCAATTTTTCTTATAATATTTTCACCCATACCATAGGTAAGGATATCTGCTCCCGAAGAAATGAGAATACTTTCAATTACTTCATCCTTCCAATAGTCATAATGAGCAAATCTGCGAAGAGATGCTTCAAGACCCCCGATTATAATTGCAGCATCGGAATAAGCTTCTCTTATAAGGCGGCAATAAACATCTGTCGCTCTATCAGGACGAAGTCCTATTTTTCCCCCGGGAGAATAATAGTCATAATTTCTTTTTCTTTTGGCAACCGTATAGTGCGCCACCATTGAATCTATATTACCTGCGCTGACAAGAAAGCCCAAACGGGGCTTTCCGAAACGCTTAAAATCTTCAGAATTATGGAAATTGGGTTGAGCAAGAAAAGCCACATTGAACCCTTGCTCTTCAAGTACGCGGGTAATTATAGCCGCACCGAATGATGGGTGGTCAACATAAGCATCACCGCATACATATACAAAATCAACTTCTGCCCAACCACGTTCTCTTACTTCTTTTGCGGTTACGGGTAAAAAGCTTGTGCCTTTCATAATTCCTTACCTTTCGTTAATTTTCCTTATTATATCAGGAATTTCTTCAACAGTTTCAACTTGCAATTCAGGTTTTGGAACTTCAGGAAAAACCCAAGTTCCCGTAGTTTTTACCCAAACAGGAATACAACCTGCTTTTCTTGAGCCATCAACATCGTTCACGGGATGATCACCGATATAAAGCATTTCACTGGGTTTTATTCCCAGACTTGTTGCCATTAACTGAAAAATTCTTACATCAGGTTTTTCATAAGCAGTTTCACCGCTAATGATGATTTCATCAAAACAGTCAGTCATTCCCAAGGACATTAATTTAAAATTCTGTAACTCGGGGGTTCCGTTAGTAATAAGAGCAGTTTTAATCCCCATATTCTTAATTTCTTTTAAAACGGGAATCGCAAAATCATATTTTACCGTGGTTGTTTTAAAGCTTTTTAAGACACACCCCGCATATTCCTCATAGGTTGGAGCAACCTTGAACATATTTTTATTAACGAGATATTCGTGAATTTTTTTCCAACCCTTATGAACAAACTGCTTGTCCGCATAAGAAAGCTCTTCTGCAAAAATTTCCGCAGTTACACCATCCGAAATATTAAACTCAGAAATAATTTGCGGTGCAATTTTTTTAATTGTTCCATAGCGGTCAAAAAGTGTGTGATCAAGATCAAAAACTGCCGCTTTTACCATGTAGAATCACCCCAAAGCCAAAATTCCTACATTATATATTGTATCATATTAATTTAGCTATTTCAATAAAAAAGAACTGTCCTTTCGAACAGCTCCTTTGCTTTTATTTTCCAAGTTCCAAGGTTCTCTCATAAGCCTTTCTTACGGCATCCATAGCGCTTGCTCTAAAAGCACCGTTTTCAAGTGCCTTAACCCCCTCAATTGTGCTTCCTGCAGGGCTACAAACCGCATCCTTTAATTTACCGGGATGCTCCCCTGTTTTTATAAGCATTTCTGCCGAACCGATAAGAGTCTGAGCCGCATAAAGAAGGGCTTTGTCCCTGGGAAGACCGCATTCAACAGCACCATCTGCAAGAGCCTCGCAGAACATAAATACAAATGCAGGGCCACAACCTGAAACACAGCTTGCCGCGTCTATTTTATCTTCCGGGATTTTATCAAGAAGACCTGCGTATTTCATTGAATCAACGAAACCGTCAAGATCTTCCTTTGAAACAAAATCATTATAAGTATAAAGAATCATACCCTCACCCACACTTGCAGGCATATTGGGCATTATTCTGATTATGGGGCAATCAACACCTGCCATAGCACCTAAGGAAGAAAGAGAAACACCTGCCGCCATAGAAACAAGAGTGAAATCCGTTGTTCTTTCCTCGATTACGGGTGCAATTTTTTCAAAAAGGCTTTTAAGCATCTGCGGTTTTACTCCGAGAAAAATATAATCGCAATTGAGCACAATGTACTCTGCATCCGCAATATTTACATCCGTTTCTTCCGCAAAATCCTTTGATTTCTTCACGTCAACATCATAAACGAAAATATTTTCCGCGCCAACGGATTTAATTGCCGCTCTCGCAAGAGCACCTCCCATATTTCCGCATCCGATAAAACCGATTTGTTTCATAAAATCACCCTTTCAGCGAACCTGACCGTCGCCTTTAATGATAAATTTATAGGTTGTTAGTTCTTTAAGACCCATTGGACCTCTTGCATGAAGCTTCTGGGTTGAAATTCCCATTTCACAGCCTAAACCAAATTCACCGCCGTCGGTAAAACGGGTTGAAGCATTAACATAAACTGCCGCACTGTCTACGCTACGGGTAAATTTCTCTGCATTCTCTTTGCTTCGGGTAACTATTGCCTCACTGTGACCTGTTGAATGAAGAGAAATATGTTCAATTGCTTCTTCCACACTGTCAACTATTTTAACCGCAAGAATATAATCGAGAAATTCTGTGTCAAAGTCGTTTTCTCCTGCCTTTTTGCCGTCAATTATTTTTTCGGCTCTTTCGTCAAGGCGAAGCTCAACGGGAATTTTTCCTTCCTTCTCTCTTTTATCAACAATTCTCATCTTTAAAAGTGGCAAAAACTCATTTGCGATTTTACTGTTTACAATAAGTACTTCAGCCGCGTTACAAACAGAAGGACGGCTTGTTTTAGCGTTCTCCACTATATTAAGAGCTTTTTCTGCATCTGCACTTTCATCAATATAAATATGGCAAATGCCCGTTCCCGTTTGTATGCAGGGAACCTTTGCATTTTCAGTAACCGCCTTAATAAGACCCGCTCCACCGCGAGGTATGAGCAAATCCACAAAACCAACCGCGTTCATAAGCTCATTTGCACTTTGTCTTGTTGTGTCCTGAACAAGATTTATAAGCGTTTCGGGAAGTCCTAAAGAAACAAGACCTTTTCTCATGGCGGTTACAATAGCATCTGCCGAAAGAAATGCTTCTTTACCGCCACGCAGAATACAAACGTTTCCGCTTTTAAGAGCAAGTGCCGCCGCATCGGAGGTAACATTGGGCCTACTTTCGTAAATAATAGCCACCACACCCATAGGTACAGCAGTTTTTTCAACAATAATCCCGCTGGGTCTTTCAACTCTTGCGAGAACCTCTCCAACAGGGTCGGGTAATTCCACAACCTCACGTATGCCGTCCGCCATACCCTTTATGCGCTCTTTTGTAAGACAAAGTCTGTCGAGCATAACATCGGAAATTGTTCCCTTTGCCTTTTCCATATCTTTTTCATTCGCTTTTAAAATAGCATCGCAATTTTCTTCAAGTGCCTCTGCCATTTTTAAAAGCGCGTCATTTTTTTCTTCTGAATTAAGAGAGCAAAGGACAGACTTTGCCGCCTTTGCTTCCTTTAAAATATCAAAAGTTGATTTCATAAAATCATCCCTTTTTGGAAATAAATTTTGTCCCAACCTTTTTCCCGTCCATAATATCATAAAGAACGGACGGTGAAGAACCATTTGCTATAACAACATCCGTTCCTCTTGCCACGCATTTCTTTGCAGCAGAAAGTTTAGTTGCCATACCGCCCGTGCCGAGATTTGTTCCGCTTTTTCCTCCCAGACCTTCAATTTCAGGAGTAATTTCAGTAATTTCCGAAAGAAGAATTGCATTTTTATCTGTTCTCGGGTCTGCGGTATAAAGCCCGTCAATATCGGAAAGCATTACAAGTAAATCCGCGTGCATGCTAACGGCAACTATCGCGCCCAAGGTATCGTTATCACCAACGGAAATTTCATCCGTATTAACAGTATCATTCTCGTTAATAATGGGAAGAACATTCAGTTCAAGAAGCCTATTCATCGTATTCTTAATGTTATGATATCTTGTAGGATCTTCCAAATCGAGACCGGTAAGAAGAATCTGAGCAACGGTATGATTGTATTCTGAAAAAAGCTTATCATACGCATACATCAATTCACATTGTCCTACTGCTGCGGCAGCTTGTTTTGTTGGCATATCGGTTGGTTTTTCTTTAAGAGAAAGCTTTCCAATACCCATTCCTATAGCACCCGAGGAAACAAGGATTACCTCGTGCCCCGCATTTTTAAGATCGGAAAGAACCTTGCAAAGCTCTTCAACATGGCGAATATTTATGCATCCTGTACTGTGAGCAAGGGTTGATGTGCCTACTTTAACTACTATTCTCATTATAATAGCATCTCCAAAATTGATTAGTTTTCTTCTGACTTCGCTGATAAATCACCTGTTCTGCTCTTTAATTTTGCCGCTCTTGATACCGCAAGGTCTTCCATCATCTGTTCTCTTACTTTGCCGTCAACATTGAAGAAAGAAAGAGAAATTGCCTTGCCGATTCGTCCGAAAGCGGGAGCAAGAGTAAATACTGCCCAAATTGCATTAAGCATATGAGGGTCAGTTTGGGGAATAACAACGCCATAGGAGTTCAAAAGTGGCTCATACTTAATTGCCGCGATAATAATGCCACTGAGAATTGTTGAAATATTATTTGTAATAAGGGTAATATAACCCATTGCGGCACTCATCATACCCTCATTACGAATACCTGTTTTCCACTCAACATAGTCATACAAATCACCCTGCAGAGCGGTACCGCAGAAGCGCTGAACAGAATTCATTGCACCTGCAAATGTAAGACCTACAACAATTATTATCAGGTTAATAATATTGTTGTCGGTAGGGGCATAACCGATAAAGAACATTATAAGGTAAACTATACCGCAGTAGCCGTAAGCTAAAACAGAAAGCTTTTTAACTCCGATCTTCTTTGCCATTTTATTTGCAAAAGGCAATACGAAATAACTGGGAAGACCTGTAAACAAGCCTGAGATTGCCGCATTTGAAAGTTTTCCGGTACAGTTAAGCCAGAAATAGTTAGCAACACTTTGTCCCGTTGCTTTACCCATACCGCAGAAGTTCTTTGCAAGAAGCACCCACATAGGACGGCAGGATGCAACCTGTTTGACTGACTTCCATACGCTTGTACTCTTCATTTCTTCACGGGAAGCAAGCGGAACTCTTTCACGAAGACTGAAGAAACCGAATATACGGAATACTACAACAAGAGCCATAAAGATAATAGCACCTGTTAAATAAATATTTCTGGTGGGTATCGTTCGTGGTAAATAGTCAACAAAGAATGGGAACAAAGAGGGTAGCCATACGCCGAAAAGGTCAACATAGGTATCTGCCGCAATAAGCTTGTTTCGTTCGTTAACATTGGGTGTCAAGTTGTAAAGAACCGCTTGATAAGCAGGTGTATAGAAAGAGTTTGAAATTGAGCCGATATATCTTATAAGAAGAAAAAGACCCAAAAGTGTAGCCTGAGAAAGTCCGTCGGGCAGAATATACGGCATTGCCGCTGAAAAAAGCCAGAAAGGAAGCGTCAACACAAGGTATGGACGAACTCTACCCCAACGGGTACGGGTTCTGTCAAGAATGGGACCCGATATTGCATTGTCAAAAGTATCAAGAATACTGCAGAAAGACTGCGCAACGCTCAAAGTGATTGGGCTTACATGCTGGAATGTAGTGGTGTAGAAAAACTCATTATTCCCGTTAAAGGTTTCCCAGTTTTTGTCACCAATACCCGAAATTATATAAGCCGCCATTTCACGCGGACCCAGATATTCTTTTTCCTGCTGTCTTCTCTGTTTTTCTATATCTTCTTCGGTTACTTGGGGTTCAACATATACTTCTTTTGTTTTCTCTGCCAAAAAAAGCACCGCCTTTATAATAAAATCATACACCTTAGTTACTCCTCTTTTTTTACTGATGTAAAAAAGGAGGGGGACCACCGCAGGTGGTGGGTGGTACTCACATTTATGTTACCATACCTATTATATAAATTCAAGAATTTCTCTTTTTAGTCTTGCCACGGGCAAACCAACAACATTATAGTAGTCGCCTTTTATACCCTTAACAAGAAGACCTGCTTTACCTTGAATGCCGTAAGCACCGGCTTTGTCATAGGGTTCGGGAGTATTTATGTATTCCTCAATTTCATTCTCTGTTAATGCATAAAACTCAACATCGGTTTTTTCGCTGAAGGTTACACTCTTTTCGTTCACTGAAAGAGTAACACCGGTATAAACTTGATGAACTTTTCCGCTCAAAAAAGAAATCATTCTTCGAGCATCATCTTTATTAACGGGTTTACCGAGAATCACACCGTCAACCGCAACAACAGTATCTGCAGAAATTATTAGATTTTCTTTGTCTGTTAATTTTGCAGTCGCTTCATTCTTTATTTTTGAGAGATATTCAACTGCTTCTCTTGCTTTAATACCCTCAGGAAGAGATTCATCACATTGTGCAGGAAGTATCTCAACATTATCATAAATCAGCTTTATTAATTCTTGTCTTCGTGGTGATTGAGAAGCAAGAATAACTTTTTTATCGAATTTAATCATACTTACCATTTCAAAAATTCACAAACATTTTTAAGGGTATTAAGACCCCATTTACAAGCATTTTTTGCTTCCTCGCAACCTTCAAACTCGAGAGTTATGAAGCCGTTATAGCCTGCGTCCTTCAAAATACTGAGGGTTTGCAAAACAGGAACATTTCCGTGACCTAAAACTGCACCTCTTAAATAGTTTCCGCCGCGAGTTTTAAAGAAGCAATCCTGAGGTGCAAGCTCGCTTCCGGTTTTTATATGAAAATCCTTTGCGTGAACATAGGAAACAAAGGGTGCAAGTCTTGAAACCGCATTTACAGGATTTTCATCTGCACAAAGGAAATTACCGATATCAATAAGAGCGCCGAAATTCTTATGGGAAACACCCGTTATTATTTTTTCCACTCTGTCACTATCCTGACAGAAAAAACCGTGATTTTCTATCATAGTTTTTATGTCTTTAGTTTCAGCATATTCGGTGACCGCTTTATAGCCCTCAACAATTTTCGGGAGAGCTTGCTCAAAGCCTTTGTATTTTTTATCTTCATCGCTATAGCCTCCGGTTGCATCGTGACGCATACCCTGAACACCTAAAGCAACGGCAACATCAACCTCATATTTAAGTCTTTCAATTTCCTTTTCCAAATTACCGTCAGAGCCATAAATAAAATCTGCTCCCACAGAATACTGAACAGGAACTATACCGACTTTTTCACATTCCTCTTTGAGTTCTTTTGCATACTCGATTTTATCCATATCCTCAGGAGTGTGAATTTCTGCAAATTCTATTCCGTCAAAGCCAAGCTCTTTGGCAATTGATATAAGCTCTTTCTCTGTTGCCTCGCCTTTAGATACAAGAGAACTCAAACTGTAACTGCTGACTGCAAACCTCATAAGTAAATTCCTTTCCAATATTTTATCATTGTACCCAAGCCGTTTGAGTATTATGATATTAGTGTATTATACTTTTCGTTGGGGGGAAGAGAATGAAAATCGAATCAAACGGCGATGAAAAAATCACCGTTACACTTTCGCATCTTGATATGACCGACCTTGATATTACATACGATGAAATGGACTATTCCAACATAGAAACCCGCCGTGTTATATGGACAATTCTTGATAAGGCTCGAAAGACCTTGGGAAAATCTGTTGATACGGACGGTAAGCTTCTCATAGAGGTTGCACCCTTAGAAGACGGTGGTTGTGTTCTCCATTTCACAAGCTCACCTTTTGATGACCCTAAAAATAAAAAGCGGTTAGTTATGAAAAAGGATGCTGAACCTATTCTTTTTTGCCCGTGGGATGAAAACTCTTTTATAGATTCATTAAAAATAATTTCAAAACTAAAAGATTTTATAAAAAAATTCGAACCCTACAAATACAAAAACTGTCTATATATCATAATCCGTCCGAAGCTAACTTTTTCTGAAAAAATTCTACATATTTTATGCGAATTCGGTAATACTTCTGTATGTTCTGAATCGGAAGTCTCAAAAATATACGAATACGGACTATATTTATCTTAATGAGTTTACCGCATATTCGATATTCTCAGCACCAAAAATGTAACTACCTGAAACCAAAACATCTGCGCCTGCTTTAATACATAATTCAGCCGTTTCAGGCACGATACCACCATCAACCTGAATTAGCAAATCGGGGTTAACCTGATTTGCTTTTTCTCTTATAGCCGTGATTTTAGGTAACATTTCGCTCATAAATGACTGACCGCCGAAACCGGGTTCAACCGTCATAACCAAAACCATTGCAAGTTTTTCGAGATACGGAAAAACTGATTCGGCAGGAGTTTTGGGCTTTATTACCAATGCAGGTTTAACCCCTGCATTTATTATCTTTTCTAAGGTTTCTTCCACATTGCTTTCGCTTTCAATGTGAAAAGAAATTAAATCTGCCCCCGATTTTGCAAAGTTTCCAACATAATCGGAAGGATCACTTATCATAAGGTGACAATCAAGAAACATATCTGTCGCTTTTCTTATGGATTTAACAACAGGAGGTCCGATTGAAATATTGGGCACAAAATGACCGTCCATAACATCAACGTGGAGCATATCTGCCCCGGCTTTTTTTACTTTTTCAATTTCATTTTTTAAATCCGCATAATCTGCAGAAAGAATTGAGGGAGCAACTTTGATTTTGTTTTTAAAATTCATTCTGAAACTCCTTTTTAATTATTTCTGTTGCTTTTTCTCTGTCGGCAGAAATTCTTGCACTTAACTCCTCTAAAGAATCAAATGCCATTTCGCCTCGCAACTTTTCTACAAGAAAAACTTCAATATCTTTTCCGTACAAATCACCGTCAAACCCGACAATGTTAGTTTCACTTCGTTTTTCACTACCGCCCTTTATCGTAGGACGAACACCGATATTTGTTACGGAAATATATTTTTTCTCGTTAATAACTGTAAACGATGCGTAAACCCCATACTCCGCAACGGTGAAATTTTCACTAAAGAACTGATTAATCGTTGGAGAACCTAAAACTCTGCCTCTTGCATCACCGTGAACAACGGGGAAATTATAAGAAAAATATCTTCCTAACATTTTGTTGGCGGTTCTTATATCACCGTTTTTAAGGCATTCTCTTATTCGCGTTGAACTGACAGGAGTACCGTCAAACTCAACCTCTCCGCAAACCGTAAGTTTAATTTCCCTTTCAGCGCAAAGAAGCTTTAAAACATCCACATCTCCTTCTGCCCCTTTTCCAAAACGATAATTAAAACCGCAACCAAGAGCAGTTGCACTAAATTTTCCAAGAAGAATATTGTCAACAAATTCTTCCGGAGTAAACTGTGAAATCTCTGAAAAATCAAGAAATACCGGCTTATAGCCCCATTCCTTTAAAAGTTGGTTTCTCTTTGTTTCGGTGATGAGTTCACCGGGAACCGACCCTGAAAGAGTTTTTTGAGGGTGCTCCGCGAACATCAGGGCGATTTTCTCGTCATATTCAGTTGTATCGCTTAAAAGTACCTTTTTATGTCCCAAATGAAGACCATCGAAAGTACCAAGTGCCACAAGCACCTTTTTATTTTCAGACATTATTATAAACTCTTTTCACCAATAAATCTGTTTCGGTGAGTTCGCCTAATCCTAAAAACTCACCGTTTCCATATACTCTGTAAATTCCCTTTTCACCTAAGTTGCGAAGACGCTCTCGCAAAAGGCTTCCGCCGTTGGAAAAACGCTTTGCCTGATTATCCGTAACCTGAATTTCAGGGTATTCCATTAATAATTTTTCCAAAGGAATAACCTCTTTTTCAATTCCGCCTTTTTCTTTTAATTCATTTAACTCTTCGAGAGTAAAACACTCCGAAAGTTCTATTCCGCAAGCAAAGGTTCTGCAAAGAGAAGTCATGGTTGCACCGCAACCCAAGCTCTCGCCAATATCACTTATAAGCGTTCTTATATAAGT
Organism: uncultured Eubacteriales bacterium; assembly: GCA_964624385.1. Taxonomy (GTDB): domain Bacteria; phylum Bacillota; class Clostridia; order Oscillospirales; family Acutalibacteraceae; genus DTU089. The sequence continues at coordinate 40,773 of CAZUZV010000001.1, read as the reverse complement.
TCCTGCGGAACATTCGCAATAGAGGGAATATTCACCGTTCTCCCCTCCACTCACAGAAAGCTCATAAATCTCACATTTTCGGGGAGTTCTCTCAACCTCAATACCCTGTCGGGCAAGTTCATAAAGGCGCACTCCGTCTCTTTTTATAGCTGAATACATAGGAGGAAGCTGAGTGATTTCCCCTTTAAACTCCGACACGGTTTTTTCTATTTCCTCAAAAGTAACCTCTTTTTCAAAGGTTTCTGTTACCGTTCCCCAGATATCAAGAGTATCGGTACAAAAACCTGTTTTAAAGGTTGCTTTGTAGGCTTTTTTATGTGTTGGCAGAAGTTCAATAAAACGAGTTGCGCCGCCGACAGCTATCGGCAGCACTCCTGTTGCATTGGGATCAAGAGTGCCTGTATGACCGCACTTTTTTTCACCAATTATTCTTCTGACTTTATTTACTGCAAAAAAGGATGTAATATTCTCACCTTTTTTGAGAGGTATTATTCCTGTCATCAGTTTAAACCATCCAAAACAGTTTTTATAACATTAAGCAATTCTCCTTTTCCCTCTTCATAAGAACAGGAAAAGCTTGCTCCTGCGGCACCCTTATGACCACCACCACCTAAATGAGCACAGATTTCGGAAGCATCAATATCTCCCTCGGTTCGAACTGAAATACCGAAAGTTCCGTCCTCTTTTTCCTTGATAACCGCCCCAACAAGCACACCCTCAATCTGACGGGGAAGTGCAGTTATTGGGTGGCATTCGTGCTCACTTGAACCGCTTTCTTTATACATAGACTGAGTCAATGTAATAATTGCGCATTTTCCGTCAAAATAATATTCGAGAGTTTTTCTTGCAAGCAATTCCAACTCAAGGAAACTTTTTGTTTTTGTTTCAAACATCAGCTTATTGATTTTTTTGGAATCTATGCCTTTTTCCATAAGATCTGCAACAATTCTGAAAGTTGCTGGAGTTGTATTCTGATATCTGAAGCATCCGGTATCGGTTGAAATTCCTGTGTATATACATTCTCTTATATATAAATCTGTTTCGATACCCAACTCCTGTGCCAACTCGTAAATAATTTCACAAGCTGCTGCTCTGTCCTCAACAAAGGAATTCTTTGCATAATAGGTATTAGAAACGTGGTGGTCAATGCACAAATCCACATTTCCGCCATACAAAGAAACCATATTGCCTAATAACTTTTCATCGGCAACATCCACCGTAACAATATACGGGTCTGTTACCTCATCGGCAACATAAGAATCTGTCATATAGCAGAAATCTTTAGGAATTATATCACTGCATTTAACAACACGTTTTTTACCCATTTTTTTGAGTATTTCACAAAGAGCAAAAGCCGCACCCAAGGTGTCTCCGTCAGGATGCTCGTGAGAAATAACAACGAATTCATCGTGTTCTCTCAAAAGAGTGGCGCACTGTTTTAAATCAATTACCATAAACAATCCTCATTCATCGGTAGAACCTGAGAGTTCCTCAAGCTTTTTAACAATATTCATACCGTACTCAATCGAGTTATCGGCAACAAATTTTATTTCCGGTGCCTTGCGAAGACCGAGACGCTTACTAACCTCACGGCGCACAAGACCTGTTGCGCCCGTAAGGGCTTTGGTAGCACCCTTTGCTACTTCAATACCCTCAACAGCGCTTACATATACTTTAACATAGGACAAGTCACCTGCAACCTCTGCCCTTGCCACGCTTATAAGGTGGTCTGAAATTCTGGGATCTTTAAGTTCCCTTACGATTGCAGCAATTTCGCGCTTGATGTCCTCTGCTGTACGATTTTGTTTATAAGTTCCCATTATTTTCTCTCCTAAATGTAAAGAAAAATGAAATATCTAAAATTCAAAGATTCAGGTGCAGTGTGGCATTTCTTCCGACGCAGGAATATACAGATATTTCAAGTCGGAAAAATGCCGCAATGTGCCTGAAGATTTGGATTATTATTAATCCTTGTACTCTTCTGTAATGTAGCCTTCTAAAATGTCGCCTTCTTTGATGTCGTTAAACTTCTCAAGACCAACACCGCATTCGTAACCGGTTGCAACCTCTTTAACGTCATCCTTGAAACGTTTAAGTGAGGAAATTTCGTCCTCGAATACAACAATACCGTCACGAACAACACGGATTTTGCAGTTTCTTGTGATTTTACCGTCAATAATATAGCAACCCGCGATTGTACCTGCACTTGAAAGCTTGAATACGCTTCTGACTTCTGCTTTACCCATTTCAACATCGCGATATTTGGGAGCAAGCATACCCTTGATAGCTGCTTCTACCTCTTCAATACAGTCATAAATAACTCGGTACATTCTCATTTCAACCTTGTCGCGTTCAGCATTTGCTTCTGCAACGGGGTCGGGACGAACATTAAAGCCAACAATAAGAGCGTTTGATGCATTTGCAAGCATAACGTCGGATTCGTTTACTGCACCAACACCGCCGTGAATAACTTTAACACGAACTTCCTCATTGGAAAGCTTTTCAAGACTCTGGCGAACTGCTTCAACTGAGCCCTGAACGTCGGCTTTAACAATGATGTTAAGGTCTTTAAGAGAGCCTTCGTTAATTGAATCAAAGAGATTATCAAGAGTAACCTTCTGCATTGAGCGGAACGCTTCCTCTTTCTGTGAAGCCTTTCGCTGTTCAACAAGCTCTCTTGCAAGTCTTTCATCGCTTACGCAGTCGAAAGCGTCACCGCCGATGGGCACTTCTGCAAGACCTGTGATTTCAACAGGAACGGATGGACCTGCTTCATCAACCTTTCTGCCCTTATCGTCTGTCATAACACGAACTCTACCAACTGCAGTACCTGCAACGATAATGTCGCCCGATTTAAGAGTACCGTTTTGAACAAGAAGAGTTGCAACAGGACCGCGACCCTTATCAAGTCTTGCTTCGATAACAATACCTTTACCTGCACGGTTGGGGTTAGCTTTAAGCTCTTTCATTTCTGCAACAAGAAGAACAGATTCAAGAAGAGTATCAATATTCATTTTTGTTTTTGCAGAAACGGGAACGCAGATAACATCACCGCCCCATTCTTCAGGAATGAGCTCATATTCTGTTAACTGCTGCATAATTCTGTCGGGAGAAGCATCCATCTTATCCATTTTGTTAATAGCAACAACAATGGAAACACCTGCTGCTTTAGCATGGTTAATAGCTTCAACTGTCTGGGGCATGATACCGTCATCAGCCGCAACAACAAGGATTGCAATATCAGTTGCCATTGCACCTCTTGCACGCATAGCTGTGAATGCTGCGTGACCGGGGGTATCAAGGAAAGTAATATCCTGACCATTGAGATTTACTCTGTAAGCACCAAGGTGCTGAGTAATACCGCCTGCTTCTGTTGCAGTAACAGACGTATTTTTAATAGCGTCAAGAAGTGATGTTTTACCATGGTCAACGTGACCCATAACGCAAACAACGGGGCTTCTGGGAAGAAGATCCTCTTCATTATCTTCATGGTCATCGATAATTCTTTCTTCGATAGTAACAACAACTTCCTTTTTAACCTTTGCACCAAGCTCTGTTGCAACGATTTCTGCTGTATCAAAATCGATAACCTGATTAACAGTTGCCATCATACCGAGAGAGAAGAGCTTTTTGATAACCTCTGCGGCAGTTCTTTTAAGCATTGCTGCAAGGTCACCAACAGTAATTTCTTCAGGAACTGTGATAACAAGGGTCTTTTTAGCGCGTTCTGCTTCAATTCTCTTTAATCTCTCTGCTTCGCTCTCTCTTCTCTTGGAGCGCATACCCTGCTGTTTTCTGTACTGCTGGCTCTTCTGTTTTAATTTTTGTTTTGTCTGAACATTGTCATTGATAGAATGAACAGGCGCGATATTTTCATATCTCTCGTTGTATTTTTCGAGCTGTACGTTGTCCGCTCTTGTATCAATGGTACGCATTTCGCCCTTTGTTCTGGACTGCATAGGACCATCTTTTTTCTTTTCATTTTTCTTAAAAGGATTTGCGTTAGACTGACCCTGAGGCTTATTGTCACCTTTGTTTTCAGGCTTTTTATCTTCTTTTTTCTGAGGTTTGTCTGCTTTTTTCTCCTCTTTCTTAGGAGCATCTTTCTTCTGAGCTTTATCTTCTTTTTTAGGCTCAGGTTTTTTCTCTGCTTTTGCGGGAGCAGGCTTCTCCTCTTTCTTTTCTTCAACCTTTTTCATTGCAAAATATGAATTGAAGTTTTCAACGCTGTTTTCCTGTGTCAAAACATCAAAAAGAACATCAAGCTCTTTTGTATCAAGAGCAGTCTGAGCCTTTTTGGGTTCTTCATAAAATTTACCGAGAACCTCTATTATTTCTTTATTCTGTAAACCGAAGTCTTTTGCAACTTCATTAACTTTATATTTTGTTATCATCTAATTCCTCCCCGAATTGTTGATGTAGTTTTTTAGCAAAACCGGTGTCTGTTACGGAAAAAACACCTGAACCTTTGCCGACTCCTGCGGCAAAATCCGCCATAGAATAAGAAGTACGTATAATTGGAATTTTTTTACCGTTATAGGTACAAGCGTGTGTCATTTCTCTTTCGAGCCTTTCGGAAGCATCCGCCGAGAGAAACACAAGCTCCGCCGTAGATTTTACAATGGATTCTTTAACAACATCGTGACCGCAGCAAAGCTTTCCTGCTTTACGGCACAAACCAAGGAAACCCATAGTATCTTTTTTATTCAAATTTTGCCCAGTCCTTTCGACCTTATTTACGGTTCTTATTTAAGCTCGTTTTCCATATCGTCATAAACACTGTCGGGAATTGAGGTTTCAAGAGCTTTTTCAAGGCGCTTGCCCTTTCTGGCTTTCTTAAAACACTCTTTATCTGGGCATATATATGCTCCCCTGCCCGACTTTTTGCCTGTAAGGTCAAGACTTATTTCACCTTCGGGACTTTTGACTGCACGAATGAGCTCTTTTTTCGGCTTCATTTCGCCACAACCAAGGCATTTCCTCATAGGTATTTTTCTTTCAGCCATATTGACCTCACTTGCTCTGCGGAATATAGAATCCGCTTTCGGGTTTAATATCTATTTTCCAGCCTGTAAGTCTTGCAGCAAGGCTTACGTTCTGACCTTTGTTACCGATAGCAAGGGAAAGCTGTGTATCGGGAACAGTTACGTGACAGGCTTTTTCTCTCTCTTCGTCGATTTCAACTTTAAGAACATCGGCAGGAGCAAGGGCTGCTGCGATAAACTTTGTGGGATCTTCGTCGTAAATAACGATATCGATTTTTTCACCGCCGAGAGATTCAACAATTGTTCCCACGCGAGAACCCTTAGGACCAATGCAAGCACCAATGGGGTCAACATTTTCATCCTTTGAAATAACTGCAATTTTGGTTCTTGAACCTGCCTCACGGGAAACTGCTTTGATTTCAACAATTCCGTCATAAATTTCGGGAACTTCTGTTTCAAAGAGTCTTCTTACAAGACCTGAATGAGTTCTTGAAATCATTGCTTTAGGACCTTTGGGAGTGTCTTTAACGCCCTCAATATAAACCTTAACAAGCTGATTTTCTGTGAATGTTTCATTGGGAAGCTGTCTTGACTTAGGAAGAACAACTACTGCCTTACCGATTTCAAGAGTAACGTTACCTGTCTGAGGGTCAATACTCTGAACTTTACCGGTAACGAGTTCTTTCTGTTTTGATTCAAACTCTCTGAGCATAAGACCTCTTTCAGCATCGTGAATATCGCCTCTGATAACGTTCTTTGCAGTAGTTGCGGCAATTCTGCCGAACTGCTTTGTTTCAAGAGGAATTTCAACAAAATCGCCTACAAGAGCTTTTTTGTTGTATTTAACTGCTTCTTCCTGAAGAATATCAGTAAATTCATTTTCAATCTCTTCAACAACCTGTTTTCTGAGATAAACTCGAAGCTTATATTCTTCGGGGTTGCAATCAACAAATACAACATCCTCGCCGCCGTATTCTCTTCTTACAGAAGTAACAATTGCTGCGCAAACTTTTTCAAGAAGATAGTCTGCGGGAATTCCTCTTTCCTGTTCGAGCATAAGTATTGCTTCGAAAAATTCTTTGTTTTCATTTTTCTTAGTTGATTTTCTAGCCATTTTTCCTACCATTCCTTTCAATATATAAAACTAAATATTAACCTGTTTAAAATGAGAAATCGTCAAGCTTAACCCAAGCAATTTCCTTCTTTTCGGCAGTCATTGTGTTCTCTTCGTCAAACTCAATGGTAACTGCACCATCTTCGGAGTAATCTATAAGAATTCCTTTAAATTCGCGCTGACCTTCAAAGGGGCGAATAAGTCTTACGATAACCTTTTCTCCCATTGCATAGTCAAAATGGAAATCCCTTGTGAGCTTTCTTTCGATACCGGGGGAAGAAACCTGTAAATTATACTGGCGGTCAATTAAGTCAGCCTCATCCAAAGGAGCATCCATAGCGTGACTCATATTGACGCAGTCTTCAATACCAACGCCTTCTTCCTTATCAATGAAAATTCTGAGATAATAGTTTGCACCCTCTTTTTCGAAGCAAACATCCCAAAGAATTAACCCCAACTCTTCTGCGATGGGTTCTGCGATTTCCCAAACCTGGGAAACTGTGTTCTTTGCCAAATCAGCACCTCTTTTAAATTTATTCTACAATTTTTCTTGAATTGTCGAAAACTTTTTTCGGCAATAAATATGAGAGCAGGTTCCCCTGCTCTCACTCAAGTTCATATTCGTACAATGATAATATACCATATAATATATAAAAATGCAAGAGTTTTTTTAAATTACAAATTACAAATGAGAATTTACGGGGCAAAGCCGATTGTAAAGTCGCCAGTCACCAGCAGATAGCAAATAGCAATTAGCAGATAGCGATTAGAGATAGGTATAGTTAGTCGTAGGGGACGGTCTTGACCGTCCCGGAAATTACGAATTACAAATTAGAAATGAGGAATTTCGGGGCGCGAAAATGTGCCGCAGCACAACAAACCAAACAGGAAGAAATTGAAGCTCACGCTTCAACTACGCGCCTTTGGGTCGCGTAGAGAATATCCCACCATTCCGACCAAATTCATTATTGTATTATATATTCCACTCGAAATTCACTAACTTTAAAACAACAGTTACTTACAAGAATGGTCCCCCCTTTTTCGAAAAAGGGCAAAAAGAACCGCAACTTCATTTAAATCAATACACATTGTTCTAAAAGGAAAAAACACAAAAGTTTATCGGACAGTTACAAATCAAAAATGATTTGTAACTGTCCGAATTTTATTTCTTAATATTTATCTTTTATTGTCTTGGTATTCGAGTATGCGCTATAGGTTTTGCTGTAATATGCTTTAACCTTGTAGGTATATTTCTTACCTTTCTTTGCGGATTTGTCAACATACGTTACCTTACTGTTGCCCTTTACAGTAGTAAGTTTTTTGTAGCTACCGTCACCTGTTTTTCGGTAAACCACATAACCACTTGCGCCTGTTACTTTAGACCATTTGAGAGAAACGCCTGTTTTGGTGCTCTTTGCAGTTTTCAAGGTGGGGTCTGCAAGATAATATTTTGAAAGTGAGCTTGAAATACTTGAATTTCCTGCTTCATTTCTTGCTCTTATTGCATAGTAATATTTAGTTCCCGATTTTGCAGTTTTGTCAGTATAATAAGTCTTACTTGTTGAACCTAAATATTTCCAATCTCCGTTCTTTGTTTTGCGGTAAACTCTGTATGTATCTGCACCGCTCACCTTACCCCAAGCAATCTTAACACCGCTTGATGTGTTGGATATTGTTTTGAGTGTGGGTTTTGAGCATTTCAACTGCTTAATTGTTGCAGTTTCAAGAACCTCACCGCATTCGGTACATTCTTTGTGTTTTGAACCTACTTCATATACTGTTGCAGAATAATCTATAAGCCAACCACTTTCGGTATGTCCGGTTGCAGATATGTTTTGCGTATAACTGGCTCCGCAAGAGCATTTATATGTTCTGACACCTATTTCCGTACAAGTGGGCGATTTTGTTATAGTTCCCGTGTAACTGTGGGAATGATTTTTCTGCCATACTGCATAAAGGGTTGTATCTGCATCTGTATTAAAACTACCACCTGCTGAATATGTTGCTTTTGTTGCTGTACTGCTTGTTGACCAACCAAGGAATGTATAACCCGAGCGTGTGGGTTTTGTACTGCTCAAAGTTAATGTCTGTCCATATGTTTTGGTCTGTGAAGAGGGTGCACCACTACCGCCGTTAGCATCATATACGACATTATATGTTTTTGTAAGCACATTAAAATATACTTTTGAGCTTTCAACATCACCCCACGAATAATGCGCGACAATATAACAGTAATGCCCGGTAGCATCACCAAACTGCCTTATATATGTATCAGCAGGAGAAAATTCGCCCTCAAAATACTTATCTGTGCCTTGATAAATATATAAATGAACAGAAGTTGCGTTTTCAGCATTAAATGAAAATGTGGTATCAGTCCAAATGGTTGTTTCCAAGCTACTAATTGAAATAGTAGGTTTATTAACAACATCAAAACCCAACCATGCACTTTCAATATCACCAGAAGAAGTATGGGCAACTATATAACATGAGTAATGCCCTATTTGAAAATATTGCCTTGTATATGTTTCAGATGGAGAAAATTCGCCCTCAAAATACTTATCTGTACCTTGATAAATATATAAATGAACCGAAGTTGCGTTTTCGGCATTAAATGAAAATGTTGTGTCTGTACCAATAAATGTTGTTGATTTATCAATATGAACAACCGGAACAGATGCTTCATATCTTAACACACCAAGCCAGTTGTCATTCCAATAATTGCAAACATCTATTTCGTCAGCACCGTATCTATATGCATTATAACCACTCGACCATGTGCTTCCACCACCAATACCACCGGGAATACCGTTATAGTCCATATGCGCACCTACATTTTTGCCATCACCTATATACAATTCTGTATGACCTGAAGCAAGCAAAATATCTCCTCGTTGCAGATTTGCACAGGAGCTCGGGAAACCTGAAATTTCGCTTGCAGGTATCCAAGTAAAGCCTGCATTTACAAATGCGTCTTTCATAGTGGAGGTATTCAATTCGCAGGCAACATTAAAACCTGCATTGTGGAAAGCGGTGCTTACTAAAGACGAACAATCATAGTCAGGGTTGCCGTATCTGTTAACCTGACTATAGCCATAATTATTATCATTGGCTATATTTACCGCCCAAGTTATAGCACTTTCTACCATACTGTTCGCACCTGAAACATTAACAGGCATACCGCTTACTATGCCAACAACCATTACAAGTATCAAAAACAAACTAATGACTTTTTTCAAATTTACCACTCCTTATTAAATTGGTATGACCCCATCATAAACCAAATTGGTTTATCTGTCAATATACCATTTTGGTTTGTTTATACTATAAACATATTACATTTATAGGTGGTGGGGTATGTGTACAGGCGCGTTCGTGAGCTTCGCGAGGATTCTGACCTTTTGCAAAAGGATTTGGCTGAATATTTATGTTGTTCGCAGGTTTGCTATTCTCGTTATGAGTTAGGACTACGTGATATTCCCACCGAAGTTTTAATAAAACTTGCAAAATACTACGATATAAGTATTGATTATATTCTTGGCATTACCGATGAAAAAAGAACATATAAATAAGACTTATTGAAATTCAAAAGATATAAAAGCTAACAACCACGAAAACCGATAGAGGTAATCGTGGTTGTTTTGTTCTTTTGGTGGTATGGTCAAGACCATTCTTTACAATTGCGTTCATCAACGAAGGAAAGAGGCGAGGTTCCTACCCACCACCGCTAACGCGGTCCCCCCTCCTTTTTCGCTTTGCGAAAAAAGAGGGATAGGCTTCGCGTTACTTTTATTTTATTCAGAAAACAGCAACGGGAGGGTCAAGACCCTCCCCTACAATTATAATGCGTCGCAGACCCTTAACTTGCCACTTTCCATTTTCAACTTGCCACTAAAAAAGACTTGCCTCAAGCAAGTCTTTTTTCTCATCCCCAAACAGCGTAAAGGGTAATATCTTCTGTTACTTTGATTGCATCACCGAAATCAACATCAACTGTTTTTGCTTTTTCGTCGAAAGACCAACCCATAAAAATCTTGTTGTTCTTTGTGGGTGCAAGTGAAGAAACTAAAACTGTTTCGCCCTCTTCTGCAACCTTTTCAATAGGCGCATTTTCGCCACCATTAGCATTGTAGATTACGGTATATTTTTCAGAAACCTTGTATTCAACAATGAAGCCTGTGTTATATTTTTTATCAAAAGCTTTAGCTTTTTTTACTTCCGCGTTGCCGTTATTTAAAAGAGCCTTTGCAGAAGCTTCTTTATTGGATTCAACAAAATATTTTTTGCTGTCTTTAAGAAGAAGAGAAAGCATTTTTGCATTATCATCGTCAACCTCTGCCAGAGTGCCGCCTTTTGCTTCGGCAACTGCTTCAGCCTGGCTATAGGTCAAAGGTGTGTCATAAACTTCGTATCTTACGCCGTTTAAAACTGCACCGTTAACTGCTTCAAGTTTATCGGCATTAATTTCGCAAATAAAACCTGTGGTACTTCTTGTTTCAGAAGATTTTGAAATACCGTCTTCTGTAATAACGGAGCAAACAGATTTTTTACTGTTGAAATGCTCACCGATATAATATCTTCCGAAGCCGTTTTCACCTGCAAGCTTTGAAAGAATATTGAGCTCTTTCTTCGTTCCTATTGAAACAAGCTGACCACCCATTTTTTCGGAAAGCTCTTTTGCTTGTTTATAGTTTACTGCAACATCAAAAAGTGCGTAAATATTATCGTCAACGACTTTTACTGTTGTTGCTTCTGTAATAGTTGTTGCAGTTTCGGAATTGTTTTCATACTGAGGTCTTGCAACATAGTTAATTCTCGCGTGAAGGCGGGAAGAATAACCTGAACTTGCAGGGTATTCACAAGCTAAAACCTGATCGGACATATTGCCCTCAACAGTATAAATTGTATCTTCTGTGACATCAACAACAAGCCCAACGTGGTCTATACAACCGTAGCCACCTGAGCAAGTGCAACAGAAAATAATATCGCCTGCTTGGAGCTTTTTGCCGGAGGAGAAAGAGAAACACTCTGCACCGACTGAGGGAAGTGTCGAATAGTATGATGTGCCAACACTTGTGAGTTTGGGGAAAATATCTGAGGGAATTCCTGCAACATAACCGCACCAGGATGCGAAAACATTGCACCAATAACCCTGTCTGCCGTACCATCTGCCATATTCGGTAATGTTACCATAGCCAACAGATGTACCGGAATAATCGGAATAGCTTGCTTCGTGGTAACCAACTTGAGACTTTGCAACGTTAACAAGGTCTGTAACCTGGTCGCCCGTAAGCTTGACATTCATTAATTTTTCGTAATAAACACTGTTTTTGTAAGAAGCGGAGGCTGAGTATTCGAGGCTTTTGGCAGCTGCACTTACGCTGAAAACGGAAGTTGCCATGAGAACAGTGGTGAGAAGAACAACCGCAATTCTTTTGATTCTGCTTTTTGTCATAGAATATTTTTTGCCTTTCGTAAATTTTTATTTCATTAATATTTATTGCAAGAATGTAACTAATTATTACAAATTTGTAACCTTTTGTAACAACCTCGGGCATTATAACATAATAAAACTGCTTTTTCAATGTGAAAATTGCACTATAAACCGTCTTTAGTTTTGTCAATTAACACAAAACTACACAAAATTTTGCGATTTTTCACAAAAAACAGTTACATTTTGAAATTTTTATGAACGGAGTTTCTGTTAATTTTCATTGTAACCTGATGAATGATATGGTATATTTAATATATAATAATGTAATATACAAAACTACAAAGAAACGAGGTGTTCTGATGGCACGAATCGTTGTTGCAGGTGCAGGCCACGGCGGTCTGGTTGCCGCAATTAAGCTTGCGCGAATAGGCTACGATGTAACTTTATTTGAAAGAAACGCAAAAAACGAAATGGGTTTACCTCAGCAGGATGTGTTTGAAAAGGACACTTTCGCTTATATTGACCTACCCTCACCAAAAAACATTACAATATGTAAAAATCAACTTACCTTTGTTCCCTTGGAAACCACTACCGCTCCTCTAACCTTGCCCCAGCCGGAAGAAGAGGCGATTGTAATGGAAAGAAAGGTGCTCATAAACCATCTTCTTAATCTCGCGGAAAAAAGCGGTGTTAAAATCAAATACAATTGTCCTGTAATTGAACCGATAATTCTCGGTAGCAGGGTAGCAGGTATAAAAACCTTTGAAGGTGATTTTTACGGTGATATTGTAATTGATGCTTGCGGTGTTGAATCGCCTTTAAGAAATAAGCTTCCTTCCTTTATGAATGTAAACCGTGAAATTAAGGATTTCGATGTAATTCACGCTTACCGCGCACATTTCGAGAAGAACGTGACTGTCCCTCAACCCCAAACAGATTACGATATACTTGTTAAAGAGGACGGAACTGTTGGATTTTCCTGGGTTGTGACGGAAAATGACTTTGTTGATGTTTTGATTTGCCGTTTCTCACCTTTAACACAGGAAATTGTTCTTGAGGAGCTTCAAAAAATTTGTAGTGAATACCCTCATATAAGCAAAAACTTCATCCGTGGAGGACTTTATCTGAAAATTCCCGTTTGTCAGCCTCTCAGCGTTTTGGTGGCAGACGGATATGCAGCCGTGGGTGACAGCGCATTTATGACCTATCCCGTTAAAGGCTCAGGTATTTCTTACAGTATGAAAGCAGGCGCAATGCTTGCAGAAGCAATAGGAAACGACACTCTCGGTCTTTTTAACTGCGAAACTCTTTGGGAATATCAGCGAAGATTTTTTAAAGAAATTGGTTTTGCAGCAGGACGGCTTGCACTTTTGAAAAATCTGCTCACATATTTCACGGCACAGGAAATAAATGACCTGCTTAAAGCAGGAATTTTTACAACCGAAGACCTTTCTCAGATTATGGCAAACAAATTCGATAATTTTTTCGGTGCAGCAGGAAGGGGTCTTTTAAAAGAAAAAATCCGCCAAGTCCGCGAGAATGTTATTTTAAAAGAAAAGTTTTCAAACTTCGCCGTCTGGATGGGAAAGCTTGCGGTCACCGAGACCTATTTACCTAATAAATATGACAGAAGAGATGTTCAGAAATGGGTGGAGAGGTATAATGAGTTTTTTGATTCGATAAGAAAGACTGTTTAAATGCAGAATGCAAAATTGAGAATGCAGAATTATCGGGGCAAAGCCGATCATAAGCTTCGCAACTCTTAAAATAGTATAAAGAAAAAAGAGAATTCAGGACAATAAACGTCTTGAATTCTCTTTTTTATAATAGCGTCGCAGACCCTTTAATTCTACATTTGGCATTCTGAATTCTGCATTATAGCTATAGCTTTATTATTTTCCCATAAGTTCTAAAGGTTCAACATTTTCCCCATTATAAATAATTTCAAAATGAAGGTGGCTTAAATCTGATTTTTCACAAGGAATTGTACCGAGATAACCTAATAGAGAACCGCTTTCAACTGTCGCACCTTTTTTTACTTCAAGCGTATCTTTATTAAATCCGCAATATTTTGCAGTTACTCCGTTACCGTGGTCAATAATAACAACAGTTCCCCAAAGAGCATCATCATAAACATTTGTAACAGTACCATAGGAAATTGCCTTTACCTGTTCTCCCTCGGCAGCTTTAAAATCAATACCCGAGTGAGTTCTCCAATCCCCCATTGTTGCGCTGTATGAGGGTTTGTCGGGAGAATAATCCTTTAAAATTTCCGTTCCCAAGGGCAAAGAATAATAATCTTTGTAAGGTGTAGCATATTTACTGTTTTCAGTTGTTTCCTCTTTGGTTTGTTCTTCTGTTTCTTCTCTTGTATCGGGAACATCCGTTAGATTTTGCCTTACCTCAAAATCGGGTTCGGTTGTAAGAAACTCTGAATCTTTACTTGTTTCTTTCTCCGTTGTTATTGTTACATAATCGCTTTCAATGGGTGCAAGATTCCCCAGGGCTTTTTCTGTTGAAATTTTCGCAAAAAGTGCCGTACCCAATGCAAGAAGCAAAGCAAAAGCGTAAGCATATTTCACCTTTTTCATAGCTTTATCATTTCTGCTTGCTTTAATTGGTTTTGGCTCCTGAGATGGTGTGTTTTCGGGAATTTCCAATGAATTTTTCTCGTTATCGTTATTATTTCTGTCGCTCATAATATGTCCTCCTGTTTTTTATATTAGTTTTTGACAGAAACCAAAATTTTATACAATTACCAATAATAAATGTCACTGTTTGCAAAAACAAACAGTGACATTTATTAAACGTTTAATATTTTTTCAAGATTCGCAAAATCTTCCATCGTAAGCTTTTCTGCTCTTACTGTTCTTTCAAGGCCTGCTTTTTCAAGTGCATCTGCAACAACATTTTTATTGATTCCAAGACCTGCACTTATAGAGTTCTCTGCAGTTTTTCTTCTTTGAGAAAATGCGGCTTTGACTAATTTAAAAAAGAATTCTTCGTTTTCCACCTTTACGGGTGGTTCTTTTCTTACTGTTAAGCGAATAACCTCACTGTTAACTTTCGGTGGTGGTAGGAATGATTCTTTTGGAACAAAAAAGAGCTTTTCGCTTTCTGCATAATAAGAAACTGCAACGGTAACCGCACCGCCATCACGGGAGCCGACCTCGGCGCAAAGTCTGTCCGCCGCTTCCTTTTGCACCATAACAGTTATGGATTTAATGGGTAATTTGCTTTCTAAAAGGAGCATAATTATGGGCGAGGTAATGTAATAGGGAAGATTTGCTACAACTGCAATTTCCATACCCTTGCATTTTTCCTCAATAATTTTCGGTAAATCCGCTTTCATAACGTCTTCGTTGATTATTTCCACATTATTAAAATCCGAAAGTGTTTCATCGAGAATGGGCAAAAGGCGTTTATCAACCTCAAAGCTCAATACTTTTCCTGCTCTTTTGGCAAGCTCTGCAGTTAAAACACCAACACCTGGCCCAATTTCAATAGCACAGGTGTTCTCGTCAAGTCCTGCCGCCTCTGCCATAGAGGGACAAACCTCGGGGTCAACAAGGAAATTCTGACCCAAGCCTTTATTAAAGGTTACGCCGTGTTTACCCATTACGGATTTAATAACATTTATATCTGAAAGATTTCTCATTTTTGCCTCCGAGACTCTTGAAAAAGAGCGGTAAGTAATATAATATAATTATTATACAATTTGAATTTTTATTGTCAATACCGTAAGGAACAGGCTCGCCTGTACCACACAATTGCCTTCTTTAGAAAGGATGATATTATGTCTATTATTAAAAACGCAAAATTTATTAAAGAGAATGCAGATTTCGGAACAGTTGTTCCTGTTTTCAAAAAGGTTGTATGGCTCGATAAAAAAATCAATAAAGCAACCCTTTTCTGCTCTGCTTTAGGTTATTACGAAGCATATCTCAACAGCCGGAGAGTTGGCAAATTTATTTTTGCTCCCGGCTGGACTACTTACGGAAAAAGACTTCAATATCAGGAATATGATGTAACTTCTTTAATGGAAGAATGTAATGTTCTTGAAATTGCCGTTGGTAACGGAATGCGTTTCCACGGCAACCCCCACGAAAATTATGAAAGCATTACTTGCAAAGAAACTGCACTTATTGCAGCTCTTAAAATTGAATATGAGGACGGAACCGAAAGCTTTGTTCCCACGGATTCTTCCTGGGAATGTGCAAAGAGTAACATTCTTGATTCCCACGTTTACAACGGTGAGATTGTTGATTTCACCGTAAACACAGAGGAAACTTTCCCCGTAAAAGAGCTTGACGACATTAATAAAGACATTCTTCTTCCCACCGAGGGTGAAGAAACTCGAGAAATGGCTCGCCTTGATGCCATTGAACTTATTACCACCCCAAAGGGCGAAACTGTTATTGACTTCGGTCAGAACCTTACAGGCTATGTTGAATGGGTAGTTCCTCAGAGAAAAGGTGCAGAATTCACCCTTTATCACGCTGAAATTCTTGATAAAGACGGCAATTTCTATACAACCAATCTCCGCGGTGCAAAAGCAGAAGTTCACGTAACCTCTGACGGTAACGAAAGAGTTTATAAACCTCATTTTTCATTCCAGGGCTTCAGATATATAAAACTCGAAGGTTTTAACAAAGATGAAATCAACCTTGATAATTTCAAAGCAATCGTCGTTTTCTCAAATATGAAGAGAACGGGCTATTTCGCCTGCGGTGATGAGCTTGTTCAACAGCTTTATGAAAACATTGTCTGGGGTCAGAGAGGCAATTTCCTTGATGTTCCCACAGACTGCCCCCAACGTGACGAAAGACTTGGCTGGACGGGTGATGCTCAGGTTTTTGCAAGAACTGCTTCAACTACATACAGAACACTGAAATTTTTCAAAAAATGGCTTCACGATTTAGCTTGTGACCAGAGAGCAAACGGCGCAATTACCGATGTTTGCCCCGACCTGAGAGGGTGGGTGTCCCACGGTTCTTCCGCTTGGGCAGATGCAAGTGTTGTTGTTCCTTATTGGGTTTACAGAACTTATGGGGACACACAAGTAATCAAAGACCAGTTTGACTCTATGAAAAAATGGATTCTCTTTATGGAAGCAAACGGCTCTGAAAGAGGTCTTTTTGATAAGCATCCCTACCACTTTGGTGACTGGCTTTCATTGGACGCAGGTGACGAAGCAACGGGCGGTTTAACAGATAAAAATCTTATCGGCACGGCATATCTTGCATATTCAAACTCCCTCTTTATCGAAATGGGTAAGGTTATCGGCGAAGATATGAGCTATTTTGAAGAGCTTTATGACCTTACTGTTAAAAAATACAGAGAAAAATATCTTAACACAGGAAAAACAGAACACGAAACACAGACTGCTAATGTTCTTGCTCTTTACTTTAATCTTACCGATAATCCCGAGAGAGAAGCTCAAAAGCTTGTTAAAGACATTGAAAGTTGCGGTCATCTCAAAACCGGCTTCGTAGGAACTCCCTATCTTCTTCACACTTTAACTAAAATAGGCAGAACAGACCTTGCGTACAAGCTTCTTTTCAGAAAAGAATTCCCCTCATGGCTCTTCCCTGTAACAAGGGGCGCAACAACAATGTGGGAGCGTTGGGACGGTATGAAGAAAGACGGCTCCTTTGCCACACCTGAAATGAACTCCTTCAACCACTATGCCTACGGTTCCGTTGGCGACTGGCTCTATACAACCGTTGCAGGTATCGACAGCGATTTCAACGAACCTGCATACAAGCACATCATTTTCCGTCCTCTTCCCTCAAAAGAATTAGGCTACGCTAAAGCAAGAATTCTCACTGAAAACGGCGAGATTATCTCTTCCTGGGAATACACAGGAAACGGCGACGAATGTAAATTCAGCTTTACAATTCCCCAAGGCTCTCACGCTACCCTTTATCTTGACAATGAAGAATACGAATTCGAAAGCGGAACATATAATACTGTTTTTGAATACAAGGGATATTAAAAAGAAAGTCCACCTCATGTGGACTTTTCTTTTTAAGTTGCAAGTGGCAAATGGCAAGTGGAAAGTTTCGGGACCTGCGGTCGGCATTATATTTTAATGTTTGGAAGCGTAGCTTCCCCTTAGCTTGCCACTTTCCACTCTCAACTTGCAACTTTAAAAAATCGCCACCCTTTCGGGTGACGATTTTTTTAGTTTACATACTTCTCCGCCTGGAGATTGAACATTTGGGCATATTTGCCGTTTAAGCTTATAAGCTCGTCGTGACTTCCGCTTTCAATTATTTCTCCTTTTTCCATCATAAAAATTCTGTCCGCATGTCGCGTTGTAGAAAGTCTGTGGGAAATGAAAATAATTGTTTTGTCAGTCGCCTGTGTCATCATAGCGTGGTTAAGCTCATATTCGGAAACAGGGTCAAGGTTTGCCGAGGGCTCGTCAAGAATAACATAGGGGCAATTTTTATAAAATGCTCTTGCAATTGCGACCTTTTGCTGTTCACCGCCCGAAAGCATAAGACCCTCTTCGTCAAATTCCCTTAAAAGAATTGTTTCAAGACCGTTTGGTAATTCCTTATGGAAGCCTGCGGCTTTCAGAGCTTTCCATACTCTTTCTTCATCGTACTCCTTTGAAAGAGCAACATTTTCTCCAACAGATGCAGAGAAAATCTGAAAATCCTGAAATACTGCAGCAAAACGGTCACGGTGAGAGTCGACAGTTTCTTCACGAATATCTCTTCCACCGATTTTTATGCTACCGTCTTTTACATCATAAAGTCGCAAAAGAAGATTTGTTAATGTGGTTTTACCTGCACCGTTATAACCAACCAGAGCCACCTTTTCATAGGGCTTTATTTCAAAAGAAATTCCGTCCAGAGAATTTTTGTCATTACCCTCGTAGGAGAATGTAATATTCTCAACAGAGATTGTTTCAGGCTCACCGCATTCAGCAATATGAGTACCGTCTTTGATCTCATTTTCAACCTTTAAGAACTTTCGGTATTTATCAATCATTTTTGACCGTTCGGTAAATTGTCTTATACTGTAAACCGTCAAATATAAAATACCGCCACCTAAAGAAATAGCACCGTTAAAGGTTGCAACAAAATCGCCGATTGTCATATCTTTTGTAACAATTGTTCTGTAACCGATATATAAAGTTAAAACCAACGTATAGCCAATAACATAAATTGTTGATTCTTGCAAAAAGAAAAGTGTATCTAATTTTTTAACGTATTTTTTCTGTGTTTTTATAACATTATCGGCGCTTTTATCAAATCTTCTTGCAAGAAGATTATAAATTCCGCTTGTTCTTATTTCGCCTGCATAATCCTGCAAATAAAATACTCTTGCAAAATAGTCGCCTACACGGTGAGCTTCTGTAATTTTTTCACGACGTTCTACCATAAGCTTTCCTGTGTATTTCCCAACAGGAATAAAAATGAATGATGAAACAAGTACAATAACAAGTGCCACAGGGTCAATTGTAAACAAAAGCGAGCCTATAAGAATAAATGACAAAATTTCTTCAATATAGCCTTTTACGACGCCCAACATATAACGAATATTATCGGATGAATTTTCAACTGATAAAATAAAATCTGCATAATATTCAGGGTCGTCATACTTTGATAAATCAAGAGAAGCGGCTTTCTTATAGAGCATCGATTGCAAACCTAAATCCAATTTTTCTCTTTCGCGGTGAACAAAAAGCTCGAAAAAAACAGCATTAATAACATCACCGAAAATGAGAATACCCAGAATCATTGATATACCAAGAATTATTTTTCCTGTATCACCGTTGGTGGTAACCTCATCAATAACAAATTTAATACCTATAACAGAAACAAGTCTGCCGGGAAGAGTACACAGAATGTGCATAACTATCTCACCAATTACAAGCATTGGTGAAATTTTGAACATAACACCCAACATATAAAACACATTTGAAAACATACTGTGCTCTGTTATTCTTTCTCTTGTCTTTTTCATTCTGCAACACTCCTTTCTTCTGCTTTATAACTTGAAGCCTGGAGTGCAAACATTTCGGCATAAATACCATTAAGGTTCATTAGTTGGGTATGATTACCGGATTCTTGGACAGTACCATCACCAAACACATAAATCTTATCTGACAGTACTGCACTTGAAAGTCTGTGAGAAATATAAATTACTGTCTTTCCCTTTGTTGCTTTAATAAGACTTTCGTACATTTTATATTCTGCTATGGGGTCAAGAGCGGATGATGGCTCGTCAAGAATTGCCAAATCAAAATCCTTTGCAAACATTCTTGCGGCGGCAATTTTTTGTTGTTCGCCACCCGAAAGACCTGTTCCCTTTTCGTCAAATTCTCGTGTGAGAACTGTGTTCTCTTTTTCGGGAAGTCTGTCAACAAAGCTATCTGCACCGCTATTTTTAAGAGCGCTAAAAACAACCTCATAATCTTCTTCAGTTTCAGGCTCTCTGCAAAGAATATTTTCCGCAACCGAAAGAGCAAAAACCTTATAATCCTGAAAAACAGTAGCAAGTCTTTTCCTTAATGAATCAATATTATATTCTTTTAAATCAATGCCGTTATAAAGAATAACGCCATTGTCAGGGTCATAAAACCTTAAAAGCAGTTTGACAAAAGTAGTTTTTCCTGCGCCGTTCTGTCCTACTATTGCAGTTGTTTCTCCTTTATTGAAAGCAACATTAATATTTTTGAGTGTAGGCTCACTTGCTCCAGGATATGTAAATGTTACATCTTTGAATTCCAAAGTTTCAAGTTCTTCTGCTTCTCTTTCCCCACTTTTAATTTTTGATTCATACTCTAAAAACTCTTTTAAGTTACCAAAATACAGGGTTTCCTTTTTTATATAGGAAAAAGCATTACCTAAATCATTTACAACATCCCTTAAATTGCTCATAGCGGTCATAATAACAGAAAAATCTGCAAGTAAAAGATTCTTTTTAATTGCGTAACGGTAGGTTGCATAACCGTAAGCAGATGCAACAGGTAACGCCTGACCGAAAAATCCCACCATTGCTTCTAACGGCGCAATTTTTTTGCCGTGTTTTTTTATTATTTCTCTATTATTCGTTACTGCATTTTCAAATCTTGAGTGAAGAACATCAAACACTGATGATGTTCTTATGTCCTTTGAATATTCTTTAAGATAAATTATACGTTTAACATATGCTTTTGACCTTTTATGAAGAGTCATTTCCTTATCTTTTTTTACTTCAATTTTGCCTTTTACAGATTCAATTGCAACTAATGGTAAAGCAAAAAGCAAAATAACAAGCATTTTAGGGTCAATTGAAATAACATAACCGAGAATAAAAATTCCTGTCAGACCGCCTGCAAAAAATGTGGCGAAAAAATAAACAAAATTGTTGTAATGGTCTTCTGTTATAATTTCTGTTGCTCTTTTATATTTATCAAAGAAATCAGGATTTTCATAACACCCCATATCTACATTTACGGCTTTTTCAAAAATCTTTTTATTAAGATTCTTATAAAACACTTTGTATTTTGTACCTAAAAGGTAATCAAAGCCGTTATTCAATAATTTTCCCAAAAGACCTGCTAATGCAAACACAATAACTACAAAAGCAAAGTCTTTGAAGTTTCCGCCGTTTTCAATAATTTGCAAAATGGATTTTAAAAACCATATTTCCTGAACAAAGCCGGTAAAGAACCAAAATCCAAACATAGAAAGAATTTGAGCGGTAATATGCCAAGGAGAACATTCTTTCATAATTTTTACGGCAAAAAACACATTTTTCAGCGTTTCAAATTTTTCTTTTTTCGTTTCTTTTTTATTTTTTCTCATATTTCCTCCGTTAAATTTTTCGGCAAAATGTTAACGACTCATTTTACCGTTTTCCGATTTCATAAAAGAAACCGTTTCCGGAGAGGTGTCTTAATATTTTTGAGATGAGAGGAACTCAAAAACACTGTTTCGGGTAACTGAAACTACCCTCGTTTCCTGCACAACATACTGCATAAAAATAAAAAATCTCCGAAAAGCGTTAACTTTCCGGAGAAAAGGCATATTTTAATGCAACTGTCAGCAGGAAGCGGACACAATAACCGGATTGTTTTTTGTTTTCTTAACCATTTTCATCATTATGTCCAGCTCCTTTCTTAAATATTTTTGGGTTAATTTTGCACTTACACGGAGTGCTATTTCAAATTAACATATATTTACATATTTGTCAACCATTCAGAAAAAATGTAACGAAATTAAATTAGGTTTAATAGAATCCATCGTAGGGGAGGGTCTTGACCCTCCCGAAAAGCTATAGATAAACTGCGGGAGGGTCAAGACCCTCCCCTACATTGTTCTAACCAACTTTGTTTATAATCGCTTCACAGACACAAAATTTTGCATTTTTTATAAATATATGTTATTCTTTGTTTGGTGATAATTATGATAAAACTCAAAGAAAATGATGTTATTCTCTTTCAGGGAGATTCCATAACCGACGGGAACAGAGGAAGAAGCTCCGACCCTAACCACATTCACGGTCACGGTTACCAATACATATTAGCCGCCGAGCTTTCTGCCGATAATCTCCAAAAGAATGTTGAATTTATAAATAAAGGTATCAGCGGAAACAGAATTTCCGACCTTTACGGCAGATGGAAAGAGGATTGCCTCAACTTAAAACCAACAATACTGAGTATCCTTGTAGGCATCAACGATATGATTTTTAATTGGGAGCATAATTCAGGCTCCGATGCAGAAAGATACGAAAAAATATATCGCCTTTTGCTCGATGAGGCTTTAGAGCAAAATCCCGAAACTCTCATTGTTATAATGGAGCCGTTCTTTGGTGATAAAAAGGAAGAAGACCTTGATAAATTCTTTAAATCCGGAATTGGTGCTTACCAAGAAAGAGCAAGAAAGGTTGCAGAGGACTACAATGGGGTTTTCGTTCCACTTCAGGATTTATTTGACTCCTACAGAAAAGAAACAGATATTTATAATCTTCTTTGGGACGGTGTTCACCCCACAACCTGCGGTCATGAGCTTATTGCAAGGCGTTGGAAAGACTGCGTAAAAGAAAGACTCGAAAACAGATAAATGAAAGGTTTCTTATTATGAAAAACATTGATTACAGAAATATAAAAATCACAGACGGATTCTGGAAAGAAAAACAAGAGCTGATGAGCTCAGTAACCCTTAAAGCCGTTTATGACAGATTTAAAGAAACCCACCGTTTTGACGCTCTCGACTGCACCTGGAAAGAGGGCGACCCTAATCTTCCTCATGTTTTTTGGGATTCCGATATTGCAAAATGGATTGAAGGACTTGCATACAGTCTTAATTTCTATGAAAACGAAGAGCTTGAAAAGCTTGCGGATGAAGCAATTGAAAAAATTATAAAAAATAGAGATGAAAACGGCTATTTCAACAGCCATTTTCTTGTAACAGGTGAGCGTTTTACCGACCGTACCGAACATGAGCTTTACTGCGCGGGGCATCTTATGGAAGCGGCAGTTGCGTACTATGAGGCAACAGGTAAAAAAGCACTTCTTGATGCAATGTGTAAATATGCTGACTACATTGAAAAGGTTTTTGTTAAAGAAAAAAGTGCAAAGTTCATAACTCCCGGTCATCCTGAAATTGAACTTGCTCTTGTAAAATTATACGAGGTAACGGGCGAAATGCGTTACCTTGAGCTTTCAAAATTCTTTATTGATAATCACGGCACAAACCCCGATGACCAACCAATGTACAGAGGTTGTAATAATCTCTATAATCAGGACAGTGTGCCTTTAAGAGAAAGGGAAACTGCAGACGGACATTGTGTAAGAGCCCTTTATCTTTTCTGTGCTATGGCAGACCTTGCATATATTTATAATGATAAAGAACTTTTCGATGCGGCAGAACGATGTTTTATGAACATTATTGACAAAAGAATGTATATAACCGGTGCAACGGGAAGTACATATCACGGTGAATCTTTTACCGTTGACTACGATTTACCCAACAGAGATGCTTATGCAGAAACCTGCGCTTCGATTGCTCTTGCATTCTTTGCCAACAGAATGATTAAACTGAACCCCAACGGGAAATATGCAGATGCAGTTGAAAAGGTTATGTATAACGGAATTCTTTCGGGTATTTCCATGGATGGGAAAGGCTTTTTCTATGAAAATCCCATTGAAATAGATGTGGATTTTAACAATGTAAATAAATGTACCGACGGCGGAAAGCGTTTCCCCATTACCCAACGAAAAGAAGTTTTTGACTGCTCTTGCTGTCCCCCTAACGTTATTAGATTTATTTCGTCTATCGGTGAATATATTTATTCTTACACAGAAGATACACTTTTTGTTAACCAATACATAAATTCCGAAGCAGAATTTGACGGAGTAAAGGTTTCCCAGATTACCGATTACCCCTCAACAGAAGAAATAAAAATAAAAATTGAAAATAACAACAAAAAATATATTGCCTTGAGAATTCCCGGTTGGTGCAGAAATTTTGAAATAAACAAAGCTTACACGCTCAAGGACGGCTACGCATATATCGAAACTGATAAAAATGATGAAATCATTTTAAAACTCTCAATGCCTGTTACTTTCATTTCTGCAAACAAAAAAGTACACGACTGTGCAGGACGTGTGGCAGTTATGAGAGGTCCCGTTGTTTACTGCCTTGAGGGTGTTGATAACGGCAAGGATTTGAATTCTTTGAGGATTGATATAAAAGAAATCGGTGAACTTGCAGAAACTGAGTTTTCAGTTCCGAATATTCTTCTTAAAGCATATAAAGAGCCCGAAAGCGACAGTCTTTATTTTGAAGCAACAGACGAATATATTGAAACCGAATTGAAATTCATCCCCTATTTTGCCTATGAAAACCGTGGCGAAACGGATATGTTAGTGTGGATTTTAAAGAAATGATATTACCCCATACTGTTTTTTATCAAAATAAAAACAGTATGGGGTAAAATTTAATTCAAGTGTTCCATGGTTTTTTCTGCCATATCGGAAATTTTTACTGTTCCAACACCGAAAATTGAGGTGTGAATTAAGTTATCAACGGGCTTTTTCCATTCTTCACCGATAGCAGAAATTCCGTTTCTCATACCGATAATTGAACCTACGGTTGCGCCGTTGCAGTCCGTATCAAAAGCAGGCTGGACTGCCATACAAATTGATTTACCGAAATCTCCTTCGCCGTAAAGAAGAGCGATAGTAACTATCATTGCATTTGAAATTGTGTGACACCAGCCGTAACCTGTATGCTCGTCGTAAAGACTATGGATTTTCTTGACACAATCCTCATAAGATTTACCGTTTTTACAGTCATCCATAATACCCGTAACGGCTTCATAAAGTCTTGATGTTTGAGGGATTTCTCCAAGACCGCCGAGAATGATATCTTCAATATTATCCGTAACCGCGGCGCAGGCTATCATAGCCGATACCCACATTTCTCCGTAAATTCCGTTTTTAATATGGGAAATGGAAGCATCTCTGAATGCCATTTCTGCAGCTTTTTCTGGTTCACCGGGGTTTATATAACCGAAATAGTCACCGCGGATTTGTGCACCAATCCATTCTCTGTAAGGATTTTTATGCATTGCGGAATATGGCGGTTCAAAACCTTTTACAAAATTATCAAAGGCAACCCTTTCTGCAGTAAAATATTCTTCTCTGCTTTGGTATTTAATCCATGCTTTCAGAACATCGTGGGGCTTAAAATCTCTGCCGTAATTTTCAATAATCTTTTGAGCTAAAACAACATAGTTTGTATCGTCATCAACAGGCATACCGTGAACTGTGTCTGCATAGCATTTATTTCTGAGCCCGAATTTATATGTATCGCACATTTCTTGGGTTATATCTGTAGAAAGAATATATCTGTGCATTGGGTAGTTTTGAGAATTTTTAAGCAACGGAATAAATTCCTCGCTTCTTATTCCCTCAACAGGCTTACCTAAAAGGCATCCGCAAACTCTACCCATCCAAGCAC
Organism: uncultured Eubacteriales bacterium; assembly: GCA_964624385.1. Lineage (GTDB taxonomy): Bacteria > Bacillota > Clostridia > Oscillospirales > Acutalibacteraceae > DTU089. The sequence continues at coordinate 15,273 of CAZUZV010000001.1, read as the reverse complement.
CTGCAATTTTGCTTTTAAGCGCTTCATTACCAAGAGTTTTTCTTTCGAAAATATGCTCTTTTCTTAAAGCTTTTATTCCTTCCAAATCGGAGGGCTCATTATATTTATAACCCTCGCGAATTGTGGCATTGCAAACTGCCTCAAAAAGCACATCGGAAAATTTCTTTCTGATTTCGGTTTTGGGTAAATTTTTTACCGTTAAAAAAACATCTTTATATTTTTCGATATCTAAACCCTCGTCAACACATTGCTTGTATTCGTGTTCAATATCGTTGCAATAGAATTCCCATTCACCCATATTTTCAAAATTCGGTTTAATTTTCATTTTTCTCACCTCTCGGTAAATTCCTCTTTTATTTTAACAGATAAAAAATGAAGTTCAAGATGTTGACTTAAAATATTCAAAATGGTATCTTAATATTAGTTTTAAAAAGGAGCTTTTCTTATGAAAAAAATACTGAAAAGAATATTTCTTGTGTTGTTAATTCTGATTGTAGCGGTAACTGCCGTTTTTTCGCCATATTTTTTCAGTTTTGTAAAAGCCGATGAAAGCTTTGATTTAGAAAATGGTGATGTAATTTTGAACAAAAAAACTGAAATAGCCATCAGCAAAGGTTCTCTTACAAATACTGTTTTAGACCTTACAAAAAATGAATGCGGTTGGTTTAACTACTACGGTATTGAATACTCTTCTGATTGCTACATAAAAGCAACCATCAGTTATTGCGCGGGGGCAAAAGAAAAAAGTGAAGAATTCTTTTTAGAACCATCAAAAGGAAAAACAACCTTTTATTCCTTTGTTGATGATGCTTTAAAAGGGAAAAGAGGAAACAAAGTTAATTCAATAACTTTTGAAACATTAACCGAAGGCACCGAAAATATACAGATATATGGCTTCTCCGTCTTCAACCGTGAAATTCCCGAGCAAGAAATATTTATTCAGAACGATACCCACAAATTAGGAATTGATTTACTTTGGGGCGGTGCTTTAAGCTACCTTGAAGACCTTGATTCCAATGTTCAGGCAGTTTCAGTTGACGGCAAAATAAAGGTTGACTCAAATGCAAGTGAACGCTACAATTCAGAATCTGTTAACGACAATGTTAACCTTATAAACAGAAATGACACAGGACGACTTGTTCAGCAGTCATATTACGGCACTCTCGAATATGACCACGGAGTTTATATGGAAAACGATTGGCGGTATAACCCCGTTCAGGGCGGTAATCAGTTTAATGATGCAAGTAAAATTGTTGATTTAAAGGTTACAGAAAACAGTATTTACATAAAATGCCGTCCTCTTGACTGGGCAAAGGAAAAAGAATATATCACTCCCTCATATATGGAAGCAACATATTCTTTAGAAAACGGAGCAGTTCATGCGCAATGCAGATTCGTTGATTTCTCCGGCTACCCCGAAGCAGAAGCTACTCAGGAAATTCCTGCTTTTTACTGTATCGAGCCCCTTAACAATTTCGTTTACTATGGCGGTGATAAGCCGTGGACGGACGGCGAACTCACAAGCGAGCCAGACCTCATTTTCTGGCCCGATGCCGGATACCCCAATTTTTATTCAAAGGAAAATTGGTCGGCATTTACAGGTGAATTCGAGGACAGCTTCGGCATAGGTGTTTATGTTGATAACGAAGAAGCTTTCCTTGCAGGTGTTTTCAACAGAGAAACCACTACAAATGAAGATCCCTCAAGAGATAGCGCCACTTCATATATAGCAATTGTTAAAACAAGAACCTTTAAAAGCTTTGACCCTTACCAATATGAATATTACCTTGCAACAGGCGATACAACAGAAATAAGAAACACCTTTGAAAAAATTGATAATAAATAAAGTTTGACCCCTTTGATTTTTCATTGAATCAAAGGGGTCAAGTGTTTAATTTTTATTTTCTCTCTTTAATAACCTTTGCAGGTGTACCTACTGCAACTGAATAGGGCGGAATGGGTTTTACAACGGTTGAACCGCAACCTATAACGGAGCCTTCGCCGATATTTCCGGAATACATAACCTTGCAACCCATACCGATATAAACATCTCTGCCGATTGTAACCTTTTCGCAATGACCACCCTGATGATAGATAATATCGTTTGGGTCATCAAAAATATGTGAATAGGGAGTAAGGTTAATTCCCTGAGCGAGAAGACAATCTTCGCCGATTTCAAGACCTCTGTGACCGAAAAGAGTTGTACCGGTACCGATATATGTACCTCTGCCCACATTGATATAGCCTTCCTCTGTTCTTTCGGTATCAAGATAAACTCTGTGCTGAAGTCTTACATTATCACCAAGAGTGATACCCTTTTCACCTCTTGCAACAAGGGTGCAACCGTCGGAAATCTGAACATTGTTACCTACTGAAATATATTCGGGATTTATAATATTAACACCTTTTCCGATTGTAACATTTTCACCCATTGATCTGAACTTCGTTCTGTAATACTGGGCACGAAGCTTTGCGGCATATTCGGAATCGTCATTCATAAACACCGTTTTATAAAAGCTTTCCTTTGCCTCGTCGTCCATATTGTTAAATGCATTTGTAAAAAAGTTTTCCATAATGTATCTCCTAAAAATTATTTTTCAAAATAAATTGCACCGCTTTGAGCAAAAATCAACGGTGGTAAATCCATTCCCTTTTGCTCGGGAATTCTTGATGCAATTGCAATATCGTGGATTTTGCTGTATAAAAATCCCGGTTCAAAAACCACGTGAGCACACAAGAAACCGTCTTTTTCAACAGGAAGCTTTACAGAGTAATCCTCTGTTTTCTTCGCAGTATATTTAAAACATTCGCCGTCCTTATTAAAAACTATAAGCTTATGATTTTTTCTGAGCTTTTTAACGTTTATTGTAACCTCTGTGTTTTCAGTAAGTTTTACTGTATCGCCTAAAACAGCATCACCACAGGTTATATCAATAAATGTTGTTCCCACATCAAAGCAAATTGTTGTGTGCCCCTTAACAATAGCGTCGAGAATATCTTCAGGTGAATCTGATTTTGCATAAACATATGTAACGGGCCAGGTTAAAAGATTTGTTACAACATAATCCCTGTGATAATCACTTCCGCCGACAACAGGGAGCTTATGACCATTTCTCAACTGCTCATGCCACCATTCAGTACATTCCAAATTATCAAAATGAGTGGGCGCATTCCAGACCTCAAGAACATCAACATCCGCTGCATTCTTTTCCCATCTCCAAGGACATTGTTTGCAATGGGGATGGTTCATACAAATTACGGCGCCGCGCCTTTTTGCCTCGTCCTTAATGCGCAAAAAATCCTCATAAGTTTCGCAAGTATCGTAATCCTCTTGGTCAATAACATCCTTAACTCCCCACATATTACAATGACCGCCGTGCTTTGTAAGCTCTGCACCGTAAATGAGAGTAAGACCGTCAACCTCGGGGAAATCCTTGCAATTTACATTGTGGTCAGTGAGCATAAGAAAATCAAGCTTGCTCTTTTTAGCTTTTTCAATAACCTGTTCCAAGGTTAAGCCACCGTCGGAAGCAACCGTATGGCAATGAGGAACGCCCACATACCATTTATAACCGTCGTAGCTCATTGTTTTTCTCCTTTTAAATTTTGTTATTGTCTTTTAGCAGAAGCTATAACCTCATCCATTGCTTCAAGGAGAGTCCTTGCTGTATCAGGACCTACGGAATTTCTTTCCTCGTAATGTCTTCTGCCCTTTTCATCGTAGCAATTATTGAAGTATGGGAACCATTCGTGAAGAAGGAAGTCATTATCGGGAATTATATAACCGAGTTCATCGTTGCAAAGTCCGAGGACAAAGGTATGCTCGCAATCTGACATTTGAGAAAGCACCTTATAATCTGCCGTTGTTCCGTTTGCGGCTTCCTCTGCAGAAAGGAAATTTCCGCTTTCAAGCTCAGGCGCAATTTCACCGGGAATCATATAAATTCCAATACTCTTGTCACCCAGCTCCATATAGGAAACCTCCGTTATAATCGAAATTTCGGAAGAGCCTGTTTTTCTTATATCGTTATTGAGAACGCCGATAAATCGGGCAAGAAGAAGCGCGGTATTATCACAAACAACGCTTACTGCCTGTGATTTAACATTAATAATCGGAGAAAGCTTCTTTTCATTATTAATGCTCATTACAAGCTTTCCTACTTCTTGTCCGTATTCCTTTGTATAAGCAAGACAATCAAAGCTTTCGTCATTGAGCACTTTGTCAAGCTCTGCACCTGAAATAAGTCCTCCGATTGCACCGTTTATGAAAACAACGTTTGCTCCGCCGGTTTGATCGTTAATTTCTTTTGCCATATATGCAGGGAAATCCGCGCTTACAACTGTAGTTTTGCTACCAAGCATTTCCGCGTGGCAAGCGAAATTTACAATATACGTATCTTTTTCGCCATTTTCGGGAGAAAAACGAATGCTTGTAACAGTTTCATCATAATCTATGGGAGTTCTTGTGTCCGTCTGCATTCCTTCCGCCTCGACAGTACCGAAATAAAGATCACCGTTTTCTCTTGCATTGTAAGCGGCTATAATTGCCTGAGCGGTTTTTTCTTTAAGGCTTTGCATAAATGCTTCGTTTTTGCCGTCGGAATAAAATGAGGAACCCCAAAGACCTTGAGTATCAATTGCGGAATGTGCATGTGTAGCGCAAATGTTAATGGATTTAACATCGGGGATTTTTCCGCTGTCAATAACCTTTTGTCTGATTTCATTTATATCTGCACGGCTGATACCCACACAGTCTATAGCACAAATTACAACTCCGCCTCTGCCGGTATTGTCGTCAATGTATACTGCTTTTGCATACATATCATCAAGAACACTCTGAGCAGGATTGTTTGTGTTATAGCCTGCAATATAATAAGTATCTGCAGTCACATCCGCAGGAGTAAGACTTTCCTGTGCAAAACCAACTGTCCAGCTTTCCCCTGCTTCGTAAGAGAAAACCTCATCACCTTTGAGCATATATTCGGATGATGCAGCCTCGGTTGTATAAATCGAAGCGGGCATAATTGTAATAACAAGGGACAAAATAGCCGCTATAATACTTCTGACTAATTGTGGTAAACCAAAAAATCTTAAAACTTCCATTTTATATTACCTCCAATTTGATAAAAGCTCTTCAAAAGCTTGTGATAGAGCGGATGCACTTGTTGAACCTGTGGAAACCGTTTCCTCATAATGACCCTCTCCACCGGAAGAATCATAATCGTTATCGGGAACGATATAGCCTACCGCATCATTGCAAAGACCAAAAACGAGAACCTCGTCACTTTCTTCAAAATATGTATTCAGGGCATCATACGGGTATTCTGTACCGTTACAAGCTTCCTCGGAAGAATAGAAACCGCCGTAAACAATTTCGGGAATAATTTCTCCGGGAACCTGAAGAATTTTAATATTTTTTCCTATTTCCACATAACCAATTTCGCTTGTCAGATAAACCTTTCCGTTTTCAATAAATGCAGTAGCATTGCAAAGACCCGCACGCTCTGCAAGATTAAAAATAAAGTTATCAACCTCAAAATCAACCTGACTGTGCGCAACATTGAGAATGGGCTCAACAATTTCACCGCTCTTTGCCAATTCTGAAAGAACATCTGCAACAATAACACTGTATTCTTTCATTTGCTCACTTCGTGAAACATCCTGTGAAATTCCATTTTCTTCACTCATATTACAACCGATACCGCCACCGATTGCACCCTGAATGAATATAAAATCGGCTTCGTTTTTATCATTAACAGCCTGTTCAATATAATATGGGAAATCTCCGGACAGCTCTGTGTTGGTTGAACCCATGTTTACGGGATGAGCGCCGAAATTGGTGATATATACTTCTCTTTTTGCTTCATCATCGGGAACAAAACGGAAGAGGTGAATTTCTTCGTCAAAAACCTGTGGGTCGCGAGCATCCAAAAACAACTCGGCACAGTTTTCGGAGGAATAATATAAATCGCCCTCGGTACGTTCATTGTAAGCTGTTCTGATTGCTTCTGCAGTTTTTTCAACAATTGCATCAATATATTTCTGGTCCCGTCCGCTTTTGGGAATATAGCCCCAAAGGCCTTGAGTATCAATACCGCTATGAGTATGGGTTGCTCCGATATCAATGCTTATGAGTTCACCCTCACCTGTTATATCGGAAAGCTTTTCCCTGATTGCCTTCACATCGGAATTCATAAGACCGATGCCGTCAATCCAAGCGAAAGCTACCGCTCCTCTGCCTGAATTATCGTCAAGACAAACCGCCCTTACGCATAAATCATCTATAACACCCGTAACCTCTTGAGCAGGGAACTTTAAAAATCCTCCCATAAAATAAGTGTAACTGTCAATATCATCGGGAGTGATACTGCTTTTTGAATAACCAACGGACCATTTTTCTGCCTGTGCCTCATCAATAAAGCTTTCTGAACCCTCAAGATAGTTTGCACTGATCGCCGCTATATCTCTTTGGTTATAACCGATTTTCACAGCACTTTGCAAAACGGAAGAACCCAAAAGAGGCAAGCCCAACAAAACCGACAAGATTGCCGATAGCCATCTCATAATAACTGCCATAAAAAATCCTCTCCTTATTTTTATTTATCAACAACAGAGCGAATATTCCATTGGTTTTCTTCCAACAGTTTTTCCGCCTGTTCCTTTGAACAGTTTAAGATTTCCACTACAATGCCAATCATTCTGTTTCGCAATTTTTTATTAGTAGGCTTAAGATTTATCATCAGATTTTCATAAACACAACCGCATTTAACCATTGAAGCAGTAGATATCATATTTAAAATAATCTTTTGCGCCGTTCCCGCTTTCATTCGGGTAGAGCCTGTGATCACCTCGGGTCCTGTATCGGCGCAGATATTAATATCTGCCAAAGAACCCATATATGTATCGGGATTGTTTGTTATTGAAACCGTAACTGCCCCCAGATTTTTTGCATATTTTAAAGCTGAAATCACATATTCTGCAGAGCCCGAAGCAGAAATTCCGATTATAATATCTTTATTTGAAAATTGTCGGTTTTTTAAATCCTCAACAGAAAGCAAACCGTTATCCTCCGCATTCTCTGCAGCTTTAAACATACATTGCTCTCCGCCTGCAATAATTCCGTTAAACAGGTCATAAGGAACACCAAAAGTGGGTGGGCACTCCGCCGCATCGCAAACACCCAGTCTGCCCGAGGTTCCGCTTCCTATATAAAAAACTCTTCCGCCGTTTTTTATTGCCCGTGCCGTTGCATTGCTAGCCTTTTCTATATCACCTAAAGCATCATCTATGGCATCATTTACGGCTTTATTCTCTTCATTAATAATTTTTACAATATCGTATGTGGGCATTTGGTCAATTTCCATAGTGCGAGGATTTCTCATTTCTGTTTTTAACATATATTTCCCTCCGCAAGTGAAATTGCACCGTTTACCAACGGCTCTTCTGAAAAAACTAATTCGTAGCGTTCGCCTAAATGCTTTTCTAAAAGCGGTTGTAATACATCTTTTTGCTTAACCATACCACCGCAAAATACTGTTTTCACCTTTTCATCAGGCGAGAAAACATCCCCTGCACAGATAATCTTTTCAATTTCTTCAAGATTTTTCAGTATGATTTCTCCTGCTTTTTCGTCGCCTTTTTTAAAAGCTTCAAAAACTATTGGTGTAAATGAAGCAACAAAGTCCGTACCATTCCGATAAATATCGGGTATAGCCTCATTAATGGGTTTTTGGAGCTTTTCTTCAATGAGCTTTAAAATAATCTGACTTCCGCCTCTTCCGTCAAAGGCTTTAAAGGCACAGTCCAGAGCATCTGCTCCAAAGGAAAAACCGCTTCCGCCTTTATCTATCAGATAGCCCCAACCGGCTACACGGCGACGCTTCAGGTTATTCTGACTGAATGCAACAACACCCGTTCCCATAATAACCACAATTCCGTTTTCACCCTTAAGAGCAAGCTCCAACGCACTGTCCGTATCGCTACCGTTAGAATATGCACCGAAACCGATACCTGATAAAATTTCATTTATCAAATATCGGTTGTTTCCGCTTATTCCCCCTGCAATTCCTGCAAAAGCAGAAATTTCCCGTGGGTTTATATTTTCACAAACCAGATTAATTCCCTGAACGAGAACATCCTTGGTTTTTTCAATTCCCGAATTAACGGGGTTGGAACCTCCTGACACAATTCTGTTGATTTCTTTGCCACTAAAATCTGTCAACAAAAATTCTGTCTTTGTTCCTCCACCGTCAATTCCGAGAAAATATTTTATTTTTTTATTTTCGGTAAAAATACTGGATTTTTCATCCATATAAAAACCCCCGACATTTTAGTTTAAAATATCAGTCACCTAAAAGTCCGTAGTATCTGCCCATCCAATAAGGAAGAAGGTAGATATAAGGCATCATTGATCTCATTCCGCTTGCTTTGCTTGTTCCGGGAAGAGTCGCAGTTCTGTTAACTGTTTTTGTGTTGATATTAACAAATTCCTCTGCACCGCTGTCGCAAACAAACTGGTTTCCGTCATAATGAACAAGAAGTCTTGAAGAATATTCAACAGGAACTTTAAGCTGAGCGGGAATTCCCATTTCTTCCTGTTCAGTGTCCATAACAATGTCTTTTCTGTAGCTATTGAAAACGGGCCATCTTACAAGGTCAAGATTCATTTCTGAAAGGGATTTTGCCGCATTTTCAACATCGCAGTTATTATTTGTTAATGCGCCGTATATGATGTTGAACATGGGAGCGCGTTCAATCTTTTCATAATCGAAATGGTGAGTAAGACCCATTTTGAAAATTTCTTTTTCTGCCTCATTATCTGTGTAAACAATAAGGGGGTAAATATTTGTAAAGTCAAGCTGGTCGTCAATATGTGCTACGTGACTGTCTTCAACCTTGTACTGAATGCAGTTCATTGCATAATGATGCTTCTTTATGAGCATCTTGTAAACATCGTTGTACTTTTCTTCCCCTGTTACGTGGTATGTAGTTTTGAGGAAAGAGAGCATTTCAAGAGAGTTTGTTCCTCTTTCATAGAACCAACGGTCATCGTTGTTAAGAAGGTCGGGTTCCCAGTTTGCCCAGGTTGTAGGAACTCCGTCAACATCGCAAAGGTGAAAATTATTTTCAAGAATATGATCTGTAATTGTTTTTACTACCTGTGCGATTTTCTTCTTTTCTTTCTTATCTGCAACAAGATCATAGTAAATTCCGTATGCAAAATAGTGACCTGTCATTTCATCGCTTGAAGTTTCGCCGAGCCATTCGCAATCGGGATTGTCCTCGCAGATGTGCCATTCCTCTCTGTTGCCTGTACCGAAATTCTCTTCATAAGAATATCTTGTTGCTCTTGCGGTGAAGCCGGGTTTACCTGTAATTTCAGTAAGCTTAATCATAGCTTCAACTGTTCTTTTTGCATTTTCTTTTGCTTTTTCGTCACCCGTTACTTTATAGCGGAAGCACTGGCTTGCGCAATAAAGACCTGTGAAAAGACCATCGTTATCGGAATTGGGAAGCCAACCTGATTCAATATCCCCGTATTTACGAAGCGTTCTTGCAACCTGATAACCCTCGTTACGCATATAATATTTAACTGCCATTTCATCGTAATGGTTTGCTTTTTCTTCGAGAGTCATATATTTTGAGGTAATAAGGCTGATACCTCTGGGAGTAACTGCTGCAATTGTGCCGTTATCGGAAGCAGTAATTTTTGTTACTGTTGGGTGCATAAGCCAAGCACCATAAGAGAAATATGAAATTTTGCCCTCAATGAGAGTAATAACGCCTGTGTTTGTTGCAAAATATTTTTTGCCGTCTTTGGCAAAGAACATATCATTGAAAGAGCCATCGGGAACGGAATAAAAATCATTGCCATTGAACCAATAATTCTTGCCGTCATAAATGTTAAGACCTTCATCAGAACCTACCCATAAATGACCAAGACCATCAATCTGAATGCAGTTGATTTTCTGGCTTGAAACGCCCGTGGTAGCAGGAAGAAGCTCTGCCCAATGGCGACGTTTGCCTTTCATTGACATGAGACCCTCAACAAGAGAACCTACATAAACTGTTTCGCCATATTTGAATTTATTGTCAAGTGCCGCAAGGCAAACTGTTTCTTCGGGCAAATCAACAATTTCTGTGAATTCTCCGTTTTCCATAAGGAAAAGCTCTTTTTCAGTTATGAGCCAGAAAGAACCGTCAAGAGCAACGGAGATATCAACAACGGGAGCATCAAAATCAGCAATCTTTTTAAGTTTGCCTTTTTTCACCTCTGCAAGAGAATTGTTAACCCCGGCATAAAGCTTACCGTTTCTTGCAAAAAGCTTTGAAACCTTTGCAGATGTTTTCTTAACTTTGCCATCTGCATATTCAAGAAGTCCGTCAGGCTGTGCTATGTAAAGTGTTTCTCCGTCGAAAGCTACGTCAGACACATTTTCAACATCAATGCCCTTATCAGCAGTAAGGAAAACTTTGTCATACTGTTTAAATTCACCGAAGTGAAGAGTAGGTTTTTTCATATAAACGCTCCTAATATAATATAGTATGGCTACAGTTTAACATATAATCCGTTGTAAAACAAGTTCCCTTTATACAATATTTTCCTTGATTTTCTGTATGTCTTAATATATTATAAATGTACAAATAAATTTAATAGGGGTGTTTATATGTTATCTTTTTTCAGTTCTCTTTGGGGTGAATTTGCCGCATTGATTATGAGCTTAGCGATGGTGTTCGGCTCAATATTCGGTCTTTTTGTTCCTGCAACAACTACTGCTCCCGAGGATTATCTCGACAGTAACATAAAAAATGTTATTTATCTTATCGGCGACGGTATGGGTTTCAATCATTGGGAGAAAGCAAAAAATGAAAGAAATATTGAGCTTACAATGGAAACCTTTGATTATCAGGGCGAATCCATGACCCGTTCTTTTTCAAATGCTATTACTGACAGTGCTGCAGGCGGTACTGCTCTTGCAACAGGTGTGAGAACCCTAAATGGCGCAATCGGTGTTTATCCTATGGATGTCACAGGCACATTTTCTCACCCGAAAAACCTTACCGAGCTTTGTCTTGAAAGCGGCAAAATGACAGGTGTTATTACAACGGACAAAACTTCCGGTGCAACTCCTGCTTCCTTCTCTGCTCATTCTTCAAGCAGAGATAATACAGAAGATATTACTAAAGACCAGTTGGCATCCGATATTGATTTAATTTGGGGCGGAGCTAACGGTGTTGCAACAAAAGATAACGCAGAGAAAAACGGCTTTACTTATGTTACAACAGCTGCTGAAATGTTGGCTCTCGAAGAGGGTGGCCGTAGCTTTGCTCAGTTTACAAACGACCTTTGGACGCTTACTCCTTCCGATGTTAACACACCCAACCTTGAAATGATGGCAATGAAAGCTATTGATCTTCTTGACGATACAGACGAAGGCTTCTTCCTTATGATTGAGGGCGCTCATATTGACAAGCACTCCCACAGTAATCTTGACGAAAATATGACAGAGGCTCTTCAGGAGTTCGACGAAACAATTGAATATGTTCTCAATTATGCAAAAGCAGACGGCGAAACACTTGTTGTTATTACCGCTGACCATGAAACAGGTGGGATTATTGCAAATGCCGACGGAACATATTCTTTCACACAGGGTTCTCACTCTGCAGCAAATGTTCCCGTGCTCGTTTATGGTTCGGATAAGCTTATTTATGATGGAGAAGTTCTCAACAACTACGAAATCCCCATAAGAATTGCTTATATTCTCGGCTTTACAGAGGAAGAATTCCCCTACGAAGTAGCAGCGTAATTTATATAAAAAAATATTCAAACCGCAATCCTATAAGTATAGGGTTGCGGTTTGAAATAAGGAGAGCTTTATGCGATATATTGCAGACCACGATTTTCATATTCATTCAACAATTTCACCCTGCTGTCACGATGAAAATCAGACACCCGAAAATATTTTAAAATATGCAAAAGAAAACGGCTTAACCAAAATCTGCCTTACAAATCATTTGTGGGATGAAAATGTTAAAAGTCCTGCAGAATGGCACGAAAAACAACAGTTTAAGTATATTTCCTCTGTTCTGCCATTACCCCAAGACGAAAATGTAACTTTCCTTTTTGGCGCAGAAGCAGATATGGACTATGAATTTAATGTTGGAGTAAGCGAAGAGCGGTATAAATATTTTGATTTTGTAATAATTCCCACTACCCATTTACACTTAGCAGGAAACACAGTTAAAGAAAAAATCAAAACTCCTGAAGAAGCCGCAGAAATATGGGTTAAAAGATTTGAAGAGCTACTAAAAAAATCTCTTCCTTGGGAAAAAACAGGCATCGCACATCTTACCTGCGGACATATTTTCAAAGGAAGAACACCCCAGGTTATAAAACTGCTTGAAGATAAAAAGCTATATGAATTATTTCAAAAATGTTCTGAAAAAGGCTTGGGAATTGAACTGAATATGAAAACTCTTAACCTTTCTCAAGAGGAAAAAGATATACTTCTTCGACCCTATTACGTAGCGAAAGACTGCGGTTGCAAATTCTATCTGGGCAGCGACGCTCACAAAACAGAAGCTCTAAAAAACGCAAAAGAGAATTTTGAAAATATAATCACTCTTTTGGATTTAAAAGAAAGCGACAAATTTATAATAGTAAAATAAAAACAGCTATGTTCAGTTGATAATTGAACATAGCTGTTGGAATTTGAAATTACATTGCGCCGGTTAAACCGCCAATAAAACCATATATAAAGCTGAGAGCACAGGCAACAAAAGGAAGTATTGCAAGAATTTTAGCAGTTTTCAGTTTTTTCTTGCCGTTTTCAAGCTGAGCAATATCGTCAGGAGTGGGATTGAAAAGTTCAGGTACCTTTAATTTTCTGCTCTTTACAAAAATTATAATAGAAAAAATAAAACCGATACCAAACATAAGTATAGCAGCAGCAATACCAAGATTTCTTAAAGATTTTGCCTGGTCCGCAAAATCTTTAACAACAGGATAATTAGCGGAAAATCCGGGCATTCCTGCATATTGATTTTGTTGATACTGATAGGGCTGCTGGATTATGGGCTGATTCTGAATAGGTTGTTGTGGCTGGACAGCGGTGGGACTACCGCAAACAGGACAATTAACCAAATTATCTTCAATATTGTTACCGCAATTAGGACAAAACATAAAAATACCTCCTGAATTTTCAGTTAATATGTTTTACATATTAGAACAATTTTAGCATAAATAATAACATCAAGTCAATAGATATTTAAATTTGCAGAGAAAACTTGAAGAAATGATACAAAATGCATTTAATTCTTTGAAAATTTATGAGTTACATCAATTTTTTAAAAAAATTTTAAAAAACAGTTGACAAAACAATTCTTTGGTGATATAGTATTTAAGCACTCGCGAGAGTGGCGGAATCGGCAGACGCGCACGTTTGAGGGGCGTGTGGTAATCCCGTACGGGTTCAAGTCCCGTCTCTCGCACCATATTGAGTATTCATAAGGGATTTGACCTGTGAATACTCAATTTTTTTATGTCTTTTTATCAAAGTATGTAACCCACTATGACACTTTCAGTTTGCAACTGCAAAGATGTCAAGTGGGATTTTTTAATAAAAGTATTGAAATATTGCAAACTGTTGTGATATACTGATTATGCCAAACTAACTGAATATGTGGAAAACAAGGGTGTAATTTATCTTTTTACGGGATAAGTTTATCCTTTTGTGCCACACTATCATTATTGAATTTGTTAAAAACGCAAGTTCCTTTTATGTTAGTGTGGTTACACCCATTTCACATAAAGTTAGTTTGGCGACTATCGGAGTTTGCGTTTTTTGTGCGTTTACTTCGGTAGGCGCACTTTTTTATTTTGCGGAGATAAATAAAGTGTGCATAGCATTTCTCGGTGCGGTGTTCATAAACTATCCGCAAAATGAAAACGAAAGGATGATTTTAGTGAAAAATCTCAAAAAAGTGATTGCAGTAGTACTCTGCTTAATTACGGTATTTTCTGTAATGAGTATATCTGCTTCTGCTGCAAGTGTAAGTGCTTCTTTAGGTTACAATGAAGCTGAAGATTCAGGTGACTACGCTTATTGGAACGGCTCAAAAGTCGTGAAATCAAGTAGCACAACCAAAGATGAAATCAAATGGATGCAAGCAGCTCTTAATCGTTGCATTTCAAAAGAAGGTTTAAGTGCAACCAAACTTACAATCGACGGAAGTTTCGGACCTGCTTCAAAAAATGCTACTATAGCATTTCAGAAAGCTGTTGGACTTTCCGCAGACGGAAGTTTTGGCCCTGCAACCATCAAGAAAATGAAAAGCATTTTAAACGATAACAAGGATAATTCTTTGAAGCCAAAGCAGAATACAACAACCACTGCATCGTCAAATAATTCAACAGCATCTTCTACTTCATCAAAAACATTAAGTGTTGATATGAACATAATCAAAAAAACAGGGTATCAGCCAGAAAGTGGCCCTTGTGGATGTTATGCACTGGCCTATTGTCGAGATATCATTGACGGTAAATATCATAGTTGGACTGAATATAGTAACGAAGGTTATGTAAAATCTTTGGGCAGATATGGATACACAGTAAATTGGTCAAAAGGTAGCTTCACATCAAAAACTGGAGCAACCAACCTGGATGTACTTAAAGCATTGTATAATAGTATAAATAATGGAAAGCCAGCAGTTGTCAGAGTAAAAGGCAATGGTTCTACTGGCCATTATGTAGCTGTTGTAGGCTATAAAGATGTTACAGATGTTGACTCTTTGAGTGAGAAGAATTTTCTTATCATTGACAGTGCATCAAAAACTGCTTTTAATCGTGGTATTACATCAATGACATCAGGAAGCACTGGTTATACAATTCACTCAAACAGACAGTATGTAATTGCAAAATAATGTTTGAATTAAATTAAATTCCCTTATGAACACTCCGACCATAGTGAGTATTCATAACACAAGTGAATACTCACTATTCTTTTTTACATTTCCTCACAGTTTAATTTAATGTAGTTTGTTTATGTATCGAGCAGGTTTTGAGCCTGCTCTTTTTTATTATGCCGTTAAATACTCAACGGCAACACCTTGTCTTGCTTCAAGGACTATATTTTCCTCTTTAACAGAATTTTCTATAACCCCTATAAAGCGATAATGAATTATAATTCTCTGTGTCTTGTTTTTACCTTTAACCTCAATAATCAAGGAAATTGTGAATTATCACAGTATTCCTTGCCGCAACTATTCCTGAAT